>DASYRK010000102.1:0-74218 GCA_036004505.1 Steroidobacteraceae bacterium
GGTACCAACGTGACGGACGAGCTCGGCCTCACGGAAGCCAACTCGCGCATCTTCGGCACGGCGGCCGGCACCGGCGGCGTCATCCTGGCCCGCCCGCTCGAGGGCAGCGAGATCAACTTCCAGGCCAAGTACCGCTGGTAGTCGTGAGGGTGTTCAGGGCACTCGTCCTATTCCTCATCGCCGGCGCGGTGAATGCAGCGGAGCCGCAAGCTCCGCTGCAGTTCCGCATCGCCGAAGGCCGGGTTCTCAACGCGTTCTATCAGCAGGGGCCGGTCGCGGCCCACCTGCTGCTGAGCTCGGGCACGCAGCCGCGCTTGCTGGTTGCGTTTCCCGCCGGCAATAGCGGCGTGGGCGTCTGGTTCGAGACCGCGCAGAGTCCCGTGCAGTGGACGCTCGGTGAGGTCAACAGCGTCAGCCGCCCCGATGCAAAGGGGCGAACGTTGCACGGCATCGTCGCGGAAGCTTCAGTGGATGCGCCGCTGGTCGTGCACGACGCCGTGCTCAGCAGCATCCGCGTGTTGCGCGACTATCAGATCGAACGCACTTATCCGCCGGACGTCAAGGCCACCCCATCGGTTGCGACCAACACCCTTCAGTGGTTCCGGTCGCGCCTCGACGGCGCACCTGGCTACGCATTGGCGATCACACTGGAGAATGGCGAGATTCGCGGCGGGCAGGGAACAACGTTGACGCTGTCCGCTGCTCGCGCCGGCGAGCCGCTGCGCATGCGAATTGTCGCGTTGACGGGTGAAACGCCGCTGACGCCGCTCAACGGTCATCTGCTCAACGCGAGCGCGACCAAGGATCAACGCAGCCGCGATGTGCTGGCGTTTTTGAGCTACGAGGAGAAGTTTCTCGCCGGCTCGTGGCGCTTCGACACCTACTTCGGTCGCGACACCCTGATGTCGCTGCGGCTGCTCATGCCGGCGCTGGAGCCGGAAGCGGTCGAGGGCGGACTCGCCGCTGTGCTGCAAAGGCTCGCTGCCAACGGCGAGGTCGCGCACGAGGAAGACATCGGCGAATTCGCCGTCCTGCGTCATCGCAAGCAGGGCGACCCGCCGGGCGATGCGCCGATCTACGACTACAAGATGATCGATGACGACTACATGCTGGCGCCGGTCGCCGCCGCGTACGTGTTCGATCATCATCATGGACGCGGACGCACGAACGCCTTTCTCGCGCGCAAGCTCCCGGATGGCGAGACGGTCGGCGCGGCGCTGGTCCGCAATTTCGTCTGGGTTGCGCAGTCCGCGCAGGCGTTCGGCAGGAAGCCGCAGCCGGCGAATCTGATTGCGTTGAAGCCGGGAATCAACGTGGGTCAGTGGCGCGACAGTGAGGATGGGCTCGGCAGCGGGCGTTATCCGTACGACGTCAATGTCGTCTTCGTGCCGGCGGCAATGGCAGCGATCGAGAGGTTCGTGCTCAGTGGAGCGCTGCAGCCGTACCTGAACCGGGATCAGCGCCAGGTGCTCGCGGACGCAGGGCACATGGGCGTGGTGTGGGCACGTGAAGCGCCGAAGTTGTTTCGAGTGCAGCTCAGCGATGCGGACGCGCGCCGCCAGATCGCCGCGTATTCCGCCGAGCTGGGCGTGAGTCCGGCGCCGGCGCTGTCCGCGCTGCCCGGCGGCGAGGTCGTCGTGAATGCGCTGGCGCTCGATGCGCAGTACAAGCCGATTCCGGTGCTGCATTCCGATGGCGGATTTGCGTTGCTGCTGCAGGATCCGTCGGCAGAAGACGTCGAGCAACTGGTCACGAGCACGCTGCGTCCGTTTCCCGCGGGACTGCTGACCGAAGCAGGTCTGGTCGTGGCCAATCCGGTGTTTGCCGATGGGACACGGCAGCGTCAGTTGAGCCGGACCGCGTATCACGGGACCGTGACCTGGTCATGGCAACAAGCCTTGTTCGCGGCGGGACTGGAGCGTCAGGTCGCGAGGCGCGATCTGCCGGTTGCAACTACGAAGCGCCTGCGCGAGGCGCAGCAGCGACTGTGGTCGGTGATCGCGAACACGCGCGAGTTGCGCGCCTCCGAGCTGTGGTCCTGGCGTTATGTCGACGGCCGCTATCAGGCCGCGCCGTTCGGCCAGAACAGCGGCGATGCCGACGAATCGAACGCGGCGCAGTTGTGGAGCACGGTCTATCTCGCGATCCCGGCGCCGACGCCGGCCGATCTGGCCGCCTCACGGCCGTAGCTCGAAAACCCCGACGCCTGTACCGCGCCAAGGCTGCCGGTCGCGGCGGCGTTACATACCCGGCTCGCGCTGCAGGCAAGCTGCCTCAGGGGAAACCCCCGGAGCAGTAGTAGATCAGCGCGGCACACCGAACGTGAGACTCGAGAACGCCGTCTCGTAGTCTGCGTCGCTGGCGTTCGTCAGCGGCATCGTCCAGATCACATTCATCAGCCAGCTGCCGCCCGGCGGCATCGCGAAGCTTGCGACGCCGGCGCCATTCGTACGCTGCTGCTCCGTCACACTGAGGTCGTGATCGAGGCTCATGAGCTTGATCAGCGCACCGGGCAACGGCTTGCCGCCGTACAGGATACGCACCGGGAACTGCGTCGGCCGCGGCATCAGGTAAGGGTTGATCTCCGGAACGATCTCTAGCCGTAGTCCGAGTGGACGCGTGATAGTCGCGGACGCTTGATGATTACGCGGTCCGACGGCGACGATCGACTTCGCCGCACGGCTGTATCGCTCGAATCCGTCCACGTGCATTCGATGCGTGCGTGTGCGGTAGTCGAGTGCAGGCGTCAGTCCTTCTGCTTCCAGGTAGTCGTTGAAGCGCATCGCGGATTGATGGCTGTATCCGCGATTGTCCGTTTCGAGCACGACCATGTACGCGCCGGACTGCGCGAGGCGAGTGACGCTGCCGCGCAGGTCCTGTGTGGCGCCCGATGGGCCGATCGCTTCGAATCGCGTGATCCGATCCGGCGGAATCGGCGATGGCTGCCGCGACAGCGCGTCACCGACCTGCAGCGTCCAGGATAGCGCCGCGCGCGGGTTCAGCCAGAAGTCGTCCGGCTGAACCCAGAACGCGTGCGCCGCGCCGTCCCGAGCGAAGCCCAGCATGATCAGGAACACGAGCGCCGCACGAGTCTTCATCGGTTGTCCTTGTCGGCGTCCGGCGGGGCGAGGAATGGGAACTTCGTCGCCGAATGCTCGCGCGCGTCGCGCGTGAGCCCGTCATCGATGCCCGTCGACGTTCCGTTCGCGAGAAACGAGCGATACGCGTTCGCCGCGGAGTAGGTGGGCGTCCTCCCGCCGCAATCGTTCTGCAACGCGCTCTGGCCCGCGAGCTGCGCGAGCTCGACTGCAAACAGTTGCGTGCACACGCCCGATGCGCTGTTCACCCACAAGCGGTCGTCGGCCAGCAATGTCGCGAGCTCGCGATAACGTCCGGCGCCGGTCACCTGCCTGCTCGCCAGCAGTTGATTGCCGCACTTGCCGTCGAAGCCGTCGTAGAGTCCGAGTGTCTTCTCGATCTCTGGCACGAAACGCGCAGCTGTCCCTGGCGTCGCTCTGTTGTAGTCCTCCTTCAGCTTGTCGCTCACCTTGTCCGTCGCGAGCGTTCCCAGCAACGCATTGCCGGTGAGCGGACGTCCCATGCGATCGATCTGACCGTACTCCGACGAAGTCGTTGCCCACACGCCGAGCAACGGGCCTGCAGTTGCGACGGCGTCGAGATCGATCGACACCACCAGCGCTGCCGGCGACCAGCCGGCGAGAAGATCGCTTGCCGGACCGCCTTCCGTGTGTCGCCACTCGGACTGGATCGCCTCCACCGTGGTCGCATCGAAGTTCGGACAGCCGGCTGCGTCGACCGGCGTGCCGTTGCGCAACGCCGCCGCGGCGCGTTGATATGCAGCCCTCGTTCCTCTCACGTTGTTGAAGAACGGATCGTCGCGGCGGCCGGCGAACACCCGAAACCGGCTGGCGTCGACGCCCTCGGTACGACAATTCGCCGCCTGGTCCGCGCTGAAGCTGCACACGAGCGTCGTCGTGCTCGTCGTCGCGCCGACACGCTTGCCGCTGTCGACGTGAAATGTGTACTCGACGTTGTCGGAGAACGCGTCGCCGACGATCGTCATCACCAGGTTCAGCTGCTTCGCGTCTGCCGAGGTCCACGCGAACAGATCGCCGATGTCGGCGCGCGGATTCATTGCAACCGTCGGCGTATCGAGATGATCCGATGCGCGCACGGCCCCTGCGCACATGAGAATTGCGCCGGCGGCGAGCGCCGCAAGCGATTGTCCAACCCGATTCCCAGCGACCATGTCAGGCTCCTGCAGTGTTTTCATGATGTGCGTAGCAGGCCTGAGAGGGAGCCGCGGTCGCTATCAAACTCTTTAGCGACTTGAACGGGCGGCCTGGGCCATAATCGTCGCGCCATGACGGAGCTTTCGGTCAAGTTGCTGCTCGACACCGCGACCGCGAACGTTCGCGACGTGGTCTGCGACGGCAGCTGCCGGCACCGCAGCCCGGCTGAATGTGCGCAGTCCACATTCCTGGTGTTCCCGTATCGCGGCGTTTACGTGCGGCACGTCGGCCGCAAGGACTCCGTCGCGGAAAGCAACCAGGTGGTGTTCTTCAACAAGGGCGAGGAGTACTGCATCAGCCATCCGGTCGCCGGCGGCGATGCATGCCTTTCGGTCGGCGTCGCCGAGCATTGGCTCGACGAGCTCACGCCGAAGGAACACGTGCGGAACAGCGATGGCCTGGCCTTCCGGCGCCAGCGTCTGCGCATCGACGCGCGCAGCCAGGCACTGGTCGCGACGTTGCGCTACAGCCTGGACCGCAAAGTTGCAGAGCCGCTCGAAGGCGAAACGCTCACGCTCACGCTGATCCGGCGCGCGCTGGGCGAGCGCACATCGCACGCAGCTGGCGCGAGCGCGGGCCGCCAAAAACTGGTCGATCGCGCCAAGCTGCTGCTGTCTTCCGATCCGGCGCGGCGCTGGACGCTGAGTGAGATCGGCGCCGCGGTCGGCGTCTCGCCCGTGTATCTGACGCAGGTCTTTCAGCAAGTCGAAGGGCTGCCGGTGTATCGCTACCACCTGCGGCTGCGGCTGGCGCGTGCGCTCGACCTCCTGAGCCAGTACGACGATCTCACCCGCCTGAGCATGGACCTCGGTTTCTCGAGCCACAGCCACTTTACCGCCGCGTTCCGCCAGGCCTACGGCCACACGCCCGCCGCCTTCCAGCGCGCGGTCCACCTCCGCTAAAGAATTCGACAGCGCCGCCAGCTTCCGCCGCGCTCTACTGCACCCACGCCGAATGTCCGGCGCCGGGAGCCTCCATCATGAAAGAGACGACGTGTGCGGCTTGCGACTGCAAGATCGAGGGCGATGCGATCAAGGTCAACGTCGGCGGCAAAGCCGTCGAGGTGTGTTGCGAGGAGTGTGCGGAGAGGCTGAGGGAGGCGAAGGTGTCCGCGGAGGGGAAATAGGCGAGAGCTATTTGTTTTTCCGTCTCTGTCGTCCGCAACGAGGGTGGATCGTCTTCGGCACTGCTTACGGCGGCGTGATGCCGTTGTACGCTGTGCTGGCGCGCGACTATTTCAGTCAGTCGATCATGGGGACCGTGTTCGGCGCGGCGACGATGCTGTCGAGTCTCGGCATGTCGCTCGGTCCGCTGATCGGCGGCTGGATCTTCGACAACTACGGCGGCTATTCGTGGTTGTTCGTCGCGTCGTTCGGTCTCGCGCTCGGCGCGTCGGCGATCGCGTTCGCTTTCCCCAGGGCGCCGCACGTGCAACTGCAGCCGGCGTGAGCTATAAGCGTGCCATGCATGCGCTCAGGACTCTGACTCAGCAACTCGCCGACGGCCGGCTCAAGGCGCGCAACCTCATCGAGGACTGCCTGCGACGAATCGAGGACCCCTCCGGACAGGGACGCATCGCGTTCGTGAAAGTCGCGGCAGAGAGCGCGCGAGCGCAAGCGGATGCCGTCGATCGCCAGCGCGCAGCGGGCGTGACTCTGCCGCCGTTCGCCGGGGTGCCGATCGCGATCAAGGATCTCTTCGATGTTCGCGGCGACGTGACGACCGCGGGCTCGCGCGTTTTACGAGGCGCACCACCCGCGGAGCGCGATGCGCCTGCGGTCGCAGCACTGCGTGCGGCAGGATTTATCGTGATCGGCCGCACCAACATGACAGAGTTCGCGTTCTCGGGACTCGGCCTCAATCCTCACTACGGCACGCCGCTCAACGTGTTCGATCGCGCCACGGGTCGCATCCCCGGCGGCTCGTCCAGCGGTGCAGCAGTCGCAATCGCGGACGACATGACCGCCGTGAGTCTTGGGACGGACACCGGTGGCTCGTGCCGCATTCCCGCTGCCCTCAACGGCATCGTCGGTTTGAAGCCGACAGCGAAGCGCGTGTCACGCGCGGGCGCCGTGCCGCTCTCGACTACACTCGATTCCGTCGGGCCACTTGCGCGCACCGTCGAGTGTTGCGCGTTGCTCGATGCGGTTCTCACGGGCACACCGGTCGAGGCGCCCGAGCCATTTCCGGTTGCGGGCATGCGCTTGCTCGTGCCGACGTCTGTCGTGCTCGATGATGTCGACAGGCAGGTCGCGGCTTGTTTCGATCGCGCGCTCGATCGGTTGTCGCGCGCCGGGGCATCGATCTCGCGTGCGCCTTTGACCGAGCTGGCGCGCATCCCGGAGCTGAATGCAAACGGCGGCTTCTCCGCGCCCGAAGCTTACGAGTGGCATCGCGAGCTGCTCGAGAAGCATCAGGACGAATACGATCCGCGAGTCTCCGTGCGCATTCTGAAAGGACGCGAGCACAGCGCCGCCGACTACGTGCGGCTGCTCCGCGAGCGCGCCGATGTTTGCGATCGCGTTCGCAAGCTGACCTTCCAATACGATGCAGTCGTGATGCCGACGACGCCGCAGATCGCGCCGCCGTTGCGAGACCTGCAGAGCGATCGCGAGTACTTCCGCATGAACGGGCTGATGCTGCGCAACCCCGCGCTCGGCAATTTCCTCGATCGCTGCTCCATCTCGATTCCCATGCACCGTAGCGGCGAAGCTCCCGCCGGGCTGATGCTGATGGGCGAGCATCTCGACGACCGCAGGTTGCTGGCGGTCGCGCGCGGAGTCGAAGCCGTACTCGGCGCGGCGAGTTGAGCATGCAGCCGCTGGCCATCGATCGGCTCGAAACTCCGTGTCTGCTCGTTGACGAGCTGCGCATGACGCGCAACATCGATCGACTCAGGACCCGCCTCGACCGGCTCGGCGCAACCCTGCGCCCGCACCTCAAGACCTGCAAATCGGTCGAGATCGCGCGCCGGCTCATGCCGAGCGCACAAGGCCCCGCGACCGTGTCGACGCTGAAGGAAGCGGAAGAATTCGCCGCCGCCGGTGTGCGCGACATCATGTACGCCGTCGGACTCGCACCGGGCAAGCTGGATCGCGTGCTCGCGCTGCGGCGACGGGGCGTCGATCTTTCGATCATCATCGACAGTCGCGAACAGGCGGCGGCGGTGGCGGCGAGCTCGCGCGCTGCGGGCGATCGCATCCCGACACTCATCGAAATCGACTGCGACGGACATCGTGCCGGCGTCGGGCCCGACAACCCGCTTCTCGTGCAGATCGGTCGCGACCTTCACGAGGGCGGTGCCGAGCTGCGCGGTGTCATGACTCACGCCGGCGGCTCGTACGACGCAATCGGCGTCGCGGCGCTCGAGCGCGCGGCTGAGCAGGAGCGGGCGGGTACGGTCGCAGCCGCAAAGGCTTTGCGCGATGCGGGCCTCCCTTGCCCAATCGTCAGCGTCGGCTCGACGCCGACGGCGCATTTTGCGCGCGATCTGACCGGTGTCACTGAAGTGCGCGCGGGCGTCTACGTGTTCTTCGATCTCGTCATGGCGGGCATCGGCGTGTGCGGCGTCGATGACATCGCCCTGAGCGTGCTGACCTCGGTCATTGGTCATCAGCACGGCAAGGGCTGGATTCTGGTCGACGCAGGATGGATGGCGATGTCGCGCGATCGCGGCACCGCGCAGCAGGCAGTCGATCAGGGCTACGGACTGGCGTGCGACGCGTCCGGCAATGTGTATCAGGATCTCATCATGGTCGAGGCGAACCAGGAGCACGGCATCCTGGCCTTGCGCCCCGGCAGCGGCGCGAAGCTGCCGGAGCTTCCGGTCGGCACGTTGTTGCGCATTCTTCCGAACCATGCGTGCGCGACAGCCGCCCAGCACGATCGCTATCGCGCAACCAACGGCGGTCTCGTGACCGCCGTGTGGCCCCGCTTCTCGGGCTGGTAAGCGGATCAGTCGCAGGCCGACGTTGTTTGGGCGCACGTTCGGCCGAGGTTTCTGCAGCGCACATCCCCGCCGCACGGCAGCGAGAGTAGTATGACGGGCACACACTTTGCGTGGGCGATTGCACATGATCACGAACGGCGCTTCCGGCACGAACATCAACGAGATCGTGACCGGCATCTATCGCATCAACACACCGGTCGCGATTCCCGGCACGCCGGGCTTCAGCTTCAACCAGTACCTGGTCGTCGATGACGAGCCGTTCCTGTTTCACACGGGCCTGCGCGGCTTGTTTCCCGTCGTCAGCGAGGCAATCGCGGCAGTCATGCCCGTGTCGCGGCTGAGATATGTCGGGCTTTCGCACTTCGAAGCCGACGAGTGCGGCGCTCTCAACGAATTCCTCGCTGCCGCGCCGTATGCCGTCGCGGTCTGCAGCCGCGTCGCTGCGATGACGTCAGTGAACGACTTCGCCGTCCGTCCGCCGCGCGTGCTCGCCGACCAGGAGGATCTGAATCTCGGTCAGCATCGCGTGCGGTGGTTCGATGCGCCGCACGTGCCGCACGCCTGGGAATGCGGGCTCGCGATGGACATGACGACGCGCACGTTCTTCTGTGGCGATCTGTTCACGCAGGGTGGCGATGGCGCAGTCCCGCTCACGGAGAAGGACATCCTCGGTCCGAGCGAAGCGTTCCGCAAACCGTTCGATTACTTCGCGCACGCACCGCAGACGAAGCCGATGCTCGATGCGTTCGCGAGGGAAGAGCCGACGACGCTGGCCTGCATGCATGGCAGCGCATGGCGCGGCAACGGCTCGCAACTGCTGCGCGCGTTGGGCGACGCGCTGGTCAGTACAGGTCGGTGACGTAGACTTCGTAGTTCGAGTTGTTTTCCACGACCTGCTTCAGCAGCTCGCGATAGGTCTTGCGCTCGCTCGTGCCGGTGAGGTTGCCCGGCGTGCGCCAGCGCGCTTCGATGTCGTAGCGCACGCCGTCGAGCATCACCGGGTCGGCGTTCACGATGGAAGAGGGATAGGCCGAGTCGATCAGATCGCGCAGTGAGACGTTGTGGAGGATGAGCCGTCCGCTCTCCGGCTCGAACCGGCTGCTGCGCCACCAGCCCGGTGCGGCCGGCCTGAACGAAATGACTTCGAGCGCGGCCGGGCCAGCACCCGACGCTTCACGAATCGCGCCGATCGCGATCCCGGCGGCGAGCGGAGCGGCGCATATCAGTATCGCCATTGTGAACAGCAGCGTGAACCGCTTGCCCGTGATCGGCAGCGCGCGCCGCTCGCTCATGATCGAGGACAGACGCTCGCACAAATCTCCCCCCGTGGAGGCGGCGACGGCAGCAGATCGCGCCGTTACCCCGAGGCGACAGGCATTGAGGATCGACTCGGCGTAAACGCCTTGTTCGTGGCCCTCGTCGACGACAGCTTCGTCGCACGCCACCTCGCGCTCGCGAAGCAGATTCGCGCCGAGCCACCACACCAGCGGATGGAACCAGAACAGCACTTCGACGCAGCGATGAATCGCGGCGGTCAGGTTGTCGCGGCGGCGAACGTGGCAGGCCTCGTGCGCGAGGACGGCTTGCAACTGCTGCGTCTCCAGCACCTGCATGACCTGGCGCGGTAGAAGCACGACGGGACGGAAGATGCCGAACACTCCGGTCGTGAGATCGCCCGACGTGATGCGCACCGGTGCGGGCAGCTCCATGGCGACTTCGGGCGCGTCGGCCAGCAGCGAGCGGATCGAGCGCCATTGCAGGAACCACCGCAGGCACAGGAGCGCCGTGCCGAGTGCCCAGATCGTCACCGCGACCAATGCGATTGGCGAGGGCAGGTCGTCGGCAACCTTGAGGCCGTGCGGCATTGACGGAGCGAACATTGCGTTCGCGGTCTCGATCAGCGCTGCGTCGACGGGCAGCGGCTCGGGGAAAGAGCGGCCCATGTGATCGCCGAGTTGCTGCAGCAACGCCAGCGGTACCAGGAACTTCGCCGAGGCGACGAACCAGATCCAGTAGCGCACCGCGGCCGCATTGTTGTGGCACGCCCGCGCCAGTGCCCACGCGCCCAGCAATACCAGCGTCGATTGCCACAGGTGCGTGAGCAGGAAGGCTGTCATCAGCTCTTGTCCTTGCGGGTCGCTTCGCGCAGGGTTTTCTCGGCGGCCTTGATGTCGTCCAGCGTCAGCTTGCCGGACTCGATCAGGTGCGCCATGACCGGCTGCGCCCGGCCGCCGAACAGGCCGAGCAGGTCGTCGACCAGCCGGCGGTGCGCGGCGTCGCGGCTGAGCACGGCCTCGAAGATGTGGGCGTTGCTGATCTTCTTGGCGCGGCGGACCATCTGCTTCGCCTCGAGCCGGTACACCATCGTCTGCACCGTGGTGTACGCGGGCCGGCCGCGCTTCGGGAAGGCATCATGGATTTCCCGTATCGAGCACGCGCCGTGCGTCCACAGCGCTTCCATGATGTTCAGTTCCAGCCTGCTGAGCTTGGTGGAAGGCACCGTGCGGGTCTCCTATGGCGGAGGTTGAGCCTACGCCGGGTGTAGTAGCGCCGCAAGCGCCGGCGCTTGCGTCCAGTCTACTACAAATGTCATAGTTGCTACGACTCAGGTGGTCGAGCGAGGAACACTGTCATGAACGGCGCAGAGCAGGGCTCCCTCGGAGTGGTCAAGATGATCGAGCAGGCCGACGCGCTGGCGCTCGGCGTGCTGATCGTGCTGACGCTGATGTCGCTGGCTTCCTGGTTCGTGATCCTGACGCGGCTGTGGGAGCAACGGCTGATCGCGCGCTCGTACACCGAAGCGCAAAAGAAGTTCTGGGCGGCCGGCGGCCTGTGGGAAGGCATGGCGGCGCTGTCCGGCCGCGACAACGTCTTCCGCATGCTGGCCGAGGACGGCATTCGCGCCAAACAGCATCACGAGGGTGAGCTCGCGGCAGAGGTCTCGCTCAACGACTGGATCACCGTCTCGCTGTATCGCTCGATGGAGAGCGTCAGCAGCCGGCTCGTCAACGGGCTCTCGATCCTCGCGACGACCGGCTCGGTCGCGCCGTTCGTCGGCCTGCTCGGCACGGTCTGGGGCATCTACAACGCGCTCAACCGCATCGCGCTCTCGGGCGACACGGGCATCGAGCGCGTCGCGGGCCCGATCGGCGAGGCATTGATCATGACCGCCATCGGGCTGTTCGTCGCCGTGCCGGCGGTCATGGGCTACAACTGGCTGCTGCGGCGGAACAAGAAGCTGCAGGAAAAGATGAAGCACTTCGCCGCCGAGCTGCACACGTGCCTGGTCGGCGGCAAGCGCATCGATGCGGCCGCGCCGCTGCGACGGGCGGCGGCGCGCCCTGCAGGTCAGGCTTCAGCCTGACACGGATCGTCGGGCTGAGTCCGACCTACGGCGGCAGCTGCGCACACCTCGGATCCATATTGCACTTCACGAGGCGATTGACCTCGCCGGTTTGTGGCGCCGTCTCCAGGAATACGCCGATGCCGGGCGCGTAATACTTGCGCTGGAACTGTCCCGGCTCGAGCGACGAGAAATTCTTCGTGACGACGCAATTGCGTGCGCACAGCAGCCGCGCGAGCTGCGGCGGCACCAGGATGTCGAGATTGGGATACCTGCCGTACGAGTAGTCGACGACGATGACGAACGTGGCGTCTTCGGCGTTGCCGAGCGACGACTCCTCTATATAGGTCTGACCCGGCCGCGGGTTCGCCTGGAAGATGATCCCGGGCTTGTCGCCGTCGCGATCGGCCTTGAACGAGCCGTCGATGTTGACCAGCTCGGGATTCATCGGGAGATCGCCGTCGAAGGTCTCGAACTCGGCGGTCGCTTCGCCGCAATACCAGACGGTGCCGTCCTTAGCTTGCGCGAACCAGTCGTTCGTGCCTTCGGTGACCACGCCGTCCACGGAGACTTCGTCGCGCACCACGATGCAACGCACGTCATCGATCAGCTTGGTCGCGCTCGTCACCAGCACGACGTCCTTCTCCGTGGCGCTGCGGAATTCCCAGCGGTTGCCGATGCCGAGCGGGAAGTACGGGTTCGGGTTCGTCAGATTGCGGAAGTCCCGGTCGAAGTCACGCGCCTCGAACTCGGGATCGTAACGCTCCTCGCCGACCGTCTTGCACAGGTCGACGCGCGCTTTGCGCTGCGCGGCGCACTCGGCGGTCGCTTCGTCGAGGCTGTCCTTGACGTCCGTGAAGCACTCGGTGCGGTCGCGGCCGTCGGACTCGTTGATGCAGATGCCGACCCCAATGTAATAGTCGTCGAGCGTTTCATTGTTGCACGCGCGCGCGACGGCGGCTGCGGTCGCCGTGCAGAATTTGCCCTGGGCGACGAGGTCGTTGATGGTGGGTTCGGCTGCCGCGGCGGGCAGGGCCAGCGCCCCGGCGGCGAACGGCGCGAGCAGCAGACTGACGTTGCGCATGGAGCTTCTCCTGCGAGTGACCAGGTCTGCCGAATTAGACGTTGGCGCGCGGGCAATCCGTCGCGCGTCCGGGCTCGTAAAAAGTAGGTAACTTGCGTTACGAGACTCGCGGGTGCTAGGCTGCCTCGCATCCATGAGTTCCACCGGTTCCGCGTACCTGTTCGACGTTGTACGCTCGCCGCGGGGCAAGGCCCGCGCCGACGGCGGCCTTGCTCAGCTCAAGCCGCAGGAGCTCATCCGCCAGCTGTGCACCGCGCTCGACGAGCGAGCCGGCGACGCGCCTTCTGAACGCACCGAAGCGCTCGTGCTCGGCTGCGTCGGCCAGATCGGCGCCCAGGGCGGCAACATCGCACTCGTGTCGAAATTGCACAGCGGCCTGCCCGATGAGGCAGCTGCGTACACGCTCAACAACTACTGCGTATCGAGTCTCACGGCGATCGGCCAGGCCGCCGCGATGGTCAGCTCGGGACAGATGCGCAACGCACTCGCAGGTGGCGTCGAGATGATGTCGCGCGTCCCGTTCATGGCCGACGCTGCGGACTACTACACTGACGCGACCATGCCAGCGCGCAGCCGCTACATTCCCGTCGCGCTCGCGGCGGATCGGCTCGCAGAAGACGAGGACATCGATCGCGCGACGCTCGATGCGTTCGCATTGCGATCGCAGCAGCGCGCCGCGGCTGCGGAAACGAACGCTGCGCTCATACGCTCGCGGATTGCGATTGTTCGTGCCGATGGCGCGACTGCGCTGGCAACCGAAGAATGCGTGCGGCCGCAGACCTCTGCTGCGAGTCTCGCGGCGATGCAACCCGCGTTCGTGGAGCTTGCAAAGGCTTACGCCGAGCCACTCGGACGCAGCGTCGATCATCGACACACGATTGCGCACGCGCCGCCGATCTGCGATGGCGCTTCGCTCGCATTGGTTGGGGATAAGGACGCTGCGCGACGTCCGCGCGCTCGTATCGTGAGCTACGCTCAATGCGGCGGCGATCCGTATGCGTCGTTGCTCGCCGGGATCGGCGCGATGGATCGTGTGCTCGATCGGGCCGGCATGAAACTGCAGGACGTCGACTGCATCGAATTCATGGAAGCCTTCGCCGTGACGATCGCGAAGTTCATGCGCGATCGCGACGTCGACCCGCAGCGCGTGAACGTGGCAGGCGGCCATCTCGCGAAAGGCCACCCGATGGGCGCGAGCGGCGGCATCCTGCTCTCGACGCTGCTCGACGTGCTCGAAGCGCGCGGTGGAACCACCGGTTTGGTAGTCGCGAGCGGCGCCGCGGGCGTCGGTGCGGCGATGCTCGTCGAACGTTGCTAAGCTCGCGTCACAATGAGCGCCGCTGCCGCTCCAACTCCTCGCCGCCCGTGGCCGTTCGCGATGCGACTGCCGGTGTTCGCGGCGCCAATGTTCCTCGTCTCGGGACCGGAGCTCGTGGTCGCTGCCTGCGAAGCGGGCATTGCCGGCGCGTTTCCGACGCCGAATTGCCGCACGACCGAGGAGCTCGATCAGTGGATGACGCAGATCACGCAGCAGCTCAACAGCGCGCGTGCCACTGCCAGCGGTCCGATCGGACCATGGGTGGCGAATCTGATCACGCATTCGACGAACACGCGGTTCGCGGACGATCTGCAGCTGGTGCGTCGCCACCGGCCGCCCATCGTCATCACCGCGCTCGGTTCGCCGAAGCCTGCGATGCAGGTGGTGCGCGAGTACGGCGGCCTGGTGTTCGCCGATGTCGTCAATCTGAACCTCGCGCGCAAGGCTGCCGCGGCGGGTGTCGACGGCCTGGCTTGCATCTCCGCCGGCGCGGGGGGCCACACGGGTCACCTGAGCGCGTTCGCGTTCATCTCGGCCGTGCGTGAATTCTTCGACGGCTGGATCGTGGTGGGCGGTGGCATCGCCGACGGCGCGGGCATTGCCGGCGCAGTCGCGGCCGGCGCAGACTTCGTTTACATGGGCACGCGGTTTCTGCCGTCGCAGGAAAGCCGGGCCGTGCAGCAGTACAAGCAGATGGTCGTCGATTGCGGTCCGGACGACATCGTGGTCAGCGCTGCCATCACCGGGACCGCAGCGTCGTGGCTCGCCCCGAGCCTGCAAGCTTGCGGGATGGATCCGCGAGCGCTCGAAGGTGCGACTTCGCGCAACTACGACACGCGCGGCGACGACGCGTACAAGCGCTGGCGCGATCTGTGGGCGTGCGGCCAGGGCCTGCAGGGGATTCGCGCGATCGAGCCGGTCGCAGCGATCGTGCAGCGACTGGAAGACGAGTATCTACGAGCGAGCGCGCGCTTTCGCGCACTCGCGGGAGCATCGACATGACGACACGGGTCTACCTGCTCGGCGGCTATCAGACCGACTTCGCCGACAACTGGGCGCGCAACGGCAAAGAGATCGCCGACATGATGGGTCACACCGTCCTGACCGGGCTGGTCGAGACGAAGCTCGAGCCGCGCGACATCGAGGTTGCGCACATCGGCAATTTCGCTGCGGAGCTGTTCTGCAATCAAGGTCACCTCGGCGGCTTGTTCGCCGCGTGCGATCCGGCGTTTGCAGGCTTGCCTGCATCCCGGCATGAAGGTGCGTGCGCGTCGGGGAGTCTTGCGATGCTGGCGGCGTCGGCGGACATCGAGGCGGGCCGCTACGGTCTCGCAGCCGTGCTCGGCGTCGAGCAGATGCGCAACGTGCCGGGCGAGCAGGCCGCGCAATTCATCGGCGGACCTGCGATGTGGAGCGGGCACGAATACCAGGAGGCGCGCTATCCGTGGCCGCGCGTGTTCAGCGACGTCGCGGACGAGTACGACCGGCGCTTCGGTTTGAAGTCGGAGCACCTCGCGCGCATCGCCGAGATCAACTTTGCCAACGGCCGGCGCAATCGCAATGCGCAGACGCGTCGCTGGGCGTTCAACGAGCGCAGCTTCACGCAGGACGAGAGCGCGAATCCCACGATCGAAGGTCGCATGCGCAAGCAGGATTGCGGGCAGATCACCGACGGCGCGGCGGTCGTGTTCCTCGCGAGCGAAGCGCGGGCGCGCGAGCATGCCAAGCGGCTCGGCATCGGGCTCGAAGCGTTTCCGTATATCAAGGGCTGGGGACATCGCACGGCGCCGATCACGTACTCCGCGAAAGTGCAGGCGAGCGCCGGTCAGCCCTACGTGTTCCCGCACGTGCGCGGCGCAGTGACCGACGCCTTCAAGCGCGCGGGCATCGCGGGCGTCGAGCAGCTGAGCGGCATCGAGACGCACGATTGCTTCACGAGCACCGAGTACATGGCGATCGACCACTTCGGCATCACCCAGCCCGGCGAGAGCTGGCGCGCGGTCGAAGAGGGCGACATCGAGATCGGCGGGCGCATCCCGGTGAATCCGAGCGGCGGGCTGATCGGCGCCGGACATCCAGTCGGCGCGACCGGCGTGCGCATGGCGCTCGACAGCTTCAAGCAGACGACCGGAACCGCCGGCGACTACCAGGTCGAAGGCGCGAAGACCTTCGCGACGCTCAACATCGGCGGCAGCGCTACGACGACCGTGAGTCTGATCATCGGAACTTGAGAAGAAGGACTCTCGCCAAGACCGCCAAGGAAGAAATGAGGCTCGATTCCTCCTGGTTGGGGCTGGCGTGTTGGCGTTCTTGGCGAGAGTAAATTTCGTCGCCTTAGAACTTCTCGTACGTCGGATCCTGCGCATCCTTTCTGCCGCGACGCACGCCGGCCGCGCGCGGATCGATGTAGCCGAGGCACCAGCCTTCGTTCGCGGGCGTGTCGCGATTCCAGTCGAACACCGTGCGCCGGTGCGCGATCTTCCATACGCCGTTGCGGCGCTCGAACTTGTCGTGCAGGCGGCCGCCGGTGAACGTGTCCCAGCTGCGGCCGTCGCGCTCCACGCGCAGGAACGTCCAGATGTAAGTCTCGACGTACGCGCGATCGCCATCGAGGTCGATGTAGCTGTTGCCCAGCAGGTGCTGCATCACGCCCATGCCTTGGACCTTCGGAATGGCCGCATCGACATAGTCGTGCGCGCGGCCGCTGAATGAGCTGCCGTGTTCCTCGATGGCGTCGTCGAAGTAGCAGCCCTTCAGCAGCGCCGCGTCGGCGCGGTCGATGCCGCGCGCGTAGCGCGAGAGAACGTCGCGGATGGCGTCGCGGGCGAGCATGCGATCCAGCTCGAGGACACGGGGGGCGTCGGTCATAACGGGCTCCGGGGTTGCGCGCTGCGGGTCACTGGCATTATAAGACTGACAGACAAGCTGGAGTGCAGTTTATGGGGGAGCTCGCGCCAGGACTCGGGCACAACCTGTGGGTCACCGCAGCGGTGTTGCTCGGATGCGTGCTGTCGTTGTGGTTGCTCAGCATCAAGCTGCGCGACGCGAGCATCATCGACATTTTCTGGGGACCGGCGTTCGGCGTCGTCGCGCTCGTCGGTTACCTGATCTCTGATGGATACGGCGTCGAACCCCGACGCACGCTGGTCACTGTCCTGACGATCGTGTGGGCCGCGCGGCTCGGCATCTATCTCTACTGGCGCAACGCCGGCAAGGGTGAAGACCCGCGCTATGCCGCCGCCTATCGCAATCGCTTTCCGAAGAATCTGCACTGGCACACGCTGACCAAGGTGTTCCTGCTGCAGGGCTTGCTCGTCTGGCTGATCTCGGCGCCGGTCCAGCTCGCGCAATATCTGGTGCAGCCGCCCGCCCTCGGTCCCGCGGCATTCGCCGGCGTGACGCTGTGGACGATCGGCTTTCTGTTCGAGGCGATCGCGGATTGGCAGCTCGCGCGCTTCAAGGGAAATGCGGCGAACAGCGGCCGCGTGCTCGATCACGGCCTGTGGCGCTACAGCCGGCATCCCAACTACTTCGGCAACGCCTGCCTGTGGTGGGGGTTGTGGCTGATCGCGTGCGATCACCTGGTCGGCCTGGCGACGGTGTTTGCGCCGATTCTGATGACGCACTTCCTGCTGAACGTGACCGGCAAGAAGCTGCTCGAGAAGCGGATGTCGCGTGCGCGCCCCGAGTACGCCGCATATATCGCGCGCACGCCGGGCTTCTTCCCCTGGTTCCCGCGCGGCTCCTGAAGGCCCGGCATGGTTCGCGTCGCTCAATGGGCAACCGGATCGATGGGGCGGACCGCCCTGCGACGCGTGCTCGACCACCCTGACCTGGAGCTCGCCGGCGTCTACGTTTATGACCCGCGCAAGGTCGGCGTGGATGCGGGCGAAATCGCGCGGCGTCCCCTCACCGGTGTGCGCGCGACGAACCGGATCGAGGACATCATCGCCGCGAAGCCCGACGTCGTGTTGCACATGTCGCGCATCACCTTGCCGTATCGGCAACAGAACGCGGACGTCGCCGCGCTGCTTGCTGCGGGGATCAATGTGATTTCAACCGCGGGATTCCACCATCCCGCGTGTCATGGAGTTGCCTATGCTGGGCCGCTGCTCGACGCCTGCAAGCGCGGCGGCAGCACGCTCGCGGGCGTCGGCCTGAATCCCGGCTTCATCGCCGAGCGGGTCGCGACGCTCCTGACAGGTCTGTGCTCGCAACTCGACGCAGTAGCGTGTTACGAAGTGGCCGACGCGTCCGCCATGCCGTCGCCGGAATTCGTGTTCGGACTCATGGGTTTCGGCGCGGACCCGCGGGAGCGCGACGTCACGAAGGAACCGATCGCAGCGATGTACGGCGAGCTGTTCATGGAGGTCTTCCACGCGTTCGCCGATGCGCTCGGCACACGAGTTGCGTCGCTGACGCCGGAGCACTCCGTGACCCTCGCGCCGCGCGAGCTGCGCATCGAGGCCGGAACGATCGCGGCCGGGACGGTGGCCGCCACGCAATGGCGCTGGCGCGCTCGTCTCGAATCCGGCGTGGCGGTACTCCATTCGGTGACGTGGACCGCCGACCCGGCGCTGCACGGCGCCGGCCACCGGGAGGCGGCGGCCTGGCGGGTCGAGATCGCCGGGCGTCCCAATGTGAAAGTGACGATTGCTCTGGAAGATCCGGACCCTGCCGCACCGCACATGCGTGCCGCGGTGGACGCGACCGTCGCCGTCGCGCTCCATGCGATTCCGAGCGTCTGCGCAGCGCCGCCGGGCTTTCATCCCGTTGCCGCCGCCTTGCAACTGCAACGGCGGGGCGGGTAGACTGCCAACGTCTCGTTATGCAAGTTACAACACAGAGACAGCGAGTTTTTTTTCAAGGGGGCAATGATGAGCGTCGATAACCGCCGGGCGCCGCAGCTGCGCGCCGTCATTTCCGGTCTCCTCGGCACGGCTGTATTCGCCGCCGCAGTGCCTCCTTTGTACGCGCAGACACTGGAGACAGTGACGGTCACGGCGCAGCGGCGCGAGACAGATCTGCAGACGACGCCGGTCGCGATCAGCGCCTACGGCGGCGAAACGCTGACCGAGAACAAGATCTTCACCATCAACGATCTGGCGGCGGAAGTCCCGGCCTTCTCGCTCACGGCGCTGACGCCGCTCGACGCGGAGCTGAACATCCGCGGCATCACCAACACGCGCCTCGACTCGCCGACGGCCGATCCGTCGGTCGGCACCTTCGTCGACGGCGTGTACATGGGCCGCACCGGCGATCTGAACTACGACTTCTACGATCTCGAGCGCATCGAGGTCATCCGCGGCCCGCAGGGCGTGCTGCTCGGCAAGAACGTGGTGGGCGGCGCGCTCAGCGTCATCACTGCAAAGCCCACGTTCGATCCGTCCGGCAACGTGCTCGTCAGCTACGGCAACTACAACTCGATGCTGTTGTCCGGCTTCGCGAACGGCGGACTCAACGACAATTGGGCGGGACGCGTGTCCTTCCAGGGCCGCAAGCACGACGGCTACGCCGAAGACGTTCTGCATCATCGCGACGTCGAGGACCTGGAGTCCTATCAGGCACGCGTACAGCTGCTGTTTGGTCCGGACGGCTCCAAGTTCACCGGCCGACTCGCGCTCGACTACAACCACGACGAGACCAACGGCCTCAACACGGTTGCCGTGGCGGGCGGCACGCGCTCGTGCGAGACCACGTACCTGCGCACCAACTGCACGCGTCCGTGGAGCAACCTGCGCGCGTATCTCGGTCTCACGGATCCGCGCAAGGACGTCGCGCAGAGCATCCAGTACGCAGGCCAGCCGCGCATCCAGCAATTCATGGAGCGCGACGGCTTTGGCGCCGTGCTCGATCTGCAGTACGAGGCGACGGGCTTCAACATCAACTCGCTGACCGCGTACAAGGATGGCGAGGGCAAGCAGGTGTACGACCAGACCGGCGCCGGGCCGGAGGCGCTGGGCTGGGATGTCGCGCGCTGGGCCGACTACATCGCGTTCATCAACACGCAGTTCGGCACGCGGCCGGCGACGTCGAACAACGGCCAGTTCCTGTTCGCGCAGCCGGTCGGCGAGGACGCCAAGGTGCAGCAGTTCAGCCAGGAGTTCCGTTTCACGTCGAACGATCCTGACAGCCGCCTCGACTGGATCGGCGGTCTGTACCTGAAGAGCGACGACATCAAGAAGACCGACCGCTTCATCGGCGAAAACTTCCTCGGTGCGGTCCTGCCCGGCGGCAACAACCCGCTGTCGACGCTGTCCGGCGAGAACCGCTGGGTCAACGACGGCAAGATCGAGAACTACGCCGGCTTCGCGCAGCTCGGCTTCAAGTTTACCGACACCCTGAAGCTCAGCCTCGGTGCGCGCTACACGCACGACAAGAAGAGCGGCAACGTCAGCGGCCTCGTGGTCGCGACCGGCGATCGCTTCAGCCCGAACGATCCGCGTGCGAACGTCACGATCGAGAGCCTGTGCCGCACGCCGACCGGCGGCATCATTCGCACGCCCACCGGCGGCCAACCGGCAACGTGCGACGCGCCGAACCAGTGGATCTTCTCCGCCGGCACCGGCTTCCAGACCGACTACTCGAAGTCGTGGAGCGAGACGACGCCGCAGGCGACGCTCGAGTGGAAAGCGACCGACGCGCTGTTCCTGTACACGACGGTGGCCAAGGGCTTCAAGGGCGGCGGCTTCGACGACACGCCGGCGAACGTCGCGCAGGCGACGACGCCGTTCGATCCGGAGACGGCGACCAACTACGAGATCGGATTCAAGGCGGACATGCTCGACAACCGCATGCGGTTGAACGCCGACGTGTTCTACATGGACTACAAGGATCTGCAGGTCACGCAGACCAACGCGGCCTGCCTGTGCAACATCACCGACAACGCCGCGAGCGCCGAGATCAAGGGTGTCGAGGCGGAGTGGCAGTTTGCCGCCACCGAGCGTCTGCGCTTGTCGTTCGCCGGTTCGTACGTCGACGCCACCTACAAGGACTTCCTCGAATCAGCGATCAACCCGACGACCGGGCAGCGCCTCGACAGCTCGGGCAATCGCCTGCAGCGCACGCCCGAGACGCAGCTCACCGGCGGCGTTGATCTGACATTGCCGGTCGGTCAGCTCGGCGATGCACTCAACTTCCGCGTGAACTACACGTGGCAGAGCGACATGTTCTGGGCGACCGACAACATCGCGAAAGAAGACGCCTACGGCTTGCTCGACGTGCGCGTCGCGCTGTCGCCGCCGAGCTCGCCGTGGGCCGTCGCACTGTGGGGCAAGAACGTGACGGATGAGCTATATCGCGTGAACATCATCTCGTTCTTCGGCGAAGAGGTGTCGCAGTTCGCGGCGCCCCGCACCTACGGCGTCGACTTCAGCTGGAAGTTCTGAGCATGTCCCAGCACCTGGACCAGTACATCGACTTCGTGAAGCGCCTGCAGGCCGCGGCTGACCGCCGGGATCGCGCCGCGATCCTGGCGATGGTCACGCCGGATCTCGAGTATCACTATCACGTGGGCTCGAAGCCGGTGAAGGGTCCGGAAGGACTCGGCCGCTTCCTGGACAGCTACTGGAGCCGCTACAAGGACGGCGTGTGGCACATCGATACTTTCGCCCAGAGCGGCGACAAACTGCTGATGGAGGGCTGGGAACAGCTGACGGACATCGCTACCGGCCAGCGTGTCACGAACCGCTACATGGGTGTGATGGAATTCCGCGACGGCAAGATCGCAGGCTGGCGGGACTACTTTCAGCTGAACCGCCCGCCCGCCGCCTGAGGGCTGTCGCAGCAGAGGGCAGATGCGCACGACTCCGCAGCATCTCGCGGCCGAGCATCGCGCGAGCGGTGCGTGGTCCGAGCAGCGGCTCGGCGATCTGTTCGCCAGTTCAGCGGCCGTCGAGCCGGCGCGAATTGCGATCATAGACCCCCCAAATCGCGCTGTGCTCGACGGCGCCTTGCCGCGCCGTCTCGACTGGCGCTCGCTGTCGGCGCTCGTCGACGCGACCATGGTCGCGCTCGCCGACGCCGGCGTGCGGCGCGACGACGTTCTCGTCACGCAACTGCCGAACGTCGTCGAGTATGTCGCCGTGTATCTCGCATGCGCGCGGCTCGGCGTCGTCATCAGCCCGGTGCCGATGCAGTTCCGTCGCGCCGAGCTCGAACCGCTGTGCCGCCTGACGCGCGCGCGTGCATTGCTTACCGTGCAAACGTTCAAGGGAACGGAGCACGCGCGTCTTGCGACGACTATCGCCGACGGCCCGCAGGTGCTCGTGCTCGGACGCGATGCCCCGCCGGGCACGCATGCGTTTGCTCCTGAGTCCAGCGCAGCGAACACCACTCGCGCGCGTGAGCTGGAGCACGCGGCGAACGTGAACGCCGATGACATCGTGACCATCTGCTGGACCTCGGGCACGGAAGGCGTGCCGAAAGGCGTCCCGCGCTCCCACAATCACTGGATTTCCGGCAGCGTCTGTCACTACGACGGCGCGCAGATCCGTCGGGGCGATCGGCTCCTCAATCCATTTCCGCTCGTGAACATGGCTGCGCTCGGCGGCTGCTTCATGAGCTGGCTGCGTGCCGCGGGCACGCTGATCCTGCATCACCCGTTCGAGCTGTCCGTGTACCTGCAGCAGATTGCGGCCGAGAAGCCGGAGTACGCGATCGCGCCGCCCGCTGTTCTCATGATGCTGCTGCAGAACGAATCGCTGCTCGCCGGCGTGGATCTTTCGTGCCTGCGCTGCATCGGCTCGGGCTCGGCGCCGCTGCCGCCGGTGATGATCCGCAGCTACAAGGAGCGCTACGGCATCGAGATCATCAACAACTTCGGCTCGAACGAAGGCATCGCGCTGGTCAGCGGCCCGGCCGAGGCGCCCGACGCGGAATCGCGCTCGCGGTTGTTCCCGCGCTTCGGCCGGCCGGAGCTCGACTGGTCGCAGCGCATCGCAAAGATCACCCACACGCGCCTGATGGATCCCGAGAGCGGCGGCGAGATCGATGCGCCGCGGCGCGCGGGCGAGATGCAGATTCGCGGGCCGGTCGTGTTCGACGGCTATTTCGCCGCGCCGCAGATCACGGCGCGCGCGTTCACCGCGGACGGCTGGTTCCGCACCGGCGATCTGTTCGAGATCGACGAGAGCGGACGCTATTACCAGTTCGTCGGACGCCTGAAGCAGCTGATCAACCGCGGCGGCATGAAAATCTCACCCGACGAGATCGATGCCGTGCTCGCGGAGCATCCGGACGTGGCGGAGGGCGCGGTCGTCGGTTATCCGGACGAAGTGCTCGGCGAGCGCATCTGCGCCGTCGTCGTGCCCAAGGCCGGGCGCACGGTGAGCGTCGCGGACCTGCAGACGCACTTCCGCGCGCGCGAGCTGGCGGTCTTCAAGTGGCCGGAGCGGGTACGGATCGTCGAGCGGCTGCCGCGCAACCCGCTCGGCAAAGTCATTCGCGGCGAGATTGCTCAGATTGCCGCGCGCCCGTGAGCGCGCTGAGCGCGTGCAGCGTGTCCAGGTATTCCTTGACGGCGTGAATGCGGCCGCCGCGGACCACGAACAGGAAATGGTAGCGATTGTGGTACAGCGCGCCGTTCACGAGCTGCGCCTTGCTCTCGGCTTCGACGGCGACGCGATCGTCCTCTGCCGTCATTGCGCCGACGCTGATCTCGATGCCGTGCGGCAGGAGCCGGAGATTGCCCGCCAGGCGCCGCTCCACGGTCGCCTTGTCGACCCAGCCGGCGGCCGGGAACTCCTGCGGATGGCCCGGCAGCCACCAGCGCGAATCCGGCGCCAGCAGCGCCAGCGCGGCCTGGTAGCGCCCGCAGGCATAGTGATCGAGGAAATCGCGGACCAGCTGCTTGTTGGCGTCGAGGCTCATCGGCAGTACCATGCGAGTCAGTCTCGGTGTGCAACCTTCAGCATACCGTCCGGATCGAGATATTGGGAGTAGTGATGCGAACCTATCGCGAGGAAGCGACCGTCGATCCTGCCGACCGCCCGAGCTGGGTGGACGGCGTCGACAACCCGTACCTGCACGGCCCTTACACGCCGGTCATTTCCGAGATCACCGCGGTCGACCTGCGCGTGACGGCCGGCGAGATCCCGGCCGACCTGTCCGGCGCGTACATGCGCAACGGCCCGAATCCGGTGCTGGAGCCGAAAGGCATGTATCACTGGTTCGACGGCGACGGCATGGTGCATGCCGTGTATTTCCGCGACGGCCGCGCGAGCTACATCCGCCGCTGGGTGCGCACGCATGCTCTGCGCAACGAGATCGAGCAAGGCCACGTGACGCTGTCGGGCATCATGGGCCCGTTCGATCTGAAGCGCGGCATCGAAGGCGCGGGCGGCACGAATCCCGACTACGTCAAGGACACCGGCAACACGACGCTGGTATGGCACAACAGCCGCGTCCTCGCGCAGTGGTACAACGCCGGACGCACTTACGCACTCGATCCGCTGACGCTCGACACGGTCGCGGACGAAACGTTCGGCGGTGCGGTCGAGGGCACGTTGAATGCGCACGCCAAGTGCGATGCGCGCACCGGTGAGCTGATCGACTACGACTACGGCGATTTCAAGCCGTACCTCACGTACTACGTCGTCGGCGCCGACGGCAAGCTCAAGCACAAGACGCGCATCGATCTGCCGGGGCCGCGCCTGCCGCACGACACGACGATCACGCCGCAGTACACGATCTTCCACGATTTCCCGCTGTACCACGACGTCGACGTGCTGCGCCGGACCGGCCATCGCGTGGTCGAGTTCCATCGCGACATCCCGTCGCGCTTCGGCGTGATGCCGCGCTACGGCACGCAGGAACAGATCAAGTGGTTCGAGTTCGAGCCCGGCTACGTGCTGCACATGGTGAACGCGTGGGAAGAGGGCGACTGGATCACGATGGACGGCTGCTTCCAGCCCGACCCGACGATTCGACGCGATCCGAGCGAAGGTCAGCTCGGCTCGATGCTCGCGTATCTGCGCTATCGCGGTCACCTGCGGCGCTGGCGCATGAACATGCGCACCGGCGAGAAGCACGAGCAGCAGCTCGACGACGCCAACGTCGAGTTCTGTCTGCCGGACATCCAGTTGTACGGCGTGAAGACGCGCTACTCGTATCACCAGCGCGTGCCGACCGACATGCAGACGCTGGTGTTCGACGCGCTCGTCAAGTACGACCACGAGAGCGGCTCGCGCGAAGTGTACGAGTACCCGAAGGGCTGGTACGGCAATGAGACGCCGTTCGCGAAGAGCACTCGCGGCGGAGCAGAGGATCGCGGCTACGCGGTCACTGTCGCGACGCACGCGAAGGACTACAAGTCGGAAGCGTGGATCTACGATGCGCAGCGCATCGGCAAAGGTCCGATTGCACGCGTCGCGTTGCCGGGACGCGTCCCGATCGGCTTCCACGCTCAATGGATTCCGGGCCACCAGTTGTGGCGGTGACGCACCCGCCGTGGTTCGACCCGGGGATGCCGCGGCGTGAGGATTGTGTCCTCAAGGCAATCCTCGACGATCGCGCCGCGCGGGTTGCGGATCGACGGCTCGCGCTGTTCGAAGATGGCACGCAGTGGACCTGGCGCGAAGGCCGCGAACAGGCTCGCGCGCAGGCGGCCGCGTTGCAGGCGCTCGGCGTGCGCGCCGGCGATCGTGTGGTCGCGTGGCTGCCGAATGGTCCGGCGCTCGTTCGCGCGTGGTTTGCGATCAACTATCTCGGCGCCGTCTTCGTCCCGCTGAACACCGCGTATCGCGGCGCCTCGCTCGAGCACACGATCAATGCGTGCCGGGCGAAACTCGTGCTCGCGCACGCAGCGCTCGTCGAGCGGCTCGATGGTTTGTCGTTGCAGCACGTCGAACGCGTCATTGTGCTGCCGCAGACGCAGCTGATCGGCGACCCGGCCAAGCTCGATGATTCAGCGCAGCCTCAGCCGTGGGATGCGCAATCGGTGATCTACACTTCGGGAACGACGGGCCTGTCTAAGGGCGTCGTGTCGCCGTATCTGCAGCTCTACACGACGGCGAACATCGTCTACGGCTACCTGCGCGAAGGCGAGGGGATCCTGGTGAACCTACCGATGTTCCACGTCGGCGGCACGAGCTCGCTCATGATTGCGCTGATCCGCTCCGGCTCGTTTCATCTCGTCGACGGCTTCAGCACCGACCGCTTCTGGGACCAGGTGAGGCGCGGCAATTGCGTGACCACTTCGGGACTCATCGGCATCATGGGTGCATTCCTGATGAAGGCGCCGCAGCGACCGAACGAGCGCGAGCATCCGATCCGCTGCATGACGGGATTTCCGATCAACGAGCAGACGGCAAAGATTCGCGACCGCTTCGGCATCGACTATCTCACCGGCTTCAACATGACGGAGCTGTCCGCACCGCTGGTGAGCGAGTTGAACACGACAGTGTTCGGCGCCTGCGGGCGGCCGCGCAGCGGCGTGCAGTGCCGGCTCGTCGACGAGCACGACATCGAAGTCCCGGACGGCACGCCCGGTGAGCTGATCGTGCGCAGCGAGATGCCGTGGACGTTCAATCTCGGCTACGACGGCTTGCCCGAAGCGACTGCACACGCCTGGCGCAACGGCTGGTTCCACACGGGCGACATGCTCCGCAAGGACGCCGCAGGGAATTACTACTTCGTCGATCGGCTGAAGGATGCGATCCGCCGCCGCGGCGAGAACGTCTCTTCGATCGAAGTCGAGGCCGCAGTACGCACGCATGCAGCCGTCGATGAAGTGATCGCCGTCGGCATCCCGGCGGAATCGGAAGAAGAAGTGATGGTCGTGATCGTCCCGAAGGCGGGTCTCACGATCGAGCCGGCGCAGCTGATCGACTGGCTAACGCCGCGCTTGCCGTACTTCGCCGTGCCGCGCTTCGTGCGCATCGTCGACGCGATCCCGAAGACCGAGACCAACAAGCAGCGCAAGTTTCCGTTCCGCGACGCCGGCGTCACGCCGGACACGTGGGACCGCGTCGCGGCCGGGATCGTGCTGAAGCGGGAAAGATTGTCAGGCTAGGGCCTGACCCACGCGCATCTCGACCTCGCCGACTTTCGCGGCCTCCTGGGCGAGGAACGTCGCGAGATCGTCCGGCGTGTATCTGCTCTTGACCGTGTGCGGGAACGCATGCGCTGCCCGCGGCGCGCGATCGAACCAGAACGCCTCCGCTCCTGCGTTTGTCGGCCGCGCAGCGGCAAGCCACAGCGCGGTGTCCGCGCCTTGCGCCGAATCGCGCAGCACGCTGCGCAGCCGACGCCGGAAATTCGGCATCGCTGTCTTCACGCCGTCCGTGTCGGCCCAACCGGGATGCATCACATAGCAACGCAGGCCGCCGGCGCCGTGCCGCTTTTGCCAGTACTTCACCAGCTCTGCCTGGCCGCGCTTGTGAACGGCGTAGGCGTACACACCGTTGTACTTGCGCGGATCCTTCATGTTCATGTAGTCGAGTGTCAGCGGCGCGTTGTACATGCCGCCGGACGACATCTCGATGATGGTTGCCTGCGGGGTCAGCGCGGCGCCCTGCAGCAGGGCTTCCGTCAGCACCCAGTGCGTGAGCAGGTTCGTGGCGTAGGAAGTCTCGAAGCCTTCGGCAGTTGTCGAGAGGTCGTCGAGCAGGAGTCCGACGTTGTTCACGAGCACGTCCACGCGAGTTCCCTGCGCGACGATTGCAGCAGCAGCGCGCCGCGTATCGGCGACGAGCGAGAGATCGACCACGAGCGGGATGACACGCCCGGGACCGGACGACGAGCGCACCAGCGCATCGAGCTTCTCGCGGTTGCGGGCGAGGGCCAGCACCGTTGCACCGCGGCGCATCGCGCCTTCGACGACTGCGCGGCCGATCCCGGCAGTCGCGCCGGTGACGATCCAGGTCTGACCTTTGAAGTCGCCGGGCAGGGGTTGCCACGTCAGGGCGCGGGCGCGATAACCGATGGCCGAGAAGCTGACCAGGAAACGGCCATAGAATCCTGCGACCTTCTTGAGCATGGCGAAATTCATGGACCCTCCGGGGACACGCGGGTTGCCGTCCCAAGTTGCTGACCCGGGCAGCTTTCGATTATAAGTCTCGTTATGCAACTGACAAGCGCGGCGCCCGCGTCCGTACCCTTCCGGCAGACGGATTTTCTGCCGGTGGACCTCGCGGTCGAGCGGCGCGCCGACGGCGCGATCGTCCTGCGCTCGCGCATTCCGCTGCGGGAATTCGAGCCCTGCCTGCCGCGCGTGCTGGCCGTTCAGGCCCAGCGCCTCGGCAACAAGCCCTATCTGGTGCAGCGCCGCGGCCCGCAGCGCGAGTGGACGCCGCATTCCTACGCGGACACGAAGCGCGACAGCGACGCGATCGCGCAATGGCTCCTCGACCGCAACATCGCGCGCGACCGGCCGATCCTGTTGCTGTCGGGAAACTCGGTCGCCCACGCGCTCGTGAAGTTCGGCGGCATGGCGGTCGGCGTGCCGGCATGCCCGGTCAGCGCCAACTACGGCCTGATGGATTCGAACTTCGCACGGCTCCGGCACGTCGTGCAGCTGACGCGGCCCGGCGTGGTCTTCGTCGAGCAAGCGAAACCCTTCGCCCGCGCGCTCGAACAGGTCGACTTCGGCGACGCCATCATTCTTACAGCTACACCTGAAGATGCACCGCGCGGCGCGGAATCCCTCGCGGACGTACTAGCCACGCCGGTGACCGGCGCTGTCGCCGAGCGAATAGCAGCGCTGCGTGGCGACGATCACGCTGCCTACATGCTGACCTCGGGTTCGACCGGCCCGCCGAAGGCAGTCGTGCAGACGTACGCGAACATCACGGCGAACATCGCACAAGCATTGCAAACGATCGGCAGCGCGGCCGGCTGGCACACCACGACGATGGACTGGCTGCCGTGGAATCACGTCTCCGGCGCGTTCGGCAAGATGAACACGCTCGTCGCGGGCGGCACGCTGTACATCGACGACGGCAAGCCAATTCCCGGTCCGCTGTGGCAGGAGTCGCTGCGCAATCTGCGTGAGGTCGGCGGCGCCTACTACGTCAACGTGCCGCTCGGTTATCAGCTGCTCGTCGAAGCGCTCGAAGCGGACGAGGATCTGCGCCGCACGTTCTTCCGCGATCTGAGGGTTCTGTTGTACGGCGGAGCCGGATTGCCGCAACCGATCTACGAGCGGCTGCAGCGGCTGGCAGTCGCCACGACAGGCAAACGCATCATGCTGATCTCCGCATACGGCTCGACCGAGACGACGTCGGGCTGTCTCGCCATTCACTTCGAGACCGACAAAGTCGGCCTCGGCGTGCCGATGCCCGGCGTCAGCGTGAAGCTCGTGCCGGTCGATGAGCGCTACGAGGTGCGCATCGCAGGCGCCGTCGTGACGCCGTGTTACCTGCGCGATCCGCAGCGCACGGCGGAGAGTCGCGACGAGGAAGGCTACTACCGGATGGGAGATCTCGCGGTCTTCCACGATCCGCAGCGTCCCGAGCAGGGGCTCGCGTTCGCGGGGCGTCTCGCGGAAGAGTTCAAACTCGGCAGCGGCACGTGGGTTTGCGGCGGCCAGTTGCGCGCTGAACTGTTGCGCCGTCTCGCGCCGCTGGTCGACGAGCTCGTGCTGTGCGGAGAAGGGCACACGAACATCGGCGTGCTCGCTTGGCCGAACCGCGCAGCGCTCGAAAGCTCAGGCGTCGCGGGCTTGCAGAAAGCAATTCGCGAACGACTCGCCGCTCACAACGCCACCAATCCCGGCGCGAGCACGGCGGTACGCAGAGTGTTGCTGCTGGAGGAACCGCCGAACGCGGGAGCGCACGAGTTGTCAGACAAGGGCACGGTGAATCGAAGTGCTGTTCTCGTCCGCCGGGTGGCGGATGTTGAACGGTTGTATGCGGAGCCCGAGGCGGTGGATGTGGTGAAGGTGGAGTAGGGAGAGAAGAAATTCTCTCGCCAAGATCGCCAAGATCGCCAAGGAAGAAAAATGGGATTCGAATTCGGAAGAAAGAAAGTTCTGAATTCTGCTTGGCGATCGTGGCGATCTTGGCGAGAGTTTTTCCGGTTCTGAGGGCCAGACAGATGGAAATCGCGAACTCAGTAGCACTCGTCACGGGCGGCAATCGCGGCATCGGCGAAGCATTTGTCCGCGCATTCGTGGCCGCCGGCGCGAAGCGCGTCTATGTTGGAACGCGACAAGCCAGCGCCGCTGCGCATCTCGTCGCGGAAGCGCCGGATCGCGTCGTTGCGGTCGAGCTCGACGTTGCCGACGAGAATTCGATCAAGCGCTGTGCGAGCCAGTGCCAGGACGTCTCCATTCTCGTGAACAACGCCGGGCAGTTCCTGAATCACACGCTGCTGAAGGCGCCGGACCTGAGCGCAGCGCGCGCGGAGATGGAAGTGAACTACTTCGGGCCGCTCGCGATGTGTCGCGCGTTCGCGCCGATCATGGCGCGCAGCAAGCAGAGCGCGATCGCGAACGTGTTGTCGGCGGGAGGACTGGTCGCCGTGCCCAACATGGGCGGATACAGCCCGTCGAAGTTCGCGGCGCGCGCGATGTCGACCTGTCTGCGCGCGGAGCTCGCGGCGCAGGGTACGACCGTCTCGGCGCTGTTCGTCGGCTCGGTCGACACGCGCATGGCGAGCCACGTGAAGGGCAACAAGGAAAAGCCGGAGACGATCGCAGCGGCCGGGCTCAGCGCGATCATGCGCGGCAAGGAAGAAGTCGACACCGACTTCATGGCGATCGAAGTGCGTGCGCAGACGATTCGCGAGCCGGAAGCCCTGGCGCGCCGCTTCGCCAAGGCGCTCAACGCAACCGAGATCAATACCGGCCGCTAAGCAGTCGCCTGCTGACCGACGAGCCGCGCGAAGGGTGCGCGCGTCGAGAGCGCCAGCAGGCTGGTCAAGGGCGCGATGACGATCGCAACGATCGCGAGCGCGGAACCGATGCGCAGCGGGTCGCCGTAAACGTAGTCGGTCAGCAGTCCGACGGATGGCGGACCGAGCGTGTTGCCGATGATGCTGGTCGAAAGATAGTAGATTGCGGACGCCTGACCGCGCAGGCGATTCGGCACGGCCTCCTGCACGACTTGAATCGCGGTTCCGCCGGGCAACGTCATGAACAGCAGCGCCGGCGCATACCACATCAACGAGGTCCAGCCGTCGCTGGCGAGCGCTGCGCCGGCTAGCAGCGGGCCCGCCATCGTCATGCCGGCGACGGTGATCCAGATCGCGGGCTGCGCGACGCCGCGCTTGCCGAGATGCGCTGACAGGATGCCGCCCAACACTGTTCCCGCTCCGCCAAAGAGCAGCAGCACGAGACCGTAGCGCAATCCGGTTTCGCCGAGACTCCAGCCATAGACACGGGCGAACTGCGTCGGAACCCAGAACAGCACCGCGTAGACCACGACGGAGTAGAACGAGACGGCCACGTAGTGACGAACCATGAAGTCCGCGTGGTCGCGGATGAAGCGGTCGATGCGCGCGGCGCCCGCGCCGGCAACGACCGCGCTCTCGTTGCGCCGGAGCGGCTCGAGAATCGTGGCGAGCAGCGGCAACAGGATCAGCCCGCCGACACCGACCAGGACGAACGCGGCTTGCCAGCGGGCGATCTCGCCGATCAGCGGCAGGACAAAGGCGTCGCGATGGGAGACGAGTTGTACGATGGTCCCGCCGACGATCATCGCCAGGCCGGCGCCGACCGCCGCGGCAGCCGCATAGACACCGATCGGCGCGGCGCGCCGTTCTTTCGGAAACGAGTCGCTGATGATCGACATTGCGGCGGGGGAGAGCGCCGCTTCGCCGACACCGACTGCAATGCGCGCGAGCAGCAGCTGAACGAAAGTGGCCGCGAGGCCGCACGCGGCCGTTGCCGCGCACCACAGCGCAGCGCCTACTGCGATCAGTCCGCGTCGCGAAGCGCGATCTGCCAGCCAACCCAGCGGCAGGCCCATCGCCGCGTAGAACAGGCCGAAGGCCGGACCGGCGAGCAGGCCCATCTCCGTGTCGTTGAGCGAGAGGTCAACCTTGATCGGCTGTGCAAGCAGGCTGAGGATCGTCCGATCGACGAACGAGACGATGTAGGCGAACGTCAGCACACCGACCGCCCACCACGCGCGTCCCGGAGTCGGCCAGGCGAGCTGCATCACTTCGCTCCCGGTTGCTTGCCGAACAGGTCCTGGAACGACGCCATCGCGTCGGCGAACTCGGTTGCGCCTTCCATGTCGACGAGTCGGTCGATATCTGCCTCCAGCATTTCGGGCGTAACGCGCTGCGGGTCGGCATAGCCGAAGCCGCGACTCTCGACATTGGCCGCGCGCCGGAACACGCCCCGGCCCGCCATGATGACGTGGCCGTTCAGGCGCGTTTGCTCGCTCACCAACAGCGTCACCATCGGCGCGACGAACTCCGGCCGCATCGTCTGCATGAACTCTTCCGGCAGGTTTCCCTGCCGTGCAGTCATCGGCGTGGCGGCGAACGGCGCAATCGCGTTCGTCAGCACGTTGTGGGATCTGCCCTCCATCGCCAGCGCGCGGGTGAAGCCGATCAACGCTGCTTTCGACGCAGCGTAGGCGGACAAGCCATGCAGGCCGTGCAGCCCGGCATTGGAGGTCGAAACCACGATGCGGCCATAGCCCGCGGCCCGCATGCGCGCATACGCCGCGTGCGTGACGTAGAGCGAGCCGTGGAAGTTGATCGCGAAGATCCGCTCGAACTCCGCGACGCTCACCTTGTGGAACGAGGAGCGTTGATCGACGCCGGCGTTGTTGACCAGGACATCGATCCGCCCCCACGTAGCGAGTGCCTGCTGAACCATCCGCTCGCCCGCGCCCGGATCCTCCACGCTGTCGTAGTTCGCGACGGCCTCGCCGCCGGCGTCGCGGATAGCCTGCACGACCTCGTCGGCGCTCGACGGCTCGGTTCCCGAGCGCCGTCGGTTGTTGACCAGGACGCGCGCGCCGCGCGCGGCCAGGTCCAGCGCATAAGCGCGGCCCAGACCTTTTCCAGCCCCGGTGACGATCGCCACTCGTTGATTGAATCGAATCATTGCCGTTGCCATCCCGCAGCGCTACGCCTACAGTTCGCGCGATGCCTTCCAACGCCAAGATCATCGCCGCCAGCTCGGTCACGCGCGCACTGAGCGTGATCGGCGACCGTTGGACTCTGTTGATCCTGCGCGATGCGTTCCAGGGCGCGCACCGCTTCGAAGAGTTCCGCAACCTGAGCGGCGCCGCGCGCTCGACGCTCACCAGCCGCTTGAACGGCCTGGTCGAGAACGGCCTGCTGGAACGTGTTCGCTATTCGGACGCTCCGCCGCGCTTCGAATACCGTCTCACCGCGATGGGCCTCGCGCTCTACGGCGTGACGCTGGTGACGTGGCGCTGGGAACATCACTGGGCGCCGAGCGGCGCCGGTATCCCGCGCTATCTGCGTCACAACGTCTGCAAGCATGCGATGCAGCCCGACACCATGTGCTCGAGCTGCGGCGAAGTCGTGGAGTTGCGCGATACGGGCTACGAAGTCGTGGCGACTGCCGGCCGCTCGCGTGCGGCCACGCCGCGCTACCGGCGCCTGTCGTCGGTGAATGCGGAGAGCCATCGCGGCACGAGCAGCGCGTTCGTGCACATCACCGACATTCTCGGCGATCGCTGGACGCCGCTGGTGCTGTGTGCGGCGTTCCTCGGCCTGCGGCGCTTCGACGAGATCCAGAGCGGCCTGGAGATTGCGACCAACATCCTGACGCACCGCCTGAACTACCTGGTCGACCATCGCATTCTCGAGCGGCGCCAGTACTCCGAACGGCCGCCGCGCTACGAATACCGGCTGACGGAGAAGGGCCGCGACCTGTATCCGCACGCGCTGATGCTGATGCAGTGGGGCGACAAATGGCTCGCGCCGGCCGCCGGCCCGAATATCCGCGTGTTCCACAAGAGCTGCGGCGCACGCCTCAACGCGGTCGTGGCGTGCAGTCATTGTCACAAGACGATCGATCCGCACGACGTGACCTTCCCGCCGGTCGCGAACGAATCGGCAGGCCGGCGTGGCGCCGCTGCCGGCTGACGCCTCACTCTTTCACCCCCATCGCCTCGAGCAGCTGCGCGCGATCGTAGTATTCGCGCCAGGCTTTGATGCGCCCGTTCTCGACTTCGACCACGCCGACGACCGGCACTGCGCCGTGCTTGCCGTGATAGACGAAGTCGTCGACGCGCTCGATGAACACCACGCCGTCGATGACGCCGATGTGCTGCACGCGCAGCTCGATGGTTTCGATGCCCTTGGCGAGGGCGCCGATGCGCTGCTGGATCGCCGGGCGGCCGACCGTCGGGGGCAGCATCATGCTCTGCAGCGCGCCGTCCGCGGCGAACAGGTCGAACACTTGCTGCCAGTTGCGCTGGTTCCAGGCGTCGATCATCTGACGCACCGTGGCCAGCTTCTGCGCATCGGTATCGGCCCAGGCCGACGGCGCCGCGAGCGCGAGCAGGGCTACTACTCCGAACAGTGCAGGAATCCGCTGGCGCATCGCATCCCCCGGTGAACGCTTGTAAGTCTCGTATTGCAAGTAACAGCACGATAGCATCGGCGCGCCGCGCCGGACAACGTGCGTCGCCCACAAGCTTGCACAACGAGACTTATGGCGCATACAATCGCGCACCGAGGATGCCGGAATGAGAATCGAGAAGCTTGCGCCCATCAGGACCACGCTGCGGGACAGCGATCATCCGTACCTGACCGGCGCGTGGACGCCGCAGCACGAGGAAGTCACGGCGCACGACTTGGCCGTCCTCGAAGGCGCCGTGCCCGCCGATCTCGACGGCGTCTACCTGCGCAACACCGAGAACCAGATCCACCAGCCGCTCGGCCGCTATCACCCGTTCGATGGCGACGCGATGATCCACCAGCTGGATTTCCGCCGCGGCCAGCTCAGCTATCGCAATCGTTTCGTGCGCACGCGCTGCCTGGTGGCCGAGCAGGAGGCGAACGGCTCGCTGTGGGGCGGCCTGATGGATCCGCCGGGCACCTCGCTGCGGCCGGGCTTTGGCGCGCACGGCGGCCTGAAGGATTCCTCCAGCACCGACATCATCACGCACAACGGCGTCGCGATCTCGACGTTCTACCAGTGCGGCGAGGCCTATTGCCTCGATCCGCAGACGCTGGAGACGCTCGGCGTCGCGAGCTGGGCGCCGTTAGATGGCGTGTCGGCACACTGCAAAGTGGATCCGCGCAGCGGCGAGCTGATGTTCTTCAACTATTCGAAGCACGCGCCGTACATGCACTACGGCGTCGTCGACCGCAAGGGCCGGCTCACCTCGTATCAGCCGATTCCGTTGCCTGGTCCACGGCTGCCGCACGACATGGCCGTGAGCGCACGTCACTCGATCCTCAACGATCTGCCGGCCTTCTGGGACGCGGAGCTGCTCGATTCGGACGTGCACGCGGTGCGCATGCACGACCTGCCGTCGCGCTTCGGGGTGATTCCGCGGCACGGCCGCAGCGAAGAGCTGCGCTGGTTCGAAGCTGCGCCGACGTACGTCCTGCACTTCCTCAACGCGTACGAAGCGGGCGCCGAGATCGTGATGGACGGCTATTTCCAGGAGAATCCGACGCCGCGGCCGCAGCAGGATGCGCCGTCCGGCTACGGCCACATGATGGCGTACCTCGATGAGCACGCCTTCCGCCCAAAGCTGCACCGCTGGCGCTTCGACCTGCGCTCCGGCCGCACGCGCGAAGAGCCACTCGACGACCGCATTCTCGAGTTCGGCATGATCAACCGGCAGTACACCGGCGTGCCCAATCGCTACGTGTACAGCACGAAGTCGAAGCCCGGCTGGTTCCTGTTCACCGGCTTCGTGAAGCACGATCTCGCCTCCGGCCAGTCGTGGGAGCTGGACCTCGGTCCGAATCGTTACGCGAGCGAGGCGCCGTTCGCGCCGCGCGTCGGCGCGCGCGACGAGGACGACGGCTATCTAGTCAGCTTCGTCACCGACGAGAACACCGGCACGTCCGAATGCATCGTCATCGATGCGCAGCGCCTCGCCGACGGTCCGGTGTGTCGCATTGCTCTGCCGCACAAGATCTGCAGCGGCACGCACGCCCATTGGGCCGCCAGGCCCTTCTGACGAACATGCGGGCCGCCGCCGCGTCAACTCACTTGTTCGGCCCGTTGTGCGCGTCGCAGCGCACGTCCTTATTCCAATTCACGAAAGTACCCGTCGGGCTGTCCTTCCACGCCCAGACGTGCAACGTGTAGAACGGCCGCAGTCCGAAGCGGTTCGGCGCATCGAAGAAGTGGAAGATCTGGCCGTCCAGCTCCGGCGCCTGCCCGTGCGTCTTGTTCCAGGTCTCGGCATCGACGATGTAGTCGGCGCCAGTGAGCTTCGGACCCCACGGCGTCGGCTCGTACAGAATGATTTCCGGCTGGTTGGGGTCGATCACGTCGTCGAACGTGCCGTCCGCGTGCGCGTACAGGCCCAGGTTGACGAAATGCAGGCCCATCGCGCCGGAGTCCTCATCGCTCACGCAGCCGAAGATCAGGTGATAGCCGTCGTTCTCGGCCATCGCGACCGAGTGGTACTTGTCAGTCACCTGCTTGACGATCTTGACCAGGTCATTCCTGTTGCGCTGACTGTTGAGCTGCTGCTGGGGAGTGGCGGCCTGTGCGCGGGCGTCGCCATCGTGTGCTTGCGGGGCCGGTGCGGCCGCAAGAGCGAGCGTGCCGAGGGCGGCGCACGCAAGGCTGAGGGTAGATCGGTCTTTCATGAGCCAAGTCTCCTAACGAGTGTTCGGAACCGGCTCACAGACTATGCGCGGCGCGGACACGGATCCCGTGCGAACTCCGGGATTGCTCCGGGATTTGGTCGGGACCGGGTCGTCAACGTTCGAATCGGCGATCGTGGCTTCGTACCAAAGTACATTGACACCCGGCTGCGTCAGGAGCGGAAAACGAGCGGGCGGCGACTTGCGAGGGCGTGAGTCCGAGCACGCGACGCAGGCTCCGCGCCATGTGACTCGGGTGGGTGAAGCCCGCTTCGAGCGCGATCTCGGTGCGGCTGAGCCTGCCTTCCATCAAGCGCACGCGTGCGCGCTCGACACGACGCTCGAGGACGAAGCGATGGACCGGCATGCCCGTCGCTCGTCTGAACAACGGTTTGAAGTGCGACAGGCTGAAGCCGGCCACGTCCGACAGCTCGGTGAGCGTGAGATCCTGGTCGAGATGCGCTTCGATGTATTCGATCACGCGGCGCAGCCGCCATGCCGGCAGCGCGCGGGAACGACCGTCAGTCGCTGCTTTCTGCGGAGATTGCAAAGCGAGCAGTCGCGCCGCGAGTGCGCAGCCGAGGCTATCCGCGAACAAGCGGCCACCGGGATAACCGTCGTGATCTTCGGCCTGCATCATCCAGCCGATGCGCTCGATCTGCGCATCGCGGATGTGAATCCACGGCGCGAGCTCGGGCTCTCCGGCGCCCATCGCGTGCGTGGTCTCACGCCACAACGAGGGCACCAGGCAGAGCAGGAGCGAGCGTGCCGGCCGGGACACGATCCAGCGCGTCGTCGACTGAGCCGGCACGACGCAGAACTGGCCGTGAATCCGCACGCCGTCTCGCTCGTAGCGACTCGCGCGGTAAGAGACCGGCACCGGCTCGCCGACATGCAGGCACAGGACGTGACGGTCGCTGACGGGCGATTCGAACAGACCCATCGGCACCGGTGAGGTGCGTACGGCAAGCGGGGCGTGCGCGGTGGGCTGATTCGTCATCGCCCCATCATTCTACTTCTGCAGAGCGCTCTCGGGCCGCGAACAGCGAAAATCATCCGCCTGTGTCCGAGGTCGGCCGCCGGCGCTCGCCGTCGGCGTCGCCCCGGCCGCACGCTCGCCCGCATGAAACGCAGACAATTTATTGGTTTGACGGGCGCCGCGCTGGTCGCGGGCGCGATGCGTGTCCATGCAACGCCGTCGCACTCGCTGGATGCGGCTGCATTCCATGCGACGCGGCGCTTTGCCGATCTGCGCTTCGGGCGGATTGCTTATGTCGAGCGCGGGTCGGGCAGGGCGGCGGTGTTCCTGCACGGCGCACCGCTCAACGGGTTCCAGTGGCGTGGCGCGATCGAGCGGCTCTGCGGACACCGGCGCTGCATCGCGCTCGATTTCATGGGGCTGGGGTATTCGGAGATTCCGCAGCAGCAGTCGCTCGCGGCCGATGCGCAGGCCGAGATGCTCGCTGCGTTCCTCGATGCGCTCAAGATCCCCACGGTCGATATCGTGGCAAGCGATAGTGGCGGCGCGGTCGCGCAGCTATTCGTGGTCCGTCATCCGGCGCGCGTGCGCACGTTGCTGCTGACGAACTGCGACGTCGAGCCTGACAGTCCGCCGCCGAAGGTGAAGCCGGTCATCGAGATGGCGCGCGCCGGCACGCTTGCTGACGCGACGGCCAAGTGGCTCGAGGACAAGGCTCTCGCGCGCTCGACGTTCGGCGCCGCAGTTTTTCACGAGCCGAGCCGCTTCGCGGACGAGACGATCGAGTACTACGTCACGCCCCTCGTGAGCACTCCGCTGCGGCGGCAGCAGTATCACGCGTTCCATCTCGCGCTCGAGCCGAATCCACTCGCGGGCATCGAAGCGTCGCTCAAGCGCATCGATGCTCCAGTGCGGATCGTGTGGGGCGCGAGCGACGACATCTTCGCGCAAGCGGATGCCGACTATCTCGACCGCACGTTTGCGAAGTCGCAGGGCATCCGGCGCGTCGCCGAAGGCAAGCTGTTCTTCCAGGAGGAGTACCCGGACGTGATTGCGGAGGAAGCGCGGCGCTTGTGGCGCGCCGGCTGATCATTGCTCGGGGATGCGCGTCAGCTGCGTGTACGCGATGCGCCAGCGGCCGTCGTGCCGGCTCCAGACATGTGCGATCCGCAGCAGACGCTCGTGATGCTCGCCCTTCAGTGTCCAGCTCAGACGCACGATGCCGGCCAGTAGCGCAGCATCGCCCCAGACCTTGTGAACCTGTTGCTGCAGCTCGTATGGATCGAGCTTGAAGCCCGGCACCTTGAAATCTTCGAGATACGACTGCTTGTCCTGCAGCGTCGAATCCGAGTTGACGAGCACGTAGTCGTCGGCGACGAGATTCGCGAGCGCCGCGACGTCGTTGCTGACAGTGGCGCGATCGTAGTCCTCGATCGCCTTCGCAAGGTCAGTTGGCCGGGAGTCGGCGGCTGCGACGACCGTCGTGCAGGTGCTCAGGGCGGCGATTGCCAGCAGGTCGCGACGATTCATGCATCCATGCTACTGACGGCGCGGCGCGCAGCCAGATCCACTTAGCGCACAGCGATGGAGCCACTCACGTGACGCGCTCGGGCAGGCGATCCATGCGACGCAGCTGCGGGAACCACCACGCCCAGGTCCCGGCGACGAGCACTGTCGCCAGTCCGCCGAGCACGACAGCGCGCACGGTTCCGAACCAGGCCGCAGTGATGCCCGACTCGAACTCGCCGAGCTCGTTGGATGCGCCGATGAACACTGCATTCACGGCGCTGACGCGGCCGCGGATCTCGTCGGGCGTTTCGAGCTGCACCAGCAGGTGGCGCAGGTACACGCTGACCATGTCGCCGGCGCCGAGCAGGATGAGCGCGATCATCGAGGCGACGATGTTCGTCGACAGACCGAACACGACGGTCGCGACGCCGAACAGACCGACGCCGCCGAATAGCCAGCGCCCGACGTGCCGATCGAGCGGCGAAAGGCTCAGGAACAGCGCGCACACCGCCGCGCCGATTCCCGGCGCGGTGCGCAATACGCCGAGTCCGACGGATGTCGTGTGCAGGATGTCACGGGCATAGATCGGCAGCAGCGCCGTCGCGCCGCCGAACAGGACCGCGAACAAGTCGAGCGAAATTGCACCGAGCACGACGGGTTTCGAGCGCACGAACGTCAGGCCCGACAGCAACGAGCGCAGAGTCACGGCCGGAGCGCCGGTCGCGCTCCGACCGCCGATGCGCACCTTCGTCATGAGCAGCGTCGAAATGGCGAGAAGCGTAGCGACGGTGCCGAACACCGCGCCCGGACCTGCGAGGTACAGCACGCCGCCGAGCGTTGGACCGACGATCGTGCAAACCTGGAACACCGTGGAGTTGACTGCCGTCGCTTTGGCGAACAACTCCGGCCGCACGAGGTTCGGGACCAGCGCTTGCGCCGCAGGCATCGCGAACGCACGGGTGACGCCGAGCAACGTCATCACCGCGAAGATCGGCCCCGCGGCGTGCACTCCCAGGATGGAGAACGCGAGCAGGCCGAGCGCGCTCACCATGTTCAGGAAATAGCAACCCGTCAGGATCCTGCGCCGATCGTAGTGGTCCGCCGCATGCCCCGCCGGCAGGATCAGGATGATGAAAGGCAGGAATTGCGAAAGGCCGATCAGGCCGAGATCCAGCGGATCCTTGGTGATGTCGTAGACCTGCCAGCCGACTGCGACCGTCTGCATCTGCACGGCGAGCGTGCCGAAGCAGCGCGCGATCAGGTATCGAATGAACGCCTGCTCGTGCGCGAGAGTGAGAGCGGGAGAGGCGGAAGCCGGGGAGCTGGTGACCACGCGCTCCTATTGTAACGCTGCCGGCAGCGCGCGCCGCGCCGGTCCTTGAGCACGCTGATCGTCGAGCTCGGTTCGGCCGGCTATGTCTGGTAGCCGCCAGGCCGCGCGTGACGCCGTTCACAAAGACGGCCGACCAGCAAATCCCTGAGCCGGTTTCGGGCATCAGTCCGCTGTAGTGCGCGGCTTTGCGACCGACAGCTTGGTTGTCATGACCGGGTTGCCTCCAGATACGCAGGTACTCAATGCGCGTGCGCGTTCGCGTGTGCGCGAGCTGTACATTTCCGTGCGGGCCAAATTCGCCTTCTCGATGGCGGCATCGTTGGTCTGGGGGGCGATTTCCTGTCTGCTGGCGGCGCGCTGGATCGAGGATCTCACTGCGCTCGCCGGACACATCAACGCGCTGCTGATCGTGGGCGGCATCGCGATCGTGCCGGGATTCATGAACGCATTTCTGGTCGTCAGCCTCTTGCTCGACCGCCGTCCGACAGCCGCGCCCGTGGCGCGCTATCCCGGCATCACCATTCTCATCGCGGCTTACAACGAGGAAGACTCCATCCTGTCGACGCTGCAGAGCATCGAGCGGCAGCACTATCCGGGCCCGCTGCAGGCGATCGTGATCAACGACGGCTCACGCGACGCGACTGCGACGCTGCTGGCCGGAGTGTCGCGTCCCTGGCTGACAGTGCTCAACCTCGCACGCAATGCAGGCAAGGCGAATGCTCTCAATCGAGGTTTCGAGCTCGCCCACCACGAACTGGTGATCACGCTCGACGGCGATTCGTATCTCTACCGCGATGCCTTGCGCAACATCGTGGCACGCTTCCTCTGCGATCCGCCCGACACCGCGGCTGTCGCCGGCGCAATGCTGGTGCGCAACTCTCGGCTGAACCTGGTCACGAAGATCCAGGAGTGGGACTACTTCCACGGCATCGCGGCCATCAAGCGCATTCAAAGCCTTTATCACGGCACGCTGGTGGCGCAGGGCGCCTTCTCGCTCTATCGACGCGATGTGCTCGCGCAAGTCGGCGGCTGGCCCGAGTGCGTGGGCGAGGACATCGTCCTCACCTGGGCGATCCTGCGCGCGGGTTATCGCGTGGGCTATTGCGAGTGCGCCTGTTCGTTCACCAATGTTCCGACGCACTGGCGTCAGTTCATCCGCCAGCGACAGCGCTGGTCGCGCGGCCTCATCGAGGCCTTCAAGCTGCACTGGCCGCTGCTCTTCAAGGCGCGAATGTCGACGCTGTTCGTCTGGTGGAACCTGCTGTTTCCTTACCTCGACATTGCATTCACGGTGTGTTTCCTGCCGGGTCTGCTGCTGGCGCTGTTCGGCATTTACGTAATTGCCGGGCCCATGACTGTGCTCGTGCTGCCGTTGGCGATGCTCGTCAACTATCTGATGTTCGTCATTCAGTCCCGCATGTTCGCGGCGCAGGGTCTGGAAGTTCGCCGCAACCCGCTGGGCTTTGCGGTCTATGCGCTGTTCTACAGCGTCATCCTGCAGCCCGCCTGTCTGCTGGGCTATTTGACCGAGCTCGTCAAGCAGCCGAAAACCTGGGGGACGAAGTGAGGGCGCCGCGCAGATCGACGGCAGCGCTCTGTGCCTGCTTGCTGATGACCGGCGCATCGGGCGCCTTGGCGGAAGCTCCTCAGCCGTTCGTCGTGGCGGGGGTCGAGGTCAACCGCGATTCGGACGAGTTCCAATCCGAGAGCTACAGCGCTGGCGCGGGTGTGCATCTGGGCGACAGCAATCCCGGCGACCGCATCGGCTATCGTCACAGTGCGCTCGAGTACTCCGGCCCGGCGTTTCATGCGACAGGCAGCTCCGATTCTCTGTTCGCCACGCGCAAGCTCGGAGCAGTCGACGTTGGCGGCGAGCTCACGCAATCGCGGCTGAATACTGGACAGGAAAAGTGGCTCGGCTGGGCGCAAGTCAGCGCCCGCCCCAGTGAGGCGTCGAACCTCGAGCTCCGCTACGAGAAGAACTGGATCGAGTCGGCGCGCGCGCTGGAAGCCGGAGTTACCTACGCGATGCTCAGCGCCGCGGGCGACTATCAACTGACGCAGCGCTGGAATGTAGCCGGCGTGCTGGGTCGCCTGGATTTCTCGGACGGCAACGACCGTCCCTTGTACCGCGTGAAAACCTCCTGGGTACTGTCCGAGCAGTTCGGCCTGAGCACCTACGCCCGCGCGCGCAGCTATACCGACAGCGATCCTTACGGTGGCTACTACTTCGCGCCCGAGCTCTATCGGGACTACCTCGCGGGACTCGGGCTGCGTCGGCGGCTGGCCATCGTCCGCGGCACGATGTCGGCGCAGATCGACTGGGGCCGTCAGGTCGTCGACGGCGAATCTTCGCAGGCGCGCACGTGGAATGTGCGGCTGGAATCGTGGGCCGGCCTGCGCTGGTCCTACGCCATCGCCGCCGGGTACAACGCTACCGCGGGCATCGGCGGAGGCGGGAACTACGAATATCGCTACGCGTCCGCATCGTTCACGTGGCTCTTCTGAATTGCCGGATCGTCAAGACGCCGGAATTCGCAGGCTGACGGCTATTCCGCGGTGACACTCGTCGGCGGGTTCGGCCGTACGGCGTTCTTGAAGCCGGCGACGATCTTCCAGCCTGGATTGCCGGCCGAGTTGTACCGATAAGCTCCAACATCGGACGAGCCCGTGCGCGACGTGCCGTTGAAATCCAGCGCCGTCGTGTGGGCCGCGCTGGCGGCGCCGATCAGCGCGGAGCCGGTCTTCGGAAACACGTCGATCGGCGGCACGCCGAAGGTCGCGGCGACGAAATCGGCGCCGATCCCTTTGCCTTCCGTATAGCCGGAGCTCGCGCCCGACAGACCGCCCTGGCCGACGTTGCCGGCAACGGTGACCAGACTCAGATTGCCGCTGACCAGCCGGATCGCGCTGCCGCTCTGTGCGTACACCGCGTTGTTGGCGACGACGACGGGGCCGACGACGTTGCGCACCACGATGCCGGCGTCATTGTTGATGACTGTGTTGTGCACGACCTGCATGTTCGACGGGCTGCCGGCCTGGTGACTCTGCAAAGCGATCGGCGCGCCGAGCACGATGTTGTTGCGGATGATCGCATCCGCGGCCGACTGGATGCCGTTGTCGTTCGTGTTCCAGATGACGTTGCCTTCGACGATGTTCGCGGCGCCGTTGCCGACCGTGCTGTACGTGATGATGCCCGGGTAGTTCGTATCGTGGATCACGTTGTCGCGGATCGTGTTGCCGTAGCTGCCTTCCTTCAGCTCGATGCCGTCGCCCTGCGAGACGTTCGGGCCGTTCGTGTGATGAACGTAGTTGCCCTCGATGAGGCCGTTGGCGAGGCGGCAGGCGTCGCTGTTACAGCCCAGGTACATGCCTTCGCCGGTGCCGTTCGTGTGATGGATGTGATTGCGCAGGATCTTCAGGCCTTCGTAGGTCCCACTGGAGTTCGCGGAGATCGCGACGTCGCCGGTGTCGTGCACCTCGCAGCCTTCGATCGTGATGAAGCTGGAGCTCATGAGGCGGATGCCGTGCGAGCCGCCGGTGAACTCGATGTTGCGCACGACGAAGTACTTGGAAGCCGAGATCTCGAAGACGTTCTGGCCTGAGTTCGTCTGCTGGATGATGGCGCGCTCGCCGTCCTTCGAGCGCATCACAATCGGTTGCTGCGCCGTTCCATTCACCGTAACCCGGAAGCCGCTGTCGACCGTGTAGGTGCCACCGGCCAGCCGCAGCTCTTCGCCGGGCTTGAGGGCAGCGATGGCCGACCGGAGATTGCCGCCGGGCGCGATGTCGACGGCGAAGGCGGCTGGGGTGCCGGCGATGAGCACGGCCGCTGCGGCGACCGCGAAAATCCTGCGATGAAGGTCGGGCATGGAAGGACGTCCTGCACATCCGGGAAGCCAGATGCCAACGATCCCCGATCCCGGGCCGGTTGGCGAATGTCTCAGTTCGGTGACAGTCGGGCGAAGCGGCGCTCGACCTCTTCCCAGTTGACGTTGCGCATGAAGGCGTCGACGTATTTCGCGGCGGCCGAGCCATAGTCCATATGATAGGAGTGCTCGTACATGTCGAGCACGAGCAGCGGCATCGCCGCGATCGCACCGTGCATGTGATCCCATGCCCATTGGTTGCGCAGCTCGTGGGTGTAGACGTTGTACGTCAGCACGCACCATCCCGAGCCGCCCGCGAGCGACATGGCCGTGCGACGGAACTCGGCATCCCATGCCTCGTACGTCCCATAGGCATTTTTCAACGCTGCAAGGACGTCGCCGCCGGCTTTGCCGTCCCCGCCGAGATTGCCGAAATACTGCTCGTGCAAGACGACTGAGCCGAGTCGGTGCAGCTCCTCGCGCTTCAGGCCGCCGTAGACGATGGGCGGCAGGTCGGCGTCGCTCATCGCCGCCTGCAGCCGGCCCGCGATCATGTTCAGCGTCTTGACCGAGCCGATGTAATTATTTTCCCAGTGCGAGCGGATCAGCTTCTCGGACAGACCGTTGAGCTTCGCAGGATCGAACGGCAGCGGCTTCGGCTCCCGCCCGCCGCTCATGGGGCCGCGCACGTCCGGCCGCGCGCTCGTTGTGCTCTGCGCTTCCACAGTGCCGGCCGTCATCGCTCCAACAGCACCTGCACCCAGCATCATCAGCGTTTCACGTTTCGCTTCGTCGGTCATGACTGGCTCCCGCGCTGGTCGCGCTCCGTAGTGCCGGAGAGGATCGTGAGTGTAACGCCGGAGAGCGAAACGGCAGCAACAGCACGGCGCCGATCGATTGGCTCGTCGGCGTGTCGTAGCCGCGAATGCCGTAGTGCACGAACGGACCGCGGCTGCTCGGCGTGAACGTACGGAACAGGCGGTCGAAGAAGGAGAACAGGTTCGCGTAGTTCGAATCCGTTTCGGCGCGGTCGCGGGAGTGATGCACTTTGTGCATGTCGGGTGTTACCCACCACCACACGAGCACACGATCCAGCGCGCGCGGCACGCGAATGTTGGCGTGCTCGAGAACGGAGTTGAGCGCGCCGAGCAGGCGATATACAGCGATGGCAGCGGGCGGCGCTCCCAACGCCCACGCTGTTGCCGCGAGGAAGCTGAAGCGCAGCACACCCTCGATCGGGTGCTGACGAAACGCCGTCGTCGCGTCCACCGCAGCGTCGATGTGATGCACGAGGTGCACGCGCCAGAGCAGCGGGATCTGGTGCATCAAACGGTGTACGAGATAGGTCGCGGCATCGAGCGCGAGGAGGGCTACGACAAAGGACACTGCGGCACCGAGCCCCGCCAGTTGCAACAGACCTCCGCTGCTTTGCCGAATGTACTCGGCGCCCAGCGCGAGCAGGAAGTTGAGTCCCATGGCCAGGGTCAGCGTGATGCCCAGCAGCCAGAGATTGGTGGCCAGGCGGCCGTTCGACCGGCGTGATTGCCGGCGCAGCGGCAAGACAACCTCGACGATGCTCGCGAGCGCCAGGGCGCCCAGCACCGGCAGCAGTCGCAGCATGAGGACTCCGGGTTCCATGGCCGGAACTCTGCGGCTTTCCCCAAGGGCAGGGTCAAGCACGCCGCCCGCTATATATAATCGGCGGCGCATCGGCGCATCTCTCGGAGCCAGCATCATGACAAGAACAAATGCGGACCTCGGCCGGCTGCTGCTGCGCCTCGGACTCGGCGGCCTCATCCTGTTTCACGGCTACGCAAAGCTGAAGGGCGGCATCGATCCGATCACGCAGCTCGTGACCGCGATGGGATTGCCCGCGTTCGTCGCGTACGGCGTCTACGTCGGCGAAGTCGTCGCGGCGTTGCTCGTGATCGTCGGCTGGTTCTCGCGCATCGGCGCGTCGCTCATCGCGATCAACATGGTGTGCGCCATCTCGCTGGCGCATCGCCCCGATCTGTTCAAGCTCGCGGCCAGCGGCGGTTACGCACTCGAGCTGCAGGCGCTGTATCTCATCGTAGCTATCGCGCTCGCAATCATGGGCCCCGGCCGCTACAGCATCGACGAGCGGTAACGAAGAAATCGGACACCTGATGCGGTCCACTGTGTCCGCTCTGCAACGGATTGCACGCCAAGCAACCTGCGCTCAGTTGCTCGACATTTCTTTGAACTCGCGACGCGTATTCCTACGGGCGGTACGGACGGCACGTACGGCGCTCGCCGCTAAACTTGCGTATGCGTACCGAGTCTCTCAGAACGGTCAATGGTGGAATGACGAACGCAAGCGCGGGGGACGATCGACGCATACCGGCGTTGATCGATGCGGCGAATAAATCGCTCATGGAGGGCCGTGCCGACGAGGCAGCAAGACTCGTGCGGCAGGCGGAGCTGGAATCGCCGCAACATCCACTGGTATTGAACGAGCTCGGGCGGCGCTTGCTGCTGTCGGGGAATCTGTCGCGCGCGCGGGAACTGTTCGAGCAGTCGCTCAAAGGCGATGCGTCCAACGCTTCCGTCTGGATCAATCTCGCCGCCGCGCTGCGCGGGCTCAATCGCCGCGAAGCAGAAATGCAGGCGCTGCATCGGGTGCTCACGATCGAGCCGAACAACCTGAGGGCAATGCTGCAGAAGGCCTCGCTGCAGGAGCTGCAGAACGAGCCGCGCGCGGCCGCTTTTACTTATCGTATGGCGCTGCGGTCCATCACGCCGACGACGCCGGTGCCGGCGTGGATGCACGAGCTGCTGACGCATGCCAAGCAGGTCATCGAAGCCAACAATCGAGCGCTCGAATCGTTTCTCGACGAGCGCCTGACCCACCTGCGGTCCGAATATTCGGACTCGACGTTGAACAGATTCGATCAGTGCATGGCGATCCTGCTGCAAAAGAAGCGCATCTATCAGCCGCAGCCTTCATTCATGTATTTCCCGCAGCTGGCGGCGATCGAGTTCCACGAGCGCGCGCATTTTCCGTGGCTGGACTCGATCGAAGCGGCCACCGACGACATTCGCGCCGAGCTGGTCGACGTGCTGGCGGAAGACAGCGGCTCGCTCGAACCTTACGTCTCGCACGGCACGCGTCGTTCGGTCGAACAGAAATGGCGCGAGCTCCATCATTCGCGCCGCTGGAGCGTCTACTACTTGTGGCGCGACGGCGCGCCGTATCAGGAGCACCTCGCCCGGTGTCCCCGCACGATCGCGGCGCTCGAAGCGTGGCCGCGCTGCGAAGTGCCGGGCGCGAGTCCCAACGCGCTGTTTTCGATCCTCGACGCCAAGACGCGGATTCCGCCTCACACGGGCGTGAACAACACGCGCCTGATCGTGCATCTGCCGCTGATCATCCCGCCGGGTTGCGGCTTCCGAGTGGGCGGCGAACAGCGAGAGTGGCAGCCCGGCAAGGCGTTCGCGTTCGACGATACGATCGAACACACTGCCTGGAACGACAGCGACGAGCCGCGCGCGGTCTTCATCTTCGATATCTGGAATCCCGAGGTGAGCCCGGAGGAACGCGCACTAGTGAGTGCAACCGTCGCCGGCGTGAGCGACTTCTATGGGTTTCCGCAGCAGCGCGACGTCCGCTGACGGCAGCTCAGCGAGTCTGCGCGCTCAGCATGCGGCGGATCGCACCTGTGTCGTATTGATTCGCCAGCGCCAGCAGCTCGCGGCAGAAAGGCTCGGCGTCCGGACGCTCGCGCAGCGTCGCGGTCGCGCGCTCGACCAGTCCCGTGACGTCGCCGAGCATCGCAAGATGATAGAGCTCCCCCGCAAGCTCCTGCTCGAGCTCGAACGTGCCGGAGCCCATGACAGCGGCCGGCGTGCGCGGATCCGCAGACGAGTACAGCCATTCGATCTGCAACAGGCCACCGAGGCAGTCGAGCAGTCCGGCGAGCTGCAACGGCTTCGGCAGGAAGCGGTTGCAACCTGCATCGAGCGCTTCCTGGCCGCTATATCGTGACGCGCTCGCCGACACCGCGACGATCGGCAAGTCGCGCGTGGCCTCGCTGTCGCGCAAGGCGCGCGCCAGGTCCAGGCCGTCGACCAGCGGCATCACGAGATCCGTGATCACGGCATCGGGGCGCGCGAGCCTGATCTGTTCGAGGGCACTGCGGCCATCCGCGGCGCGCCGCACTTCGAAGCCGAGGTTTGCCAGCAGATCGCAGGCGAGGGCGCGGCTCACTTCATCATCGTCTGCAACCAGCACGCTCCTGCGGGCGCCCGCATAGCCGACGACCTCGCGATTTGCCACGGTGTCCCGTGCCTGCAACGCATCCGGTGCGGCGTCGAGCTCGACGCGAAACGTCGTGCCGCGTCCCGGCTCGCTCTGCAAATGGATCTGTCCGTTCATCGCCGTGACGAGGCGATGAGTGATCGACAGGCCGAGCCCGGTCCCCTCAGCCTGACGGCCGGCATGCTCGACGCGGTGGAAGGGCTCGAAGATCCGCGGCAATTCGTCGGCCGGGATGCCAACGCCCGAGTCGGCGATCTCGAAAACCAGATGTTGCCGGTCCGAAGCCAGCGGTTCGCCTTGCACGCGCAGAGTCACCGAGCCGCCCGGGTTGGTGAACTTCACCGCGTTGCCGAGCAGATTGAGGAGAATCTGTCGCAGCGCGCGCGTATCCCCGCGGATGCGTGCCGGCAACGACTCCTGCAGCAGGGCTTCGAAAGCGAGCCCGGCCTTGTCCGCGCGCACCCGGATCAGATCGGTGACATGCTGCAAGAGGCTCGCGAGGTCGACGCACTCGTCGCGCAGCTCGAGCTTGCCCGCCTCGATCTTCGCCAGGTCGAGCAGGTCGTTGACCAGGTTCAGCAGGTGCTCGCCGGAGCGCTCGATGATCTCGAGACCGTCACGCTGCTGCTCGGTGAGCGGTTGCGGCGAGCGGCGCAGCAGCTGCGCGTAACCGAGGATGCCGTTCAGCGGCGTGCGCAACTCGTGGCTCATCTGGCTGATGAATGCGCTCTTGGCCTGGTTGGCGGTTTCCGCGGCGACCTTGGCGGCCGCCAGCTCCAGTTCGACACCGCGTCGATGCTCGATCTCTTCCTCGAGCATGCGGTGCGCTTTCGCTCGTTCGAGCTCGACGGCGGTGCGCAGCGAGAACAGCCGCAGAATGTCGACGTCCGCATCGCGCCAGTCACGCTCGGGCCGGTCCATGACGGCGAGGTGGCCGTGCACTTCGCCGGTTTCGGAAACGATCGGCACGCCGAGGTAGCTGTGCACACCCAGCTCCTCGAACCAGGCGCGATCCACCGGAAATACGTCGCCGATGTCGCGACCGAAGGCCGTGATCTGGCCGTTGTAGACGAACTCGCAGGGCGTGCCCTCGAGCGAGTAGCTGATGCACTTCTCGTAGCGGCCATCCACCCAGAACGCCAGCATCTTCGCCCGGCGCTCGGGCAGCAGCGAGGAAGTGAATGCGGCGTGCGCGTTGAGCGCGAGCGTGATCTCGCGGACGATCTGCCGGAAGAACGCGTCGCCGCTCTTGCCGGCCACACCTTCCTCGATACGTCGCAGCAGCTGTAAGCCGGCGAGCTCGGTCATGGAGCACCCCCCAGGTGCGGGGATCATACGCCCGTCGGATATCATTGGGTCCAGATCTCCGGATCAATCGCGAGGCACGGTTGCGCCGCGACAGCCCTGATCCATCGTCAACAGGCGAAGAATCTCGGCGGCGTCGATCGATGCTACGCGTGAGGCCGCGCCCGGAGTGCATTCGCACCTGCGGATCACGTGCTTGGGTCGTTCGATGATTTTGCACGCAGCGACAGCGTGGTTCGACTGTTGCACAGTGCGTGCACCCTCTGTCGGTAGTGCCGGGGCATCTGCGCCTGCGGCGCTGAGCATTCCGACGGTGGCTGATACGGTCGCGGCGATTGCTGCAATCCGGATGCGGGAAACATGATGAGTTGACATGGCTCGCCTCGCTTGAACGAACTTGCATGGAGGCCGACATCGAGTCGGCTCGATCAGCAGCAAGGGACGACTACGCTGCCTGTGGCAGCCGTCGTCGAGGTGAACTGCGCGCTATCTCAGCAAACGGCCGACGAGTAGATAGACCGGCACCGTGCATCGGACACGCGCAGGGAGGCGCGGAGGGGCGGGAAGCTTCGACGGAGGCCGTTCCGGTGCGGCCGGGATTGGCAACAAGCCAAGCAGGTGCAGAGCGGGTACGGTCAGGCTCTCAGACTGACCTTGGACGGAAGCGCCGGACGTCGTGCCCCACGAGCAACAGCCATCGCCCGACGCATGGAGCATAGCGTCCACGGAGCAACTGGCAGCGGGCTCGGGACACGCAGGCGACGCCCCAGCTTTGCAGCAGCAGTTGGGCTGCGCGACCGCATCGCTCATATCGCACGCATAGGTCGTCGTGACCCACGAGAGGCTGAGCGTGATCAGGATGAGCAGGCAACGACGCATGACAGGCCGGGATTAGCGGAACTGTGTACCGACTCTAGCGCATTCTGGATGTCATGAGTTCCATGCGAGCCGCTCCGACATGAGCTTCTACAACGATCGCATCCTGCCCCACGTCATCAACCTTGCGATGCGCCAACGCGAGCTGCGGCAGTACCGCGACCGTGTGATTTCAGGAGCGCACGGCCGGGTACTGGAGATCGGTATCGGCTCGGGTCTCAACCTGCCTTTGTACCGATCGCCTGCAAGCGAGATTCTCGGCCTTGAACCCGCTCCCCGGCTCATCGCAATGGCGCAGCGACCGGCCAGCCGCTGTACGCTGCCCGTGCGATTCATCGAAGCATCGGCCGAGTCGATCCCGCTGGATCGTCACAGCATCGATACCGTCGTTACGACCTGGACCTTGTGCAGCATTCCGCAAGTGGCGCTCGCGCTCAGCGAGATGCGGCGCGTACTGCGACCTGGCGGCCAACTCCTGTTCGTCGAGCACGGACGGGCGCCGGAAGAGGGCGTTCGCAAATGGCAGGAGCGACTGACGCCCGCATGGAAGCACATCGGCGGCGGTTGTCATTTGAATCGACCGATCCGGGAGCTGGTGGAGCGCGCCGGCTTCGCGATACAGCAGATCGAGACGGGGTACATGAAGGGGCCCAGGCCGATGTCATTCATGTATGAGGGTCGCGCCCGTCCCGGCTGACCAAAGCGCGAGGAAGCCCGCGAAAGGTTGCGGCCGATCACATCGGACAGTGGCATCGGCCTGTAACCGGTTGCGGTCGATCGGGTCAATTGTGCGTCTCGCCGCCACCAATGCTGACCGGATGCACGTGGCACACGACTTGCTGATCCTCGGGCATGAGTACGCCATGCCTTCGATCGCCAGCAGCAGCTGCGCCCGCCGCGTGGGTCTGTGTCCTCGCGCTGGCGCTGTTCGCGGAGACATCGGCCAACGCGCAGATCGTGCTGAGTACTGAGGCGGCGCAGCTGACGGTCGAGGGATATGCGAACTTCAGCGCAGGCGATGCGGACCGATCCGGCGGCGCTGCTGGCGACGACGCGCGGTTCGATGGCGGCGCACGCATTCTGAGCCGGCTGCGCTTCGATGACTGGCCGGACGTCGGCGTGCGCGTGGCTGCCGAAGTCAGCGAGAACGACGCGGAGCTGACCGAAGTCAGCGTGTTGCTGTTCGGCGGCAATGGCCGCCTCGAGATCGGCGAGCGCCCGGGGTTGCCCGACGTGCTGACGGGTTATGCGCCGAACAACTTTCAATTCACCTCGGCCGAGTTCGGGCCTGCGTCCGGTCCCAGCCTCGACCCCGCAGGCCGCCTGCAGACCCTCCTGTTGCCGGCGGCGCTGGCGCGCCAGCTCGATCCACTCGTCTCGCTCGGCGTCACCGCCGCGATGTTCGACGATCGCTCGACCAAGATTCTCTACGTTTCGCCGAAGAAAGGCGGCTGGCTGGCCGGCGTCTCGTACGCCGATGATGCGGACGACGAAGCCGTCGCAGAGCTGTTGCAAGCAGGACTCACGCACGAGAATTATTGGCAGCAGAACGTGCTGCGCTGGGGCGCGACCTACGCGCACGCACGCGCAGCAGATGCGCTGCGACAGAGTCGTGATGTGAGCTCGATCGGCGCTGGCATCAGCCTGACCCTCGACGACGCTTTGATGTTCGGTGTGGCAGCGAGCTATGACGGCCGCAGCCGCCTGCCTTCAAGTGCGGTGGGTCCGTTCGCATCGCCGGCTTGGGGCGCCACCATCAGCGTCAACTACAACACGGGGCCGTGGACGGTGGGCGCCTACTACCAGCATACGACGGCAGAGGGAGATTCGACGCTTGCCCGCAACGATCAGCTGTCGGCCTTCGAGGCGGGCGCTTCGTATCGCTTCACGACGAAGATGCGACTGTATGGCGCCTGGTACCGCTACGACTTTGAGGATGACGACGTCTCCGCAGAGGGTCTCTCAGGCGCCGGCAACGTCATCATTCTTGGATTGCGAGTCACGTTGTGATTTCACTTCGACCTCAGGAGCACTGCGATGTCAACGAGAAGTTTTGGTAGTGCGGCGCTGATCAGCGGCGCGATTGCGGCACTGCTGTCGAACACCACACAGGCGCAGGTTCACCCGGAAAAGCCCACGTACAAGTATGAGAAGTGCTATGGCATCGCGCGCGCCGGACAGAACGATTGTTTCTTCGCGGGGAACTCCTGCGCGGGCACGTCCAGCAAGGATGATGACCCGCAGGCCTGGGTGTATCTCCCGCAAGGCACCTGCAAGAAGATTTCCGGCGGAACGCTCGAGCCGCCCAGGAAGTGAACCTTGGGCCGCCTACCAGCGCAGCAACCGTGGTCCCACGAGCGCGCCGATGAGCGCCGGCAGCAGCATGCCGAGCGTGTACCACGTCACGATGAAAGCCGGCTCGGTTTCATTGCAGCACAAGGCATACATGAACGCAGCGACAGTGCCGGAGAGCAGGCCCGCGGTGAATCCGGCAAGCGGCAGGTGGGTCGGCGCGCACCGTCGCAGGGCCAGCACCGTCGTTGCGAACACTGGAATCGACAACGCGGCGATGATCCATGGGCATGAGTCTGCAGAGTGCCCGAGCCAGCGCGCGGCGCGTAGCTCCGGCGATATGCCGACCAGCCGGACCACTGCAAACGAGGCGAGGACCACGACGGGGGCCGCCAGCAGCAGCGATAACCGTCCCACCTTGCCATCGGGTCGCGCGAGTCGCCGCGTCAGAATGAACGCGGGTATGGCGCCAGCCGCGACGAAAGCCCACTTCATCCAGAATGCGCCAGTGGAAACCGCAGCGTCCATGTCGTCCCGCATGCCAAGGCATGCGAGCAGCAGGAGCAGTGACGTTGTTCCGCCCACCGCGAGCCCCGTCGTGAGACGGCGAGACACCGCGTTTCGCGGCGCCGGTTGCATGCCAGCCGTCAGCTTCTCTATGAGTTCCTGATGATGCATTTCATTCAGTCCCGGCGTCGGAGGGACATCAGCCGCTTCAAGCCGCGGTGCACGTTCACCTTGATCGATGCGATCGTTTGGCCAGTTCTTGCGGCAGCTTCTGCCACCGACCAGCCCTCGATGCGGGTCAGTCGAATCGCATCGCGTTGTCGCTCCGGAAGCTCGGTCAGCAACAGCTCCACATCACGCGCGTCCGCCGCTTGGTCTATCGCGCTGTCGCTGAAAAGGTCGGTGCAATCGTCCAGGGAAACGGCGAGCCTCGCCCGCCGGCGTCGAAAATGGTCGATCAGTTTGTATCGTGTGATCGAGTACACCCAGGCAGTAAATGGCCGTGCGGGATCGTACGTGTCGCGCCGCTCATGCATGGCGATCAAGGTTTCCTGCACCAGGTCATCCACGTCCGAGACAGCGCCGAGGCGACGGCGGTGGAACCTCTGCAGCAGCGTGGCGAGCTCGGCGAGCAAGTCGCGCTGCGCCTGGGCGTCACCTGCCAACCCGCGCAGCATCAGCTCGCGTAACCGCGCTTCCGGGTCAGCCACGGCTGCAATTTGCTATTCGCACGGCCCCGTCACCTGGTTACACGACCGTTTGCGTCGTGGAGGAACAAATCTTGCGGCCACTGTAACCGAAACGGGTCCCGCCGCGAATTTGCCGGTAACAGGCCCTGCAATCCGACTTCCGTTTCGACGACCGTGATGCAACGAATCCTCATCACCATCCTGCTCTCGGTTGCGGCGCTATCGGCCGCAAGCGCTGCCGTGTGCGTACGTGGCGAGTGTTCCGCAGGCTGCAGCGACGCACAGTGCACGCCCACCGGCCGTGTGGTCGTCGGAGGCTCTTCGGGAGCATGTTGCGCACCGGTCATCGCAGGACAATCGTCGATCGTGCCGGTCCGCGCCGGTCATGATGAATGGGCGAGCATGGGCGGCGATGGACCGGTTGCCGCCGGCAAAGCTCGTGCGCTATCCGCACACCAGATCGCTCGACTCGCCGGGGATACTGCGGGCACGGCAGCAATCACCCAGGCCGGCCAAACGATCTACCTGCGCACTGGCCGATTGAGGCTGTAACCGATCGATGCGCGACGGCGACCCTGTCCGCATTGCCTCTGCGATTCCGCTGCCTCGAATGCAACGCAGCCATTATCGGTTACAACTTGATCGGAGTTACTGCCATGAACACGATGAACACTTTCTCGCGCAAGCTGCTCGTTTTTTCTCTTTTGTCCGTCGGACTTGCCACGACAAGCGTGACCCAGGCCGGCACGCAACTCGTCGGGCCTCGCAATACCATTGCGCAGACGCAGAGCGTAAAGCAGTCGGCAAATCGGCTTGTCGATCGATTGCAGGCGTCGCGCGATGGCGCATCTGCGTGTCAGGTAGTGCGCATTGCGCACCACGGTCATCCCGGCAAGGGAGTGAACCGGGTGGAAAGGATCGATGTCCCATGCGGCCAGACGCGCCTGTCGACGCGTTGAACTGCAAGGGACACGTAGAGCAGCTGCGGCGATGTTTGGCGAAAGTGTGAAGGCGTCGATCAGCCGCAGTTGACTTATTCCTGCGAAATGCCCGAATCTCCGGACCGCGCTCATATGCATATGCATCGAATCCTGGAACCCGTGTGGACATGCGCCGTTTGATCGCACTGGTTGTCTTGTGGGTTGGCCTCCTCGGGGCTGGCTCACCAGTGCTCACGTGTGCGGCGGGTGCTGCTGCGGGCGATTGCTGCTCGCCGGATGCGCCCTCCGGATGCATTGTGTCTTACGAGCAGCTGGACGCAGCCGCCACGATCTGCTGTGCCGCCGCTGGGCCTTCGCACGTAGTCTCGATCGAACCCGGTCGCGAACTGCAGATACAGCCTGATTCCGGATCCACGGATCCGGTGGTCATCGTCGCCGCGTTCGCTCCGTTCACGCATCCGAAGCAACAGCTCCGATTCATAGCACCCCTCGCCTCCTCTGCGCGCACGGATGCCGCGCTGACTTACCTTCATACCGGGCGCTTGCGCCTGTAAATCCTGCTCCGCGTCACCGGCCAAGCGCCGGTTCTCCGCTGAACATTGATCTGCTGCCTGGTGCGCACGCGCGCACGGGTGGCACTGCGAGGAGCATCCCGATGCCATGGCATCGCTTGTTGTTACTGTTGTTGTGGATTGGCCCATCAGCTGCACGCGCTGACGAACCGCTGTCCCTCGAAGCGGCAGTGGAACGGGCGCTCGAAAGGGCCCCCCTAGTCAGTGCTCGAAACGCGAACCTCGAAGCAATGCAGGCGCTCACGGTGAGTGCCGGGCGCCTGCCCGATCCTGAGCTCGTCATCGGCGTGGACAACCTGCCGGTTACGGGTTCGGATGCGTACTCGACCACGCGCGACTTCATGACCATGCGCAAAGTGGGCGTGATGCAGGAGTTTCCACGCGCAGCAAAACGCAAACTGCAACGCGAGCGCGCCGAGGCGGAGGCGGGTGTCGCAGACGCGGAGCTCGTGGAAGCGCGATTGGATATCGCGCGCGAGGTCGCGCAGGCGTGGATTCGGCGAGCAACAGCGGAAACCTCGCTCAACGACCTCCGCGCGCTCCAACCTGAGGTTGAGCTACAGGCCGCTGCAGCACGCGCCGCGGTCGCGGCCGGCCGTAGTTCGACCGCCGAGGCGCTCGCGGCGGAAGCGGCCGTGGCGCAGCTCCATACGCGATTGCTGAAAATGCAGAGCGAGGCGCGTCAGGCGACGTTCGAGCTCGCCCGTTGGATCGACACCGATGCGAACCGACCCTTGGCGCCGATGCCGCCGTTGAATGAGCTGCCCACACCGCCCTCTGCATTGGTCGAGACCGTGCACGAACACGGCTCGCTTCTCGCGTTCGAGTCGCAAATCGAGGCGGCGCGTCTTGATGTCGATCTGGCCAAGGCGCAACGGCGTCCGGACTGGAGCGCCGAGCTCGCGTTCGCGAAGCGCGGCCCCGAGTTCTCGGATATGGTCTCGCTGGAATTTCGCATCGGCCTGCCGCTGTTCGCGAAATACCGGCAGAACCCGATGATCAGCGCAAAGCACGCCGAGTTGCGGCGGATCGAGGCTGAGCGTGACGCGGAAGTGCGTATGCATACAGCGGAGGTCCAGCAGACGCTCACGAGCTGGGAACAGCTCGGCGAGCAGTTGGAACAGTACGAGCGCGAGCTCCTGCCGCTGGCGCGCGAACGCTCCCGCGCAGCGCTTGCGTCGTATCGAGCAGGCCGCGGCGATCTGCGTCTCGCACTGGACGCGTACAGCCAGGAAGTCGAGTTCGTCATCGAGCATGCCGAACTCGTCAACGAACGCGGTCGCGCGTGGGCGTACCTGCGTTACCTCGGCCGCGAACATCTGCATGGCTTGAAGTAGGTCATCGCCATGAATCACGTGAACCTGAAGCTCATCGTCGCGGCCGCGGCGATTCTGATTGCTGGACTCGTCGGCGGTTACTGGTTCGCGCAACACCGCGCTGAGCCGGCGCCTGTCGACGCAGGCATGTCTGAACAGGGCGGCGATCGCAAAGTGCTCTACTGGCATGACCCGATGGTGCCGAATGCCAGGTTCGACAAGCCCGGCAAATCGCCGTTCATGGACATGCAGCTCGTGCCCGTCTACGCCGACGAGCAAGGCGGCGCCGCAGTGAAGGTCAGCCCGGTGGTGACTCAGAACCTCGGCATCCGGCTCGGTACGGTCGAGAAGGCGAAGCTGCAGCCGAAGCTTGGGGTCGTCGGCAGCGTTGCTTTCGACGAGCGTTTGCTGGAAGTCGTGCAGGCTCGCGTCGAGGGCTACGTCACGCGCCTCCACGTGAAGGCGCCGCTCGAACGCGTCCGGCGGGGACAGCCGCTGGCGGACATCGTCGCGCCAGCGTGGCTGGAAGCTCAGGAGGAATATCTGGCGCTGCTCGATGCACAGTCCGGCCGCGGCCAATCGATTCGCGACGCGGCGCGACAGCGACTGACAGTGCTGGGCGTGCCCGAGAGCACGATTCGCGATCTCGATACGCGCCGTAAGACCAACGCGACCGCAACGCTCGTCGCGCCGATCGACGGCGTCGTAGCGGAGCTGGCGGTGCGCGAGGGTGCAGCGTTCATGCCGGGCGCTGCGCTCTTTCGCATCAATGGCCTCAAGACGGTCTGGGTCAATGCCGCGGTGCCCGAGGCACAGGTCTCGATGATTCCGCTGGGATCGCAGGCGACGGCTCATGCGACGGCGTGGCCCGGCATTGCATTCGAGGGACGAGTCGCCGCATTGCTGCCCGACGTCGATCTCCAGACTCGCACGCTGCCCGTGCGCGTGGTCGTGGACAACCCGGAGTTCAAGCTCGCACCCGGGATGTTCGTGTCGCTCGAACTCGAGGGTCAGGACGCTGAGGAACGCCTGGTGGTGCCGAGCGAAGCTGTGATCATGACGGGCGAGCGCACTGTCGTGGTCGTCGCTCGCGACGGCGGCGGCTTCGATGTCGCCGCAGTCACGCTGGGTGCGGAAGTGGCAGGCAGAACTGAGATTCTCTCGGGACTCGAGGCCGGACAATCGGTCGTGCTTTCGGGTCAATTCCTCATCGACTCGGAGGCCAGCCTCAAGTCCTCCGTGTCGCGCCTGTCGACCGAGGACTCCACGCCATGATCGCGGCGCTCATCCGCTGGTCGCTGGCGAATCGCTTCCTGGTGCTGTTGGCGACGTTGCTCGTCACTGCGTGGGGCGTCTGGGCGGTGCTGCGCGCGCCGCTCGACGCGCTGCCGGACCTGTCGGACGTCCAGGTCATCATTCGCACGCCCTATCCGGGGCAGGCGCCGCGCATCGTCGAAGACCAGATCACCTATCCGCTGACGACCACCATGATGTCGGTGCCCGGCGCGAAGACGGTGCGGGGCTACTCCTTCTTCGGCGACTCGTTCGTCTATGTCCTGTTCGAGGACGGGACCGACCTGTACTGGGCGCGCTCCCGCGTGCTGGAGTACCTGAACCAGGTGCAGAGCCGCTTGCCGGCGGCCGTGCGGCCGTCGCTCGGACCCGATGCGACGGGCGTCGGCTGGATCTACGAATACGCCCTCGTCGATCGCTCGGGCCGCCATGACCTGTCGCAACTGCGCGCGTTGCAGGATTGGTTTCTGAAGTACGAGCTCAAGGCCGTGCCGAACGTCGCGGAAGTGGCGACCCTCGGCGGGGCAGTGCGCCAGTACCAGGTCGTGCTCCGACCGGATCGCTTGCGCGCCTACGGCATCACGCATCGCGATGTGATCGCAGCGATTCGCGGCGCGAACCACGAGGCGGGCGGCTCGGTGCTGGAGCTCGCCGAGGCGGAGTACGTGGTCCGGGCGACCGGCTACCTGCGCAACCTGGATGACTTCCGCAAGATTCCTTTGCGGGTCGGAGCGGGCGGCGTACCCGTGCGCCTCGCAGATGTCGCGCAGCTCCAGCTTGGACCGGAGCTCCGCCGCGGGATCGCGGAGCTCGACGGCGAGGGCGAGGTCACGGGCGGCATCGTCGTCATGCGCTCCGGCAAGAACGCGCTCGAGACGATCGCAGCGGTCAAGCGCAAGCTGGAGCAATTGAAGCCCGGCCTGCCGCCGGGCGTCGAGATCGTCGCGACGTACGACCGTTCGCAGCTGATCGAGCGCTCGGTGCGCAATCTGACGGGCAAGCTCGCCGAGGAGTTCATCGTCGTCGCCCTCGTGTGCTTCGTGTTCCTGTTCCACCTGCGCTCGGCGCTGGTGGCGATCGTATCGTTGCCGCTCGGCGTGCTGGGCGCTTTCATCGTCATGCACTACCAGGGCATCAACGCCAACATCATGTCGCTCGGCGGCATCGCCATCGCGATCGGCGCCATGGTCGACGCCGCGATCGTGATGATCGAGAACGCGCACAAGCAGCTCGAGCGCTGGCAGGAACAGCATCCCGATCGGGAGCCGACCGCCGCGGAGCGCTGGAGGCTGATCGGCGAGGCCAGCGTGCAGGTTGGGCCCGCGCTGTTCTTCAGCTTGCTGATCATCACGCTGTCCTTCATTCCGATCTTTACGCTGGAAGCACAAGAGGGCCGGTTGTTCGCGCCGCTCGCGTTCACGAAGACCTATGCCATGGCGGCGTCGGCCGGACTCGCCGTCACGCTGGTCCCGGTGCTGATGGGTTACTTCATTCGGGGCAGGATTCCGCCCGAAGGACGCAATCCGCTGAATCGCTGGCTCGTGCGCGGCTATCGGCCCGTGCTGGAACGTGTGCTGGAGCGCCCGCGTACGACGGTCGCAGTCGGAGTCATTTTGCTTGCGCTCACGGCATTTCCGCTCCTGCAGCTCGGCGGGGAGTTCATGCCGCCGCTCGACGAAGGTGACGTGCTGCACATGCCATCGGCGCTGCCGGGGTTGTCGGCGGGCAAGGCCTCGCAGTTGTTGCAACAGATGGACCGGCAACTGATGACGATGCCTGAGGTCGCGCGCGTCTTCGGCAAGATGGGACGTGCGGAGACGGCCACCGATCCAGCGCCGCTCGAAATGGTGGAAACCACGGTGCAGTTCAAGCCCAAGGATCAGTGGCGCGCGGGACTCACCATGGAGCAGTTGATCGAAGAGCTCGATCAGCGACTGAAGATCCCGGGGCTCGCGAACGTGTGGGTGCCGCCGATCCGCAATCGCATCGACATGCTGGCGACCGGCATCAAGACGCCGGTCGGCATCAAGGTCGCCGGCGCCGATCCGGTGGTGATCGATCGCGTGGCACAGCAAGTTGAGCAGGCGGTGCGTAACGTGCCGGGCGTGACGTCGGCGCTCGCCGAGCGGATGACCGGCGGTCGCTACATCGAAGTCAATATCGACCGTGACGCGGCAGCGCGCTACGGCATGAACATCGAAGACGTGCAGAGTGTCGTTACCGCGGCCATTGGAGGTGAGACCATCGATGAGACCGTGGAAGGACTGCAACGTTTCCCGATCAGCGTCCGCTATCCGCGCGAGCTGCGCGACTCTCTGTCCGATCTCAAAGAGCTGCCGATCGTTACGGCAGGTGGCGCGCAGATCACGCTGGGCTCCGTCGCGGACCTGAGGATCACGAACGGTCCGCCGATGCTTCGCAGCGAGAATGCCCGGCTCTCGGGCTGGGTGTACGTAGACCTGCGCGGCCGCGATTTGCAGTCCGCCGTCGATGACATGAAGAAGGTCGTCGCACGCGGCGTGCAGCTGCCGGCGGGCTACTCGATCTCATGGTCGGGGCAGTTCGAGTACCTGGAGCGTGCGCAGGCGAAGTTGCGGGTCGTCATACCGTTCACGCTGCTCGTGATCTTCGTCCTGCTGTATCTGACATTCCGCCGCATCGACGAGGCTCTCGTGATCATGGCGACGTTGCCTTTCGCGCTCATCGGGGGCTTCTGGTACATCTATTTTCTCGGCCACGACGTATCGATCGCAACGGGAGTCGGCTTCATTGCGCTTGCGGGCGTCGCGGCAGAGTTCGGCGTCGTCATGCTCATCTACCTGAAGCAAGCATGGGAAGCGCGCCTTGCGTCCGGGCAACCTGCAACACTCGAACTACTCGATGAGGCGATACGGGAAGGCGCGGTGCTGCGCGTGCGGCCGAAGATCATGACCGTCAGCGTCATCATCGCCGGACTGCTGCCGATCATGTGGAGCCACGGAACCGGATCGGAGGTCATGCAACGGATCGCCGCGCCGATGATCGGCGGGATGATTACGGCGCCGCTCTTGTCTCTGTTCGTCATTCCGGCTGCCTATCGGATCTTGCGTCGACGCGAGCTGCCGGGCTAGGAGGATCAGACCATGAGCTTCTACGACAACCACGTCTTGCCGCATGTCATCAATCTCGCCATGCGCAATCGCGATCTGTTGCCTTATCGCAAGCGCGCTCTGGCTGCGGCGATGGGGCGCGTTCTCGAGATCGGCATCGGCTCGGGGCTCAATCTGCGCTTCTATCCGACGCAAGTTCACGAGATCGTGGGGCTTGAACCCGCGCCCCGTTTCAGACGGGCTACATGAGGGGCCCCAGCCGCCGGGTTATCTTTGCGGCAGCGGAGCGCTCGATACAGGACGAGCAGCGAAATGTGCGACGGCATCTCGAACCATGCGCTTCGTACACCACGCGGCGTACCACGAAGCGAGCCTGGCGATCAGCCGTCCACCTCGCCTCGCATGAGGCAGCTCGTAGTCGATAAAAACTCGCAGAGTGGCGCCGCCACCTTCTGGGATGACATCGAAGCCCATTCGATATCGGCCAATGATGAGCAGGTGGGGCTCGCCGACCGTCTCCCACGTCTTGTGGCGCGCAGGAGCGTATTCGGTCACCACCTCCTCCAGCGACAATTCCAAGCCAAAAGCACGGCCGGACATGCGGATAGTGGAACCGAGCCGCTGTCCGCGCCCCGCATCCAAATGCACGTCCATCCGTCCGCCACCCATCATCCAGGATGAGCGAGTCATGTGGGATGACAGGCGTTCGTGGTCATCGACGTAGCCGAATACGGCTTCGGGCGTCCCGAGCACGAATGCAGAACTCTCCAGGTGATGAGACATCGCGAACCCCTTGGCGTCAGTGCAAACGAGCAACTGACCCGCTACGGCTTGCTGAGCTCTGAGGAAACGGCCTCAGCTTCTTTTGCCGCCTCTTCATAGTATTTCGCCAACTTCTCGCAATGCTGCGCAACGCCCGCGTAGCTGCCCGATCCCTTCGGAGGCGTCCGGTTCCTATAGTTGTCCGCAAGCTTGCGATGATGCGCGGCCTTGTCGCGCAGCTGCGTTGCTTCGCTCTTGTATTCGGCGGCAACTTCAGAGTCCTGTTTCAACTCTTCGGCCGCAAAGCTCAACGAGCCTGCCGCAAGCAGGGCAACTGCAGAAAGGCCCACCAGGGCGCCGATTCGACGAGGCATATCAGTTCTCCTTCATACTCCGGTCGGTCTACGAGTTGAGTGTAGGCGTCGGTGAGATGCCGACCATTGAGGGGTGTCCACAGGTTTCTCCGGGAGTCCCCATAGACCCGGCAACTGTTCGTTGCGCGGAATCCTGCTCGCCGTTACTCTGCACGTGTGAGGAAACTCGTATTCCACCGCTGGGCGATGGCGCTGCTGCTCTTGAGCCGGCTCGTTTTGGGCGAGTTTGCCCACGCTATGCCGGCATCGCATGTACCTGTCGAACCCGAAGTCGTTGCGGCAGGCAGTCAGAATGCCGAGTGCCCGCAGCACGAGGCAGCCTCGGGCGCGGGAAGTCAGTCTTCAGGCGTCCATTCTTCGACTGGCGCACATCATGATTGCTGCAAGACGGGCACGTGTCAGTGCCCGTGCATGCACGTGCCCGCAGCCGCCGACTCATTCGTTGCAACATCGGTGCACGTAGACCACGGACGGATTTTGAATCCGGTGAAGGGCTTCGCCTGCGATCGACTCTGGTCGTTGTTCCGTCCGCCCGCCTGACCCGCCACTTCCGCGGAGCGTTCTGGCGCATCGTCGCTGCTGCTGCAGGACAGTTGCGCCAGCCCCGTAACGGTCGCTGACCGACTCGCCGCTCGCTCCTCGAGCTGACGAGCTCGGCCCGTTTCGGCGACGAGTGGGTCAGAGATTCACATGACCAGGTTCGATCAATTGCGCGTGCCGCGGATGAACCGCCGGCATTTCCTCCACTGCGCCGGTGCGGGGCTGTTCGTCCTCGGCGCCTCTCGCAATCTCGCTTGGGCGCAGAGTGCAGCCCAGAGCGTCTTGTCCGGCACGCAGTTCAATCTCGAGATCGGTGAGATGCCGGTCAATTTCACCGGTCGCCATCGCACCGGCGTTGTCGTGAACGGACAGGTGCCGGCCCCATTGCTGCGATGGCGTGAGGGCGACACAGTCACTCTACGCGTATCGAATCGTTTGCGAACGCGCAGCTCCATTCACTGGCACGGGATGATCGTACCCGCCGACATGGATGGGGTTCCGGGCCTGAGCTTCGATGGAATTCCGGCCGGTGGAGCGTACGTCTACCGGTTCAAGGTGAACCAGTACGGCACTTACTGGTACCACTCGCACTCGCGCTTTCAGGAGCAGACCGGTCTCTATGGACCGATCGTCATCGAACGACGCGGCGGGGAGCGGCATCCGGCGGACCGAGAGTATGTGATCCTGCTCTCGGATTGGACGGACGTGGATCCGGAGCGAATCTTCGCGACGCTGAAGAAGCGCAGCGACTACTTCAATTTCGGCAAGCGCACGCTGGGCGACCTCGTCGAGGACGTGAGGAAGACCGGGTGGGACGCCACGCTCGCAGAGCGTCGCATGTGGGCGCAAATGCGCATGAATCCGACCGACCTCGCCGACGTGTCGGGCTACACATACACCTACCTGATGAACGGTATTGCGCCGGCGAACAACTGGACCGGCGTCTTCCGCCGCGGCGAGAAGGTGCGGTTGCGCTTCATCAACGGCTCGTCGATGAGCATCTTCGATGTACGCATTCCCGGCTTGCAACTGACTGTAGTCGCTGCCGACGGACAGGATGTCGAGCCAATCTCGATTGAGGAGTTCCGCATAGCCACTGCGGAAACCTACGACGTCATCGTCGAGCCGAAGGACGACCGCGCTTACACGATCTTTGCGCAGTCCATCGATCGCTCCGGCTACGCGCGTGGCACCTTGACGCCGCACCCGGGGATGGCTGCCGAGGTTCCGCCGCTGGACCCGAGGCCGCTGCTGACCATGAGCGATATGGGGATGGCGCACGACATGGAGAGTGGCGGCATGGATCACGCGGCAATGGATCACGCGGCAATGGGGCACGCAAGCGGCGGAGAAACAGGGACGGCTATCCATCATGCATCGGCCGAGAGTGGGCCGAGCGTGGACATGCTCATCGACCGCGCCTCGACAGGCCTCGATCACCCGGGCGTCGGCTTGAAAGGCAACGGCCGGCGTGCGCTCAGCTACGCGGACCTGCACACGCTCGGCGGGCCGATCGATCGACGTGAGCCGGGCAGGGAGATCGAGCTGCACCTCACAGGCCACATGGAGCGGTTCATGTGGTCGTTCAACGGCAAGAAGTTCTCCGAGGCCGAGCCATTGCGCTTCAACTTCGGCGAGCGTCTGCGCATCACGCTCGTGAACGACTCGATGATGACTCACCCGATTCATCTGCACGGCATGTGGAGCGAGGTCGAGAGCCCGCAGGGTGAGTTTCAAGTGCGCAAGCACACCGTGATGGTCAGCCCCGGGCAGCGCATCAGCTATGCGGTTACTGCCGATGCGCTCGGTCGCTGGGCCTATCACTGCCATCTCCTGTACCACATGGAAGCGGGGATGTTCAGGGAAGTAGAGGTCAGTCGAGGCGCAGGAGATCACGAATGAGTACCGGATCGCCTGTCTTCTGCGCACTGATCCTCGTTCTTCGTGCTGCGACGGCCGCAGCCGCGGAAGATCCTTCCCAGAAGCCGCCGCCGGGCTCCGGGCCCACCGAGAGCGAGCGCGGACATGTCGCACCCGATCCGCCTCAGCATCCGATGCACGAGATGTCCAACGAACGGATGATCGAGCTGATGCAAATGGAAGACGACGCACCGTTCAGCAGGCTGTTGTTCGACGAGCTGGAATGGCGTGAGAAGAACGACCGGGACGCCGTTCACTGGGATGCAGAAGCCTGGTACGGCACTGACTACAACAAGGCGTGGTTGCGCTCGGAAGGCAATCGGATCGAGGGAGAGTACCAAGGTCTTGCCGAGCTGTTCTGGGACCGTATCGTCGGGCGATGGTGGCATGCTCAAGCGGGTGTGCGGCACGACTTCGGCGAAGGTCCGTCCCGCGACTGGATCGGCCTGGGTGTTCAAGGGCTCGCGCCGCACTGGTTCGAGGTCGAAGCCAACGTTTACTTCGGCGAGCAGGGTCGCGCTGCGGCCCGCTTTTCCGCTGAGGTCGAGCTGTTCATCACGCAAAGGCTGATTCTCCAGCCGAAGATCGAGTTCGACCTGTATGGCAAGGACGATCCGCAGAATGCCATCGGCTCCGGACTCGCCGACTCCGAGATTGGACTTCGTCTGCGCTATGAGATTCGTCGCGAGATCGCGCCTTACGTTGGGCTCGTATGGACGCGCTCCTACGGCGATACAGCCGATTTCGCGCGGGTAGCGGGCGACGACGCGGATGAATTGCGGTTGGTAGCTGGCTTACGGTTGTGGTTTTAGGAGAAGAACATGAAACGTACATTGTCGATAGTCGCCCTTACGCTGCTCGCGGTCGTGCTGCTGGGCGCATTGGTCGTTGCATCGGGCGCACTCAGCGTGGCGGCGGACGAGCCGCACTCATCCCTGGTGTTCGGGATTCTCGACACTGCTCGCGAACGCTCGATTGAGGCTCGTGCGGACCTCATTCAAGTTCCCGCTCTGGATGACGCAGATATGGTGCGTCGAGGGGCGGGCAACTACGACGCGATGTGCGCCAGATGCCATCTCGCACCTGGCATGGAGCCGACCGAGCTGAGCGCGGGACTGTCTCCGGCTCCGCCCAATCTGGCCAAGCATGCACACAGCGATGCCGCGGAAGCATTCTGGGTCATCAAGCACGGCGTCAAAGCGACGGGTATGCCTGCTTGGGGCAAGCACATGGAGGACCCAGACATCTGGGAGATTGTGGCGCTTCTGCGCAAGCTCCCTTCGCTGTCAGCCGAACAGTACCAAGCCGAGGTAGCTGCGAGCGGCGGCCATTCGCATGGGGAAGGCGAATCTGCAGACCATGGTCATGAGGAAGGACAAGTTCATGAGGAGGGATCGGCCGCGCCAGCCGGACCTGTCGGCGCCGCGAAGGCGCTGCATGATGCGCTTGCGGCGGGCGACGCCACCCGGGTTCAGGGCCTGCTCGATTCCAAGGTGATGATCATGGAAGGCGGCGACGTGGAGCGATCGCTGAAGGAGTATGCCGCGCACCACCTGCCCGCAGATCTGAAATTCATGAAGGGAGTCACCTACCAGCTGGAACGGCAGACCGGCGACAGTTCTGGCGACCTTGCGTGGGTCGCCAGCGAAGCGGCCATCACTGGGAGTAGTGACGGCAAGCCAGTGGCGCTGGTCAGTACGGAGACACTTGTGCTCAAGAATGTTGGAGGAAGCTGGAAGGTAGTCCACATCCACTGGTCCTCCAAGGCTGGAAGGCGCCGCTGATGCCCGCCGTCCATTCGCGGCTGCGCAAGTCTGCTGCCAACGTTCCTGCTGGAACGATCTACACGTGCCCGATGCACCCGCAAGTGCGCCAGGCCGGTCCAGGCAATTGTCCGATCTGTGGCATGGCGCTCGAGCCCGAAATGCCGGCCGAGCAGCAGGATGATCGCGAGATCCGTGCAGTACAGAAGAAATTCCGGATCGCTCTCGCATTCACGCTGCCGGTTGTCGGCATTGCGATGCTGCCTCATTTGCTGGATCTGCATGTCTCCGCAGCAGGCGCTCGGGTGCTGCGAGGCGCGGAGCTGTTGTTGTCGGCGCCGGTAGTGCTTTGGGCGGCGTTGGATTACTACCGCCGTGGCTGGATAGGCGTCGTCAAGCGCTCGCCGAATATGTACACGCTCATCGGCTTGGGTGTGATCGTTGCATTCGTCTACAGCATCGTAAGTACGGCCGCGCCGCAGTCCTTTCCAGTCGAGATGCGCGATGCCCACGGGATGGTCGGCGTCTACTTCGAGGTGGCGAGTGCGATTGTCGCTCTCGTGTTACTAGGGGAGTGGCTCGAGCTCCGCGCGCGCGGGCAAACCAGTGCGGCTATCCGACAACTCCTGGGACTGGCTCCCAAGAGCGCGCGCCGCGTGAATCCGGACGGCACGGAAGAAGATATGCCACTCGATCAGGTTCATGCCGGCGATCACCTGAGGGTTCGCCCCGGCGAGAAGATACCGGTCGACGGCCGGGTGCTCGATGGCCGCACGAGCGTGGATGAATCGATGCTGACGGGTGAGCCGATGCCGGTGGACAAGTCCGCCGGCGATCGAGTCGTCGGCGCGACAATCAATCAGACGGGGACGCTCGTCATTGTTGCCGAGCGAGTCGGCGCCGACAGTCTCCTGTCGCAGATTGTTTCGCTGGTCGCACAAGCGCAGCGTACGCGAGCCCCGCTGCAGCGGCTGGCGGACGAAGTGGCGGCCTGGTTCGTGCCGTCCGTCATCATCATTGCTGTCCTGACGTTCGCGGCCTGGTGGTTCCTGGGACCCGAACCTCGGCTCGCCTACGCGGTCGTGAATGCGGTAGCAGTGCTGATCATCGCGTGTCCGTGTGCGCTGGGTCTTGCTACGCCCATCTCCATCATGGTTGCAAGCGGACGCGGCGCGCAGCTTGGTGTTCTCTTCCGAGACGCCCAGGCAATCGAGAGCCTTCGTGACGTGAACACGCTCGTGCTCGACAAGACGGGGACGATCACTGTCGGTCGTCCTGCATTCGATCGCGTCATCACCGTCAACGGGTTCTCCGACGAACAGGTTCTCAGTTGGGCTGCTGGCCTGGATCGAACGAGCGAGCACCCGCTGGCCCGGGCAGTTGTCGCCGGCGCCGAATCGAAGAGCGTACGGCCTGCGGCAGTCACGAACTTCGCGTCCGTCACAGGGCAAGGTGTGCGGGGCGACTCGGAAGGACGTGTTCTGGCGCTCGGAAACATGGCCTTGATGAAATCGCAAGGTGTGACTACCGAGCCGATCGCGCAGGAAGTCGGGCAACTGCGCCGGCAAGGCCGGACTGTCATCTTTCTGAGTGTCGATGGGAGGTTGGCGGGTGCCATTGCAGTTGGCGACCCGGTCAAGGAGACCACACCCGCAGCACTGCGGGCGCTCAAGGAGGACGGTTTGAAACTGGTCATGCTGACAGGCGACAACGCAGCCACTGCGCGCGCCGTCGCCGCAGATCTGCCGATCGACGAAGTCATCGCCGAAGTTCAGCCCAAGGACAAGGCTGACGTCATCGCTCGTCTGCAGGCTCAGGGTGAGCGGGTGGCGATGGCCGGTGATGGAATCAACGACGCGCCGGCACTCGCCAGGGCGCATGTTGGAATCGCCATGGGAACCGGAGCCGACATCGCAATGGAGAGCGCGCAGGTCACTCTCGTGAAGGGAGACTTGCGCGGTATCGTTCGCGCCCGCCAACTCAGCCGAGCCACCGTGCGCAACATCCGACAAAACCTGTTCTTCGCGTTTGGGTACAACGCGCTTGGGATCCCGATTGCCGCTGGCGTGTTCTATCCGCTGACAGGCTGGCTTTTGAGCCCTCTGATTGCGGCGCTCGCGATGAGCCTGTCGTCGGTATCGGTGATCACCAATGCGCTTCGACTCCGACGACAGGCCTGACGAGCTCCAAGCGAGCGAATGAGTCAGGGCGGCAGCGGCCGTACAGCCTGCAGCTCGCCCGCACGCCGCGCCAGAATCATCGCCCCGAGCAGTCCCGCGCGCCCGTGGAGTGACGAAACGCACACCGAGTTCTCGACGCAACCGTCGCGCTCGTGCGGCGGCAGATAACCGGCGAGTGCATCGCGCGTCGCATTGCGAATGTGCGGCAACAACAGGCCGTTCTCCAGCACGCCGCCGCTGAACACGATGCGTTCCGCGGACGTGACCAATGCGATGGTCGCCGCGAGCTGACCGAGATACCCGCCGATGATGCTGTAGGCCACGTGGTTCTCAGGCAGTGCCGAGAGATCGGATTGCCAGCGACGCTGGATCGCGAGACCGCTCGCCACGCCTTCGAGGCAGTCGCCATGGAACGGGCAGATGCCGGAGAACGTGAGGTCGCGCGGATCGCGCCGCACCTGGATGTGACCCATCTCAGGATGCATGCGCCCGCGCAGCGTCTGATTGTTGATCGCGACACCGGCGCCGATGCCCGTGCCGACCGTAACGTATGCGACGCTGCTGCAGCCCTGGCCTGCACCCAACTCAGCCTCCGCGAGGGCTGCGGCATTCACATCGGTGTCGAGCTCGATTGCGCAGTCGGCGACGGGTTGCAGCGTGGCGATGAGGTTCGCGTTCGACCAACCCGGCTTCGGCGTCGCGAGCATTCTTCCCCAGTCGTGCGCGCGGCGGTCGAGCTGAATCGGGCCGAACGAAGCGATGCCGAAGCCGCGGACCCGCCCATGCTTGAGCTGCATCGCGTGGAAGAACTGCAGCACTTCGGCGAGGGTTTCAGCGGGCTCGCGGGTCGCGATGCGGCGCTCTTCGATAATCTCGTGGACGCCTTTCCCGACGGCGCAGAGGAACTTGCTCCCGCCTGCTTCGACCGCCCCGTAGATCCGCTCGGAGGCCGACATGCGGCGCAGTCTAATCCAACGCGCGCCGGCTACATATATATATGGGTGGCTAGGGCGTCAGCTGCAGGCTGTCCCACCGTTGGTTGCGTACGAACGCCTCGAGCAGCGGCGGCGTCGCCTTGTCCGTAGCGGCAACCGTGGACCGGACTCTGACGATCCAGGCTCCCGTCTCGACGAAGTACACGATCGCGCGCGAGCTCTTGCCTTCCTTGAAGGTCAGTCGGGTCGCGCGCAGCCGGGGCTGCTTCGAGATCTCGACCGAGACCGGCGTGGCCTTGATGCTGGCGGGCAGGGTCTCTGGCTGGGCGGAATCGGGCGGATAGACGCTCACTGCTACGACGGTCCGCACGCCCCGGGACTCGCGCGCGTACCAGGCAGCGACGTCGACCGTCCCGTTGATGTCCTGCGGGATGCCGACCAGCGAGAAGTCCCCGATCTTGTCGGGGAAGACCCAGCCGCTCTGGTGGTGATAGTACGAGCCATCCTGCATCGCGTGGATCGTATCGGCGAAGCTCAAATGAGCGAACACCATGCAGGTGAGTGCGGCCGCGAGGCGAGAAAGCTGGCTCATGCGCGCCAGCGTAATACGCCGTTCGTTGCAGTTGCGTTAACGCACGAGCTGGAAGGCGATTCCGAGCGCCGCGCTGGCCGCGAGCGTCCAGGCCATGCCGACCTTGAATCGCAGCATCGCGATCATCGAACCGGCGGCGAGCAGCAAGGCCATCGGTTCGAGCGTCGACCAGTCCGGTACATCGACGTGCAGGGGGCCGTAGGTCCGGGCATCGACGCGACCGAACAGCGTATGCGTCGCGAACCACACCGAAAGGTTGAGGATGACGCCGACGACGGCAGCCGTGACGCAAGAAAGCGCCGCGTTCAGGCCGCGATGCTGGCGAAGCGACTCGACGTACGGCGCGCCGATGAAAATGAATGCGAAGCTCGGCACGAACGTCACCCAGGTCGTCAGGCACGCACCCAGGACGGCCGCGAACCATGGGTCGAGCGGCGCGCCGTAGCGATACGCTGCAACGAAGCCGACGAACTGCAGCACCATGATCAACGGCCCGGGCGTGGTCTCGGCCATCGCCAGGCCATCGATCATTTCGCCCGGATGCAGCCAGTGCAGCTCCTCGACCGCGCGCTGGCCCACATATGCAAGCACGGCGTACGCGCCGCCGAACGTGACGACGGCAGTCTGACCGAAGATCGTCCCTTCGCGAGTCAGCACGTGATCGGCGCCGAGCCAGGCAGCAACGACAGCGACCGGCACCAACCAGATCAGAAGGCAGACAACCGTCAGTTTCAGTGCCCGTCGAGCACTCGGCTGGGCGTGCGCGAGTTGTCCGGTCTCGTGCATCCGATCGACGACGAAGTCGTTCGCCTTGTGCAGGTCGGATGCGGCGGCTTGCTCGAAATTCCGCGGCACGAGGCGTCGCGCGATGACTCCGACGAGCGCTGCACCCACGACGATCCACGGGAACGGCACCTTGAAGAAGTAGATCGCGAGAAAAGCCGCGGCAGCGATGGCCACCATGAAGCGATTTCGCAGCGCTCGCCGTCCGATCCGCAGCACTGCGTCGACGACGACCGCGAGCACCGCGGCCTTGAGCCCGAAGAACAGCGCAGCCACCGGCCCGAGCGACGAGTAACGAACGTAGAGCCAGCTGAGGACCAGCATCACCAGCGCGCCGGGCACCACGAACAAGCCGCCCGCAACGATGCCGCCCCACGTGCGATGAAGCAGCCAGCCCATGTACGTCGCGAGTTGCTGCGCTTCCGGCCCTGGCAGCAGCATGCAGTAGTTCAACGCGTGCAGGAATCGCGTCTCGCTGATCCAGCGCCGCCGCTCGACCAGCTCGCGATGCATGAGAGCGATCTGTCCGGCCGGTCCGCCGAAGCTGAGCCAGCCGATTTTCGTCCAGAGCCGCAGCGCCTCGCCGAACGAAAGCGGCGGCGCCGGGCTCACTGTGTCGCGACTTTCTGCGGCCACGAATGCGTTTCGTTGCGGGCGGTCTTGCACCAGGCGTACAGCGCATCGTAGACCGGCATCGCCTGTTCCAGCAGCACGATATCGTCGCGCACGTTGGCGCAGAGCCCGAGCGAGATCGCCAGCAGGCCGGGCGCTTCGCGCGATTGACCGAGCTCGCCGGTATCCGCGGCCCGCACGATGTCCGCGACCTGGTCGATCACCGGATCGTGCAGGTCGAACTCGTCGAGGAACGCATCGAAGCTGCAGCGCGCCCCGCGATGCGAGAACGCGACGTCGGCGATGTCGTACGGCTCCGCGTGCAGCGCCTGCGACTCGGCCCGCACCTGGTGAGCCGGCGTATAGAAGAACGCAGCCCGCGGATCGATGAAGCGCCGCACGAGCCAGGGACAGGCGAGGCGGTCGATCTTCGGACGCTCGCGCGTCACCCAGCGCGATCCGCCCGGAGCATTGAGATCGACTCGCGCTTTCACTGTCGGATGGCCGGCCGCGATCCACGCTTCGAGGCCGCCTTCGAGCATGAAAGCGGGATATCCTATCGTGTTCAATGTATCGGCTACGCGGCTGCTCGTCTGGCCGCCGTGGACACAGTACGCCACGACGGCGCGATTGCGCGGCAAGGTCCGCGACCATTCGTCGACGCGATCGGCGTCGCCGCGCAACGCACCGGGGATGAGCCGTGGCTTTGCGGAGAACGCGGCTGCGTCGCGCACGTCGAAGATGACCGCAGCATCCGGCAGTCCGAGTCGCGCAAAGATCGCAGCGGGAGGCAGGGAAGAGGGCATAACTACCTCGCAGGCGTTGCCTGCTCGAAAGCCCAGACGATTTCTGTGTGCAGTCCCGCGGCATCCGCGCCGATCGACACCAAGGGTGCTTCGATTGCGTGATAACCGCGGCGGTCGAACCAGTCGAACAGCGCATCGAGCGCGCCGGCGAGCTCCGACGCATGCGCGTGGCGAACGCTCGCGCCGATCGCTGCGCAGGACGCAGCGGGCAGCTGTCGCAGCGTGATGCCTCGTGGGATGCGCGCCGGCGTCTTCATGGGGATGAGGACTTCGAGGCGTCCCTCATCATCGGAGAGTGGGTCGATCAAGGCGCACGACGCTTCGCCGGCTGCAGCAAGCCCAGCCTGTTTCAGCAGCTCGCTCATCGCGCGCGCTTCGGTGCGGAATCTTTCGACGAAGTCGTACCGGCTCGCAACGAACGGCCGCACGGCGACAGTCGTGTCGGGACGTGAGCGCTCGACGATCTCCGGCGCATCCGCTCGGGACGGCTTGCGCAGAAGCACGAGCGCGGTGTGGAAAGCGCGCCTCTCGCGCGCGTAGCGGTGTTCGATTTCCTGCGCCAGTTCGGTGAGCACCGTCTCTGCGCCGCTCCCGTCCTTCGCGGCGACGACGCCGGCGATGTCGGTGAGCGAGAGATTCATTTCGCGCAGCGTTCTCACCAGTCGCCCGAGCGGCACCTGATCGCTGCTGTAGTAGCGATAGCCGGTCATCGTGTCGATGCGCGCCGGCGGCAGCAGGCGCTGCTCGTCGTAGATGCGCAATGCCTTCTGCGAGAGCTGCGTTGCAGCCGCGAACTCACCGATCGAAAGCAAGCGGGAGGGACTGGTCACCGCCGCACTCTAGCGCCTGTCCCAAGGGCAAGGTCAAGCATGGCAACTCGCAGCTCGCACTCGAAGACATCTCGATAGCATGGCGACGTTAAGAACGATGGAGGCGGGCATGAGCGCTCCCCCGGTGCTGCTGCTGTCGCGCAGCGCGATCTCAGGTCTGGCCACGACGCGAGACTATCTGGCCGCGATGCAGGCGGCATTCGCCGACCTGGCGCGCGGCCGTTTCGAAGTGCCGCACGTCGGCCATTTGCCGGGTGTCGGCGGCATATTCCATATCAAGTCCGCGCAGCGCAGCGGCTCGCCGTCGCTCGCGGCGATCAAGGTGAACGGCAACTTCCCGGGCAACGTCGCGCAGCGTCAGCTGCCGACCATCCAGGGGTTCGTGGCGCTGCTCGATGCGGAGTGTGGCTGCGTCCTGGCGCTGATGGACTCGATCGAGATCACGGCGCGGCGCACTGCGGCCGCGACTGCGCTGGCGGCGAAATACCTTGCGAAGCCAGGTTCGCGGACGCTCGCAATGATCGGTTGCGGCGTGCAGGCGCGCTATCACGTCGA
>DASYRK010000103.1:0-18125 GCA_036004505.1 Steroidobacteraceae bacterium
TCGCAAGCTCACGCCGCTCTCAGCCGAGCACGAGTACATCTGCCTCACGCCGACCGAGCTGCCCGAGGCGCAAGCTACGGAAGTGATGGAGCTGGTCGACAAGCTCGAGCAGGACGACGACGTGCAGAAGGTGTATCACACACTCGCATAGCGCGAAGGTTTCACATCCCGCCGACGTCTAATTCATCTGAGTGACGAGACGCGCGACTCGTGCTCTTTCTCAATCAGAAAGGAGCACGCAGATGAAGACGATTCTGAACGCACTGACCCGCTGTGCCGCAGCCGGGGCCGTGCTTGCCGTTGCAACACCTGTCGACGCTGCGACCATTGCGCTCAAAGCGGCGACGTTCATCATCGAGTACAACGCCTCGGCCGAGGACATCGGCGTTCAGGGCTTCCTCGACAGCGAGGGTTGGCGGGAGATCGAGATCATCGCGCCCACCGGCGAGGAGGTCTTCAGCGCCGAGGCCGAAAGCCGCCTGTTGCGCCAAGGCGGCGGCACCGAGCTGTTCTTCGAGAGCGTGGAGCCGCCGACGTCGGAGGTGCCGATCGCAACGTTCTTCCAGCGCTTCCCGGCGGGCACCTACAAGTTCCGCGGGGTCGACCCCGCCGGCAACCGGCTCGTCGCCGACGTGAAGTTCAGTCATCGCGTGCCGGCCGGGCCGGAGATCCTGCTGCCGGCGCCCGCTGCCGGCGAGGAGTGCGCCCAGAACGTTCCGGCCAACAGCGTCGTCGTGGCGTGGAACCCCGTGACGGAAACGATCTTCGGCGCGCCGGTCGACATCGTCCGCTACGAAGTCATCGTCGAGACTGAAGCCCAGATCCCGAACTTCGACGTCAAGTTTCCGGTGAACGTCGGCACCATGCTGACCGTGTCACCCGAGCTGTTGCGCCCGGGCACGGACTACATCGGCGAAGTGCTCGCGATCGAAAAGGGCGGCAACCAGACGCTCTCGGAGTTCTGCTTCTCGACCGCACCTTAACAACCCGCGCGGCAGTCGCGCAGCTCGTCGAGGCACATCTTGTCGGACTCGCGTGCTTTGTCTTCGCAATCCTGGCGTCGTGATGCGATGTTGCCGACCAGCTGCACGCACTCATTGTGTCGCGACGTCATGCGAGCGAGGCACGCATCGCGATCGTACGCACGGTCGCAGCGCGCCTGGCCGTAGAACGCGCAGCTGACATTGAGGTTATTCGTGTTCTGGAGCCGGCCGCTGCCGCCGAATGCGACCGCGCGCATGCAGTCCTGCTTGCCGCGACGATTCAGGCTCTTGCACTCGCCGCTATCGCGCTCGCATTGCGTGACGCACTCCTGGCGCCGCGCATCGATCTGCGACACCGGATTTGCAGCAGCAACTCGCGTGGGCGAGCTGGTTCTCACAGGTTTCTCCGCCGCATCCGCCGCGACCTGCGTCGTCGAGGATGAACCGGCGCTGTCGCTGCCGACGAGGGCGGCCGCGTTCTTGGACGATGAATCGCCGGACGGCGGTTCTTTCGGCGGAGGCGTATCTGACTGCGTCGGCGGTGGCGGCATCGAGTCCGCGACGCTCTGACCGGTTGTCGCAGTCGTGACCGCCGGCTCCTTCGGCATCGACTCCTTCTCCACGGCCGGTTCTTTCGCAGGCTCCGTAGCAGCAACCTGCGTCGGTGCCGCGGCCGGCTTTATGAAGAAATACGCACCGGCTCCTGCAGCAGCAACACCCGCCGCAATCAACAGCAACCCGCCGATCCCGACGGCGACCTTGCGCTCCGGGCCGTCCATCTCCGCGAGCAGATCGGCGAGCGCAGAGAAGCGATCCTCCGGCTTCGGCGACATCGCACGCATCAGCGCGCGCGCATAGCGCTTCGGGAGATCGCGCCGCACCGTTTCAAGCGGCTTGACCGCGCCGGTCGGCAATGTGCCCGCCAACAATTCGTACAGCACCACACCGAGGGAGTACTGATCGGCCCGCCAGTCGACATCCTTCGCTGCGATACGCTGCTCCGGCGCCATGTAGTACGCGGTGCCGAGCGTCATGCCGGTCTGCGTCATGTGCACGCTGCTGTAGGCGCGCGCGATGCCGAAGTCCATCAGCTTCACCGTGCCATCGTCGGCGATCCAGATGTTCTCGGGCTTGATGTCCCGATGCACGATGTAGCGATGCGCGTAGCGCAGCGCATCGATCAGCTGCCGCGCAATGTCGGTGACTTCCTCGATCGAGAACTCGCGCTTCTCGCGCTCGTAGGCTTCGATGCGATGGCGCAGGTTGTGGCCCTTCAGCCGCTCCATCGAGAAGTAGTAGTAACTGCCGCTCAGACCGACGTCGTACACGCGCACGATGTTCGGGTGCGACAGATTGCAGGAGACCTTCGCCTCGGCGAGGAAGCGCTCTTTCGCCGCCGTGCTGAACAACAGATCCTGTCGCAGCACCTTGATCGCGACGTCTTCGTCCTTCAGACGATCGCGCGCGGCGTAAACGTTGCCCATGCCGCCCTGTCCGAGCAGCGCGCCGATTTCGAGGCGGCTGGAGAGCACGGCGCCGGGTTCCATGCGGATGGCCGTGTCGCCCTGCGGCGCCGCTGCGGCGATCTCCGTGCCCGTGCGCATGACCGTCGCGGAAGAGTCGTTCGCGGCCTTGGTGTAGCGACCGGTCTGCGTCACGAGCTCGTACGATTCGACCAGCTGCGAGAGTTTGGTCTGGCAGTCGCCGCGCTCTGCGTCGCTCTGCGCCCTGATGAGCTGATCCTGCACGACCGACAGGCGCTCGCCGTACACGCGCGCCACTGTGGCAGTGTCTTCGCTACCCTGCAGGCCGAGATTCGCCAGCGCGGATTCTTTGTTCATTCTCCGCCCCTACCCCTCTGACGAGGCCATCCTAGAGCACCCCACGAAATCGCACCATGGTCCGAGGTGCACTTAATGTCCGTGGAGCGATTTCGCGGGGAACCCCGCTAGTCCAGCGTGATCGATGGAATCCACAAAGTTGCGGCCAGCCCGCCCCCGGGCCGGTTTGCCAGGGAAATCCGCCCACCGTGCGCCTCGATGACCTCACGACATAAGGTCAGGCCGAGGCCCGCGCCGGACGGCTTGGTCGAATAGAACGGCAACAGCGCATTGCGCAGGACTTCCTCGGACATTCCCGCGCCGCGATCCAGCACCTGCAGTCGCCAGCCCGCCGCGTGCTCCTGCACCTGCAGCTCGATGCTGTCCGGCGGCGCGCCCGCTTCCTTCGCGTTCTTCACGAGATTGATGATCACCTGCTCGATCTGCGCCGGATCGAACACGCCGGGCCGCGTCGGCGGCTCCGCCGCGAGCGTGAACGGCGTGGCTTCCTGCAGCGAGCGCAGGAATGCGGGCCAGGCGATCGGCTCGGGCTGCGGCCGCGGCAGTTTCGCGAACCGCGCGTAGCCGTCGATGAATGAGTGCAGGTGCTTCGCGCGGTCTTCAATCGTGCGGAAGATCCGCTCGAGCTGCGACGGATCGGGACGCTCGACGGTGAGCCGGCCGGAGTGCGCGAGCGAGGAGATCGGCGCGAGCGAGTTGTTCAGCTCGTGCGCGATCACGCGGATCACTCTCTTCCACGTCTCGACTTCCTGCCGCGCCAGCTCGCGCGTCATCTGCTTCAGGAGATACAGGCGATGCAGCTGGCTGTTGAGCAGGAACCCGCGCTGCGCGAGATGGTAGATCTCCGATTCGTCGGGACCTTCGATCGTGAACAGCGTGTCCGCTTCGGCCGCGACTGCGTGGCGCAACGGTTCCGGCGCAGCGGCCAGCAACTCCGAGAACGCGAGACCTTCGAGCTTGCGACCGCCGAGAAACGTCTGACGTGCGGCGACATTGCTATAGACGACGCGGCCATTCGCGTTCGTCAGCACCATCGCCAGCGGCGTCGCCTGGATGACGGTGTCGAGCAGCAACTCGCGCTGATAGAGCGATTGCCGTTCGTCGCGCAGTACGCCACCGAGACGGTTGTACCCTTCGACCAGCGCGGCGAGCTCCGGCTCGCGCGCCATGTGGATACTTATGCTGAAGTCGCGGTCAGAAAGGCTCGCGATGCCGTCGCCGACGGCGCGCAACGTCCCGGCGATCGGCCGCATGAAGTAGCGGGCGCCGAACGTGGCAATCGGCGTCGCGATCGCCAGACCGATGAGGAACGCGAGCCACGGCGATTGCAGCCAGGCGGACAGCCACGCGACGAGCGCCGCGACCACCAGCACGAGCACGAAGCCGAACAGCGCGAGCTTGCCTTCCAGGGAGAAACGCATGGAGGCGAATGGTGTCAGGCTGAAGCCTGACCGACAAGGAAGCGGGGAGTCGGGTCGAAGCCCGACCTACACCTATTCCTTGAGTCCGAGCTTCTCCATGCGGCGGTACAGGGCCTGGCGGCTGAGGCCCAACTCGCGGGCGGCGCGGGCAATGACGCCGCGGGCGCGCGCCAGGGCGCCTTCGATCTCGGCGCGATCGGGCTCGCGCTCCGGCACCATTTCCAGCGTGCCGGGCGCCATGACCAGCCCGAGGTCCGCCGGCGAGATCTCGGCGCTCGTCGAGAGGAGCGACGCGCGCCGGATCGTATTCATCAGCTCGCGAACGTTGCCGGGCCAGCTGTGCGCCAGCAATGCGCGCTGCGCGGGCACGCTCAGCTTCTGCTCGTCTTCGAGGAAGTGCCTGGCGAGCGGCAGGATGTCTTCCTTGCGCTCGGCCAGCGGCGGCACCTTCAGCTCGATCACGTTGAGACGATAGTAGAGGTCTTCGCGGAAGCGGCCGGTCGTGATCGCGGCCGGCAGGTCGCTGTTGGTCGCGCTGATGACGCGCACTTTCACGCGACGCGTCGTGCTGCTGCCGAGACGCTCGAACTCACCCGTCTGCAACACGCGCAGCAGCTTGGCCTGGCCTTCCATCGAGAGATTGCCAATCTCGTCGAGGAACAGCGTGCCGCCATCAGCGGCCTCGAAGCGTCCCTGACGAACCTTGGTCGCGCCGGTATATGCACCGGCCTCGGCGCCGAACAGCTCGGCCTCCATCAGATCCTTCGGCAGCGCGCCCACGTTCACCTTGATGAACGGACCGCTGCGTACGCTGGAATTCGCCTGGATGATCGCGGCCAGCACTTCCTTGCCGGAGCCGTTCGGACCCGTGATCAGCACCGGCACGTCGGCAGCGGCGATGTGCGTGGCCTTCGTCACGACATCGCGCATCGGTTCGCTCTCGAACACGAGGCCGCACAGATCGAACTTCTGCGCGAGCGCCGCGCGCGATTCGGCGCGGCGACGGGCTGCCCGGTCCTGCTCGACCGACAAGCGCCGCAGCTCCAGCAGATTGCGGATCGTCGTGAGCAGTCGCGCATCGTCCCAGGGCTTCGCGACGTAGTCCGCGGCTCCTGCCTTGACCAGCTCCACGGCCGTTTCCAGATGCGTCCACGCCGTGAGCAGCACGATCGGGACCGTTGGATACCGCTCGCGAATGCCGTGAAACAGCGTGACGCCCTCCTCGCCCGAGGTCGCTTCCTTGCGGAAGTTCATGTCCTGCAGCACCAGGTCGGTCTGCTCCTTCGCGAGCGTGCGCAGCCCTTCCTCGGGCGAGCTGGCGGTCAGCACGCGATGCCCCTGCAGGGAGATCAACACCTCGAGCGCCGTGCGCACGGCGTCGTTGTCGTCGATGATCAGAATGCTTGCCATGATCGAATCATACCGTCCGCGTTGCGATTGCCGGCGGAATGGCCGCCGCACGCCGCGCCGGCAGGAACGCCGCCAGCTGACCCAGTATCCACAACACCACTACACCGCCCACGACGTACATCGGCGGCAGACGCGGCAGCGAGTACGCCGAGCTCAGCCACTGGCCCAACGCAAAGGCGAGCACGCTCCCGGCCACTACGCCGCCAGTCGTCAGCAACCAGTTCTCCACCATGAAGTAGCGGATGATGTCGACGCGACGCGCACCGACCGCGCGACGCGTGCCGATCTGCTTGCGGCGCACGCTCACGTGGAAGCTCGCGAGACCGACGATCCCGAGCGCCGTAACCGAAACCATCAAGCCGATCAGCACGCCGAGAAACGCGACCATGCGACTGTCGGCGCGATAGCTGCGCTCCTTGATCTGCGTATGCGATTTCACCCAGCTGATTGCGCGATTCGGATTCGAGTTCGAGTTCGAGTTCGAGAGCTTCTGCTCGACTTCCGCCATCAGTGCGTCGCGCCGGCCGGGCTCCGCGCGCACGACGTAGCGCGACAGCGGGCCGGCCTCGATGCGCGGAGTCAGCATGACTTGCGTCAGCTTGTCCCAGCCGACCCACGAGCCGAGCATGTTCTCCATGACGCCGATGACGACGGCCGAATGCGACTGGTCGTACACCGTCTTGCCCACTGCATGCTCGGTGCCAAAGATGGCGCGAGCCGCGTCCTTGTTGAGGATCACGAACGGCACGAACTCCGAAGAGTTCGGATCCGGGTTGTACTGGATCTCGCTCTGGGTGAAGTTGCGGCCCTCGACGAGCTTGACGCCCAGGGTCTCGACGCCGTGCTCGTCGACCGAGAAGTGGTTGGTGTTGATCGTGACCTTCTCGCGCGTCTGCTCCGGCCCCAGGTTCGTCGACGAGCCGCCGCCCGACATCGGAATCTGGCTGATCGGGGATGCGCTGACCACCCCCGGGAGCGAGCGCAGCAGGCGCAGGTCGTCGTCGATCGTGCTGCGCTGATTGTAATTCGGGCCGAAGCCGTAGCTCTGCACGAAGAACAGATTGTCGGAGTCGATGCCCGGCGGCCGGCCGATCTTCTCGACGCGCGTCATGATGATGGCGACCGAGTTGGCGACCACGGCCAGCGTCAGCGCGATCTGCAACCCGACGAGGATCGCGCCGGTCTTGTTGCGCAGCATCGCGCTCAGGATGGGACGAAGTTCCATACGGACCTCTTACTGTGTCTTCAGGTAGGCGGCGGGCTGCACCCGGCACACACGCCACGTCGGATAGAAGCCGGCGAGCAGACCCGACAGGACAGCGATGCCGATCGCAGTCAGCAACATGGGAAAGTCCAGTCGGGTCAGCTCGTCGTAGCTCTCATAGAGATGCCGCACGCCCCACAATCCGAGCGCCGCCAGCGCGATGCCGAGCAGGCCGCCGCCCAACCCGATCACGCCGACCTCCACGAGATGTTGCTGGAAGATCGCCGACTTGCTCGCGCCGAGCGCCCGCCGCAGGCCGACCAGCGGCGCCGCGCCGAGGAACTTCGCGAGCAACAGGCCGATCATGTTCAGCAGGCACACCGCCAGGAACGTGAACGACAGACCGACCAGCACACGGTTGTCGTCCTCCACCGCCTCGTTCACTTTCAGCCACTCGTCCGGATGCCGCAGGTGGTTGTTCAGCGGCCGCTCGAAGCGGCCGAGGGATTTCTGCTCGCGCACGTAGTTATCGATGAACTGCTGAAAGGCCTCGGCCTGCTCCTTGCCGCGCAGTTCCACCCACATCTGGATCCAGACGCAGTCGCTGTTGAGAAAGTCCTGGAAGTTGTTGATGTCCTGGTCGCGCCAGCAGTTGGTGTTGCCGGAGCTCTGCATCTCGAACTGCGTGCCGATGCCGTAGGGCACGAACAGTTCCTCGATCTCGTTGAACGCGCCGTTGTTCAGGTCGTAGAACAACGGCGTCGGCGCCCACTCGTCGAGCACGCCGATGACCTTGAAGTCGTGGCCGTCGAGCCGCACCGTCTGGCCGACGCTGTTCGCGCCGCCGAACGCCTTGTCGTTGGTCTTCTTCGAGAGGACCACGACCATCTGCGCGGCATCGTCCGCCGCCCGATCCCAGCCGCTGCCGTACTTGAACGGCACGTTGAACATGCCGAAGAAATCCTTGGTCGTCGTGCGTCCGGTGACGAGGAAAGGCGCCACGCCGCTCTTTGGCGGCGCCTCGACCACAAACGACGCCTTGCGCATCATCACCTTGCGGTCCGGGATGTCGGAGTTGTACAGCGCCTGCGCGTCGCGATAGGTCAGCTCGGGCGGCGGCAGCTCAGGATGCTCCTCGCGCCAGGGCTTGTTCGGATCCCAGCTGTCGAGCGTGACCGAGTACAGCACGTCGTTGCGCGCCTCCATCGGGTTGCCCGACATCAGCCGATAGACGGTGAGCGTGGTGATGCACACGCCGACGCCGACCGCGATCGCGCCGATCATCAGCGCGGTCAGCATCGGGTTGCGGCGCAGGCTCTTGATGGCAATGCGGCAGTAGTAAGCGAGCATGACGTTAACCCGTGGCCAGTGCTTCGGGGCGAACCAGCGGCTTCGCAGCGAACGGCTGCAGGTCGGTGACCTGGCCATCCATCACGTGCACGTTGCGGTGGGCGCGGCGCGCCAACTCCGGATCGTGCGTGACCATGATGATCGTCGTGCCGCGGCGGTTGATGTCCTCGAGCAGGTCGACGACCTGGCGCGCCATCAGCGAATCGAGGTTGCCGGTGGGCTCGTCCGCGAGCAGGAAGCGCGGGGTGCCGGCGAGTGCACGCGCGATCGCGACGCGCTGCTGCTGGCCACCGGAAAGCTGCGCCGGAATGTGCTTCATGCGCGAAGCCAGGCCGACGACTTCCAGCGCCTCGCTGATGCGCTTCTTGCGCTCCGGCGCGCTCATGCCGCGATAACGCAGCGGCACGTCGACGTTGTCGAACACGTCGAGGTCGGGAATCAGGTTGAAGCTCTGAAAGATGAAGCCGATCTTCTGGTTGCGGATGCGCGAGCGCTCGTCGTCCGACAGGCGGCTGACGTCCGCGCTGTCGAGCTTGTAGGTGCCGGTGTCGAAGGTTTCCAGCAGTCCCGCGATGTTCAGGAAGGTCGTCTTGCCGGAGCCGGAGGGACCGGTCACCGCGACGAACTCGCCTTCGCTGACATCCAGGCTGAAGTCGCGCAGCGCGTGCGTCTCGATCAGATCCGTGCGATAGACCTTGCTGATGTTGTGCATGGAGAACATGAGGATCCCTCGTTGGTTAGTCGGCCAGCCGCACGGTTTCGACGCGCTCGAACTCGCCAAGGTTTGAAACGATGATGCGATCGCCCGGCTGCAGGCCTTCGAGAATCTCGACTTCGGACACGCTGGTGGCGCCGGTGCGGATCGGACGCTTGGTCGCGACATCGCCCTGCACGACGTAGGCAACGCGCCCACCGCCGGTGTCAAGGAACGCGCCCCGCTGCACCTTGAGGACGTCGTCGCGCGACTCCAGGACGATGCGCGTCGACAGCCGCTGGTTCTGGCGCAAACCCTGCGGCATCTCGCCCGAGAAACGCAGGCGGCCCGTCACCTGGCTGGAACGCACTTCAGGCGATACGGCGCTGACCTTCGCCGCGTACTTCTTCGTTCCGTAGCTCACTTCCGCGTCCATCCCCAGACCCAGGTCGTCCGCATAGCTCTCGGGCACCTGGAACTCGATCTCGAACGCGGTGAGATCGACCACGGTCAGGAGCGGCGCGTTCTGCGCCACGGAGGCGCGCTCTGCGACTGCGAGCGTGCCGACGATGCCGTTGACCGGCGACTTCAAGCTGAGCTCGCCGACACGGCGCTCGAGATCCTGGACGACCAGCCGCTGCCGATCGCGCGCGAGCTGTTGCGCGCGCAGCTCGAACTGCAGGCTTTCTTTCTGCAGCTGAGCGGTCTCGATCGCATGCTTGTGATTGACGCGGGCCGCAGCTGCATCGTCGCGCGACTTCTCGTAGTCGCGCTCGCTGATCAGGTGCTTGCTCCACGAATCCTCGCCGCGGCGCATCTCGCGCTCGGCGGCCTGAATCGCGACGTTCGCGAGATCGATCGCCTGTTGATTCGCGGCCAGCTCGCGCCGGGTATCGATGCCTTGGCGTTGCACGGCGACCTCGAGGCCGTCGAGCGATGCCTGTTCGCGCAGCAGCTCGTTGCGCAGCTCCGGGCTTTCCAGCGACGCGATCGGCTGATCCTTCTTGACGACGTCGCCGGCCTGCACGAGGTAGTGCACGGTACCGGGCGCGACGGCGAACAGCGTGGGACTGACGGCGGCGACGACGGTGCCTTGCGCCGAGATGTCACGAACGAACGGACCGCGAGTCACTTCAGCGATGCGCACGCGCTCGATCGGCACGGAGATTTCAGCTGAAACCCAGTTGCGGATGAGGAGAGCGATTACGAGGAGGAGCAGCAGTGCGCCAGCGCCGGCGCCGATATAGATGTAGCGGCGGCGCTTTTGCGCCGGGGCCGGATCGACGGCGACGTCCGTCGCGGAGGTATCGCGGATTCGCGTCACCTTGTGGCCATTGTCGGAATGCAACGGTGTGATCATCGGCCTCGCTCCGCTTCGCTGTGCAGGCAATCGCTCGAACTGGCGCGCGGGGCCTGGAGCGCATACCGCACGTCGTGCGCGGTGAGCAGGGACTCCAGCCGAGTCGGCGGCGTCGCCGGCGCGTCGGCCGCGATCAAGGTCAGCGGCAGGAGCATGCAGAGGAGGATTCCCACTGCTGAAAGACGTGCTGAACGAGTGCTCATTACAGTCTCCCCTTCGTTTGCCCCGCCGACCTGTCCGATCGGCCTTTACGGAGTTGGATTGCACGGCGTGTGCCAAGGTTGGAACGCACGCCGGAATCAGTTTTTTCAGGGGAAAATCGCGTGATTACGCGGGGCTGCAGGCGCCGGCTGCTTGTCCGGTCGCGAGCGTCGGACAGCGAGCGGACACTCGCGGACACTTTTGGCGGCGGAACCAGTACAATCGGCGGCCCCACCGCGCGGCCGTAGCTCAGTTGGATAGAGTACCTGGCTTCGAACCAGGTGGTCGGGGGTTCGAATCCCTCCGGCCGCGCCAAATCGCTCAGGGTCCATTCCGGTCACATAGGTGACGTGTTATTCCGGAGACACAGGTAACGCCTATCTATGTGCAGGTGGGTGGCCTGATCGCGAAGCCGGATCGACTGTGCCCGGTCCTTTGGATCAATGCGTCCGGCTCTTGACCTTCGGCTCTGCATCTTCCGTGTACTCCTCGGTAGGACGAGCCTCGCCCTCCTCGTCGCGCTCATCCGCAGAACGCGCGTCCTGCCACTCTTCATTCTGGCGAAACCCCGGCTCGAGCTGTGCAGGCCCGTCCGCCTTGCGCATCGCGCTCTGCGTATCGTCGAGATCTTCGATTTCGACATTGTCGAACGGGCCCGGTCCAGTTCTCGGGTGACTCTGCCGGCTCGATGTCGAGATCGCGCCACGCGTCCGGATCGAGCTCCTCGATAGCGCCGTCGAAGCTCTGGATTTCGATTGCGCCGTCGTCAACGGCCACGACGCGGAACATCTCCTCCTTGCCCCGCAACGAGTACCACTGATCGACGCGCGGCTCGAATTCGTTCGCCATATCGGGTCGACCTGCGATCACTCCGGCCTGATCTGCATTCCCGGCAGCTTCTCATCATAGAATGCAAGCCGCTCCTTCAGCGCACGATGCTCGTCGTACGGATCCTCGTAGCTCCAGACAGCGTTCTTGAAACGCTCACCTCCTACATTGAGATCGAAATAGTGAGCCACGCCTTTGAACGGGCACTCGCTCGTCATTGCGGAAGGCTCCAGCCGGGCCATCGTGGCGGCGTCGCGAGGAAAGTAGTAGCGCGCCGGATAGCCATCCTCATCGACTCTGATGACGTCGCTCGAGTCCGCGACGGTCTCCCCGTGGAAGGAAACCTGTACTCGTCGATCGAGGTGCTGCTCCACGACTTTGTGCTCAGGCCACTGCCGATGTCCAGGAGATGTACTCATATGCCTCGGGCGCACGATATGGAACGTAGGCACGCACGAATGGAGCCCGACGACCAAGAGGCAAGTTGGCTACTGCGCCGTGTGCGCACCCGATCAATCGTGCGTAATCACTGACGCAGAGGGCCGAACGAGCAAGTCTCGTCGCCGAAGCTCCATCCTTGCTTCGATAACGGGCAGTCCATTCTGGAGTTCCAGCGTCACGCCGCCCGACGGCCTGTGAGAGTTCGCGCTCGCAACCTTCACGACGGCAATGCGTTCGCATATCTCACCAGGATCGATTGCACGCGCCCCATCTTCACTCGCAGGAGGTAGGAACAGTGTCGAGTCTGCAGCAGCAACACGCGGTGGTGATCGGTGGCACCTCGGGAATCGGGTACGCGGCAGCGAAGGCCGTAATGGCCCTCGGCGCCGGTGTCACGGTGATCGGTCGTGATGCGCAGAAACTCGAGATCGCGACGAGCCAACTCGGACCGAAGGCACGTGGCGTACGTGCAGACCCACGCGAGCGTCAGCAAGTCGAAGGCGCGCTCAGCGCGCGGGACAATTCGACCATCTAGTTCTGTCGCCCGGCGCAGGCCCAGCCGGTGCCGGCCCGATCGCAAGCCTGAAGCTGGAAGAGCTGCGTGCGGGATTCGAGGGCAAGTTCTGGCCCGATATTTCGACCTTACAGACCGCCCTGCCGCATCTGCGCGCGCCGGGATCCTGCGTATTCGTCGGCGCAGCGAGCGCCGGTGCAGCGATGGCGGGCGTTGCTGGATTCGCGGCAATCAATGGCGCGCTCGAAGCCATGGTTCCCGGGCTCGCGGTGGAGTTGCAGCCCATGCGAATCAACGCAGTGTCGCCCGGTGTCGTGGATACCCATTTCCGGGACGCCATGCCGGATCAGGATCGATCGGCCATGTTCGCGAAATATGCCGCAAGCACGCCCGTGCGAAGGGTCGCGACTGCAGAGGACATTGGCCATGCCATTGCCTTTCTGATCGCGAACAGTTTCGTGACAGGCGTGGTGCTCCGTGTCGACGGCGGACTCACGCTTGCGGCGACGGGTTAGTGGCGCTGCACGCCGACGGCGCTCAGCGGCGAGTGCGCGCTCAGTCGGTGAAGGGCTCGGGGCCGAAGCGGCCCCACGCCACGAAGGCGGCCATGGCGAGATAGACCAGGTCGAACATGATCGTTGCCATCTCGCCACGGCGAAGGCGCATGACCACCGCGCCAACAAACAGCAACACCGCACCGGTAGCAGCCACCGGCACCAGAATCGGCGCGATGTCGAGCGCGGCGGGCAGGATCAGCCCCACCGCAGCCAGGAGATCGAGGGCCCCGAGGGTCTTGATGGCACCGGGGCTGAAGTCTTCGACCCATCTCGTGGCGAGCCCATGCCGGCTGTCTTCTCCTTGGGCACGAACAGTTTCGCGCTGCTGAGAAGGAAGACGACGGCCAGCAGTCCGGCAACGATCCACAGTGCGAGGTTCAGCGTGAGGTTCATGAGAATCCTCCTTGCAGACTATCGGTGATTCCGCGTTGGTCGGTACTCGGGCTGCGCCGGCCAGTATCAACGCGGTCCGCAAAAACTATTTTTGAGGTTTACCTCATTTTCAATACAATGAGGGCATCGCCGCTTGCCCCATCGTCATAGCGACGCCTCCAGGGAGATTCGTCATGTTGCATCGATTCGCTGCGTTGTCTGCCGCGGCGCTGATGACGCTTACAGCAATTGCGTCGGCCGATAACGCAGTGGAGCCGCGCTTGGACCGTATCCTCGCGCACGCGACGGAGGAAGGCGGCAAGCCCGGCATCGCGGTGGCCATTCAACGCGGCAGCGAGGTGCTCTACTCGAAGGGCTTCGGCTATGCCGATGTCGAACATCGCACGCCGGTCACTCCCGACACAGTATTCCCCATCGGCTCGATCACCAAGACCATGACAGGGCTCGCGATCGCGCAGCTGAGCGCAGCGGGCAAGGTTGACCTCGATGCCCCAGCGGGCAAATACGTGCCCGGATTGCCCCCTCCGGCGCGTGATGCAGTGATCCGCCACCTCTTGAACCACACCTCGGGCCTGGTGAACTACATCGAGCTGCCGGAGTTTCCCCGTGGCGCAGAACGCCCGGTGACGCGCGCAGAGGTGCTCGGCTGGTTCGCCGCCAAGCCGCTGCAGTTCGAGCCCGGCACGCGCTACAACTACACGAACTCCGGAACGTTCCTGCTCGGGCTCGTCATCGAGCACGTCACCGGACAGTCGTACGATGAGTACGTGCAGCAGAAGATCTTCGCCCCTTTCGGGATGCAGCACACCTCGACGGAGGACTGGCGAACGCTGGTGAATCACCGCGCCCACGGCTACCAGCGTGGCAAGACCGGGTTGGTCAATGCACCCCGCTATGACCCTCTGGTCGCCTTCTCCGCTGGCAGCGTGATGTCGACTACAGGGGACATGCTCAAGTATCGATCCGGGGTTTTTGCCGGTTCGATGACACCACCCGCCGTTCGCGAGAGGTTGCACCAACTCGATCGCTTGCGCGACGGCACGCTCGTTCCCTATTCGCTCGGCTGCCTGGTGCACGTCAGCCTGGACGGGCATCGCCGGATCATGCATTCGGGCGATATCTTCGGGTTCTCAGCACACTATTCGTACTACCCGGACGACGATACGACGATCGTGGTGCTGACCAACAGCGACAGTGGCGTCCCTCCTGTATCGTTGGAAGCCAAGCTCGCGCGCGTCGTCCTTGGAATCGCCGAGCCTGGCCGCGAGGCGGCGCCGCTGCCCGAATCGCTCGGGCAGAGTTACGCCGGCGAATACACCATGGGGCCGATCACCTTCGGTTTCACGCAAATGGGATTCAAGTACGAAAACGGTGTTCTGTTTGCCGTGTTTGGCGGCGCCGGCAGCCATGGGGCGACACTGCCGCTCAAGTATCTCGGCGACGGGCGCTTCGTCTCGACGCTCGATGATGAGCACACGTTCGAGTTCCAGCAGTCGGGTCGCCAGCGACGAGTCGTGACACACTTCTATGGCGGAGAGTTCACCGCCAGCGCACCGTGAGTTCGACATGACGCTCTCTTACATCGAGCACCTCAAGAACGGACTGCGGGATTCGCCCCCTAAACAGAAAGGCCAACGCACTCGGCAGCGACTGCGCATCGCGACGGCGGAAGCCCTTGAACGCACCGGCTATCACGCCATGCGCGTTGTCGACATCACGACGGCGGCGGAAGTGGCGGAGGGCTTGTTCTACGTCTACTTCAAGGACAAGACCGAGGCGACGCTCAGTGTACTCAATGAAATGCTGGAAGATTTCCTCGGCTTTTCCACGCTCACGACGGAGGAGCGCGACCCGTTCAGCGCGATTCGCGCTGCCAACCGACGCTGGCTGGCAGTGTGTCGCGCCAACGCGGGACTCATGCGCTGTCTGCTGCAGGTCAGCGATGAAGAACCGAGCTTGACCGGCCTCGCACAGCGTGCGAACCGACTCTGGTACGACATCGTGGCGCAGACGCATGTCAAACGCCGCGGCCAGCCGGATGCGAAGCCGTCCGTATTGTTCGCCACCTACCTGCTCGGCGGCATGATGGACGAGCTGGTCCGCAAACTGTTCATCTACCCCGATCCGGGACTACAAAAACTGCAGAAGAAGCTGCGAGCCGACGACGACGCATTAGCCGACGCTGCCAGCGTGATCTGGTTACGCGTGCTGAGCCCCGAAGCGCGGCCGCCGCAGGATTTGCCGAAAGCCGCCGCGGCGCTGGTCGAGTGGATGAAGCTGCGCCGCTGACGACCGGCTCAGGGACGAAGTCCGAAGCTGGCGCGCCCCGTCCGGCGCAGCGGCCCGACAAGGTTGGCAAAATCGCAGAGAAAGGCGCGAGTCTGCCGCGGGGCGATGATGTCCTCCACGAGAAACTTCTCGGCGGTCAGCAGCGGTGATCGTGCGCGATTCAAGCGCGCCTCGATCTCGCTGCGCTTCGCCACTGGATCCGCGGCGGCGGCGAGCTCCGACTTGTACGCCGCCTCGATACCGCCTTCGATGGGCAGCGAGCCCCAGTCGCCCGATGGCCACGCGCATCGATAGCGGAAACGAGTGGGATTGCACATGCCGGCGCCCGCCACGCCAAAAGCCTTGCGGACGATGACCGTGCACCAGGGAACAGTCGCCTGATACACACTCGCCAACGCACGCGCGCCGTGTCGCAACGTGCCCGCTCGCTCCGCCTGCATGCCGACCAGGAATCCGGGGATATCCACAAGATGCACCACAGGTAAGTGAAAAGCTTCCGCGAGCTCGATGAACCGGACGAGCTTCTGCGCTGTGTCCGCGGTCCAGGCACCGCCGTAGTAGTTCGGATCGCTGGCGATGACAGCCACCGGCCAGCCATCCAGGCGCGCGAGCCCCGTGATCGATGCGCGGCCCCAGTGACGCCCGATCTGGAAGAAACTTCCGGCGTCCAGAACGCACTCGAGCACGCGCCGCATCTTGTAAGCATGGCGACGATCGCGCGGGACGATCGAATCGAGCTCCTCGCAGACACGCCGCGGCGGATCCTCTGACGGAATTCGTGCGGGCAGCGCGTCAACCGAGGCAGGAAGATACGAAAGAAAGCGGCGGGCTTTAGCGAAGGCCTCGCTTTCGTTCTCGGCCAGATCGTCGACGGAACCGATCTGTGCATGGACGCCGGCGCCGCCAAGCTCTTCCTTGGTGACGTTCTGGCCGATTGCAGCGACCAGCGACGGGCCCGCGGCAAACATCTGGCCCTGCTTGCTCAACAATACCGAGTAATGACTCGACACGAGACGCGCCGCCCCGAGGCCTGCAATCGGCCCGAGACCGAGCGACACGACGGGCACGGTCGCGAGATTGTCGACGACCCAATTCCAGGCCGGCATGGCCGGTACATATGTATGGCCACTCTGTTCCAGCGTCTTGACCGAACCGCCCCCGCCCGAGCCATCGAGCAGCCGGACGATCGGCATCCTGAATTCATTCGCCATCTGCTCGGCCTGCACCAGCTTCTCGTGAATCGCGGCGTCGGCTGCGCCGCCGCGAACCGTGAAGTCATCGCCGGCGACGACGACGGGCCGTGCATCGATGCACCCCCAGCCGAATCGCAGATTGGCGGGCGTGAAGTGCTGCAATGGGCCGTCATCGGCATAGCGAGCAAGACCAGCGAGTGCGCCGATCTCGCGAAACGTGCCCGCATCGAGCAGACGATCGATGCGCTCGAGCACCGTCAGCTTGCCTTTGGCATGCTGGATCTCAACCTTGTCGGCGCCGCCCATCTCTGCCGAGGTGCGACGACGCTCTTCGATTCGTTCGACTTCAGCGAGCCAATCTGCCGGCGGACTCGTATTCTCGTCGCCCATCTGCATCGTGTCCTCGCCCGCAGCGCTCACAGCGCTCGGGAGATCAACTCTTTCATGATCTCGTTGGTGCCGCCGTAGATGCGCTGGACCCGCGCGTCCGCGAACATCCGGCAGACCAGAGTTTCATTCATATAGCCATACCCGCCGTGCAGCTGCAGACAGCGATCGATGACTTGCTGCTGCATATCCGTGATCCACCACTTCGCCATCGCGGCAGTAGTGGCGTCGAGGGAGCCGTCCACGACACGCTGAATACAATCGTTGACGAAGACGCGCGCCACGCGGGCAATGGTGGCAGCCTCGGCGAGCTCGAACTTCGTGTTCTGAAACTCGAACACGGGCTTGCCGAACGCGCGGCGCTCCTTCACGTAGCGCAGCGTTTCGTCGATTGCACCCTCCATCGCCGCGACGCCGTTGACAGCGATCAACGCGCGCTCGTAGGGCAGATCGCTCATCAGCTGCTGGAAGCCCTTGCCCTCCTCGCCGCCCAGCAAGTGGTCGACTGGAACCCGCACGTCCTCGAAAAACAGCAGCGCGGTGTCCTGGGCTTGCATACCCATCTTGTCGAGCACGGCGCCGACCCGATAACCCCGCAGGTCGGCTGTCTCCACCATGATGATCGACATTCCCGGGGCACGTTGCGTCGGATCGGTCTTCAAGACGACCGCCAACAAACCCGCCAGCGAGCCGTTCGTAATGAAGGTCTTCGCCCCGTTGATCACGTAGTGTTGCCCATCTCGCCGCGCAATCGTCCTGATTGCCTGCAGATCGGAGCCGGTGTCCGGCTCGGTCATGGCAATCGCACCGACGAGCTCACCGCGGGCCAGCCGGGGCAGCCAATGACGCTTCTGCGCGGACGTGCCGTGCCGGTTGACATACTGGGCACAGATGCTGTGCACGCCGGTCGCAAATCCGACCAGGCCGCGGCGAGCCAGAGCTTCGTGCACGATAGACTCGTGGCGGAAGTCGCCGCCGCCCCCGCCATACTCCGCCGGAATATCCGTGCACAGCAGGCCCACGTCGCCGGCCTCACGCCAGATCTCGTGTCCCACGCAG
>DASYRK010000104.1:0-33119 GCA_036004505.1 Steroidobacteraceae bacterium
TGAAAATTGCCGGCGCTGTCGAGCCAGGTGTCGGCAACCTGAGCGGTCACGTCGATCACGAGCGTGTCGCCGTCCCAGCGGCCGAGGTTGTGGCCCATCCACGAATCCACTTGCGCGGGCAGCTGCGGCTGGTCCATGTACACGATGCGTGTTGCGCCTGCGAACTCGTACGCGATCAGCATCGATTGCCGCTCCTGCGTGACCTGGAACGGCTGCGGCAGGTACGTGGCGCGCGGTACGCCGGGCATGTAGCACTTGGCGAGCGGATCGCGCTCCAGCCAATGAGCCTTGTTCTCGTCGCGCTTCGCAGCGGCCGCGGCCGTGTACGGAATACGGCCGCCTTCGACGACGCCGGGCCCGGCGGGAATCGCGCCGAGCGCGCCCATCTGCGGGAGCGGACCGGCCTGCGCGATGTGCGGCTCGAGGTTCCAGTTCGCCGAGCCCATCGCTTCCCAGATGCCGTTGAGATCCGGCTTGCCATCTGTGGTGCGCGCGATGCGCGGCTGACTTGCGCACGCTGCGATTGCGAGCGGCGCGAGCATCAGAACAGCGAATCGCAGCTGCATGATCGCGCTCCTCACTGCTTGGCCTGCAGCGCATCGGCTTCTTCCTTGCGCGCGCCGCTGAGAATGAGCTCCATGCTGTAGTTGCCCTCGTGGCACGCGAACTCGTAGATGCGCTTGTCCGTCTTCGCCATCGGGAACACCAGCGTGAACCGGTCCGTGAACGTCTTCGGGTCGACGACCGTCGCTTCGTACTCGATCGTCTGGTCCGAGCTGCGCGTCAGGCGCTCGGTCACGACCTTGTCGTAGGAGGTGCCGGAGCTGTCGAAGCTCTGCGTGAGGCCGTTGAAGTTGCCGGTCTCGATCACCAGCGTGTCGCCTTCCCAGTGGCCGCGCGAGTAGCCGTACCAGCCGCGCACTGCGCCGTCGGGCGGCGGCCGGCCATCGAGAAACACAGTGCGCGCATCGTGAATCTGCTCGTTCAGGATCACGACGTGATCGCGGCCCTGGAAGATCTGCAGGTAGTTGTTGTCGAAGCCCGGCGTGATCGGCGGACCGTTGTCGGCGGCAATGCAGCGCTCCGACAGGCCGCGGTCTTCAGGACCCTCCTTGCCGATGCCGCCGAACCCGAAGCGCACCGGACGCGTGCCGGGAACATCCTTGAAGGCCGCAGCGAAGCCGCCGACCTTGGTGACGCCGTCGACCAGTTTCGGCAGCCGGCCGTTGAGCGGATAGACGAGGAGCGAGGTGCGCAGGTTTTCGGATTGCGACCTGTAGTCGAGCCAGAACGTGTTGTGGAAGCCCACGCCTTGCTGGGTGAACTGCTCGAATTGCTGCTCGCGCGCGGCGATCGACTTTTCGATGTCCTCGCGCGTCTGCAGCAGCTTGTCGGGCGCGTCCTTCGGACGCTGCAGCGGCACGTCGGAACTGAAGTTCCACACGCCATTCAGCTGCGGCTGGCCGTATTCGTTGCGCGGCGCTTGGTACTTGTCAGCGTCGGCTGCGTGCGCAGCGGAGGCGAGCAGCGATGCGCTCGCGATGAGCAGCAACTTCCCCATGCCGGACATGCGCATCTCCCTATTGGATGTTCACGATGACTTTGCCGCGGGCGCGGCCGCCTTCGAGATACTCCATCGCCTTCGCGGCATCGTCGAAGGCATAGCGGCGATCGATCACCGCAGTGACCTCGCCGGCCTGCATCAGATCGCCGACGAACTTCAGGTCCGCGGGCTCGAGTCGTGCGATGAATGAGCCCATCTTCTGGTCGACGAACGGCGCGACGATCAAGGCCCTGATCGCCGGCATGAGCGGCCCGATCCAGTCGCCCTTCTCGGCGCCGACGATGACGAGGTGACCGGTCGGCTTGAGCACGCGTCGCAAGTCGGAGAGCGAGCGATTGCTGACGTTGTCCAGGATGATGTCGTACTGCTCGCCACCCTGCGCGAAGTCTTCCTTGGTGTAGTCGATCACGTGGTCGGCGCCGAGCGAGCGCACCAGCTCGACGTTGCGCGTGCTGCAGACGCCCGTGACTTCCACGCCGTAGTGTTTCGCGATCTGCACGGCGAACGTGCCGACGCCGCCGGACGCGCCGTTGATCAGCACTTTCTGTCCGGCCTTGATCTCACCTTTGTCGCGCAGACCCTGCAGCGCCGTGAGTGCCGCAACCGGCACGGATGCGGCCTGCTCGAACGTTACGTTCGGTGGCTTGAGCGTCACGGCGCGGCTCTCGCGGACAACGGCGTACTCCGCGACGGCACCATCTGCTCCGCCGAACACTTCGTCGCCAGGCTTGAAACGCGTGACGGTCTTGCCGACCGCTTCGACGGTACCCGCGAAGTCGACGCCGACGCGCCCGTCCTTCGGCGTGCCGAGACCCGACGACAGCCGCATGAGGTACGGCGAGCCGCGCATGTAATGCCAATCGACTGGGTTCAGCGAGGCCGCATGCACTTTCACGAGCAGCTGGTCGTCCGCCGGGGTCGGCTTGGCGACCTGTTCGACGGTCAGTACATCCGGCGCGCCATAGCAGCGAGCGACGAGACCTTTCATAGATGTCGTTCCGGCGGGCAGCGGCGCGGCTGCACCGCAGCTCGAGCTGTAACTGAGCGCGACGGCCAGCGATGCGAAAGCGAGCGCCAGGACGATCGCGAGAATTCCCAGGATGCGGTTACGTAGTCTCATGGTTGTGCGCTCCTTCGGTCGGGACTATGAGCGCGGCCGATCCCGCAGGCCAGCCGCTTGCGACAGGACACGGCAAAGCGCCGGTGAGTTACGCCCGGTGCGGACGAGTGGCGGTCCTGGGCCCGCGCGGGCGGGGTTTGAGCCGCGAATGGCTCAGAACGTTGGTCTATAGTCGCGCCATGGCGATCGCTGCACCAGCCACCAACACCCGAGGACTCGCGCGGATTTTCGCGTGGCGGCGCACGCGCTTCGTTCTCATCGTCTCGCTGAGCTTCGGCCTGATTCTCAACATCGGCAACCAGGCGCCGTTCTTCGTCGTGATGGCGCGCGCGCTCATCGTCGGCATGGCGATTCTCTTCATGTTCGGCGCGCTCGAGCATTGGCCGCGGCGGTTGGTGCGACCGTTCTCGCGCTGGGGCTGGCAGCTGCTCGGCATCGTGATCGTGATTCCATTCGCCGCATTCTTTGCCTACTGGGTCACGACCGGCGGCGATCCGCAGCTCGACACCAACAAACTGCGGGTCACCGGCTATGCGCAGCTGTGCATGACCGCACTGCTGTTCGCACCTTGGATTGCCGTCGGCGCGATGATCCGGCAGCGCGATGCGTTTGCCCGCGATCAGGCCTATGCCTTCGAGCTGGAGAAGAGCGAGCTGGAGCGCAAGGCGCTGGACACGCGGCTGCGTCTGCTGCAAGCGCAGGTCGAGCCGCATTTCCTGTTCAACACGCTGGCGAACGTGCAGGCGCTGGTGGACGCGGGCTCGCCGCAGGCGTCGAGTGTGCTGAAGAGTTTGATTGCGTACCTTCGTGCAGCCGTTCCGCGCATGCATGAAGTCGGCACGACGCTCGGTCAGGAGCTCGACCTGGTGCGCGCGTATCTGCAGCTCATGCAGATGCGTATTCCGGATCGCTTGAAGTTCGCGCTGCACATCGAGCCGGCGGCAAATTCGCTGCAGTGTCCGCCGATGACGCTGCTGACGCTGGTCGAGAACGCCGTTCGTCACGGCATCGACCCGAGCGAGGAGGGCGGTCGCATCGACGTGGACGTCTGGTTGCGCGACGCCCGCTGTCACGTGCGTGTTACGGACACCGGCGTCGGTCTGCAATCGAAGAGCGGAGGATTGGGGACGGGACTTTCGACGCTGCGCGAGCGCATGCTGCTCGCGTTCGGGGGCGATACCCAGTTGCGGCTCACTGAAGTGCAGCCGCACGGCGTATGCGCTGAGCTGGAGTTTCCGGCTCGACAGGAGACGAAATGACGTCGCGGCGGCCGACAGCTTTGATTGCCGATGACGAGCCCCTGCTGCGCGAGGTGCTGGAACGTCTGCTCGTGCAGACGTGGCCGGAGCTGGATATCGTCGCGCTGGCGCGCAACGGCCGCGAAGCCGTCGACAGATTCGAGGAGCATCAGCCGGACGTCTGCTTCCTTGATGTGCACATGCCGGGGATGACTGGTGTCGAAGCCGCACGGCACATCGGCCGGCGCGCGCATCTGGTGTTCGTCACTGCGTATGACCAGTACGCCGTGCAAGCGTTCGCGCAAGGTGTACTCGACTATCTCGTGAAGCCGGTCGAGCCCGCGCGCCTTGCGGAGACGGTGTCGAGATTGAAGGAGCGGTTGCGTGCTGCGCAGCCGGCGCTCAACACGGACGCCTTGCTTCATCAGCTTGCAGCGAGTCTGCAGAAGAGCTCGACAGCCGCGCCGCTGCGCTGGCTGCGCGCATCGGTTGGACAGACTGTGCGTCTGATTTCAGTGGACGACATCGACTTCCTGCGATCGGAAGAGAAATACACGACGATCGCGTGGCGCGACGACGCGCAGCAGCCGAAGGAAGCTGTCGTGCGCATGCCGCTGAAGGAATTGCTCACGCAGCTCGACGAGTCGCAGTTCGCGCAGGTGCATCGCTCGGTCGTCGTGAACATGCGCGCGATCAGCCACGTCACGCGCGGCGCGAACGAGACGGCGGATATTCATTTGAAAGGCAGGGAAGTAGTGCTGCCGGTGAGCCGGAGCTATCTGCATCTCTTCAGGCAGATGTGAGCCAGCAGTCAGCTGTTCGGACTTAGAGCACGCGCCGGTAACGCTGATCGTTGACCTGCACGCCCCAGACCGTGTCCGTGCGTCGCGTGCCGTCTGGCGCCCAGCCATCCTGCTCATAAAAGCGCTCGGCGCGAACGTTGCCGACGAGCACCCATAGCAGTGCGCGCCTGAATCCTGAGTCGAGCAAGTACGCGCGAGCGGAGGCGAGCAGCGCCTGGCCGACACCGCGGCCCCACCAATCCGGATCGACGTGGATCGCCGCGACTTCGCCATATCGCGGCACATCCTGATCGCGTGCCGCGCACGTCGTGACGAAGCCGCGAACGGTTCCGGTATCGTCGAGTGCAACGGTCGTCATCGGTTGGCGCGCATCGGTGCCGCCGAATGTGTAGCGAGACGCGCGATCCTCTGGCTGCAAACTCGCGAGATAGTCGGCGGGCAGCAGATCTTGATAGGCGACCTGCCACGCGCGCACGTGCACGATGGCCACAGCCATCGCATCGGCAGGTTCGGCGGGTCGCAGCAGCATGGCGCGAGTCTCGCACGATCGCCGTAAGAACCGTTAAACATCATTACAACGGTTGACACGTTCCGACCCCGATGCAATAGTCCGGCGCATGCTGCGCAAGGCCGCACCGACACTCGCGTTCACGCTGCTGATGGCAGCACCCGCGCACGCCGCAATCGAGATTCGTCCGCTCACCGAAATCATCGAAGGTCACCAAGTCGGCGGCGTGACCGCAGACATGGTCGGCGATCTGTACGTCGCGGACTTCGGCGAGACCGTCTGGAAGATCACCCTGGAAGGCGAGCGGCGCGTGTTCGCGACCGGTCTCTACGGCGCGTCCGGCAACGCGATCGACAACCAGGGCAACCTGCTGCAGGCCAACTTCTACGGCGACTCGCTCACGCGGATCGATCGCCAAGGCGCGGCACAGCCGTTTGTGACCAGCGGTCTCAGCGGCCCGGTCGGCGTCACGGTCGATCGCAAGACGGGCGCGATCTACGTTGCCAATTGCCGCGGCAATTCGCTCTCGAAGGTCTCACCCGACGGCGTCGCTGCCGAGTTCGCCCGAAGTGACCTGTTCAAGTGCCCGAACGGCATCACGCTCGACGCGCACGGCAATCTCTACACCGTGAACTTTCGCGACAACCGCATGCTGAAGATCGACCGCGACGGCAAGGTCACGCCGTTCACGACGGTCTCCGACAAGGGGCTCGGGCACGTGTGCTTCAGCGGCGATCGCTTCTACGTCACGGCATACCACTCGCACGAGATCTTCCAGGTTTCGCTCGACGGCAAGGCGACGCGCATCCTCGGTAACGGCGAGCGCGGCCTGGTCGACGGACCCGATGGAACTGCGCGGCTGACCTTCCCCAACGGCATCGCCTGCCATCCGTGGGGCGAGCGGCTCTACATCAACGAATACGTCGGCGAGAAGAGCTCCTCTATCCCGCGCCGCGCGATCGTGCGGCAGATCATTCTCGACAAGTCTTAGGAGCGCGCGCCGGATCGGCGCCGCGAGCGTGCGTAGAACCGCTGGGCTTTGGCGACGTTGCCGCACACCGCCATGTCGCACCAGCGGCGGCGACCGGCCTTCGAGCTGTCGATGAACACCCAGGCGCAGTTCGTGCCGCCGCACATGCGCAGGCGATCGGCGGGTTGCGGCAGGACGTGCTCGACCATGCGGTACGCGACCATTGCGGCAATCAGATCGAAGTCGGCCGCGTCGGCGCGGATATCGGCGATCACCTGTCCGTTCTCGAATCGCAACTCGTGCGCGTCGATGCCTGCGAGCCAGTGCTCGCGCAGCGCCGCGAGAGCGCTCTTCGGCGGCGTATTGCCGGCGGCGATGGCGCTCACGAGTGCAAACAACTCCTCACGCAGCTCTTTCGCGCGTGTCAGCGCTCGCGCTGCGGTGGCGGGCTCGCTGTGCATCTTCTTGGTCAGCGCACGCAGATTTCTTTCCGGCAGCAGCCGCACGAGCGTCGTCCATTCGAGCAGGCGGGCATAGCTGTCGAGCCAGTCGCGCGGCGTCCGGTCGCGGCCCGAGACGGTGTTGATGAAGTCGAGCGCAGGGTCGCCGCCGACGAAGTCCCGCGCGGCGAATGGATGCGATTCGATCGTGTACGACACTAGACCCGTTGAACCGGCGCGCTGCGCGGGTTGCCTGCGGGACGCGCCGGCGAGCCGCACGAGGCGCGGATGATCAGCTCCGCCGGCACGGTCTCCGTGACGGGCTGGAACTGCGCGGGATCTTCGATCGAGGTTGCGAGCCGGTCGAGCGCGCGTCCGCCCATGTCCGAGATGCGCACGCGCACCGTCGTCAGGGCCGGCACGACGAAGCGCGCAGTCGGGATGTCGTCGAATCCCGCGAGCGCGATGTCCTGCGGCACGCGCAGGCCGGCTTCGGTCAGCGCGCACAGGCAACCGATCGCCATCATGTCGTTCGCAGCGAATACTGCATCGGGACGCATCGCCGTGATCAGCAACTCGCGGCCGGCGCGATACCCCGACTCTTCGGTGAAATCGCCACGCAGAACGTATTCGGGAGCGCCGGGGAGCTCGTGCTTGAGCGCCACGCGATAGCCACGCAGTCGCTCCTGCGCATCGACGTTCACCTCCGGCCCCGCGACGTGCGCGATCGTGCGGTGTCCGCAACCCGCGAGGTGCGCGACCATCGCGTAAGCGCTGCTGTAGTTGTCCACATAGAACGACGTGTGCTGGTGATCGACGTCGACGGTGCTGATCAGCACGATCGGCAACGAGGCGCGCACGTGCTCCTGCAGAAAGCGGCCATTCACGTAGGGCGACATCACGAGCAGACCGTCGACGCGGCCGATGAGCGACTGCACCGCGTTGCCAGCTTCAATCGCGTCGCAGTGTGTACTGGAAATCAGCAGGTGCAAGCCGCGGGCGCGCGCCGCGACGTCGATGCCGCGAATCAGCTCGGAGAAGAACTCCCCATACAGAGTCGGCAACACGATGCCGATCGTATGGGTGCGGCGGGTCATGAGACTCTGCGCGCCGCTGTTCGGTACGTATTGCAGGCGGGCTGCAGCCTCGAGCACTCGGGTGCGGATCGCTTCAGTGACGACGCCGGTGCCGTTCAGGGCGCGCGAGACCGATGCCATGGAGACATGGGCTTCGCGGGCTACGTCTTTCAGTGTTGCGCTCACGCATCGACCTGGAGCGCGTGCTCCAGATCCCCCCTCTTGCCACACGGCTGTCGAATCGCAGCGTGGCCCTATTCTGCTGAGGGGGCGAAGAGGGTGTCAAACCGATTCCGGCCCGCGCTTGCGTGCGGCGATTTCCTGCACGAGTCGCGCGTGCGTGGGCGCGTCGAGCCGGTAGAAATGCATCACGAGCGCGGACGCGAGCAGGCCGCCTGCCGCCACCAATGTAATCATCAACTTGATCGCCTGCGCCGTCTCCGGCGCCTGCGGCTGATTGGCTACATAACCTGCCCAGCCAAGGTAGGCGCCGAGGAACGCGGACGACACGCCGAGCGCGATTTTCTGGATCAGCGTGACGAAGCCGAACACGAACGCCTCGGCGCGCACGCCGGTGCGCCATTCGCCGTATTCGACGGTGTCCGGGACGATCGACCAGAAATTGATGCCGATCGACGCGCTGCCGATCGCGTACACCACGATGTAGCCGTACAGCACGCTGGTTTCGCGCGCGCCCGACACGTACAGGCCGACGAGCCCGGCGAACGCGATCGCCAATCCCGCCTGCCACGCCCAGCGTTTGCCGACGTAGCGCGCCACGATCGTCCACGGCAGGATCATCGCGGTGATCGTGATCTGCATCAGGCTTGCCGCCTGGCCGGCGATCGCCTCGGTTTCGCCGAGGTAGTACTTCACGTAGTACACCAGGCCCGAGCACACCAGAATGTTCGCGAAACTGAAGCACCCGATGCCGGCGATGATCTGCAGGAACGGCACATTTCTCGAGAGCATGCGCAGCAGCTCGCTCACCGGCGGCGGCTGCTCCTGCGCGTGCGTGATCGACGAATCTTCGCGCGTCGCTGCGAAGCTCAGGACCGTAAACACCGTTGCAATCGCCGCCAGCACCGCGGTCGCGCCGAAGTAGCCGGCGGTGCGGCCGCCGCTCGTGAAGTACGCGACGAGCTGCGGCGTGAAATAGCTGACGACAGCCGTGCCGAGGAACGCGCAGATCATGCGCACGCCCGCGAGCCAGTTGCGCTGCATGGAATCGCGGGTCATGGTCGCCATCAGCGCGCTGTACGGAATGTTGACCAGGCCGTACATCGTGCGGAACAGGACCTGCGTGGCGAACGCGTAGCCGACCAGCGCAGCGCCTTCGAGCCCGGTGGGTGCGAACATCAGCGCGAAGCTCACCGCGAGCGGCACGCTGCCGAGCAGCAGGTACGGCCGATACTTGCCCCAGCGCGTGCGCGTGCGATTCGCCAGCACGCCGATCGCCGGATCGATCAGCCCGTCCCAGGTCAGGCAGAGGAAGATGATGAGACCCGCCACGTCGCTGCGCAGGCCGAGCACGTCGGTGTAGTAGTACGACAGGAACAGCGTCAGCGAGAACCAGTAGAAGTTGAAACCGAAATCGCCGATGCCGTAACCGATGATCCGCGGCAGCGGGAGACGGTCGGCGCCCGCCGCTGCGGCCCCGGGGGCCGCAGCCTGGGGCGCCGAGTTCTCGGTCACTGCGCTCATAAATCGTCCTCGAACGTCGATTCTTCGATCGGGGCGCGGTCGTCGACCGGCGCGATCCAGTTGAGCGAGCGCGTCGCGCGGATGTCCGCCGCCGAGCTGCCCACGTACACGCGATACTTGCCCGGCGTCGTGGTCCACGCGCGGTGGTGCACGTCGTAGTACGCCAGGTCGTGCGTGTTCAGCGTGAAGCGCACGACCTGAGACTCGCCCGGCGCCAGCTCCACCTTGTGGAACCCCTTCAGCTCCTTCAATGGCCGCACGACATCCTGCGTCACCTCGTCGCCTACGTACAGCTGGACGGTTTCGCGCCCCGCCAGCGTACCGGTGTTGGTCACCTCGACGCTGATGTGGATCGGCTGGCCCGCCAGGACTTCGTCGGGCGCCCGCAGGCTCGCGTACTCGAAGGTCGTGTACGACAGGCCGTGGCCGAACGGGAACAGCGGCTCGACTTTCTTCTTCTCGTAATAGCGATAGCCGACGAACACGCCCTCGCCGTAATGAGCGTCGCGACCGTTCGAGTAGTACAGGTAGCTCGGATTGTCCTCGAGGCGGCGCGGAAAGGTCAGCGGCAGCTTGCCGCAGGGATTCGCGATGCCGAGCAGCACCTCTGCGACGGCGCGCGCGCCTTCCTGACCTGGCAGCCACGCTTCGACGACTGCGCTGACGCGGTCGATCCACGGCAATCTGAGCGGCGCGCCGTTGTTCAGCACGACCACAGTGTGCGGATTCGCCGCGGCGACCGCTTCGACGAGCTCGTTCTGCGCTCCGAACAGCTCCATGTCGCGGCGATCCGCGCCTTCGGTCTCCGAGGTGGTCGAGACGCCGACGAAAACGACTGCGACGTCCGCGGTGCGCGCGATGCGCACGGCATCGTCGATCGTGCCCGCGGGTGGGCGAATGCCGAAGCGGAACAGATGAAACGCCAGCGTGCCGCTCACGTAATCCAGCTGGAGCGGATAACCGCGGCCGGCGCGCAGCTCGAGCTGCACGACGCGCATCGGAATCGGGAACAGCTCCGCGCCCGCGGGCGGACGAGTCGGAGTTTCGTCGTCGATGATGCGCACGCCGTCCAGCGTCAGCACCGCGCTGCCGACCTGCGTCAGGCTGAACTCGTACGTGCCCGACGTCGGCGGCCAGAAATAGCCGCTCCAGCGCGCCGAGATGGGATCCTCCTGCGCCGGCGTCAGGCCTTCGCCGAGGCTCAGCTTGTTGAAGTACGTGTCGACACCGCAGTTCGCCGGCCTGCCGGCGAACTTCGCATTTGCGTAGATCGCGAACTGCAGACCCTGCACCTCGCGCGTCGAAGTCGTGCTGAGCAGGCGGCTGTCCGCTGCAGGGGTCACGAGCTCGTTGTCGACGCCCTGCGCGTATGCGACGTGCACGCCGGACAACTCGCGCAGACTTTCGAGTGCCGTGACGATGCGTGATGGGATCACGTTGGCGCTGCCGCCGCCCTGGATGATGGCTGCGTCGGCGTTCGGACCGACGACCGCGATGGACCGCACGCGCTCACGAGACAGTGGCAGTAGTCCGCGCTCGTTCTTCAATAGCGTGATGCTCTCGCGCGCGATGTCGACTGCGATGTGACGATGACGTTCGCTACCGAGCTCGCCGGCGGGCCGGCGCATGCCGTCCATCACGCCAGTTCTGAACAAGGTACGCAGGACGCGCCGGACGTTGTCGTCGAGCTGCTGCATGTCGACCTGCGCGTTGCGGAGTGCCTTCACGAGCATGTCGCCGTAGTAGCGAGCGGGGCCGGGCATCTCGAGATCGAGGCCCGCATTTGCCGCTTCGACGGTCGTGTGAACTGCGCTCCAGTCCGACATCACCATGCCGTCGAAGCCCCACTCGCGCTTCAGCACTTGCGTCAGCAGCCGGCGGTTCTCGGTCATGAACGTGCCGTTGAGACGGTTATACGAGCTCATCATCGTCCACGGCTGCGCCTGGCGCACGATCATCTCGAACGGCGCGAGATAGATCTCGCGCAGCGTGCGCTCGTCGACGTTCGAGCTGCCGATGCGTCGCTGCCGCTCCTGCTCGTTCGCGACGAAGTGCTTCACCGAGGCGCCGACGCCTTCGCTCTGCAAGCCGCGCACGAACGCAGTGCCGACGAGGCCGCTCAACAGCGGATCTTCCGAATACGTCTCGAAGTTGCGGCCGGCGAGCGGATTGCGCTGGATGTTGATGTTCGGGCCGAGCACGACGTGCACGCCGAGCGCGCGCGCCTCGCGACCGATCGCCGCGGCCGCGCGTGCGATGAGCTCTGGATTCCACGTTGCCGCCATCGCGACGCCCGTGGGAAACGCCGTCGCAGCGTCGCCGCGCGTCGAGCGCACGCCGTTCGGTCCGTCGGCGAAGCGCATCGCGGGAATGCCCAGACGCGGCAGCGCGATCGTCGAGAAATTGTCGGCGCCCGCGACCAGCGCCGCCTTTTCCTTCGTCGTCAGGCGCACCAGCAGATCGGCGACGCGATGCTCGAGCGCCGCGGCGGAATCCTTGTACAGCGGCAGCGAGCGCGAGGGCGCGGCTGCTGCGACGAGCTCGTCCGGGGCGATGCGCGTTGACATGAGGTGTGCGCGCCTTGTTGCGCGATCAATAGTGGACCCGTGCGCGATCATGTTCGAAGTCGTGCGCGATTGGAACTACGCGGCGGCGATAATTTGCAGGAAAGCGCTTTCATTTTGCGCGCGGCGCGGCGCGCGGCAGATGGTCGTGCGTTGAAAGCGCTTTCTTTGTCGATCGCGAAAAAATAGTTTCGTGAAAGCGCTTTCTTCGCCGCCATCGCGTTGACACGTCACCGTCACGGTGCGCAGACTCGAATCGGATCGAGTGAGTCGTGCGGCGAGCAGCATGCGCAACTCACGTGCACGCTCAGTGCAGCACAAACAGAAGGACGCAATGGGGGCCAGAATGTCAGCCAACGAAGTGTGTCATCGAGTGCGCCGCTCGGCGATTTTGAGCGCGGCGATTTCTTCATGTTTGACGCTGGGTGCGCACGCGGCACAACCGGCGTCCTCGACGTCGAGCACCGGCACCGAGCCGCTGGAGGAAGTGGTCGTCACCGGCTTCCGGGCCTCGCTGGCCGATGCGCTGCAGAACAAGCGCGAGTCGAACCAGATCATCGAATCGGTGTCCGCGGAGGACATCGGCAAGTTCCCCGACCAGAACGTGGCCGAGTCGCTGCAGCGCCTGCCCGGCGTTTCGATCGATCGTTCCAACGGACAGGGCACGAAGGCCCGCATCCGCGGTCTCGATCAGAACGTGACCCTGCTCAACGACGATATCTTCCTGAGCGGCCTGGAGCTCTACACGCAGGGCGAAGGCAACGTTCGCGAAGCCGATTCTCTCGAAGGCATCCCGTCGGAGCTGCTCGGCGGCATCGATGTCTACAAATCGCCGAACGCCTCGCAGAGCGAGAGCGGCCTCGGCGGCATCATCAACCTGAAGACGCGCAGCCCGTTCGACCTGAGCGGGACGACGCTGGCCGGCAACGTGCGTTACGCCGACAGCGGCGAGGGTTGGGAGCCGCTCGGCGCGCTGGTGTTCAGTCACCAGTTCAACGAGCGCCTGGCGGTCATCGCCTCCGTGTCCTACGACAAGCAGCAGTTCCAGACGGACGTCCTCGGCGGTCAGAACCGCGGCAACTGGCGGCTTTCGAATCGCAACGATCGCGCGACGGTGCCGCAGGACTACTTCGCGCCGGAGTATCGCTACGCCACGGATCGTGACGAGGAGCGTGAGCGGCTGGGCGCGTCGATCGCCGTGGCATTCAGGCCGAGCGAGGCGACCGAGATCGAAGCGCAATGGTTCCACTCCGGTCTGGAGATCCTGACGCAGGAAGGTTCGGTCAAGTTTCCGTTCGCGACGGAGGGCGGCGCGCTGGTGACCAACGATCCCTCGTTGCCCTTCGAGATCGACGGCAACGGCGTGCTCCTGCGCGGGACGATTACCGCGAATTCGGCGGAAGCCATCTCGTTCGTGAAGAACACCGACATCACTTCGGACAATTTCCAGCTCAAGTTCACATACGACAATGGCGGTGCCTGGCGCGCGAGCGCCGCGGCGGCGTACTCCAAGGCAGACCAGGACAGCTCCAGCGCCAACAACGATGTGCGCTACACCGCGTACACTGTACGCGGCGAAGATGGCGTCGGCTTCGCCCCGAACGCAAGCGCACCGCCGAACTACCGCTTCACCTATGACAACAACGGCGGCACGCTGCCGAACTTCGGCCTCGTGGGAAATTCGGACCTCTACACCAATCCGGCCAACGGCTTCTTCAAGTCGCACTGGGCATTCGCCGACAACACCGAGGCCGAGAACTGGGCCGTGCGCGGCGACGCGCAGTTCGATCCACCGTTCATCGAGTCCGGCGGCGTGACCTTCAGCGGCGGACTGCGGCTCGCGAATCGCAAGATCGACTACGAGTTCGGGCGCTATCTCGCGGACTACTCCGGCAAGGGCGAGCTGGATGGCTCGGCTTTCGGTGCGAACTGGACGCCGTTCGGCTATTTTCAGGACGGGGCCATCGGTTACAAGTCGTGCGAGCTGCCGGCGTCGGCGAATTTCCAGTTCGCGCCCTGCGATCGGTTCGGCAATTCGCCGGCGCTGATCACGCCCTACCAGACCTTCACCGGCAGTCCGGGTCGGGTCGAGGCCATCAACGGTTTCTGGGCCCCCGGCCACATCACGGGCAATGCCGTGCTGGTGAACAACCGCTCGCAGATGAGCAATGCGCTGGCGTGGATCCAGGGGTTGTATCCGGACACGCCGTTCTCGTTTTTCCCTTCGCCGCTGGAGACGTTCGCGGTTGAAGAGAAGACGCGGTCGGCCTATCTGATGGCCGACGTCGGCGAACCTGGCGACCGCTATCACATCAATGTCGGCGCACGCGTCATTCGCACCGAGCTCGGCGTCGATCAGAACGCCGCCTCGACTCCGAACCCGACCTTCTGGGGCACGGACAGCTGGAACGGCGTGCTGAAGGATTTCACGACCGTCAAGTTCGATCGCAGCTACACCGACATCCTGCCCAGCGCGAACCTCGTTCTGGACGTGACGGAAGCCAGCAAGGTGCGGTTTTCGGCGGCGCGCGTCATGGCTCGCCAGGACCTCTTTCAGCTCGGCCGCGGGTTCGAGCAGAACTTTACCCGCGACTCCGATCCGAATAGCCCATTCGTCGACAAGTTCCGGTTCACCAACGGCAGCACCGGCAACCCGAACCTCGATCCGTATCGCGCCTCGCAGTTCGACCTGAGCTACGAGTACTACTTCGGCCGTCAGGGACTGATCGCCGTGACGCCGTTCTGGAAGGAAGTCGAGTCGTTCATCACGGTCGAGACCCAGTCGATCTTCGTCATGGACGAGGCCGGCGGCCGCGAAGGACCCGTCTCGGTTCCGGTCAACGGCGAGGGCGGCAACATCAAGGGCATCGAGCTGTCGGGGCAGTACGCATTCGACTGGGGCCTGGGCTTTACGGTCAACTACACGTACTCGGACTCCGAATCGGGATTCGTCAACGACGTGGATTCCAAGCTGCCGATCCCGGGGGTGCCCGAGAACGCATTCAACGCGACGATCTACTATCAGAACTACGGATTCGAAGCGCGCGTGTCCTACGGGTGGCGCGACAAGTCGTTCGACGGCAATTTCGGCTTCGCCGATCAGGTCAACGGGGTCGACATCACCCGCACGTACGGCATCTGGAATCGCGACTACTACCAGATCGATGCGCAGGTCGCCTACCAGATCACCGACAAGCTCGGAGTGACGCTCGAAGGCATCAACCTCACCGAACAGGACCAGAGTTCGTATCTGCAGTTCGAGAACCTGCCGTTCACGTTCGATTCGGGGTCGCGACGCATACTGGTCGGCATCCGCGGCAGCTTCTGAGAACTCGTCCGTGTGACACGGGGCGGTCGGCTGACGCCGATCGCCCCCCTCTGTTTCTGCCGACTGCCCTGTGCCACGCTCCGCGGACGGCGCCGAGGAGAATTCCATGCAGACCGATCGTCGCATCAAGCGGATCGCCATCGTCGGCGGCGGCACGGCGGGCTGGATCGCGGCGAGCGCCTTGGCCAGGAAGCTTGGGTCCACGTGCGCGATCCAGCTCATCGAGTCGCCCGATATCCCGACGGTCGGCGTCGGCGAAGCGACGATCCCGGGAATCATCGACTTTCTCAGGTTCCTCGGGATCGACCTGCAGGATTTCATGCGCCATACGCAGGCGACCATCAAGCTGGCGATCCGCTTCGTCGACTGGCATCACCTCGGTCATCGCTATTGGCACCCGTTCGGCGCCTTCGGCGTATTCATCGATCGGCTGCCGTTCTATCACTTCTGGCACAAGGCGCGCGCGCAGTCGCTGAACGTCGAGCTCAGTCATTTCAATCTCGAGATTGCCATGGCCGAGACGAACAAGTTCATCTTCCCCGGCAACTCGCTCGGCATCGCTTCGACGCTCAAATATGCATTGCATTTCGACGCCGGTCTGGTGGCGAGATACCTGCGCGCCTACGCCGAGCAAGCCGGCGTCGTGCGCCTGGAACGCTCGGTGACGGGCGTCACGCAGCGCGCCGACGGTTTCATCGATGAGATCGTCTTCAAGGAAGGGGATCGCCTGCAGGCCGATCTCTACATCGACTGCACCGGTTTCCGCGGCCTGCTCATCGAAGGTGCGCTGCAGACCGGCTACGTGGACTGGACCAAGTACCTGGCGAACAATCGTGCCGTGGCGGTGCAGGTGCCGAACCGGATTCCGCGCACGCCGTACCTCACGGCGACCGCGCGCAGTGCGGGATGGCACTGGCGCATTCCACTGCAACACCGTATCGGCACCGGGTACGTGTACTCGAGCGAGCACATCAGCGACGAGGAAGCGCTGCGCGACCTGCTCAGCATGCCCGAGAACGTCGAACCGTTGACCGAGCCACGCTTCATCCGCTTCGTGACCGGCCGTCGCCGCAAGTTCTGGAACCGCAACTGCATCGCTCTCGGCCTGGGCTCGGGATTCATAGAGCCGCTCGAGTCCACGAGCATTCATCTGATCTGCAGCGGCGTGTACGCGCTGCTGGACCATTTCCCTGACGCCACGTTCGATCCAGTCAACATCGCGCACTACAACGAGCAGGTGATCGAGGAGTTCGAGCGCGTGCGCGACTTCATCATCCTGCACTACTGCACGAGCGAGCGGACGGATACGCCCTACTGGCAAGGGCGCAAAGAGATCGAGCTGCCGGATGGCCTGGCGGAGCGCATGGAGATGTATCGGCGCACCGGCCGCATTTTCCAGAAGCGCCACGAGATGTTCGTCGAGTTGAGCTGGTTCTTCGTCATGCACGGCATGGGGCTGCGTCCGCAGTCCTACGATCCGCTCGTGGACGCCTCGGATTGGCAGGAAGTGATCAGGGTTATGCAGGGGATGCGGCAGAAGGTCGCCGCCGATGCCGCCGCCGCGCCGATGCATGACAGCTTCTTCCCGGAAAAACCCGCAGCGACCGCACCGGCTCGTGGATGGGCGCAGCGCCAGCAGGTGGTTTGACCGCCGAATCAGGGAAGGGCTGAGCCGCTGCGCAGAGTCGGCCGCGTAAGCCAAGCCACTTGTCCCGCCGATACACGACAGAACTGCATTTGAGCGCGGTTCTGTCCAATGCGGCACTCGTTCGGCCCAATCGTTTCGCTTCTGCTGGCCCTCAGCGCGCCGGCCCGCGCCGCAGATACTCGTGAATGCTCGGCCTGCTCAGTGGTTGCTGACGCCATCGCGAGCGCCTTGCGCGAGAACAAGCGCGGGCACTGGTCGCTCAGCGTGCAGTTCCACGATCTGCTGGCGCAGGAGCAAGACGCCGGTCTGCTGCTGCATCAGCGCGAGATCGAGCCGGCGTCGCAGCAGCTCGACGGTTTCGATTCCGACTGGACGATCGGACTGCATTTGGAAATCAGCGTGCGCTGACCGCCGCGCCGGAGGTCACTTTTCAGCGCCGGCGCGCGCGCTTCGCGCCTTTCTTCTTCGCCGGCGTCTCGCGCGATTTCACTTTCCTCATCCCGGCGCGTTGCGCGACCTCGATCGAGCGGCGCGCCCAGCGCGTGAGCTCCTCCGCTTCTTCGATCACGTCCTCGGGCACCTGGAAGTAACCCATGCTCGCTTTGTTCGGAATAGGCATGAACGCTTGCATGCCGCGCGACACGTAGTCTTCGCGATTGGCGTCGTCGACCTTGAAGAACAACACGTCGTCGTCGATCAGCGCGAAGAACAACTCGCCGCTGTACAGGCCGACGCCGCCGAACATGCGGCGCGTGCTGAGAGCCGGCACTGCCGCGAGCTGGTCGAGGATGTAAGTGCGGTAACCGTTCGAGACTGACATACTGCCGCGATTCTAATGAAGCAGGAGGGAAAGCGGCATGAAGAACCGTACGATCCAGTGCTCGATCGTCGGTGCATTCGTTTGCGCCGCCGCCGTGCCGGCTTTCGCGCAGGCCCCGGCCGAAGTGACGCTGACGCGCTTCGATTGCTCGAGCAGCGCCGGGCCGGCCGACATCGCGCGCTTCTCGGACACGATGGCGTACGAGGGCAAGAAGCTGCAGCTGACCGCGAGCTGCTATCTCATCCACCATGCAGATCACTACATGATCTGGGATACCGGCTATCCGGCCGCGGCGCCGGGCGCGACGCCTGCGGGCCCGACCGTCAAGGTCACGCTGATCGAGCAGCTCGCGCAGCTGAAGGTCAAGCCCGAACAGATCAACTACGTCGGCATCAGCCACTATCACGGCGATCACACCGGCCAGGCCGCTTCGTTCCCGCAGGCGACGCTGCTGATCGGGCAGGGCGACTGGGACGTGCTGAAGGGGCCGACGCCGTCGGGCACGACCAATGCGGCGCCGCTCAAGCACTGGCTCGACGGGCCGGGCAAAGCGGAGCAGGTCGCGAAGGACAAAGACGTGTTCGGCGACGGCACCGTCGTGATGCTCGACATGCCCGGCCACACGCCCGGCCATCACAGCCTGCTCGTGAAGTTGCAAGAAAAGGGCAACGTGCTGCTGACGGGCGATCAGGCCCACTTCCGCGAGAACTACGAGTCGAACGGCGTGCCGACCTTCAATTTCAACCGCGCCGACACGCTCGCCTCGTTCGACCGCTTCAAGCAGATCGCGAAGAACCTGAGCGCAACCGTCGTCATCCAGCACGATCCGCGCGACATTGACAAGCTTCCGGCTTTCCCCGCCGCGGCGAAGTAATGCTCGAGATCCAGACAGCGCAGCCCTCCGACCTCGCACCGATTCTGCAGCTGCTGCACACGCAGCTGCAGGAGCACGACATCGTGCTCACCGATCAGGCGCTGCAGCGCGCGACGCAAGGATTGATAGAAGATCACGAGCTCGGACGCATTCTCACTGCGCGGCTCGACGGCGAGCTCGTCGGCGTCGCCGTCATCTCATTCCTGTGGACGCTGGAGCACGGCGGTCCCGCGGCGTGGCTCGACGAAGTGTACGTCGAGCTCACCCGGCGCGGCGGCGGCATCGGCCGCAAGCTCGTGGAGGCGGCAATGCAAGTTGCACGCGACAGCGGCTGCATCGCGCTCGACCTCGAAGTCGATGCCGGCCATGAAGCCGCGGAGCGCCTCTACGAGCGCATGGGATTCCGGCGCCACCGGCGGGTGCGCTGGGTGCGGATGCTGTAATGAATTCCGGGCCGACCCGGTCTGCTCGCCGGGACGCCCGTGCCGTGCGTCCGCACCGTGCGTTTCCACGGCACTCAAGTCAGGAGCCAGTCGTTATGAAGAATCCCACCAAAGCCGCAATGATCGCCACGGCCGCTGCACTGCTGTTCGGCAGCATCGCGGCTGCGCCGGTCAGCGCTGCGGACGAAGCCAAGGTCAAGTGTGAAGGCGCGAACGCCTGCAAGGGCAAGTCTGCGTGCGCGACGGCGAAGAACGCCTGCGCCGGCCAGAACTCCTGCAAGGGCCAGGGCTACGTCCAGCTCAGCAAGGCGGAGTGCGATGCGGCCAAGGCCGACATGAAGAAGAAGAGCTGATCGTCACCACGCTGGTGAGTAATCCAGCGCGTTGAGCACAGTGGCGGCGACGGATTTGACGTCGCCGTCCTGTCCCAGGATCACGAGCGAGCCGCGCGGGGCCGGCACCACGACGCCCCGATAGCCGTCCTCGTCGATGCGCTTCGACTTCACTGTCTCTTGCGCGAGCACCATGACGGCGACGGGACCCTCCTGGGTCTGCACCACCAGATGCGGCACGACATGGCCGCGGAATTTGCACGCTGCCGCATACGACACGAGCATCGCATCCGGCTTCAGACGGACGCCTGCGCGCGACAGGATGCCTGCAAGCTCCGCAGGATCCGCGGGCTGCGACGTACGCACGAGCGCGAACGCTTCGCCTTCCACATGATCGACCGCCTGCGCCGCAAACGTGTCACGCGGATTCAGCAGCCACGCCAACGCACCGATCAGGACGACGGCCACGCTCGCGGCAATTGCCCACAACGGACGCGGCGAAACACGCACAACCCGCGGCGCAGTGACGTCGAAATCCACGCGCAGCGCCGCGGAGATAACCTTGTCCATCTCCAGCAGCTCCTGCCGAAAACGCGCGCACTCCTCGCATTGCGCGATGTGCTCCGCGATGCGCGGATCGTCGGCGCCAGGATCGGCGCCGATCTGGAGTCTTGCTTCCTGGCAGTTCATGGACATGACGGCTTGTCCGCTGGATCGCGCGCCAGCCGCTTGCGCAGGAATTCGCGCGCGCGAAACAGGCGCGTCAGCACTGCGGGCACGCTCAGCTGCAGTTGCTGTGCAATCTCGTTGGTCGAATAGCCGAACAGAACCTGCAGCACCAGCGGCTCGCGATAGATCGGTTCGAGCTGCAGGATCGCGCGACGCATCTCGAGCACCTCGTGCGGGTCGTTCACGGCCACCGCCTCTGCGACGGGCTCGGCGAGCGCGTCGATGTCCACAGTTTCGAGCCGGCGCCGCTCGAACGTCCGCGCCAGCTCGCGCCGTGCGATCGTCAGCAGCCACGAGCGCGCCGCCTGCTCGTCGGCCAGCGTATCGAACGAGCGCCAGGCGCGAAGCAGCGCTTCCTGCACGACATCCTCGGCGAGCGTCCGGTCGCGACACAGCCAGTAGACGAACCGCAGCAGGTCGGTGCGAAACGGCAGGCAGAGCGCTTCGAAGCGCAGCCGTTCGCTGCCGCGACCGATGACGGCGGTCATCTCAACAGACCGGTCGAGCGAGCTGTTCATTGCGCATGCAAAAGCTTGACACGAATCCTCGCCGGCCGACCCTTACTTTCTCTTCGCGTAATAAGCGCGCGGTTCGGCCGGTCTGATCGCGTTCGCACCGGGGGCGGCACGCGAGGACCCAGGTCAGCATGATCGGACAAACTGCCTGAGCCGCCCTCGCGCGACCGGCCGTTGCGCGTCGTATTCTCAGGCGCATTCCAACTTCGACTGACGGGGTACGAGCTGTGAACAGTGGAGCAGGGGCCCTTGCCTCGGGCAATCAGGTGCAAAGCGGCGGACGTGCGCTGCGAACGATCGTGACCGCCGGCCTCGTCGCGGGTGCGCTCGACATTACCTACGCGTTCATCATCTGGGGTCTGCAGGGCGTCACGCCGCTGCGGATCGGCCGGAGCATCGCTTCGGGATTGGTGGGCGTCGACGCCGCGCGCGCCGGCGGCGCCGGACTGGGAGCGTTGGGCCTGCTCCTGCACTTCCTCATGGCGACGATCATCGCGGCGATCTTCTACGCCGCGGCGCGCAACATCCGCTTGCTCGTCGACAAAGCCGTCCCGTGCGGCATCGTGTACGGGCTCGCGGTTTACGGCGTGATGAACTACGTCGTGATGCCGCTCTCCGCGATCCACAGCGTCGGCGACAGCGGCCCGGCTTACATCCGCATCACCGGCGTCCTCGTCCACATGTTCCTGATCGGCCTGCCGATCGCGCTGATCACCCGCCGCGGCCTGAAATAGACCCTCCCGCCCCGAATCCAGACCGCTCCGTGACGACTGCGGAGGGCGGCGTCCGTTGGTGATGCTGCTCGGCCTCGGGACTGGACATGGACTCGGTCCGATCGGTCCTCGATGGCATGACCTAGAGGCAAAGTGTCATGCTGGCGTCGAAAGTCGGCCATTGAGCGGCCTGAGGTGGATTGCAGATGGCGGGGCACACTTTGACGTATCGCGGCACGGTCTATCCGTGGCACTGCGACCAGATGGGTCACATGAACGTCATGTGGTACGTCGGCAAGTTCGACGAGGCGACGTGGCAGCTGTTCGCGGCGGCGGGCATCACGCCGTCGTACTTGCGGTCGCAGCGGCGCGGCATGGTGGCCGTCGATCAGCGGCTGAGCTATCGCGGTGAGCTGTACGCGGGCGACGTGATCAGCGTTCGCTCGGCGATCATCGAGCTGGGCAAGAGCAGCGTGCGATTCGTGCATGAGATGCAACGCGACGAGACCGGTGAGCACGTCGCGACGACCATGCTCAAGGGCGTGCACATCGATACCGTCGCGCGCCGATCGTGCCCACTGCCGGTAGAGCTGCGGACCGCCGCGGCGCGGCTCGTCGTCGAGGATCCGTCACCGTGGGAGACCTGGCCGCCGTCACGGATGTTCACGGGGTGACTCACGTGCTCAAAGCCGGCGATACCGGGCAGGCCGAGATGGTCGTGCAATCCAGCGACACCGCCAAGGTGCTCGCGCTGTCGACCGAAGATTCGTTTCCGGAAGTGTTCGCCACCTCGCGCATGATCGCGCTGATGGAGCTGGCCGCCGCACGAGCGATGCGGGCGGCGCTGCAGCCCGGCCAGTTGTCGGTCGGTGTATCGCTCAACGTGAAGCACACCGCCGCGACGCCGGTCGGTGGCCGCGTCCGCGCTGTCGCGACCTACCAGCGCAACGACGGCAAGCTCTTCATCTTCAAAGTCGAAGCCTTCGACGACGCCGGCCCCGTCGGCGACGGCGAACACTCGCGCGCGATCATCGATACCGAGCGGCTCCTGCAAAGCGCCGCGAAGCGCGGTGCCGGGAGAACAAATGCGGGATGAGTTCCGGCACCTCGTTCTGCTGCTTTTCCTCTGCGCGCCCGCCGCCGCGGCGCAGTTGGGCGTGCTGGCGCCGGTCATCGTCGACGGGCAGCCGCTGATGAAGCGCGATGCGAAGAAGCGCGAAGTGCCGGTCGTGACTCGCGTGACCAGCGGTCCGCTGTATGAGCAGCTCCAGAAAGAGGCGCGCGAAGGATTCACTGCGACCGTGCTCGCGCTCGATGAGCTCGCACAGCGACGCAGCGGCACCGCGCCGGTTCCGACGTGGTTGTACCTGGCCGTCGAGGACGGCGGGTTCGCGCGCGCCGGGTTCTGGCTGCGCGACGCTCGGGGCGAACGCTTCGTGCCTGACGCGTTCGTGGATCTCGTCGTCGACGAGGACATCGTTGCGAACGGCGGCTTCGAGGAAATCTTCGCGCACGAGATGGGACACGTGTTCCTGCGGCGGCTGTTTCCGAGCCTGCCGTTCGGCTACTCGCGCGCGCCGCACATGAGTCTCGCGATCACGGACTATCCGACGGCGTTCGACGAGGGCTTCGCGACGCATTTCCAGCCGCTCGTGCGTCGGCTGACGCGCAACGCATCGCTGCGCGATGAGGACCTCGGACTGACGTCGAAGCCGTTCGTGCCGTACTGGCTGAGCAACCTCGATCGCTCGGCGCGCACCGATGGCGTGCGACGCAACTGGTTCGTGCAGCTGCAAGCGCCGCAGGGCAGCGCCGGCTCGACGGAGCACAGCACGCTGTTCGATAGCGAGCGACTCAAGAACGGCAACCAGATGCTCGCCTCCGAAGGCGTGGTCGCGACGCTGTTCTATCGCTGGCTGGCGCCCGGTCCGGGCGACGAGCGTGCGCTGCTGGAGCGCTACGGCAAGATGTTCGATGCCCTGGCGGCGCTCGACAAGCGCAAGCCCGGGCCGGATTCGCCGCTGATGATCCAGCTGGTCGACAGCTATCGCTCGCTCCTTCCGCAGGAGAGCGACCGCATGCTGACGGTTCTGCTCGAGACGACGTACGGCGCGACCGCCGATGCGAGTCTCACGCCGACAGTCGAGAGCGTCGCCGCTCGCGGTCGCGCCGGCGACATAGAGACGTTCGTTGGCGAGCTGACCCCTTCGCGCAAGGCGTTCGCGAAGCTGCGTGAGTCAGTCTTGAAAGATCCCGCGAGCGCCGGCGCGGCCCTCGGCCCGAACCTCTGGTTGTTGAGCGACACGCCGATGGGCGGACCGGACAAGAACGCGAAGGCCGCGATCAATCTCAACACCGCCGAGCGCGACGACCTGCTCAAGCTCCCCGGCATCGACGCCGCCTCCGCGGACAAGGTGCTGCAGAGCCGTCGCCGCGACGGACTGTTCCGCAACCTGGATGACTTCATTGCCCGCGCCGGAGTGAGCGCGGATGCTAAACACAGGCTCGTTGAGATGATGAGTGGTATGCAGAGAGCCGGCGTTTACTCGCGCGAGTGAGGTTTTCCAGAATAGCCTCTCGCCAAGATCGCCAAGGTCGGAAAAGCAGAATTCCGAATTTTTGAAATTCAGAATTCTCGAATTTGCCACCTCTGACCCCTTGGCGTTCTTGGCGATCTTGGCGAGAGACTTTCCTGTCCTTCCTACCCCGGCATCGACTCCCACAGCTGCTCCACCTTCTTCCGCATACCCGCGTCGGGCAGCGCTCCGCGGCCGGCTCCCTGGTTGTCTTGCGCGTGCTTGAGTTTCGTGGTCCCCGGAATCGCACACGTCACGGCCGGATGCGATACGACGTACTTCAACAGCAGCTGAGCCCACGAGGTTGCGCCGATCTCGCTCGCCCACGGCGGCAGCGGTTTGTCGCCGATGTTGGAGATGAGCGAGCCGCGTCGGCCACCGAGCGGCACGTTCGCGAGCACCGCGATGCCGCGCTCCTGCGCGAGCGGCAGGATCTTCTCCTCGGCGCTGCGGTTGCCGAGCGAGTAGTCGACCTGGATGAAGTCGAGCGCGTGGCCGCGCATCACGCGCAGCATCTCGTCGTAGTGCCCGTCCTGCGAAGTGGTGACGCCGAGGTAGCGGATCTTGCGCGACTGCTTGTATTCGCGGAACGCGGGCAGCTGCTGATCCGAGTTGTTCATGTTGTGGACCTGCAGCAGCTCGATGTGGTCGGTGCGCAGGCGGCGGAACGACTCGTCGATCGCAGCCTTGGCGTCGGCGATCGAGCCCATCGGCGTCTTGGTCGCGAGGAAGTAGTCGTTGCGATTGCCGAGCGAGGCGAGCAGCTCGCCGATCACTTCTTCGGAGCGGCCGTACGCGTGCGCCGTGTCGATCACCCGGCCGCCCAGCGACGACATGCGTTGTAAGACTTCCTTGCGCGCAGCGAGCTCGGCGGCGTCCGTCACGCCGTAGGCATTCGTGCCGAGGCCGATCACGGGAATCTTTTCGCCGCTCGAGGGAATCGCCTTGAGGATCGGCGCGGCGTCCGCTGACTGTGCAACGGTTGCGCCGAGTGCGATGACCGCGCCGCCAGCGATGCCGGCACGCAGAACATCACGGCGTGACAGGAGCGAGGAGATCGTGAGGTTCATCGGCGGCTCCCGGGCTTTGCGAAGGGAGCGCCGATACTAGCGGACGTCTGTCGGTGCGCCTACCTTCAGAGCGCGTCGGCGGTCGCGCGGATCGCGTCCTCGAAATTGCTCTCATCGACAAAAATCGGCTCGCCGAAGCGCACGTGAATCGTGGAAAACGGTTGCGGCAGCCGCTTGCGATCCCACGTCGCCAGCTCCCACGCACGCGACAGCGTGAAGCGCAGCGGCACGATCGGCACGCCTGCCTGGGCGGCCATGTGGAACACTCCGCGCTTCGGCACACGTGCGGGGCCGCCCGGTCCGTCCGGCGCGATACCCGTCGAGCGGCCGTCGCGCAGCTCGCGCACGAGATGCTCGGCGGCCGCGCGCCCGCCGTGCCCCGTCGAGCCGAGGATGATCCGGTCGATGCCGACGAGGCGCATGCAGACGTTGATCGGCTTCATGTACCAGCTCGGATGCATCATCCACGTGTGGCGGCGGTGGCGCAGGAATACACAGAAGTACGACTGCAGGTCGCCATGCCACACGCAATAGATGACGTTGCGGCCGGGCAGCGCTTCCCGGCCTTCGTAGCGGATGCGACAGGTCCAGTGGATCAGGCAGTGATAGGCGAACTGCGCCAGGCCGACCCCGTACCCGTAGAGGATGAACCACGGCTGCAACAGCGGCGGCACGTTGTCCATCCGGTATTTCGCGACGGCGGCGATCAGGAAGCCCATGCGCAGGATCATGGTGAGGGCGGCCGGCGCCGACAACGGTACGGATAGCCATTTTCGCGCTCGCTTTAGTTAGGTCCTGCGGATGACCTGGAGGCAGGTATCGCTGAAAATTCGCGCCGGCGATGTCGAGACGCCGTCCGCGGCTCCGACTAGCGGGTGAACGGCAGCCCATACCGGGCGTCGGTGAGCAACAGGAGCCAGTGTCATGAAATACATGCTGATGATGAATTGCCCGCGCAACGGCTACGACCAGTTCACGAGCTGGCCGAAGAAGGACATCGAGGCGCACATCGCCTTCATGATCTCGTTCTCCAAGAAGCTGCACGGGTCGGGCGAGTGGGTCGACGGACAGGGGCTGGACGCTCCTACCCAGGCGAAGGCGGTACGCGCCGGCAAGGACGGCAAGCCGATCACCGACGGGGTGTTCCCGGAGTCCAAGGAATACCTCGCCGGCTATTGGATCGTCGACGTCGAGAGCCCGCAGCGCGCGTACGAGATCGCGGCCGAGGCTTCGGCGGCGCCCGGCCCGGGCGGGGCGCCGTTCAACATGCTGATCGAGGTCCGCCAGGTGATGAGCGGACCGCCCGAGACCAAGTGACGTACGCGCCGCTGGACCGTCGGGCCGAACACCTGCTGCGCGATCTGGCGCCGCAGGTGCTCGGCGCGACCCTGCGGCGCTTCCGCGACTTCGCCGCGTGCGAGGACGCCGTGCAGGAAGCGCTGATCGCAGCGGCGACGCAATGGCCGCGCGACGGCATTCCGGACAATCCGCGCGGCTGGTTGATCCACGTCGCGTTGCGACGCATGACCGATCACGTGCGCGGTGAGATTTCGCGGCGCAATCGCGAGGCCGTGGCGCTTGAAGATGTGCCGCTGGTTGTCGCGCCGGCCGTGTATGCCGAGCCCGGCATCGATCCCGACGACACGCTCGTGCTGCTGTTCATGTGCTGTCATCCGGCGCTCTCGTCGGCATCGGCGATCGCGCTCACGCTGCGTGCGGTCGGCGGCCTGACGACGGCGGAGATAGCGAAAGCGTTCCTCGTGCCCGAAGCGACGATGGCGCAGCGGATCAGCCGCGCGAAACAGAGCATCGAGTCCTCGCACGTGCCGTTCAGCATGCCGGAGGCGAGCGAGCGCGCGGAGCGGCTGAGCTCCGTGCTGCACGTCTTGTATCTGATCTTCAACGAAGGCTACACCTCGAGCTCCGGACCGAGCCTGCATCGCACGGATCTGTCGAACGAAGCGATCCGGCTGACGCGCGCAGTCCACGAGCTGTCACCAGCCGATGCGCAGGTCACCGGACTGTTGGCGCTGATGCTGCTGACCGATGCGCGGCGTGCGGCGCGCACCGGACCGTTGGGTGAGTTGATTCCGCTCGACGAGCAGGACCGAACGCTGTGGGATCGCGACGCGATCGCCGCAGGTCTCGCCCTGGTCGACGTCGCGATGACGAGTGGATCGATCGGTGAGTATCAACTGCAAGCAGCAATCGCGGCGTTGCACGACCAGGCGCCACGAACTGAAGACACGGACTGGCCGCAGATCCTCGCGCTGTACGGCGTGTTGCAGCGGCTGTCGGACAACCCGGTCGTCGCGCTCAACCATGCGATCGCGACGGCCGAGGTCGCCGGTCCGCGCGCGGGCTTGTTGTTGCTCGAAGCGCTCGACCAAGACGATCGGCTCGCCGGGTCTCATCGCCTCGTCGCGGTGCGCGCGCACTTGTTCGAGCGCGCGGGCGAGCCGAAGACAGCGATTGCGCTGTATCGTGCGGCAGCCGAGAAAACGACGAGCACGCCCGAGCGCAATTATCTGCTGATGCGCGCGGCGCGGCTCAGCGAAAAAATTTCAGACGACGGGCGCCTTGCGGGCGCGGGCGAGTAGTCGCGCGTCGCCGAGACGCTCGACCATCGCTGCAAAAGCGTCGGGCGGCCCGCGCCAGCGCAGCTCGTCGACGTTGGCGAACAACTTCGCGTCCGCACGCAGCGTCGCGAGCTTTTTGAACAATAGTGCGACATCGCGTTGCTCGCCCAGCACGGTCGGCGGGAAACTCTCGATCGGACCGTAACGGTTGACGAGCCGCGCCGCGCCCGCTTTGCCGATGCCGTCGATGCCGGGATAGCCGTCGGCGGTGTCGCCGACCAGCGCGAGCCAGTCCGGGATGAGCGCAGGATCGACACCGAACTTCTCGCGCACGCCGGCGGCGTTGCGGATCGCTTTCGCACGCCGATCGATTTGCACGACGCGATCGTCGCGCACGCATTGCGCGAGGTCCTTGTCGGGCGTCCAGATGCAGACCTTTTCGACGCGTTCGTCAGCGGCAGCGAGCGTCGCCGCGGAAGCGAGCGCATCGTCGGCTTCGAGCTCGATCATCGGCCACACGGTCACGCCCATCGCGGCGAGCGCTTCCTCGAGCGGATGAAACTGTCGCCACAGCGCCGGCTCGATGCCATCGCCGGTCTTGTACTCGGCCCACAGCTCGTTGCGGAACGACTCGATGATGTGATCGGTCGCGACGCCGATGTGCGTGCCGCCGCCTTCGATCGTTTCGAGGACGGTGTTCAACACGCCGATGACGGCGCCGAAGGGCTTGTCCTCGCCCTTGCTGAAGCGGCGCAGGCCGTAGAAGTGACGGAACAGCTCGTAGGTCCCGTCGATGAGATGGACGATCACTTGATGGGCGTCAGCGATGCACCCGGCGTTGGGCCCGGCGATGGTGCCACATCGCGAGCAGCAGCGCTGTGAGCAGCCAGTCCATCGAGCCGCCGCCGCCGCCACCACCACCGCCCGAGGGCGGAGGCGGAGGAGGTGGTGGAGGCGGTGGTGGGGGCGGCGCAGGCTGATCGACCACCGTCACTGTCATCATCTGCTGGTCGTTGGTGCTGTTGAAATCGTTGATCGCACCGACGCGAATCGTGATCGGCAGGACGCCGGTCCTCACCGGGCGAGCCTGCAGGTTGAGCGGATAAGTACCCGGATCCTGCGCACCGAAGAGGTAACAACGCATGACGCCAATTTGCAAGAGGAAACAGGAAGCGTTGCCGTTGATCGGCATCGGGGATTCCAGGCGCCCGGGATCGAAAGCGAGATCGACGAACGGATTTTCCACGGGCGCGAGCACGACGATGTTGATACCCGGCATGCTGAAGAACTCGTCTACGGTCGTGGTGACCACCGCCTGCGGCAAGTCAACTGCCACGTCGCCGGGGACGAAGATCGGGAACGTCAGGAACGCGCCGTTGTTGCCGAAGTCCACGTCCAAGCTGCTCGTGCCCAGGAACACGCTGATCGATGCGTTGCTGCGGACGCTGCTGCGCGCGTGAACCGTGACAGGAATGCTGGTATTGGCTGCCAGCGACGCCCACTCGCACCTGTAGCCGCCCGCTGTGGTCCCGCAGGTCGCCCCCGGTGCGCTCGCTGAGAGCTCGTCGAGCGACGAGGACCCGAAGTCGACCCACGCGTCGGGCAACGAGTACCTGTTGGTCTCGACCGTGAACACGAGCTCGATCGGCTGGTCCGTGCGCGAACGCTCCGGCGCCGGCGGCGCTGTGAGCCGGGCGTCGATGTTCTGCAGAACGTCGAGATTGAGTGTGACGCTGTTGTTCGCCGGATTGGCGTCGTTGTCGCAACTGGTCTCGAGGACCAGCGTGCCTGTTCCCGCCAGTGGTGCGACGAACTGCACCTGCAGCGGTAAGGCGGTCACAGGCGCGAGCCGCTGTGCGGTGCAGGTTGCCAGGTGCGGATTCGCGGAATCGATCGCGCACGGCTCGTTGCCGAGCATCGCCGTCTGCAACACGATGCCGGCGGGGAAAGTCATGCTCACGTGAACGTTCTCGGCATCGTTCGCGCCCTGCGAGCTGACCTGAGCGGAGAGCGTGGCGAGGCGCTCTTCGACGACATTGGAAGGGCTGAAGGCGAAGATCTCGACATCGTTGCCGAGGCGCACGTCGAGTCCGAAGCCCAGGAAATCGTTGCCGGGGATGTCGTCGGGCGCAGGCTGCACGACTTCCGCCTGGATCGAACTGCTCAGCACACTGTCGGCGTGGGCGCGAAACGGCAGCGTCAGGGTTGTTTGCGGCGCCAACGTGCCGAGCGCGCAGTCCGTTATGTCGCCCGTCGTGGTGCAGCTCGCCGCGAGTGGGCCGTCCACCGTGAGTATCACGCCGCTGCCAAACGTTGAAAGTTTCACGTGCACGTCGTTGGCCGCGTCGCGGCCTTGTGATGCGACCTGCACCGAGAACGGGGCGTCCACGCCCACCGGGACGCGCTGAAACTGCGATTGCGGGCTCGTGAGGGCGACGTCGAGCCTGGGCTGGACGTGCACGTTGAACACCTTGCCGCCGCTGACATTCTGATCGTCGAACTCGAACGCGTAGACCTGCCCGCTGTAGTCGCCCGGGAAATCGGCGACCCACTGCACGCGAATCCGCTCCGGTGCGCCGAGCGCGATGTCCCCGAGCTCGCAGGTCACGCCCCTGAAAGTCGTTTCGACTACACAGCTGCCGCCGTTCGCGCTCGCTGCGAGGGGCCTCAGCCTGTCAGAGCTGACGTTGACACGTACGCTGCTCAGCGGCTGGATGCCGACAGCCGCGACGTCATAGAAAAGATCGAATGGCTCGCCGAGAGTCGCTGTCAGCGGCTGCGGGGAAACAGATACCTGCACGATGTGCTCGTCGGTGACCAGGACCGTCGTGTTCACCACGTCGTTGGTGACGTTGTCGTCCCGACTCGAAAGTACGGAGCTGCGCAGCGACACACCGAACAGCGACAAGGGCCGTAGGCGCAGGGTCATCCGGCGGCTTTGCCCTGGCGGCAGGTCGCCCATCTCGCACCGCAGGGTGCCGAACGGCGCACCGCAGGTCGCGCCAGGCAGCGTCGCCGACAACACTTCGAGCGACTGCATCTCCACCGTCAGGATCGCATTCACCGCGTCGACCTCGCCTACCGACGTGACGTCGATGGCAAAGTCGAAAGGCTGGTTGAGGATCGCCTGGAATTCGGTGGGCGCAGTGACCGCGAGGTCGCGGTTGCGCGTCGTCACGATGCAGGACGCTCCCGCAATCCGGTTCTGGATCTGCTGCAGGCTGCACGCTGAAAACTGTGAGCTGAAGTTGATCTCCGGCGCCATGAGGAACGTCTGCGGCGTATTGGCGCAGGGCGAGCCGGTCTCGCCATCGTGCGGTGCGCCGAAGTTGTGACCGATCTCGTGCGCGATGACGAGCGGGGAGTCGATGAAATCGGAGACCTCCGTCAGTCCCGCGCCGTTGCGGGCCGTGCACACGGAGCCGAGGTAAGCGATGCCGACGATGTCGCCCTGCAATGGCCTGCCGGTCAGCAGGTGCGCGAGCCCGCGGGCGCGCACCGCCGCCGTGGCATTACGGTAGGTTCCCAGCTGCTCGAGCAGCGTCGAGGGTTCGGCGGAGGTGAACGGATCGGTGTCAGCCGGGAACGTGATGAAGTCGGTCGGAATAGTGTTGACGCCGACCTGGCTGCTGAAGATGCCGTCGACGGTATTCATCCGGTCGAGCATGACGGCCGTCGCGGCGGCGCCGAACCGGTTGGTGAACTCGAAATCGCCGATCATCGCGATCTCGATCTCGCGAGGCGCAGCGGCGAACGCGGAGTCCGCTGCAGCCCTGAGCTCGCGGATCAGCGATTGAAACTTCGCGGTCGGACTGGCGCTCGACGGCGCGCTGCCGGCGACAGCGCAGGTGCCGTCAAACAATCCACCTTGCGTGTCGGAAAGTCGATAGATAGCGGTCGACGCGGCGGCCATCGGAACCGTGAGCGCTTCGTCGAGCGTCTCACGCGGTGCGACGGCATACAGCTCCGAGCCGTCCCAGAACGCGCCGCTGTAGCGGCCCTCACGCAGAGTGAGTCGCACCCACGAGCCCGGCGCGTCTTTGATCGTGCCCTTGAGCAACTGGACCGCACCGAAGCGTGCTCGCGTTGCCGCTGACGTCGCGCGCAGCAATCGGCTGTTGTCTTCCAGCTCCAGCTCGAAGGTGCGGTTGAACGCTTGCACTCGCAGATTCGCGGGGCCGGGCTTCTGTGCGCCCGGCGTGCTCTGGGTCTGCGCCTGGAATGGTTCGGCGTACAGAACGCGGAGCGGCTCCGCCCGCGCCGCAGATGCATACGCGCAAAGGAACAGGAGTGCCGTTGCCAGCACGCCGAATGCGCGAATTTCCATAGAGCTTCCCGCCTGCGCCCCGGTCTTATCGTTGATTGTCCAGTCGGTCGCAGTGGATCTTACGACTGTACCTCCTGCATTCCAATGGATGTCTGGAGGGGCGCAAGGGTTTACGCTGCCGGCCTCATGAGCATTCACCCCACCACAAGGTTGCGCGTGGCGCGCCCGACCGACGATCTCGAAGCCGTAGCGAGGTTCTATCGCGAGGGACTCGGCTTCACCGAGCTGTATCGCTTCGCCGATCACGATGGCTTCGACGGCGTGATGCTCGGTCTGCCTGGCGCGCCGTATCACCTGGAGTTCACGCGCGCGCACGGGCATCGTGCGGGACGTGCGCCGACGGCGGACAATCTGCTGGTGTTCTATCTTCCTGAGCCGGCGCAATGGAACGAGGCCGTCGCGCGCTTCAGGCGCGCGGGGTTCGAGCCCGTGCCGTCGTTCAACCCGTATTGGGATCGGCTTGGGCTGACCTTCGAGGATCCCGACGGCTATCGGGTCGTGCTTCAGCGCGACGCTTGGGAGCAGTGAAGATGCCCGTGCACATCGCCACTGCGCGCAACTTCGCGCAAGCGAGCGAGAACAAGATCCACAGCGACGAGATCGCGAAACGCTTCGGCTTCACGGGTGCGCTCGTGCCGGGAGTCACGGTGTTCGGTCATCTCGCGTGGCCGTTGACGCAGCGTCTCGGCGCGAGCTGGCTGCAGGGCAGCTGGGTGACGACTCGTTTCATCAAACCCGCCTACCATGGCGAGCAGATCACGCTGCTGGATCGCGAGACCGGCGAGGACAGCGTTGCCGTGGATGGCAAGAACGGCGCAGAGGCGCTGCTCGCGACGCTGGAATGCACGCTCGAGGAGCCGCAACCGGCCGTGGATCTGCACGCCTACATGAGCGGTGCGCGCGGTCCGGACGAGCGCGTCGAGATCACCTGGGATACGGTGCAGGTCGAGCAGCCATTCGCGACGTTCTTGTGGCAACCGGATGACGCGCACAACCGCGAATACGCTGCGCGCGTCGATGACGACACGGAGCTGTTCCGCAAAGGCGTGCTGCATCCACACGCGATCCTGTCTCAGGCGAATCAGGTGCTGGTGCGGAGGTTCGTCATGCCGGCGTGGATTCACACCGGCTCGGAGATGCGCTTTCGCAGGTTATTGCGCGCGGGCGACGCGATCGAA
>DASYRK010000105.1:0-27846 GCA_036004505.1 Steroidobacteraceae bacterium
AGGAGCGCGCGACGGAAGCGCTGGCGGCGCTGGAGCTGCTGCAGCAGCGTCCGGACATCGATGCGACTCGCATCGGCCTGTGGGCGCTCAGTCAGGGCGGTTGGGTGGGGCCGATGGCTGCTGTGAGATCCCGCGGCATTGCCTACTTGATCATCGTCAGCGGTCCGGGGCGAGACGCTCTTTCGCTGGGTCTCTATCCCGCGGTGCAGCTGCTTCGCGAGCAAGGAGTGAGCGACGCGGAGGCGGATGATGCATATGCAACGCTGCGGCGAGGTCTCACCGTCCTGCGCGCCGGCGCGACGGCGCAGGAAACTCTCGATGTCGTTGCACCTCTGCGCAGATACCCGGTGTTGCGTAAGGCATACCAACTCGATCTCGCAGGCATTGAATCCATGCGGACCTTCCTGGCGCAGCCGCAGTGGTCGATGAGTGCCGAGGTGTTCCTGGAGCAGCTGGATCAACCGACGCTCGCGCTCTTCGGCGAGCGCGATGCCGTGGTCGACTGGCGCGAAAGCATCGAGGTTTACCGCAGCTCGTTTGCTCGATCAGGCAACCGCGACCTGACGATCAGGACGTTCAAAGACGCGGATCACGAGATGGTTTCGCTCGCGAAACCGCAGCACGCCGACGCCGGGTTCGCATACGCAGACGGCTATATCGCGACCATGATCGACTGGCTCGACGCCAGGCATTTCACGAATCTGCCGCCGCATTGAATCGGGCTAGCGCCCGACCTGCAGAGAGCCCGCAGGTCGGGCTGCAGCCCGACATTCCTAACTCTTCTTCTGCTGCGCCTGCAGCGCCTTGATGTCGTTCAGCACGATCTGCGAGTGACCCTTCGGGTCGACGTCGGGGTAGTGCTTGACGATCTTCCCCTGCGGGTCGATCAGGAACGTGTCGCGCTTCGCCAGCTCCATCGTGCCGAGGAAGGTCTTCAGCACGCCGTACTTCTTCGCGGTCTCCTTGGTGGAGTCGGCGAGGATCGGGAACGGCAGGCCGTGCTTCTCCGAGAACGCCTTGTGCGACTCGACGTCGTCGACGCTGATGCCGAGGATCTGCGCGCCGGCGTCGCGGAACGCAAAGATGTTGTCGCGGAACTCGCAGGCCTGCGTGGTGCAGCCCGGCGTCTGGTCCTTCGGGTAGAAGTACAACGCGACCCACTTGCCGCGATAGTCCTTCAGCTCGTGCCACTTGCCGTTCTGGTCCTGCAGCTTGAATTCGGGCGCGGTGGCGCCCAGGGCCGGGCCTGCGCCGTCGGCATAGGCGCTGGCCAGCCAGGCGAGCAGGAGCGGAAGCAGCAGAAATCTGAGACTGCGTATGCGGTTCATGGGAATCCCTCAATGCGAGAAATGGTGCCCAAAGACGATCCAAGGCACTGTGCGATACTAATCCTTAAGGCATTAGACCCGGTACTGACCGCCGCCAGTTCACGCTTCATAAAACTTCATGAGCACCGAGCTCGAATCCCAACCCCCCGTGCCGCCCAAGGTCGGGCTGGTTCTGCCGGGTGGGGGCGCGCGGGCGGCGTATCAGGTCGGCGTGCTGCGCGCGGTCGCCGACCTGCTGCCCGCACGATCGGCCAATCCTTTTCCCGTCGTCACCGGCACCTCCGCCGGCGCCGTCAATGCAACAGCAATTGCCGTGCACGCCGACCGGTTCCGGGTCGCGGTCGGGAACCTGGAACGTGTCTGGCGCAACTTCCAGGTCGGGCAAGTGTTCCGCGCCGATACCGGCACGGTGCTGCGCTCCGGCGTGCACTGGGTGCTGGCCATGATGTCCGGCGGCTGGCTGCTGCCGCCGCCACGTTCCCTGTTCGACAACTCGCCGCTGCGCGAGCTCCTGCGCAACCAGTTCGATTTCGCAGGCATTCGCCGCGCGATCGACGCAGGGCATCTCGACGCGCTGGCCATGTCCGCCGCCGGCTACATCACCGGCCGATCGGTGTCGTTCTACGAATCCAAGCCAGGCTGCGAGCCCTGGAACCGCACGCGCCGCACCGGCGAGCCGGCGGCGCTGTCGCTCGATCATGTGATGGCCAGCGTGGCGGTGCCGTTCCTGTTTCCGCCGGTCTCGCTCGGCGACGAGTACTACGGCGACGGCGCCATGCGCGAAGCGAATCCGTTCAGTGCTGCGATTCACCTCGGCGCGCAGCGGCTGCTCGTGGTCGGCACGCGCAATGAAGGACGGCCGCAGACGCCGCTCCCGCCGATCTCGCCAACGTTCGGCCAGATCTTCGGCTACATGCTCGATGCGCTGTTCTCCGACGGTCTGTACGCGGACCTGGAACGGCTGACGCAGCTCAATCACATCGTCGAGCGCGTCGGCCCGCTGGCGAGCGTCGGCGAGAACAACGTGCAGCTGCGCCGCATCGACATCATGGTGATCATGCCGAGCCGCGACCTTGCGGAGATCGCGCGGCACCATACGGCGTCGCTGCCCCGCGCGTTGCGCGTGCTGCTGCGGACCATGGGCGCTCTGAACAGCGGAGGCGGGCAGCTGATGAGCTATCTGCTGTTCCAGGACAGCTACACGCGCGAGCTGATCGCGCTCGGCTATCAGGACGCGATGAAACGCTCCGACGATCTGCTGGCATTCCTCGGCGGCTTCACGGTGGACCGGACCGGTGCGACGCAGATGATGCGTCGCTTCCACCTACGTCAGGAACAGCGTGCCGAGGCCCAGTAGCGAAGCGAATCCCACCGTATCGGTGACCGTCGTCAGCACGACGCCGCCGGCCAGCGCCGGGTCGATGCCGAGGCGCTTCAGGATCAGCGGCACGCCCACTCCGGCGAGCGCGGCCGCAAACAGGTTGATGAGCAGCGCCGCGAAGATGATCAGGCCGATCGTCCAGGTGTGAAACCACAGGCCGGCGGCGACCCCGACCAGGCCGGCCAGCAGAACTCCGTTCAACAAGCCCACCGCAATCTCGCGCGCCAGCAGCCAGCGCGCGTTCGCCTGCTCCACTTGGCCGAGCGCGAGGCCGCGGATGATCAGCACCAGCGTCTGGCTCCCGGCGATGCCACCCATGCTCGCGACGATCGGCATCAGCACCGCCAGGGCGACGACCTTCTCGATCGTCGCTTCGAACAATCCGACGACGTTCGCCGCGAAGACTGCGGTGGCCAGGTTGATGCTGAGCCAGATCGCGCGGCGCCGGGCCGTGGTGCGCACGCCGGCGAACAGGTCTTCGTCTTCGGTGAGGCCGGCCATGCTCATGACGGAGTGGTCCGCTTCCTCGCGGATGACGTCGACCACATCGTCGATCGTGATGCGGCCGAGGAGCTTGCCGTCGCGGCTGACGACGGGCGCGGACACCAGGTCGCGGTCCTCGAACAGCTTCGCGACTTCGCGGGCCGGCGTTTCGGGCGCGATGCCGTCCACGCCGGACATGATCTCGCCGACGGTCCGCTCCGGCTCCTCGGTGAGCAGCCGCGTGATGTCGAGGCCGCCGAGATACTTGTCGTGGCGATTCACGATGAACAGCCGGTCGGTGCGCTCGGGCAGCTCGCCGCGCATGCGCATGTAGCGCAACACGACTTCCAGCGTGACGTCCGGGCGTACCGTCACGGTGTCGAGGTTCATGAGGCCGCCGGCGCTGTCCTCCTCGAAGCGCAGCACCGCGTTCAGGCGCTCGCGGTCCTGCGCGTCCATCGAGCGCAGCACGCGCTGGTTGAGGGTTTCGGGCAGGTCGCCGATCAGGTCGGCCAGGTCGTCGACTTCCATGCCCTCGGTTGCCGCGATCAGCTCTTCCGCGTCCATGCCGCCGATCAGCTCCGCGCGCACCTCCTCGTTGAGCTCGATCAGCACGTCGCCCTCGAGCTCGGGGTCGACGAATTCCCAGACGATCTCGCGCCGGGCGGGCGGCAGCGACTCGATCAGCGAGGCGATCTCCGCCGGGTGCATCGAGTTGATCATGCGCTGACCGTGGCGCATGGAGCCCTGCTCGAGAGCGCTGCGCAGCGCCGCGAGTCGGCTCGTCTTCGGTGCGGGAGCTTCGGTCATCGGACGGTCACTGCGCTCGAGTCAACGGCGCGCAGTGTACCGAAGCCCAAGAAGGTTGATAGGGGCAGCGACTAGGGGCGCGCGACTTTCTCGACGACCTGGTGACGCGCGTGAACCTGCGCGTACTTGCTGGAGAAGTACTGCGCGAGACGCTCGACCAGGTAGACCGAGCGATGCTGGCCGCCGGTGCAGCCGATCGCGATCGTGAGGTAGCTGCGATTCGTGCGGGTCAGCTCGGGAATCCAATGCTCGAGGAAGCCGACGATGTCGGCGAACATCTTGGCGACGATCGCGTGGCGCTCGAGATATTCGACGACCGCAGGATCGCGGCCGGTCAGCGCGGCGAGGCCGGGCTCCCAGTAAGGATTGGGGAGGCTGCGCACGTCGAACACGAAATCGGCGTCGCCCGGCACGCCGTGCCGGTAGGCGAACGACTCGAACAGGATCGACATCCGGCCCTCGCTGCGGGCGCCGACGCGCTGGCGGATCAGCTCGCGCAACTCGTGCACGGTGGTGCGCGTGGTGTCGATGATCAGGTCGGCGGCGTCGGCGATCGGCTCCAGCAGGTCGCGCTCCTGGCGCAGCGACTCGGCCAGGCCGAGCCCGTCGCGGCTCAGCGGATGGCGCCGCCGCGTCTCGCTGTAGCGCTTGAGCAGCGCTTCCTGGTCGGCGCGCAGGAACAGCACCTCGCAGTTCACGCCGCTGCGTTTGAGCTCCGCGACCAGCCGCGGCACCGAGGCGATTTCCGCCGGGCGATTGCGGGCGTCTACGCCGACCGCGGTGTAGCCGTAGGTCGCCTCGTTCGAGCGCACCGTGTGCGAGATGAACATCGGCAGCAGGCCGGCCGGAATGTTGTCGACGCAGTAGTAGTCGAGGTCTTCGAGCATGTGCAGCGCCACGCTCTTGCCGGAGCCCGACAGACCACTGACGATGACCAGACGCATGCGTCGAGCATAGCCGATTCGCGCGGCAGCGTGCCGCGCGGTGCGACAGAAGCGGGAGCGAATTCGGCGGCGATCAGCTCGGGCGCGGCTTCTGCGCCTCGAGGGCGTGATGATCTGCGAGCTTTTCCTTGTGCTTCTTGACGCGGCGGTCGAGCTTGTCGGCGAGCGCGTCGATCGCGGCGTACATATCCTGCTCGACTGCATCCGCGTAGACGGTGCCGCCGTTCAGCAGCACGGTCGCCTCGGCTTTGTGACGCAGTTTCTCGACAGTCAGGATGCAGTGAACGTCTATCACGTGGTCCGAGTGTCTCACGATGCGGTCAAGCTTCTTCTCGACGTAGCCCTTGAGCGAGGAAGTGACATCGACGTGATGACCGGTGACGTTCAGTTGCATGGAAGCCTCCTTCGCGTTCTACCTGACAGGAACCTTTTTGCGCTCGCTCGACGGCGGAATGCCGAGCGCTTCGCGATACTTGGCGACTGTGCGCCGCGCGACCAGCACGCCCTCGCGTGACAGGATCTCGGCGATGCGACTGTCCGACAGCGGCTTGTCCGGCTCTTCGGCCGACACCAGCTTGCGGATCTTGGCGCGGATCGCCGTGGACGACATCTCGGTGCCGTCGCTCGCGGCCACGTGACTGGAAAAAAAATAGCGGAACTCGAACACGCCGCGGTGCGTGTGCATGTACTTGTTGGTCGTGACGCGCGAGATCGTCGACTCGTGCATCTGCACGGCCTCGGCGACGTCCTTGAGAATCATCGGCTGCATGAATTCGTCGCCGTTCTCGAGGAACGCGGACTGCCGCTGCACGATGCAGCGCGCGACTTTCAGCAGCGTCTCGTTGCGGATTTCCAGGCTGCGGATCAGCCAGCGCGCTTCCTGCAGCTGCGTGCGCAGCATCGCGTGGTCGGCCGAGCGGCCAATGAGACCGGCATAGCTCTGGTTGACGCGGATGCGCGGCAGGCTCGCGGGGTTGATGTCGACGGCCCAGCCGCGCTCGGTGCGGCGGACGAACACGTCCGGCACGATGTACTCGGCAGGCACGGAGTGCACGCTCGAGCCGGGCCGCGGCTGACAGGCGCGCACCAGCACCAGCGCGTGCTCCATCTCTTCTTCGGTGACCCGCAGCTGCCGCCGCAGCAGCGCGTACTGCTGATCGGCGACCTGGTCGAGATAGCTGGCGGCGATGAGCAGCGCCGTATCCCGTCCCGGAGTCTGCGGGTCCAATTGCCGCAACTGCAGTTCGATGCATTCGCCGACGGAACGCGCGGCGACGCCGGCCGGATCCATCGCCTGGACGTGCGTCAGCACGCGCTCCACTTCGGCGGTGGAGGCGACGATCTCGGGCTGCAGGTTGCGCGCAATTTCTTCCAGCGATTCGATGACGTAGCCGTCGTCGTTGATCGCGTCGATGATCGCGGCGCCGATGCGCATGTCGCGCTCGGAGAGCCGCGACATTTCCAGCTGCCACGTCAGATGTTCCTGCAGCGTCTCGCCGCGCGCGGTGGAAAAATCCTGAGACAGCTCGTCATCGCCGGACCACGGCGCTTCCGAGGGGCCGGTGACCTGTGCGTCGCTCCAGTCCTGCTCGTCGGTGACGTCGAGATCCGACTCGCGCTCGGTGCGCTCGGCAGTGCTGGGGGCGGGCTCGGGGGTTTCGGGACTCGGCGCGGTCGCTGCGAACTGCTGGCCGGCTTCGACTTCGCCGGTTTCCAGGCTTGCCGCCTCGTCCTCGGCCTCGAGCATCACGTTGCTCTCGAGCGCCTCGCGGATCTGAGCCTGGAGTTCGAGGACCGGCAGCTGCAGCAGGCGGATGGCCTGTTGCAGCTGCGGGGTCATCGTGAGCTGCTGGCCAAGTTTGAGCTGCAGGGCTGGCTTGAGCATTCGTCTCGCAACTTCGGGAGCTGAAGCGAAGTGGCCGTGCCTTGAGGCACGGGCGCTCCCAAATGTCTTCGGAAATTTACAGTCGGAAGTCCTGGCCCAAGTACACCTCACGGACCTGCCGGTTTGCAAGGATCTCTTCCGCAGTTCCGGCCGCAATAACCGAACCGCCGCTGACGATGTAGGCGCGCGAACAAATTCCCAACGTTTCTCGGACGTTATGATCGGTGATCAAAACGCCGATGTTCCGTGCGCTGAGGTGGCGGACGATGCGCTGGATGTCAAGCACGGAGATCGGGTCGACGCCGGCGAACGGCTCGTCGAGCAGCATGAATTGCGGCTCCGCGGCAAGCGCCCGCGCAATCTCCACGCGGCGCCGTTCGCCGCCCGAGAGGCTCTGGCCGAGGCTGTCGCGAATGTGACCGATGTGCAGCTCGTCCAGGAGCGACTCCAGCTGCGCCGCGCGGCCCCGCGCATCCAGCTCGGCACGCGTCTCGAGAATTGCGTTGATGTTGTCGCGCACGCTGAGCTTGCGGAACACCGACGGCTCCTGCGGCAGGTAGCCGAGGCCGAGTCGGGCGCGCTTGTGCACCGGCAGCTTCGAGACATCCTGGCCGTCGATGACGATGCGGCCCGCGTCCGTCGGCACGAGGCCGACGATCATGTAGAAAGCAGTGGTCTTGCCCGCGCCGTTCGGGCCGAGCAGGCCGACGACTTCACCGCGCGCAACTTCCAGCGACAGGTCCTTGACGACCTGGCGCGCACGATATTTCTTGGCGAGTCCCTCGACGCGCAGCAGACTCATTCGCCGCTCTCGGGCTGCGCCGGCTTCTCCGGGGCAACCTTCTCGTTGCGCTGCTGCGGACGGATGATGCCGTGCACGCGCCCCGAAGACTGGCCGCCGGGGTTGATCTGCACGCGCTCGTCGCGGACGTTGTAGATCACGACGTCGCCGCGAAACTCGTCCTTGCCGTTGCTGAACCAGACCTGGTCGGTCAGCTTGACGACGCCGGCGACGAAGTCGTACTCGATAACGCCCGCGCGGCCACGCACCTGGCGATCGGCGCGTCCGCCGCGCTGCTCGAATTGCGCCGGCGAGCCTTCGACGCGCGCCTGCGTGATCTGCCCGCCGACGATCGCGGCGCTCGCCGTGTTGGATTGCAGCTCCGCTTCGCCGGTGACGATGTGCACGGACTTCTGGAACAGCCAGCGGCTGTTCTCGGTGCGGAAGTCGCGGGCGGTCGCCGCGCCGGCTTCGATCGACATCGGCCCCTGCGTGACGCGGACGTTGCCGGAGAGGTCGAGCGTGTCGCTGCGGAAGTCCGAGTTGAGAACGTCGGCGCTCCACGAGAAGGCTTCGCCGGGGCGCACGACTTCGGCTGCTTTCGCAGTCGCGCAGCACGCGGCTGCCAACAGCACGAGAGCGGCGCCGCTCCGAGCGCGGTTATCGAGGAACGAAGCGGCCATGCACCGACTCCAGCCGGATCTTCTCGCTGTCCAGATCGGCACGAAAATTCTTCACCGTCATCGCGTGCTGGCCGAAGCGCAGCTGCACGGGCGACGACAGGCTGTACGCGACGTTCGACTGCGTGTCGATCGCCATCGACTCGGTGCGCAGAAACGCTGTGGGTTGCGCATCCGCCGGCCGCAGCTCGACATCGCCAAACAATTGAACGACGCGGAAGTTCGCCGGCACGGAGCCGCGGCGCGCGGTCAGCAGCCACTCGTGTTCGGGCGACTGAAAGTAGTTCACGCGCACTGTCTCCAACGAGATGCTGTCGTCGATGTGCTGCTGCTCGATGCGGTTCGCGACGAGCCGCAGACCGACGGAACCGTTCTGCTGTGTCTGCGTGATGATGGCGTCCTGCAGGTAGTAGCCGGGCTGCTCGGCCTGGCCGTTGTTCGCGGCCGGCGCCGGATTGCGCTGGACCAGCGCGCCGTAGCCGATCACGAGCGCGGCGAGGAGGGCGGCCAGGGAGATCCAGCGCCAGTTCATGGCGGCCTCATGTGTGGCTGCGCCGCTGCGCCTCGAGGATCAGGTCGCACACCTCGCGCACCGCGCCGGTTCCGCCGTGCGCCTGCGTGATGAAGTGCGCGTGCGACTTCACGCTCGGATGCGCGTCCGCGACCGCGATCGCGAGCCGCGCAATCTCGAAGATCGGCAGGTCGGCGACATCGTCGCCCATGCTCGCGACGGCCTGCGGGCCGAGCGCCAGGATGTCCAGCAACTCGCGCAGCGCCGCGAGCTTGTCCTGGACGCCCTGTCGGATCCAGGTGACGCCGAGCTCGCCCATGCGCCGTTCGACCGCGCGCGACTGCCGGCCGGAGATTACCGCCACCTGCAGCCCGGCGCGCAGCACTTGCACGATGCCCGCGCCGTCGCGGACGTGAAAACATTTCAACTCCTCGCCGCGTGCGGAGAAGTAGAGGCGGCCGTCGGTCAGGACGCCGTCGACATCGAGCACCAGCAGGCGGACGTCGTTGGCGCGTTCGACCAGGGTATCCATCACATCACGCCGGCGCGGAACAGATCATGAACGTTGAGCGCGCCGACCAGCACGTTGTGCTCATCGACCACCAGCAGCTGCGTGATGTGATGAGTCTCCATCAGGTGCACGGCTTCGGCGGCAAGGCGTCGCGGCGCGATCGTCTTCGGATTCGCGGTCATCAGCTCGCCCATGGGTCGGGTGCGGAAATCGCCGGGTTGATCGAGCGCGCGGCGCAAGTCACCGTCGGTGTAGATGCCGAGCACACGGCGCTCGCCATCGACGATCGCGGTCATGCCCAATCCCTTGCGGGTGATCTCCAGCAGGCCATCGCGCAGCGCAGCGTCCAGACCGACCATCGGTACCTGATCGCCCGTGCGCATCACATCCTCGACGTGCAGCAGCAGGCGCCGGCCGAGACTGCCGCCGGGATGCGAGCGCGCGAAGTCGTGCTCGCTGAAGCCGCGTGCTTCGAGCACCGCGACTGCGAGAGCGTCGCCCATCGCGAGCGTCGCCGTAGTGCTCGCCGTCGGCGCGAGATTGTGCGGACACGCTTCTTCCGCGACGCTCACGTCGAGCATGGCCGCGGCCGCCTTGCCGAGCGTCGATTGCGGACGTCCCGTCATCACGATGAGCGGCACGCCCAGGCGCTTGATGACGGGCAGGATCGTGAGCAGCTCGGCGGTCTCGCCGGAGTTCGAGATCGCGATCACCACGTCGTCGTGCGTGATCATGCCGATGTCGCCGTGACTCGCCTCGGCCGGGTGCAGGAAAAATGCCGGCGTACCGGTGCTCGCCAGCGTGGCGGCGATCTTGTTGCCGATGTGGCCCGACTTGCCCATGCCGGTCACGACGACGCGGCCGGCGCAGTCGTGCAACAGCCGACAGGCTTCGACGAATGCCGCGCCGAGGCGGCCTTCGAGCGCAGCGACCGCGGCGACCTCGGTTGCCAGGACGCGCCGCCCGCGCGCCAGCAACTGGTCTGGTTCGAGCGCGGCGGGCCGGGGGCGGGACTGCATGCCGCGGATCATAGCGCGCCGCGTCGTCCCACAGCGACGCCGCGCGCACTTGAGCTAATATCGCGCCCTCCATGAATGCTGCCGAAGTTCAGTCGCTGATCGAGACCGGCCTGCCCGGCGCGCAGGTGCGCGTCAGCTCGCCGGACGACACTCATTTCGAGGCCGTCATCGTCGCCCCGCAGTTCGAAGGCAAGCGCACCATCCAGCGCCACCAGCTCGTCTACGGCACGCTCGGTGCGCTCATGGGCCGCGAGATCCACGCTCTCACCATGCAGGTGCTGAGCCCGCAGGAAGCGGGCATCGCGCCGGCCGGCGGGAACCCGGGTCGTGGATAAGCTGCAGATCCAGGGCGGCGTGCCCCTCGAAGGCGAGGTGCGCATCTCGGGCGCAAAGAACGCTGCGCTGCCGATCCTCGCGGCGACGCTGCTGGCGGAAGGAACTGTGTCCGTCGGCAACGTACCGCACCTGCATGACGTGACGACCATGATCGAGCTGCTGGGCCGCATGGGCGTCAGCGTCACGATCGACGACAAGATGCGCGTCGAGGTCGACGCCGGAACGATCCGCGAGCACGTCGCTCCGTATGAGCTGGTGCGTACGATGCGAGCGTCGATCCTGGTGCTCGGCCCGCTGCTGGCGCGGTTCGGCAAGGCCGACGTTTCCCTGCCGGGCGGCTGCGCGATCGGCGCGCGTCCCGTGAACATTCACGTCGACGGTCTGCAGCAACTCGGCGCCGACATCCTGATCGAGAACGGTTACATCCGCGCGCGCGCTTCGCGTCTGCGCGGCGCTCGCCTCGTGCTCGAAACGGTCACCGTGACCGGCACCGAGAATCTGCTGATGGCCGCCACGCTCGCCGAGGGCGAGACCGTCATCGAGAACGCGGCGCGCGAGCCGGAGGTCGTCGACCTCGCGGATTTTCTCAACGCGATGGGAGCGAACATCCGCGGCGCCGGCACGGACACGATCGTGATCCAGGGCGTGGAGCGTCTGCGCGGCGCCAGCTACGACGTGCTGCCGGATCGCATCGAGACCGGCACTTATCTCGTTGCCGGCGCGATCACCGGCGGACGCGTGCGCGTCAAGGGCACGCGCCCCGACCATCTGGATGCGGTGCTGGCGAAGCTGCGCGAGGCCGGTGCTCACGTCGAGGTCGGTGATTCGTGGATCGCGCTCGACATGCGCGGGCAGCGCCCGCGCGCAGTCGATATTCGCACGGCTCCCTATCCGGCATTTCCGACCGACATGCAGGCACAGTTCGCTGCGCTGAACACGGTCGCCGAAGGGGTCGGCGCCGTCACCGAGACGATCTTCGAGAACCGCTTCATGCACATGCTGGAGATGCGGCGGCTCGGCGCGGATATCCGGATCGAAGGGAGTACGGCGATCATTCGTGGTGTGCCGAAGCTGACGGCGGCGCCAGTCATGGCGACCGATCTGCGTGCATCGGCGAGCCTGGTGCTGGCCGCCCTGATCGCGCAGGGCGCGACGGAGATCCACCGCATCTATCACATCGATCGCGGCTACGAGTGCATCGAGGAAAAACTCGAGCAGCTCGGGGCGCGGATCAAACGCCTCGCGAGCTAGTGGGGTGCCTTAGCCGCCGGCCTGGCGCTCGGTGCGCGGCGGGCGCTCTTCCAAAGTCGCTCTGAAGGTCAGGCGCTGCGCACCGCGGCGAGCCTGGATATTCAAAAGCGAGCCGGGCGGCATCGCCGCGACGCGGTTCAGCGCTTCCTGGCCGTTGAGGATCGGCTGGCCGTTCAGGTGCGTGACGAGATCGTCGGGCCGCAGGCCGACGAGCGCGGCCGGTCCGTTCGGCTCGACCTTGCTGATCCGCAGCGCTGCCGGCGGATCAATTCCCAGTGCCGCGGCCGTCGAGCGCGGCACCTCTTCGGATTGCACGCCCAGCCAGCCGCGCCGCACCCGGCCGTGCGCCAGGATCTGGTCCATCACGCCGCGCACCATGTTCACCGGGATCGCGAAACTGATGCCGTCGGTCCCGAGGTTCTGCGCGAGCACCGCGGTGTTGATGCCGATCAGCTCGCCGTCCGTATTGATGAGCGCGCCACCGGAATTGCCGAAATTGATGGCGGCATCGGTCTGAATGAAATCCTCGAAGTCCGTGACGCCTAGCCGGCCGCGGCCGGTGGCGCTGACGATGCCCTGCGTGACGGTTTGGCTGAGGCCGAAGGGATTGCCGATCGCCAGTACGACGTCGCCGGCGCGCAGCTCGTCCGAGCGGCCCATCGCCATGACCGGCGGGTCCTTGATAGGCACGCGCAGAATCGCCAGATCGGTATCGGGATCCTTGCCGACGATCTCGGGCGTGGCGACCCGGCCGTCGGCGAGCTGGACCCGGATTTCGTCCGCACCCTGCACGACGTGGAAATTCGTAACGATATGACCGGCGCTATCGACGATCACACCGGAGCCGAGACTGCCTTCGACGCGTTGGCGCACGGCAGGCACATGTTGTTGCAGCAGTGGATTGCCGCCCTGGGGGCGGGCGGACGCGTCGACGACCCGCGCCGTATAGATGTTGACGACCGCGGGGCCGGCGCGACGCACGGCGTCCGCGAACGAGCGGCGCTGCTCGCCGGCGTCGGCAGTCGGTACCGCGCCATTGCTCGACGCGGCTGTCGTCGTGTTGCCGATCAGCCCGGGGCGGATCAACAGCAGCACGCCGGCGCCCGCCAGACCCACGATGGTCCAACGGAGCAGGAAGGCAGCAGTTTGTCGCAGTGTGGGCACGGTGCGGAGCGCTCGGAGACAGCCGAATACCGTTCGGTGCAGTGCCGCGCGTCGAGGTGCGGCGAGCGAAGTGTGTATAATGCGGAATTCCTTGGAAGTTTGAAACTACGCGTCTGCCGCGAACTTCGACCGCGCGTCTGCGCGCGGGGGGCACGAGCGGCTTCTCGCGGAGGTTGTGAATGAGTGAAGGTGCAAAAGCCGACGGCGTCGACAACGGCCGGCGGCACTTCCTGGTGGTCGCGACCACCGTGACCGGAGTCGCTGGAGCGGCGCTGACAGCCGTGCCGTTCTTCGCATCGTGGAAACCGAGCGCGCGTGCGCAGGCACTGGGTGCTCCGGTCGAAGCCGACATCAGCAAGGTCGAGCCGGGCGCGATGATCAAGGTCATGTGGCGCGGCCAGGCGATCTACATCGTGCACCGCACGCCGCAGATGCGCTCCAAGCTCGACAGCCCCGAGCTGACCTCGCTGCTGCGCGATCCGGAGTCCAAGGACTCCGACCAGCCCAAGTACGCGAAGAACAGCGCGCGGGCGCTCAATCCCGAATGGCTGGTCCTGATCGGTGTCTGCACGCACCTCGGCTGTGCGCCGATGAACCGCTTCCAGCCCGGCGACGCCGAGCTGGGCGCCGACTGGCCGGGCGGCTTCTACTGCCCGTGCCACGGCTCGAAGTTCGATCTCTCGGGCCGCGTGTTCAAGGACGTGCCGGCGCCGCTGAACCTCAAGGTGCCGCCGTATCGCTTCATCAATGAAGGCCTGGTGCAGATCGGCGTCGACGCGGAGGTTTCCTGATGAGCGCCAATCCCGAGGTCGGCGAACGCTCGCGGCTCGGCGCGCTCGCCGACTGGATCGACGCGCGTTTCCCGATGACGCGCCTGTGGAAGGAGCACGCGAGCGAGTACTACGCACCGAAGAACTTCAACCTCTGGTACTACTTCGGCGTGCTCGCGTCCGTCGTGCTGGTGCTGCAGATCGTCACCGGCATCTTCCTGACGATGAACTACAAGCCCTCGGCTGCGGACGCGTTCGCGTCGGTCGAGTACATCATGCGCGACGTGCAGTGGGGCTGGCTGATCCGCTACATGCACTCGACCGGTGCGTCGGCGTTCTTCATCGTCGTCTACCTGCACATGTTCCGCGGCCTGATGTACGGCTCGTTCAAGAATCCGCGCGAGCTGGTGTGGATCTTCGGCATGCTGATCTACCTCTGTCTCATGGCGGAAGCGTTCTTCGGCTACCTGCTGCCGTGGGGCAACATGTCGTACTGGGGCGCACAGGTGATCGTGTCGCTGTTCGGTGCGATTCCCGGCATCGGCGAGTCGCTGGTCGAATGGATCCGCGGCGACTACTTCATCTCCGACATCACGCTGAACCGCTTCTTCGCGTTGCACGTCGTGGCGCTGCCGATCGCGCTGATCTTCCTGGTCATCGCGCACATCCTGGCGTTGCACGAAGTCGGCTCGAACAACCCGGACGGCGTCGAGATCAAGAAGGTGAAAGGCCCGGACGGGCATCCGGTCGACGGCATTCCGTTCCATCCGTATTACACGGTGCACGACCTGGTCGCGGTCATCGTGTTCGCGGCGTTGTTCTCCTTCGTGATGTTCTACGCGCCGACGATGGGCGGCTACTTCCTCGAGCACGCGAACTTCGAGCCGGCCGATCCGTTGCGCACGCCGGAGCACATCGCACCGGTTTGGTACTTCACGCCCTACTACGCGATCCTGCGAGCGGTGCCGAGCAAGCTGTTCGGCGTGCTGCTGATGGGTGCGGCGGTGCTGGCGTTCTTCTTCGTGCCGTGGCTCGACCGTTCGCGCGTGAAGTCGATCCGCTACCGCGGCTGGCTGTATCGCGGCTTCCTGTTCGCGTTCGCCATCAGCTTCCTGGCGCTCGGCTATCTCGGGCTGAAACCGGCGACGCCGGCGTACACCAACGCGGCGCGCGTCTTCACGGTCGTGTACTTCGCGTTCTTCATCCTGATGCCGTGGTACACGAAGGCCGACCAGACCAAGCCGGTGCCGGAGCGGGTGACCTATCATGCTCACTGAGAAGAAGCGGATAGCTTTGCTGGCCGCGCTGCTGGCGTTCTCCGGGGCGGCCGTCGCTTCCGAGGCGTCCCACGACGTCGTCGCGCCGGCGCGCAACGACATCACCAACGTCGCCTCGCTCCAGCGCGGCGCGCGCAACTTCGTCAACTATTGCATGGGCTGCCACTCGGCGCGTTACGTGCGCTACGGGCGCCTCGGCCAGGACCTCGGCTTGTCGGAGCAGCAGGTCATCGACAACCTGATGTTCACCGGCGAGCGCATCCACGACACGATGAAGATCAGCATGCGTCCCGAGGACGCCGCGCGCTGGTTCGGCACCACCCCGCCCGACCTGTCGTTGATCGCCCGCAGCCGCGGCCCGGACTACATCTACTCGTTCCTGAAGTCGTTCTACCTCGATCCGAGCCGGCCGACCGGCGTGAACAACCGGGTCATGCCGCAGACGGCAATGCCGGACGTGCTGTGGGAGCTGCAGGGTCTGCAGGAGGCCGTGTACGACGGCGAGAGCGACGCCGAACATAACGCGGTCCACAAGCGCTTCAAGGAGTTCCGGTCCGTCCGGCCCGGCACCATGGCGCCGAAGGAATACGACGACTTCGTGCGCGATACTGTGAACTTCCTCGTGTACATCGGGGAACCCATGCAGCTGGAACGGCGTAGCATTGGATTGCGAGTACTGACCTTCCTGCTGGTCTTCTTCCTCTTCGCCTATTTCCTCAAAAAGGAGTACTGGAAGGACGTGAAGTAGCGCTGCAGCGCACGTCCCCCAGCAACCACCGCCGTGATGACGCTCTTCTCCAGGGCTGACGATCCGTGGAGCCACCGCACGCGTATCGTACTGGCCGAGAAGAGCATTCACGTCGAGACGATCGACGTGCAGGGCGGCAACCTGCCCGAAGACCTGCTCGACCTGAATCCGTACCACACGGTGCCGACGCTGGTGGACCGCGATCTCGTGCTGTACGACTCGCGCGTCATCATCGAGTACCTCGACGAGCGCTTCCCGCACCCGCCGCTGATGCCGGTCGATCCGGTCGCACGCGCGCAGTTCCGGCTCGCGCTCTACCGCATCGAGCGTGACTGGTACACGCTGGCGCAGCAGATCGACGACGTTGCCGATCGCAAGCAGGGGCAGCGGGCGCGCAAGATTCTGCGCGACAGCATCCTCGCCAGCACCGACGTATTCAAAGCGAAGCCGTATTTCCTCTCCGACGAGTTCTCGCTGGTGGACGCCTCGATCGCTCCGATCCTGTGGCGGCTGACCGGCTGGGAGATCGACCTGCCGCCGCAGGCGCAGGTGATCACGAAATACGCCAACCTGGTGTTCTCGCGTCCGGCGTTCCGCCACAGCCTGTCGCGCGTCGAGCAGGAGATGCGTCCATAACGTCTATGGCGGATATACCCGTTAGATCGCGTCGCCCGTACCTGCTGCGCGCCATGCACGAATGGATCAGCGACAGTAATCAGACGCCCCACATCGTCGTCGATGCATCGATGGAAGGCGTGGAAGTGCCCCGTCAGTACGTGCAGGGCGGCAAGATCATCCTCAACGTCAGCAGCAACGCCACGAGCATGCTGAGCCTCGGCAACGAGGTCGTGCGCTTTCGCGCGCGCTTCGGCGCCGCGACCTACGACGTGAGCGTGCCGATCGCTGCGGTGCTGGGCGTCTACGCGCGCGAGACGGGGCAGGGGATGATCTTTTCCGAAGCCGACACGCCGCCGCAGCCGCCAGCGCCGCCAAGTGAGCCGGCGCCCAGCGACACCAAGCGCACCAAGCCGACCCTGAAAGTCATCAAGTAGGCGTGATCGCTGCGCTCAGGGATTGAGCCGCGTGCTGCGCCAGGGCCCGCCCGTGAACGCGTCCGCGCCGGCGGGCTGCAGTTGGCGTGTCCAGACTGCGCGATCGTGTACGCGATTCGCGCCTTCCATCCACAGCTCGATCCGTTCCACCCACAGACGACTGCCGCCCCAGTGCGGGGGGCGCGGCACCGTGCCGCTCGTCGCGCCCGGAGCGATGCCAAAGCGGTCGGCGACCTCGCGGACGCGTTGCCGGAGCGCCTCGCGCGAAGCGAGCGGCTCGCTCTGCTCGCTGGCCCACGCTGCGATCCGGCTGTCCAGCGCGCGGCTTGCGAAATACTCGTCGCTCTCGCTGCCGGGCGAACGCACGATCGGACCTTCGATCCGCACTTGCCGGTGCAGCGCGTCCCAGTGGAACACGGCGGCGGCGCGTGGCCTTGCCACGAGCTCGCGTCCTTTGCGCGACTGGTAGTTCGTGAAGAACACGATGTAGCCCGCATCGACGACGACCCGCTTGCACAGCAGGACGCGCGCGGAGGGATCGCCGTTGCTTGCGGCCGTCGCGACGACCATCGCATCCGCATTCGGCTGCGTGCGACGCGCGATCGCGTCCTTGAACCACTCCTGGAACAACGGCATCGGATCGGCGGGCAACGGTTCGGGCAGCGACAGCTCGGAAGGCATGCGGCCATTATGCCCCCTGGCGCAAATTGCAGCGTAATCATCCCGCTAGCGCGCTTCCCGGCCTTCGCTGAAGTCGCTTCGCGGGCATCCGCGCTTGCGGGGGTCGCGCAGCCTTAGTAAAAAGATCACGCGAATTTTGCATACAACCGGGAATCCGCCCGCGCATGACTCTGGATGAGCTACGCGAACGCCTGAGCGCGCTCGACCGGCAGCTGCTGGCGCTCGTCGCAGAGCGGCAGGCTCTCAGTCGCCAGGTGGCCGAAGTGAAGCGCGCGGAAGGGCGGCCGACGCGCGATTTCCGTCGCGAACGCGACGTGCTGTTGCAGGCACGCGCTGCGGCCGAGTCGCTGGGCGTTTCACCTGCACTCGCCGAAGCGGTGCTCCGCTTGCTGATCCGCGGCTCGCTGACTGCGCAAGAGCGCATCCGGGTCGCTGCAGGCGGCCGTGGCAGCGGACGCACGGCGCTCGTCATCGGCGGCGCCGGCAAGATGGGTCGCTGGTTCTGCGAGTTCCTGTCTTCGCAGGGCTATGTCGTGACCGTCGCCGATCCCGCGGTCGCGATCGACTGGCGCGACAGCACCCTCGAACAGGACCTGATCGTGGTCGCAACGCCGCTGCAGATTGCCGATGGCATCCTGCAAGAGCTCGCTGCGCGCCGGCCGCGGGGGACGATCTTCGACATCGGCTCGCTGAAGACCCCGCTGCGCGCGGGGATTGCCGCGCTCAAGAACGCTGGCTGCAACGTCACCTCGGTGCATCCGATGTTCGGACCGGACACGGAACTGCTGTCGGGCCGCCACGTGATCTTCATCGACGTCGGCTGTCCGCAGGCCGTGCAGCAGGCTCGCGAGCTGTTCGCTTCGACGATGGCCGAGCAGGTCGTCATGACGCTCGACGAGCACGATCGCCTGATCGCCTACGTGCTGGGCCTGTCGCACGCGCTGAACATTGCCTTCTTCACCGCACTCGCCGGTAGCGGCGAAGCCGCGCCGCGCCTGGCGCAGCTGTCGAGCACGACGTACGACGCGCAGGTCGACGTGGCCAGCAAGGTCGCCGGAGAAAGCCCGGAGCTCTATTTCGAGATCCAGCATCTCAACGACTATGGACGCGAATCGCTGCAAGCGCTCCGCAGCGCCGTAGAGCGCATATGGGAGTCGGTCACGACCGGCGACGCCCGCCAGTTCGCGGAGATGATGCAGCAGGGTCGCGAATATCTCGCGGGCCGCGCGCGCCAGGAGGGCGCCTGATGTCGGCGCGCGATCTCGAAGGCGAAGTTCGCGAGCTGCGCGCACGCATCGCGACCCTCGTCGACGAAGCCACCAACAACGAGCGACTGCTCAAGCGCAGCCAGGAGCGTGAGCTCGAGTTGCTCAAGGCCGAGAACCTGGCACAGGCCTTCGATGCGATCTGCGGCGGGCTCAAGGAGTCGTACGCACTGGAGGCGGTGACGCTGTTGCTGCTCGATCCGCAGCACGAGATCCGCCACCTGCTGATCGCGGACCACCTGAAGGTCGAAGATTTTCCGAACGTGCTGTTCACGGACAGCCTCATCGGGCTCGCGCCGCAGTTCAATTCCTTCCACCGGCCATGGCTCGGGCCGTACATGGGCTGCGATCACCAGCTGCTGTTTTCGGCCAACGCCGGCATTCGCAGCGTCGCGCTGATTCCGCTGCGGCGGCAGGATCGGTTGCAGGGGAGCCTCAACTTCGGCAGCACCGACGAGCGGCGCTTCTCGCGCCACCTTGCGACCGACTTCCTCGCGCACCTGGGCGTGATCGCGTCGTTCGCGATCGAGAACACGATCAACCGGGCGCGACTGGTGCGCAGCGGTCTCACGGATTTCCTCACCGGCTGGCACAACCGGCGCTATCTCAACGCCCGTCTCAAGGAAGAGCTGGCGCGCGCGCAGCGGCAGGGGACGAGCCTCACGTGCCTGCTGATCGATCTGGACCGTTTCAAGCAGATCAACGACCAGCACGGCCATCTCGCGGGCGACATGGCGTTGCGCGAAGCCGCGCAGCGTGTCGACGCGCACATCCGCGGCAGCGATGCAGCGGCGCGGTTCGGCGGCGACGAGTTCGTAGTGCTCGCGCCAGGCATTTCGCCGGAGCAGGCGGCGGCGCTCGCCGAGCGCATCAGACTGGCGGTGTGCGAGACGCCGCTGGAGCTTCAGCCCGGAGTGCACTTGCGCATGACCGTGTCGATCGGCGTCGCCGGTACGACACTCGCGCGTGACGAAGCGGATCTGAAGGCTGCGGCCGAGCGCTTGCTCGCCGATGCCGACTCGGCCCTGTATCGCGCAAAACAGAAGGGCCGCAATCGCGTCGAGCTCGCCTGAGCGGTGCGCTCAGCCCGGTCGGCGACGCATCAACAACAGGAACAGCGGGACTCCCACGATTGCGGTGAGCGCTCCCACCGGCAGCTGTCGCGGAGCAAACAGCGTGCGTGCGCAAACGTCCGCGATCATCACTATCGTTCCGCCCAGCAACGCCGAGCCTGGCAGCACCAGGCGATGATCTGCGCCGAGCATCAGGCGAATCAGGTGCGGCGTCACGAGACCGACGAAGCCGATCGTTCCCGTCGTAGTCACGCAGACGGCCGTCAGGATCGAGCTGACGAGGAACATGCCCATGCGCAGGCTTGCTACCGGCGCGCCGAGCACGCGTGCCTGCAACTCGCTGCGCGCGAGCAGGTTGAGGTGTCGTGCGAACGGAAACGCCAGCGCCAGCGCGACCGCGAAGATTGCGAGGAGCGGCCCGGGCCGACTGCTCAACGAAAGGTCGCCCATCAACCAGAACAACATGCCGCGCAGCTGACTCTCCTCGCCGAGACTGAGCAGCATGCTGACCACGGCGCTCGCGCCCGCCGCGACGACCACGCCCGTCAGCAGGAGCCGCGCCGCGGTCCAGCCGCCTTCGCCGCGGGCCAGTGCGAAAACCAATACGGTCGTGGTGAGCGCTCCAACGGTGGCGCTCACGTCTATCAGCAGCCCGCTCAAACCCAGCAGCATCGCTGCGAGCGCGGCAACGGCCGCGCCGCCGGAGACTCCCATCACGAACGGATCGGCGAGCGGGTTGCGCAGCAGAACCTGCATCAACACGCCTGCCAGAGCGAGCACGCCGCCTGCCGCGAACGCCGTCAATGCGCGTGGCAGGCGCAGATCGAACACCAGCGTATGCGAGAGCGTGTCGGTGGCGCGCAAGCCGTGCCACAGCTCTGCCATGCTGACTTCGACGCTGCCGCTCATCAGCGACACGACGAACGCAGCGACCGCGGTCAGCACGAGCATGAAGCAGACCGCGGTTACTCGGCGGACGGTGTGCACGGACTCATATCCCCAGTCATGGGCTGCGAAGGTTACAATCCGCCGACCGCTCACGAACAGCTGCTGATGACCGATTTCATCGACGCCGAAGGGTTTCGCGCCAATGTGGGGATCGTGCTCATCCGCGACGATCGCCAGGTGCTGCTCGGCGGCCGCACCGGCGGGCGCGGCTGGCAGTTTCCCCAGGGCGGCGTGCGGCGGAACGAGACGCCCGAGCAGGCGCTGTACCGCGAGCTCCAGGAAGAGATCGGGCTGGAGCGCGACGACGTCGAGATGCTGGCGGCGACGCGCAACTGGCTGCGTTATCGGCTGCCGCGCCAATACGTCCGGCGCAACACCGATCCGCCATGCATCGGCCAGAAGCAGCGCTGGTTCCTGTTGCGGCTGACGTCCTCGGAGGACCGCGTGCGCTTCGACGCCACTGCGGAGCCGGAGTTCGAGAGCTCGCGCTGGGTGGACTACTGGACGCCGGTCCGCGAAGTCATCTACTTCAAGCGCGCCGTGTACGTACGCGCGCTGGACGAGCTGGCGCGCCGTGCATTTCCAGACGATCCGCCGGCACTGCCGGAATGGTCAGAACAGGAGAAGAACCTGCGCAACCTTGCGAGTCGCCGCAAGCAGCAGGCAGACGGCGGCGGCTAGAACGGTTTGACGACCGCCAGGATCACGATTGCGATCAACAACAGCGCCGGCGCCTCGTTGAACACGCGATACCACGTCGCTGAGTGACGGTTGCGACCGGCGCGCAGATCGCTCAGCAAACGGTAGCACCAGATGTGATAGCCGATCAGCGCGGCCACGAGCGCCAGCTTGAGGCGCAGCCAGCCGGTCGCGAGCAGTGCAGGCGTGACCGCGACCATCGCAAGACCGAACAGCAGCGTCAGCGTTGCCCCGATCGTCATGATCGCGAACAGGCGTCGCTCCATCGTCTGGAAGCGCTCGATGCCGAGGGTGTCGGTGGCGGCGGCGTGATAGATGAACAGCCGCGGCAGGTAGAAAATCCCCGCAAACCACGTGACCACGAACACGATGTGAAAGGCCTTCAGCCACAGCATGGGGAGACTCTTGCGGTGCTAATGCGTATTCTTTGCGCCGCCTCTCAATTGGCAGGCGGCGCCTGTGCTGTAATTTCAGCAGGTTCCGCAGGGCCCGTATACGACTCATAGCGGTTTTGTCGAACGATGCGCACCGGTCAGCTCGTAGTCCGTTATCAGTCCCCGTGGCGGCGGCGGGGGCTTGCGATCGTCGGCGTGCTGGCGGGCCTGTTGCTCCTGTACGTGATTTACGAATGGGGCCGCTTCTCCGGCGGCTACAACAAGTTCGCCGAGGTGCAGCGGCGGCGCGAGCTCGTGGCGCAGATCGACGCGCTCGAGCAGCAGAACGAGAAGCTGCGCGGCGATATTGCCAAGGCGGAGCTCGCCAGCAAGGTCGACAACAAGTCGTACGGCGACGTGGAGAAGAACCTGCAGGACCTGCAGGCGCTGGTCCTCAAGCAACGCGAGGAGCTGACCTTCTACCGCGGCATCGTCTCACCCGAGGACGGCATCGGCGGTCTGCGCATCCAGGGTTTCCAGGTTCAGTCCGGCGGCGCGCCGCGGCACTACCGGTTGCTGCTCGTGCTGCAGCAGTCGATGCGCGAGGATGCGGTCGTCTCGGGCTCCGTCGCCGTCCAGATCGAAGGCGTGCGCGCCAATCGGCCGGAGCAGATCGGGCTGGCCCAGCTCGCGGACGCTGCGCGCGACGGCCAGCTGCCGTTCAAGTTCCGCTACTTTCAGAAGTTCGAGCAGGACGTGGTCCTGCCGGAAGGCTTCGAGCCGCGCGCCGTCAATGTCGAGGTGCGCTCGACGCGCCTCGCACCTGTGCGAGAATCCTATCCGTGGCGCGTCCAGGCCGAGACCCTGGTTGCGCCGGTGCCGCCTCCTACCGAGTCAAAGCAAGCCGATGTTCAAAAACAGTAAGCCCAAGCTTCAGCGCATCGATACGCTCATTGGCGCCGGTACGCGCATCATCGGCGACGTGCAGTTCTCCGGCGGCTTCCATGTCGACGGCCACCTGAAGGGCAACGTCGATGCCCCCGCGGATTCCGGAGCGACGCTCAGCGTCAGCGACAGCGGCGTCGTCGAAGGCTCGGTCGCCGTGCCGAACGTGGTGCTGAACGGGACGGTGAAGGGCGACATCCTGGCGCACGACCGCGTCGAGCTCGGCGCCACGGCGCGCGTCACCGGCAATGTGTACTACGCGTTGATCGAGATGGAGATGGGGGCGGAGATCAACGGCAAGCTGATTCACGAGCCGCGCAAGGCGGGCCAGGCCCGCAAAGGGCCGACGGCGCCGCCGGCGGAAGAAGAGAAGACGGCCAGCAGCTGACCGCTTACACTTGATCCCGACGCGTTCTGTCCCCATGCTGCTGCCATGACCCCCGAATCCGCCGCTCCCACACTGGTCTTCACCGATGCCGCCGCCGCCAAGGTCGGCGAGCTGATCCGTGAAGAAGCCAATCCGAACCTGAAGCTGCGGGTTTTCGTGCAGGGCGGCGGCTGCTCCGGCTTCCAGTACGGGTTCACCTTCGACGAGAACTTCGAGGACGGCGACACGCGCGTGCAGAACGGCGGCGTCACGCTGCTGATCGATCCCATGAGCATCCAGTACCTCGCGGGTGCGGAGATCGACTACCGCGAAGACATCGAGGGCGCGCAGTTCGTCATCCGCAATCCCAACGCCGCGACCACCTGCGGCTGCGGCTCGTCGTTCTCGATGTGAGCACGATCTAGCAGCGTCTGCTGCTGCCCGCCATGGCCCGCAAAGTACCGGACGTCATCGCCGCGGTCGATCTGGGCTCCAACAGTTTCCACATGGTCGTCGCCCGTCATTCGCACGGGCAGCTCATCATCATGGATCGTCTGCGCGAGATGGTGCGTCTGGGCGCCGGCCTCGACGAGCAAGGCCGGCTGACGCGCGAGGCGACCGAGCCCGCGCTCGCCTGCCTGGAGCGATTCGGCCAGCGCCTGCACGACATGAAAGCGGAGAGCGTGCGCGTCGTCGGCACGAACACGTTGCGCCGGGCCCGGCGCAAGGGCGCGTTCCTGGATCGCGCGCGCGCCGCGCTCGGCCATCCGATCGAGATCATTTCCGGTATCGAAGAGGCGCGCCTGATCTATCTCGGCGTCGCCCACACGATGCCGAGCGAGCCCGGGCGCAGGCTGGTCGTCGATATCGGCGGCGGCAGCACCGAAGTCATCATCGGCGAGGCGAAGCACGCGAAAAAGCTGGAGAGCCTGTACATGGGCTGCGTCAGCATGAGCGCGCGCTACTTCAACGACGGCGGCATCACCGACAAGCGCATCAAGCGCGCGCGGATCGCCGCGCGGCTGGAGCTCGAGCCGGTGCGCGCGAGTTTCCGTAACTACGGTTGGGATCAGGCGGTCGGCTCGTCGGGCACGATCCGTTCGGTCGGGGACGTGATCCGCGCTCGCAACAACGGCGATAGCGCGCTCACGCCTGCCGCGGTCGAAGCGCTGATCGAGCAGGCGGTCAAGGCCGGTGATGTGTCGAAGCTGCGCCTGGCGGGGCTGAGCGAGGAGCGCCTGCCCGTGTTTGCGGGAGGCCTGGCGATCCTGGCCGAGATCCTCGACGCGTTCGACATCAAGACCATGCGCGTCGCGGACGGCGCATTGCGCGAGGGTCTGTTGTACGACATGGTCGGCCGCTTCACCGACGAAGATGCCCGCGTGCGCAGCGTGCGCGCGATGCAGGGGCGATATCACGTCGACGCGGCGCAGGCCGAGCGGGTCGAAGCCTCGGCGCTGGATTTTCTGCGGCAGACGGCCGGCGAGTGGCAGCTGGAAGAGCCGTTCGCGGAAGTCGTGCTGTCATGGGCTGCGCGGCTGCACGAGATCGGCCTGGACGTCTCGCATTCGCACTATCACAAGCACGGTGCATATTTGCTCGAGCACGCGGACATGCCTGGATTTCCGCAGGATGAGCAGCGGATCCTCGCGGCTGTCGTCGGCGCGCACCGGCGCAAGCTCCAAGTGCAGTCGCTGCAGGATCTGACGCCGCCGTGGCACATCAAGGCGGAGTACCTGACCGTGATGCTGCGTCTTGCAGTGCTGCTCCACCGCGGCCGCAGCGTCACCGCGTTGCCGAAGATCGAGCTGCATCCGAAGGGACGCTCGCTGGAAATCGTGTTTCCGAAAGGCTGGCTCGACGCGCACCCGTTGACGGCAACCGATCTCGAGAACGAGATCGAATATCTGAAGGGCGGTAACCTCCGGCTGCGCGTCAGCTAGTCGTACGCGTCCGCGTACCGCCGCAACAAGGTTTCCTGCGCGCTCACGGCCGGCGCATTTTCGGCGGCGACGCGCGTGTAGTTGCCGTCCGGGCCGAGCACCCAGGCCTGCGTGTTGTCCTGCAGGTAGGTCTCCAGGTCTTCGACGATGCGATCGCGGTGCTGCTTGCGCTCGATCGGGAAGCAGACCTCGATGCGGCGGAAGAAGTTGCGCTCCATCCAGTCGGCGCTCGCGCAGTAGATCTCGGGATTGCCGTCGTTGTGGAAGTAGTAGACGCGCGAGTGCTCGAGCAGGCGCCCGACGATCGAGCGCACCGTGATGTTTTCGGAAATGCCGCGAATGCCCGGACGCAGCGCGCAGATGCCGCGCACGATCAGATCCACTTTCACGCCGGCCATCGCCGCGTGGTACAGCGCCTGGATGATCTGCGGCTCGATCAGTGCGTTGAGCTTGGCGATGACGCGCGCGGGCTTGCCCTGCTGCGCCATGGCGATTTCGCGCTTGGTCTTCTCCAGCAGTGCTTCGTGCAGCGTGAACGGCGATTGCAGGATTTTCTGCATCGTCGCCACGCGCGTCGGACTCGTCAGCTGCAGGAACAGCTCGTGCAGGTCTTCGCCCACCGCTTCGTCACACGTGAACAGACCGTAGTCGGTGTAGAAGCGCGCGGTGTCGGGGTGATAGTTGCCAGTGCCGCAGTGACAGTAGCGCCGCAGTCTGCCGCTCTCGCGGCGGACGACCATGATGAGTTTGGCGTGCGTCTTGTAGCCGACGACGCCGTACATCACGTGGGCGCCGGCTTCCTGCAAGCGCGTTGCGAGCCGGATGTTCGCAGCTTCGTCGAAGCGCGCCATCAGCTCGATGATGACTGTGACTTCCTTGCCGGCGCGCGCCGCATCCACGAGCGCGTCGACCACCGGCGATTGCGGCCCGGCGCGGTACAGCGTCTGCTTGATCGCGAGCACGTCGGGGTCGCTGGCCGCCTGGCGCAGGAAATCGATTACCGGCGCAAACGACTCGAACGGATGGTGCAGCAGCAACTCGTCCTCGCGAATGACCGAGAAGATGTCTTCCTTCGCGATGAGTCGCTTGGGCACGCTCGGCGTGAACGCCGGGTATTTGAGATCGGGGCGCTCGACCAGGTCGTAGATCGCCATCAGGCGATTCAGGTTCACCGGGCCGTTCACCTGGTAGAGATCGTCCTTGCTGAGCGCGAAGTGACGCAGCAGGAAGTCTGCGATGTCCTGCGGACAATCGAGCGAGGTTTCCAGCCGCACAGCTGCGCCGTAGCGGCGCTGCGCGAGCTCGCCTTCGACAGCGCGCAGCAGGTTGTCCACTTCTTCGTCGTCGACGAACAGATCGCTGTTGCGCGTTACGCGGAACTGCCACGCGCCTTCCACTTTCATGCCGCTGAACAGCTGCGCGACGAAAGTCGAGATGACCGTCGAGAGGAAGACGAAGTGCGTCTGATCGGACACAGCGGCTGACTGGGGTAGTCGGATGATGCGCGGCAAAGAGCGCGGCACCTGCACGACGGCCAGCCCCGCATCGCGTCCGAATGCGTCCTTGCCCGACAGCCGCACGATGAAGTTCAGGCTCTTGTTCTGGATGCGCGGGAACGGCCGGGCCGGATCGAGTCCGAGCGGCGTCAGCACCGGCTCGACTTCTTTCGCGAAGTAGTCGGCGAGCCATTCGCGCTGCTTCGCTTTCGCCGTCTTCACGTTCACGAACTGGATGCCCTGCGCCGCGAGCGCCGGAAACACCAGCTGGTTCAGCAGCTGATACTGGTCTTCCACCAGCGCGAGCGCGCGCTTGTGAATCGCCGCGAGCTGGTCGGGCACGCTCATGCCGTCCGGGCCGCCGCCGAGCGAGCCGAGCTCCTGGCGCTGCTTCAGGCCGGCGACGCGAATCTCGAAGAACTCGTCGAGATTGGAGCAGGAGATGCCGAGGAAACGGATCCGCTCCAGCAGCGGCAGGGACTCGTCATGAGCCTGCGCCAGGACTCGCTGGTTGAAATCGAGGAACGACAACTCCCGGTTGATGTAGTGCTCGGGAGCCTTGAGATTCACATCGAGCATGGCGGTGCGTGGAATGAGGGCGAGCTGGAGGATACTACGCGCTCGCTGCCGCTGTGTTACAGCGCCTCCAGGGTAGTGTCTCAGTTTGGAGCGGCCATGCTACGCTCCAAAAATGAGCAGCGGGCACCAAGACCCGATGGATGTGGTGAGGGGACTTGCCACATCGTACAGGGGAGTGAAGTTTGGGCGCGGCGTTGTGGGTAAGACCAGCTACGCCATGCTGGCTCTTTTCGGCCTCTGGGCCCTCATCCTATTTCGCCTTTCCGACAATCTGATCGTCGATGCATTGCTGCTTGGAGCCGGCGTCGCTGTAACGCTGGTCTACATGTGGTGGGTCAAGAAGACCCAGAAGTTCGCAGTAGAGAATCCTGGTCTAGCTATGCTCGAAGGCGCTCAGTTTCTTGAGTATCAAAAATGGGAAGCTGGAATTAAGGGCCTACCGCCGCTGAACTCGCCGCGTATCCCTGACCCCAGCGCCGATCATCGCGCGATCGACTCGCGAGAGCAGCAATGACGGTGCTCCATGTGGCAATTGGTTTCCACGG
>DASYRK010000106.1:0-129306 GCA_036004505.1 Steroidobacteraceae bacterium
GCGAACACGCAGTACGTGAGCGTTATGGATCGACTCATCGCGTTGCGCGGCGGCGCGAAGGGTCTCAGCCTCGCCGGGCTCAACATCATCGTCGACGGCAAGCTGGTGCCGCTGGCGCAGCTCGAGGACATGGTGCACAAGTTCTTCGGCGGCGGCGCCAGTGCTGACGGAAGCGGGGCCGACGAGCCCGGCGGGCTGCTCAGCGACAAGTGGGGCCTGTGGGCGCGCGGCAACTTCAGCTTCGGCGAGAAGGACGCGACCGCGGCGAGCCCGGCGTTCGATGCCGACCAGTGGGCGTTCGTGGGCGGCCTCGACTACCGCCTCTCCGACAACGCCGTGCTCGGCGGAGCGCTCTCGTACGGCTCGTCGAGCGTCGACTTCGCAGGCGCCGACGGCTCGCTCGATACGGACTCGTTCGCCGTGTCGCTGTACGGCTCGGCGTATGCCGCGAAGAACTTCTACTTCGACGGCATCATCAACGTCGCCAACTCCAGCTATGACGCCGATCGCAACATCTCCTACGTCGACGGCACCGGCCTGGTGACGGCCGACGCGAAGGGCGATACCGACGGCATGACGCTGAGCGGCGGCCTGTCGATGGGCTACGACTTCCTGGCCGGTGGCCTGACGATTTCACCTAACGTCGGCTTCTTCTACATCGACACCACGATCGACAGCTTCACCGAGTCCGGCGCCGGCGGCCTGAACCTGCTTTATGACGAACAGAAGTTCAAGTCGCTGACCGGCAACCTGGGAGTGCGACTCACGTACGCGTGGAACGTGTCGTGGGGTGTCATGTTGCCGCACCTGCGCGCGGACTACGTGCGCGAGTTCGAGGACGACGTCGACGTGTTCGGTGTGCGCTTCGCGGCGGACCCGAATGCGGCGAGCACCCCGCCGGTGCTGGTCGCGACCGATAACCCGGATCAGTCGTACTGGCGGCTGGCCGCGGGCTTCTCGGCGCAGTTCAAGCACGGCGTCTCGGGCTACATCGAGTATCAGCGGCTGGAGAGTTTCGAGTTCATCGACTTCCAGGACGTGAGCATCGGCTTGCGCTTCCAGAGAAGCTTCTGAGAACGGCACCCCGCCGGGAGATCGGAATGAAGACGATCAGGTTGTCAGTCATCGGTCGGATAGCTCTGATACTGGCGCCGGCCGCGCTGGTCGTCGCTTCGGCGGCGGAATCCGACAAGGCGGCGGCCACCAAGGGTATGGTGAAGCGCTCGGACGTGGAGATCGTCGACTGCCTGTTGCCGGGCCAGGTCCGCCAGCTCGGCAACAGCACCTTCCTGTCGGCGCGCCGGCCGATCCGCACGACGACCGCAGAGTGCACGATCCGCGGCGGCGAGTACGTCGCCTACGATCGCGCCGACATCAAGCAGGCGCTGCGCATCTGGATGGAAACCGCGCAGGGCGGCGATCCGGAGGCCATGACCAACGTCGGTGAGATCTACGAGCGGGGCATGGGCGTGCCGCCGGACTATACATCGGCCGCGCAGTGGTATCAGAAGGCAGCCGACAAGGGCTATTCGCGGGCGCTGTTCAATCTCGGAACGATGTACGAGCAGGGCCTCGGGGTGGAACAGGATCAGCTCAAGGCGCTCAATCTGTATCGACAGGCCTGGGGCATCAAGGAGGACAACATCATCTTCGTGTCCGCCGCGCAGCGCGAGCAGGATGAGCTGCGCAAGCAGCTGGAAGAGGCGATCGCCGAGAAGGAATCGCAGCTGGGACTGCTGCAGAAGCAGTTGAAGGACATGCAGGACAAGCTGGCCAAGCAGCCGGCCACCGACAAGACGGCGGACAACGGCAAGGAAGTCGACGCGCTCAAGAAGTGGATCGCGCAGCTCGAAAGCGAGCGCAAGAAGAGCACCGAGCGTCTCGCCGGCATTCCGAAGACGCGCACGCCGTCGGGCATGACTGAGCTGACGCAGATCCCGCCGACCGCGGACGAGCGCACGCTCTCGGGCATCAACTTCGGCCGCTATTACGCGATCGTGATCGGCAACCAGAACTACCAGCAGATCGAGAGCCTGCAGACGCCGAAGTACGACGCCGCGCGCGCGGCGCGCATCCTCGCGGACAAGTACGGCTTCACCGTGCAGATCCTCGACGACGCCAACGACATCACGATGCTGAAGACGATCAACGACCTGAACTCGGTGCTCAAGCCCGAGGACAACGTGCTGATCTACTACGCGGGCCACGGCGCGCGCCTGAAGAGCGGCTCGCTGGAAAGCGGCTACTGGCTGCCCGTGAATGCGGACGCGCCGCCGGAAGATCGCTTCTGGGTGCCGAACGAGCAGATCACCGGGCATCTCGGCCGCCTCGTCGCGAAGCGCGTGCTGGTGGTGGCGGACTCGTGCTACTCGGGCTTGCTGTCCACCGATCCGAGCTACCTGTTCCTGAACGACAAGGTTTCGTACTCGAAGGAGTACATCAAGTTCAAGCTGCCGAAGCGCTCGCGGCTGCTGCTGGCCTCGGGCGGCGATCAGCCGGTGCTCGATGAAGGCGGCGGCAACAACTCGGTGTTCGCGCGCGCGTTCCTCGACGAGCTCGAAGGCAACCAGGGCATCCTCTCGGCGCCGGAGCTGTTCAGCAGAATCCGCAAGCGCGTCGAGGTCGCGGCGGCCAGAAACAAGTTCGTGCAGACGCCGCAGTTCAAGTCGATCAAGGGCGCGGGCCACGAGGTCGGCGACTTCTTCTTCGTGCCGCGGGCGAAGACCGGCTGATGCAGGTCTAGAATGGCAGCATGAGAGTGCTGCCATTCGCGATCATCCTGTGCGCTTGTTGCGGCTCGGCGGTCGCCGCTGATCATCCTCGCGCCCGCGCGCTCGGCATTCCTTTCGATGGCGCCCCCGGACCGCTCAACGCCATTACCGACGTCGCGCCGGTCGCAGTCGGCTACACGACGTTGATCGAAGGCTCCGGTGAGCATGCGGTGCGAACCGGCGTCACCGCGATTCTGCCCCGCGGTCGCGCCTCGCTGGAAAAGCCCGTGTTCGCGGGGGTGTTCAGCCTCAACGGCAACGGCGAGCTGACCGGCTCGCACTGGATCGAAGAATCCGGCTTCCTCGAAGGCCCGGTGATGATCACCGGTACGCACAGCGTCGGCACCGTGCGCGATGCAGTGATCGCGTGGCGCATCAAGCAGGGCAAGCCCGACCCGAGCGGTTTCTGGTGGTCGCTGCCCGTCGTCGCCGAGACCTGGGACGGCGAGCTCAGCGACGCCAAAGCGTTTCCCGTGAAAGCCGAGCACGTCTTTACCGCGCTCGACAGTGCGCGCGCCGGCGGCCCGCTCGCCGAAGGCAACGTCGGCGGCGGCACGGCAATGATCTGTCACGAGTACAAGTGCGGAACGGGCACGAGCTCGCGCGTCGTGCAGATCGCCGGGCAGCGCTACACCGTCGGCGTGCTCGTCCAGGCGAACTACGGTGTTCGCAGCGAGCTGCGCGTTGCCGGCGTGCCGGTCGGCAAGTACCTGCCGGCGGCGAAGCCCGACGCGCAGGATTCCGGATCGATCATCATCGTCGTCGCGACCGACGCGCCGCTGCTGCCGCAACAGTTGAAGCGCCTTGCGCGCCGAGCGTCGCTCGGACTCGCACGCAACGGCAGTTACTCAGGCGACGGCTCGGGCGATCTGTTCCTCGCGTTCTCGACCGCGAATCCGGGCGTCAGCCAGGTCCAGAGCTTCGACCTGCGCACGCTCGCCAACGGCCAGCTGAATCCGCTGTTCCTCGCGACGGTGCAGAGCGTCGAGGAAAGCATCGTCAATGCGATGGTGGCCGCCGAAACGATGACCGGCGTAAAAGGCCGGACCGTGCCGGCGATCGACACCGGCGAGCTGCGCAAGATCCTGACGCGCTTCGATCGGCTGCAACGCTGATCGCGTCGCTACTGCACTCGCGCGAAACTGCCCTTGATCACAAGCGTTGGACTTGACCGCCCTCGCGACACAGCGTCGGCAGGTATTTCGGCTGGATGTCCGTCGCATCGCTGCCTGCGGCGTAACCGCAAGCCCACTCGATACTGCCGTCGGCCGCCGCGGCGGGACGCAGCGTCAGCGTGTGTCCGGCTATGAAGGTATGCGCAGCGTTGCCGTAGTGGATCAGGATGACACCGTTGCTCACATCGATGCCGCTGACGTATTTCCCCTCGTAAGCATCCTGCAGCCCGGCGCCAGACGGGTCGGCGGGCCACGCGCCGGACGCGCCGTACGACTGCGCGACTGCTTCGCGAGGTGGAAGAAGCTGTCCCACGCGACGATGCCCTGAAACGAGCGGCCGAGCGCGAGCGTGCGCATGTCGGCAACGAGCCACTCCGAGTACGGATGGCGCGCACGACACAGTTCGATCATGGTCTGCGAGCTGTCGATCCCGATGACGCGACAGCCTGCATCCAGCAGGTAGCTCGCGATCGGCGCGCCGGCGCAGGAACGCGCCGCGCTGACGGTCTGCGACCCACGCGCGGGCGTGGCGTTCGTAGAGGCCGACGACTTGCTCCGCCGGCGAGGTCATCCTTGTCGCGGCTCCGCAGCGCGCCACTGCGCGACGAAACGCGCGCCACCGAGCTCCGAGTGCTCGGCGCGAACGCTCCCGCCGTGCCATTCGACGATCCGCTGCACGATCGCGAGCCCGAGACCGAAGCCGGTCTTCTCGCCCGCCGGCCGTCCGAGTTGCACGAAGGACGCAAACACGCGCTCGCGATCCGGTTCAGGAATACCCGGCCCGTCGTCGTCGACGCACAAGCGGTACTGCTGGTTCGCACCGACGGCGAAGCTCACGCGAATCTGTCGCTGCGCGTAACGAATCGCGTTGTAGAGCAGGTTGCGCAGCACGGTCTCGATCAGGTGCGCGTCGCAGACGACCGCGGTGGCTCCGGCGTTCACTTCGCACGCGATCGTCAGTTCCGGGCGCGCCCCGCGCTTCACCGACTCGGTCACAGCGGGCATGATCGCGGTGAAATCGTGCGGCGCGATGTTCAGCGCGAACTCCGCGCGCTCGAGCACGGCGTATTCCAGCGTCGCGGTCACGAATGCATTCAGCTCGCTGATGTCCGTGTTCAGGTGATCCAGGTGCCGCAGCAGCGCTGTGCGGTCGGCCGCGCCGCGCGCCAGCTCGATCTCGAAGCGCATGCGCGCGAGCGGCGTCTTGATTTCGTGCGATAGCGCATTCGACATGTCCTTGTGCGAGCCGATCAGCCCATCGATGCGCGCCGCCATGCGGCGAAAGGCCGCGGCGAGCGGGTACACCGGCGAGCGCGTCGCGATGCGCGCGTCGAAGCTCCAGTTGCGATCGCCGAATCTCACGGTCGAATGTTCCAGCGCGCGCAGATCGCGCATCAGCGGCCACAGCCACACCGTGATGACCAGCGCGATCGCGGCGTAGAAGACGAACGCGAGGATCCAGTCGAGGAGGCTGCGCTTCGCCTCGCTCTCGAAGCGGAATGCCAGCACGCGGCCGTCCGGCTCGAGCCGCTGCAGCACCCAGGCTCGTCCGTCCGCGCCGTCCATGAGCACGGGCTTGCCGCCCGCGAAAGCGGGGATCTCGGCTGCTCCCGCGACGTCCTGCGGTTCCAGCAGCTCGATGTCGAGCCCCGTGTCGCGCGCCACGTCCGCCACTACGCTTGCACGTTGCTCGCCGGGAACAGAGGCCAGCTGTCGCTCGAGCACCGAGAGCACGGCGGCCTGCGGCACCTGGCTGGCGTGCGCGCCCTCGCCGTACGCGAGCCACAGGCGCTCCTGTCCCCAGCTCACAGCCGCCAGGGTGATCACGATCGCAAGGTAGAGCGAGAGGAAGTGCCGCGCCATGATCACGGATCGGACGAGAACAGGTAGCCGTGCCCCCACACCGTGCGGATGCGGTCCGGCGCGCCCGCTTCGCCGAGCTTCTTGCGCAGATGCGAGACGCGAACGTCGAGCGTCCGATCGAGTCCGTCGTACTCGCGCTTGTAGAGCTGCAGGTACAGCGTCTCGCGGGACTGGATCTCGCCGGCGCGGCAGGCGAGGTAGAACAGCAGGCCGAATTCGTTGCTCGACAGCGCGACGTCCGTCGTGCCGATGGCGACGGAGCGCGCGCTGGCATTGATCGTCAGCTCGCCGAACTTCAGGATGCGTGGCTCGACCGGCGCGGCGGCGCGGCTGCGCCTCAACAACGCGTGGATCCGCGCGACCAGCACGCGCGGCTCGACCGGTTTGACGACGTAGTCGTCCGCGCCGATCTCCAGCCCGACGACGTGGTCGATGTCGTTGTCGCGGGCAGTCACGATCAGGATCGGCAGGTCGGAAGCGGCGCGCAGCTCCTTGCAGACTGCGAAGCCATCGCGGCCCGGCAGCCCGAGGTCGAGCACCACGAGATCGGGAAGCTCCTTCTGCAAATGCTCCAGGACGTTGTCGCCGCGATGCTCGACGATCACGCGGAAGCCATTCCCCTGCAGATAAGTCCGCACGAGCTCTGCGAGGCGCAGATCGTCTTCGACGAGCAGGACCAGCGGTGTGGCGTTCATAGCGGTGCGTGGCGCCGTCAGTTGAAGATGCTCCAGGGCGGCCGCCGCTTGTGCCGCAGCTGCAGAGCCTGGCGGATGACGGCGATCGCCTGCGACGCCAGCACGTTGTCGCGCTCGGCATCGCGCAATTCCACGACTAGGTCGTCGCTGAACGAGACCTCCACGCTATAGACCCCCTGCGCGTGATTCTCCCAGCAGCGCCGGATGTGCGGTTGATCGACGATCAGCAGGCACAGCGATTCGTTGCGGGACGAGCGCCATTGTGCGTGGACGGTCGTAGTGCAGGCGGTCTCTTCTTCTGACAGCGTACACACGCGCGGCCGCAGCTTCAGCTCGATTCGCGGGCGCGCCGGATCCGCAGCGGCGGCTGCGCCTGGCACGGACAGCAACACCAGGGCACATGCGAGCGCAGCCTTACAGTAGTTTGAAATTGAACCCTGCAAACGCGGTTATGACCTCGCGGTCGGACACGATCGGACTGTCGACGATGGCGTCGTCGAGATACTCATAGTGCACGAATGCCGTGAGCGTCCAGCGCTCGGAGAGCGGCAGCGCGTAGCTCAGCTTGATGAACGGATTGAACGCGGCATCGGGTTTGTAGAGGTTGTTCACGCCGTAGTAGTAGTCGACTGTCGCGGCGCTCTTCCAGGTCCAGCCGCCGCTGATCACCAGCGATTGTTTCGACTGGATCAGCGGCGCCGAGACTGCAGCGCGCACCTCGTATCCCTGGTGCCGTCCCGTCACTTCGTACAGCGCGTTCAGCTGGCCGATCAGGTCCCGGTAGCGGAACAGCCACTCCGGTCCGGCCAGGTAAGTCGTGTGGCGGCGGCCGACCGGGAACGACTGGTCGACCAACGGCGGCGGCGGGTTACCGCTCACGTTGTCGCTGAAGTTCGAGACGATCACGTTCTGCAGATCGCTGCGGCTGAAGAAGACGCGGTCGTAGCCCGGCGTCGCGATCAGGTTGAACGTGTTGGCGTCGCTCTCGTAGAGCGTCACACCCGGCTCGAGGCTTTCGAGGAAGAAGCGCTTGCCGTAGTAGCTGACCTGCGGAATGACGAACAGCGGAATGTCGGAACGTCCTCTCACTGGATTCGTGCGCGTGCCCGCGCCGAACGACAGCGAGACGCTGAGGTCGCCGACGACGACGCAGTCCTGCGAAGGAGCTGTGCATGCACTCTGGGCAACAGCCGGCAGCGGGCTGACTGCAGCGGCCATCGTCAGGAGCGACATGACTGTACGGAAGGTGAGATTCATGGTGCTGGTCGCTGTGCGACGCGCGGCAGAGCCGCGCAATGCGCGCATTTTTCCAGAGCCCGCGCTGCCGCCGTGTGCGCCATTGGTAGCGATTTGTTACGCAAATGTACGTCGCCGGACAAAAGCGCGACGGACTCGCCGCCGCGCGCTGCCTACTATCCCGATACGAACAGGATACCAACCTGCGGAGCGACGATCATGCGGTCGACCTGGGCGATGGCTGTGTTGCTGCTGGCGTCGTGCGGCGCTCTCGTCGTTTGCGGCGGTCCGGACAGCGAGGCTGTCAGCGCCCGCCCGCAGGGCGCCTTCCCGGCCACCGGTCACGCGCAGCGCGCGGGTGACGCGGATCCCGGGAAGTACGACGTGGTGAAGATGGCTCAGCCGGCCGACCGCGTCGTCGAGTTCTGAATTCGATTGGGCGGCGATCGACCTCCCCGTGCGAATCGCCGCGAATCGATGGGCGCTGGCCGCCACGGAAGGCGGCCTCGCATCTGTGCGTCAGCCGCGACCGACCATGCCGCCGCCATCGATGACGATCGTCTGGCCGGTCATGAAGTTGCCGGCGGGCGAGGCGAGGAACACCGCGGCGCCGGCGATCTCATCGGGCTCGCCGATGCGCTGCAGCGGATAGACGCGCACGGTCTGCTGGTAGATCTGCGGGTTTTCCCACAGCGCTTTGGCGAAGTCGGTGCGCACCAGGCCGGGCGCGATGCAGTTCGCGCGAATGTTCTTCGGCCCCCACTCCACGCAGATGTTACGGGTCAGCGCCATGTCGGCGGCTTTCGAGACGCCGTACGCGCCGATCACCGCGGTGCCGAGCAAGCCCGCGACCGACGAAATGATGACGATCGAGCCGCCGCCGCGCTCCGCCATCTGCGGCAGCACCATGTTGCACAACCAGAAGTTGCTGCGCACGTTGCTGGCCATGATCTTGTCCCAGGCGTCGTCGCCCATGCCGGCCATGGGTCCGAAGTAGGGATTGATGGCCGCGTTGCAGACAGCCACGTCGATGCCGCCCCACTTCTGGATCGCGGCGTTGACCAGCGCCTGCAGGTCTTCCTTGCGGCCGATGTTGCAGGCGTGCGCGAACGCTTCGCCGCCCTTGTCGCGAATCGCGGCGACGACTTCCTCGCAGGCGTCGAGCTTGCGGCTCGACACGACGACCTTCGCGCCGTGCTCCGCCAGCCGCTCGGCAGTTGCGCGACCGATACCGCGGCTGGATCCGGTGACCAGCGCGACCTTGCCCGACAGGTCGAACAGCGACGAGCCTTTCATCGATATTTCTCCAGCTCCATGCGGCCGATCTGATTGCGATGCACTTCGTCGGGGCCGTCGACGATGCGCATGGTGCGCGCGCTGGCAGCGATGTGGCCGAGCCCGAAGTCGGTGGTGACGCCGGCCGCGCCGTGCGCCTGGATCGCCCAGTCGACGACGAAATTGAGCATCGCCGGCGCCGCGACCTTGATCATCGCGATCTCGCGCCGCGCCGCCTTGTTGCCGAGGCGGTCCATCTTGTCCGCCGCGTTCAGCACCAGCAGCCGCGCCTGGTCGATCATGATGCGGCAGTTCGCGATGCGCTCCAGCCAGATCGATTGCTCGGCGAGCGGCTTGCCGAACGCGACGCGCGAGGACAAGCGCTTGCAGATGCGCTCCAGCAGGCGCTCGGCCACGCCGATGTTGCGCATGCAGTGATGGATGCGGCCCGGCCCGAGCCGCGCCTGCGCGATCTCGAAGCCGCGGCCCTCGCCGAGCAGGATGTTGTCGGCCGGCACGCGCACGTTCTCGAACACGATCTCCGCGTGGCCGTGCGGCGCGTCGTCGAAGCCGAACACCGGCAGCATGCGCAGCACCTGCACGCCGGGCGTCTGCATCGGCACGATGATCTGCGACTGCTGCGCGTGTTTCGCCGCGGTCGGATCGGTCTTGCCCATCACGATGAGCACTTTGCAGCGCGTGTCGCCCGCGCCGGACGACCACCACTTGCGGCCGTTGATGACGTAGTCGCCGCCTTCGCGACGGATGCTGGTCTCGATGTTGGTGGCGTCGGAGGAGGCGACCGCGGGCTCGGTCATGCAGAACGCCGAGCGGATCTCGCCGTTGAGCAGCGGCTTCAGCCAGCGCTCCTTGTTCGCCGGCGAGGCGAAGCGGTCGAGGATTTCCATGTTGCCGGTGTCCGGCGCGGAGCAGTTGAACACTTCGCCGGACCAGGCGACGCGGCCCATCACCTCGCACAGCGGCGCGTATTCGAGATTCGTCAGCCCGGCGCCGCTCGCCGAGTGCGGCAGAAACATGTTCCACAGACCGGCCGCGCGCGCTTTCGGCTTGAGTTGCTCAATCTGCGGAATCGGCTCCCAGCGCGCCTTGCCGTCGCGCTGCGCGACCAGCTCGGACACGGCCTTCTCGTGCGGATAAATGTGCTCGTCGAAGAAGGACTCGAGGCGCGCGATCAGCGCCGTGACCTTGTCGGTGTGCTCGAACTGCATGGCTCCCCCTCACCCTTCTGATTCGCAAACGATCATAACGTCGGCTCTGTGCAGGTGCGAAAGTCGTAGTGCATGGTGGAACTCAAGGCCAATTTTCCTGCGCGCGCCGCGCGGGCAGGATGTAGGCCATATGTACAGCGCGGAACCCAACGCGCTGCCGCCGGTCAATTACCGTGACACTTTCGCCGCATGTGATGTGCAGCGCAGTTCGCAGAGAAAACAGGCGTTTCTCTGCATCCGTCGCTAAATGGCGGCAGTAGGGAGTCGATATTACAGGGCGTAGGACCAGGAACTGCGATTTACCGGCGAGCGTTGATGGGTCGACTTGGGAATCGGAGTGAGTATGAAGAGCAAAGATGGCTGGCGAGGACATTTGCGCGACCTGGTGACTGCGAGTCTCGACCCGGTCGTTTACGCAATGCAGTGGGCGCACGATCCGCGCTGCATTCAGCGTGGCCTGGGACATCGGCGCGTTGGCGCGTACGAAGCGAGCCCGACTCCCGTGTGCAGACTCTGGTCCACGACGGCGCGCCGCGACTGGCGCTGATTCTGATTTGACGGGCATTCGACCCAGATAATCGCCGTCTCATCCGCACCGCGCAGCGCTAGCCTGCGCGCATGTTCACTGCCCACTCCGCGATCGAGGACCGGCTGCGCCGGTTGCTCGAATCGTCGTGTCTGCATCCCCATCGTTTCAGCACGCGCTGCGAGATCGGCCCGTTCGTCGTCGCGCACGTCTGCCCCGAGCGCTCGCTGATCGTGGAACTGCTGGCGCAGAGCGGGCAGCGCGAGCGGCAGCAGCAGCGTGTCGCTTTCCTCGCAGGGCTCGGCTATACGGTGCTGCAGGTCTGCCCGCGCGAGCTGGGCCGGCATCCGCGGCGGGTGCTGCGGCGAGTGCAGGCCGCGCTGCGGCCCGCCGGCCGGTGAGGGGAACCGTGCAACAGGGCATGGCGTTCAGTCCATTATTGGAGTATCTTCAGGATAACTCCATTACAGGACTCGCTCCGATGTTGCAACCCCGCCCCGCCGGCCTGGCCGATCTCGATTCCGAAGAGCTTGGCTCCACTGCGCTCACGGCGTTCTTCAACATCACGCAGCGCTGGGGCCTGAGCGCCGAGGAGGAGCGCACGCTGCTCGGCGCGCCGCCGCGCTCGACCTTTTTCAAGTGGAAGAGCGAGCGCGCCGCCCGGCTCTCCGCCGACACCGTCGAGCGCATCAGCTACGTCATGGGCATCTACAAGGCGCTGCGCATCCTGCTGCCCACGGCGGAAGCGGCGCACGCCTGGGTCAGGAAGGCCAACAGCGCGTACGCCTTCGCCGGCAAGTCCGCCCTCGAGCGCATGCTCGGCGGTCGGGTCGTCGATCTGGCGGATGTGCGCCGCTACCTGGACGCCGAGCGCGGCTGACGCCAAAGAAGAGAGCCGAGAAGATGTCCGATCCGCGGGCTGTCAGCCTCCGCTGGCACAAGATCTATCGCGTCGTTGCCGCCCGCCATCCGCCGGTCAACGTCTTCGAAGACATCGTGGGCGCGCGTCAGCTGGAGATGGCGTGGCAGATCGAAAGCCTGACGAACGACCGGCTGCGCGACGAGAGCGGCGTGGCGCCGGTGGTCGCCGACGAAGATCGCGCACGGGGTCCCGGCGCGAGCATCGTGATGGCGCCGTTCACGCACCTCGGCCGGCCGAGCCGTTTCAGCGACGGCAGCTACGGCGTGTACTACGCGGCGCGCTCGCTCGAGACCGCAGTGCGCGAAACGGCGTTCCATCGCGGCCGCTTCCTCGCGGCAACCCAGGAGCCGCCGTGCGAAGTGGACATGCGTGCGTACGTGGGCCGGCCGGTCAAGCCGCATCTCGACATCCGCGGGGCGCGCTACTCGGCGCTGCACGATCCGGACGACTGGGGCACGCCGCAGAAATTCGCGCGGCCGCTGCGCGAGAAGGGCCACTGGGGATTCGTCTATCGCAGCGTGCGCCACCAAGGCGGTGAGTGCATCGCGGCGTTCAAGCCGCAGGCGGTGAGCATTCCGACGGCTGGCGCTGCGCTCGCTTACGTCTGGGACGGCGAGCGCGTGAGCAAGGTGTACGAGAAGTCGGAAGTGCTGTTCGAGCTGTAGAACCGGAACCGCCGTCAGTATCGCCAGAGCATCGGCTGCACGAAGAGCATCGGTGCCGGCTTGCCGTTGTTGTATCCCGGGATGAACGTCATCTGCTTCGCAGCTTTGTTGACGGCATCTACCCACCAGTCCGGGGCCCCGGAGTGGTTGATCACCGTGCAATTCGTCATGACGCCATGCTCATCGATCTGCAGCCTCATCCACACAGCTGCGGTACGCACCGGCGTGTGCAGCGACAGCTCGGGACGGCTGATATGACTCCCTCCGTAGCGCTGGGGCGCCGTGTAGAGCCGGCCGTATCTTGCAGCGTCAGCCCCATCGTTCGGCACGGCCAGGATCAGCGGATCCTCCAGGGTGGTATCGACCTCCACCGTCAGCGTCGTGAAGACCTCGACCCGCTTGCCGTTGCGAGTCGCGGGCACGAACAGTGACGTCTTGGCGGCATACATCACCGCCTTCTGCAGTTCGTACGGCGCCGAGCCCGTCGGCGAATAGCACCTGGCGAACAGCACCCAGCCGCTCGTGCCGATCAGCACGCCGCAGTGAAGCGAATATCGACCGGGTTTCACGCTCTCGGGAATTCTCAGCAATTCCTCGATCGAGCGCTTGCCGGCGACCATTTGCGCAGGCCTGTCGTCGGCGCGCGTGAGCGGCAAGCAGGCGCCGAAAAGCGCGATGACCAGAAGCAGACGGCGCACGCGAATCCCCTCCGCAGTGCTCCCGCGCGGAGCACCCGCTATCTGTAGCGGGACATGATCTTTTCGAGCCCCTTCGCGCCCGGGCTCAGTTTGTCGTACGTCAGCTGGTTGATCGGCGTCGCGACCGTCTTGTTGACGTCGTGGAAGTCGGCGCTCGCTTCGTCGATGTAGATCAGGCCGGTTACGTGCTCGCCCTGCGCGAGCTTGTCGCGCAGGTACGTGTACGCCGCGGCGCGGTTGGTCGGATCGTAGGCGGGGTCGAGCTTGCGCAGCAGGATGCGGCTGCCGTCGTGCAGCGTCACCGGCATTGCTTCACCCGCCGCGTACTGCGTCGTGATCTCCTGCGCCGGCGCCACGAAGTCCGCGTGCACGACTTCGTCGTAGTGGTCGCGCACGAACTCGTAGCTCTTGGTCGAGCCTTCGTGATCGTTGAAGGTCACGCACGGCGACAGCACGTCGATCAGCGCGAAACCCTTGTGCTTGAGCCCGGCAATGATCAGCGGCACGAGCTGCTCCTTGTCGCCGGAGAAGCTGCGCGCGATGAACGTGCAGCCGAGCGTCAGCGCCGTCAGCACCGGATCGACCGGCGGCTGCAGGTTCTCTTCGCCTTTCTTGGCCTTCGAGCCGATGTCCGCGGAAGCGGAGAACTGGCCCTTGGTGAGGCCGTACACGCCGTTGTTCTCGATCATGTACAGCATGTCGAGATTGCGGCGGATCGCGTGCGCGAACTGGCCGAAGCCGATCGAGAGCGTGTCGCCGTCGCCGGAGACGCCGATGTAATACAGATCGCGGTTCGCAGCGACAGCGCCGGTCGCGATCGAGGGCATGCGGCCGTGCACGGCGTTGAATCCGTGACCGCCGCTCACGAAGTACGCCGTCGTCTTCGACGAGCAGCCGATGCCGGACAGCTTCGCGAGCTGCTCGGGGCGCATCGACATCTGCCAGCAGGCTTCGATGATCGCGGCCGTCACCGAGTCGTGGCCGCAGCCGGCGCACAGCGTCGACATGCCTCCTTCGTAGTCGCGCCGGGTCAGGCCCAGCGCGTTGCGCGGCAGCGACGGGTGGGCGATCTTGGGTTTGGCGATGAAGCTCATAGGAGAGAGATACGGTTAGCGGTTGATGCACTCAGGAAACGTTGGCGAGTCGCTTGCCGGCGCCCAGTTCGGCGACCACGCCGTCGACGATGACGCTCGACGACATCGGCAGGCCGCTGTAGTGCAGGATGGAGCGCAGCTTCGACTTCTCGACGGCGGTCTCCAGCGTGAGCAGGCTCTTCAGCTGCGCGTCGCGGTTCTGCTCGACCACCAACAGCGTCGAATGCGACGCCAGGAATTCCTCGACTTCCTGCCCGAACGGGAAGCTGCGCACGCGCATGTAGTCCAGCTGCACGCCGCGGCGCTTGAGGATGTCGAGCGCTTCGCGCACGGCGCCGTCGCAGCTGCCCATCGACACGATGCCGACGTCGTGCGAGTTCTTGCCCGTGAACTCGGCCTTCGGCACCAGCGTCTTCGCCGTGTCGAATTTCTTCTTCAGGCGGTCGAGCACGATCTGGTATTCGGCCGAATCTTCGGTGTACTGGCCGTATTGCGTGTGGCCGGAGCCGCGCGTGAAGTACGCGCCCTTCGGATGCACGCCCGGCAGCGTGCGGTACGGGATGCCGTCGCCGTCCTTGTCGAGGTAGCGGTGGAACTTCTCGAGCCCCTCGATCTGCTCCTTCGTCAGCACCTTGCCGCGGTCCGGACGGTAGTTGTCGTCCCACTTCAGCGCCGGGCACATCCAGTCGTTCATGCCGATGTCGAGGTCCGACATGACCAACACCGGCGTCTGCAGGCGCTCGGCGAGATCGAACGCTTCCACCGACATGTAGAAGCACTCTTCCGGGTTGTTCGGGAACAGCAGCACGTGGCGCGTGTCGCCATGCGAGGCGTACGCCGCCAGCAGCAGGTCGCATTGCTGCGTGCGGGTCGGCATGCCGGTCGACGGCCCGACGCGCTGGATGTCGAAGATCACGGCCGGCACTTCCGCGTAGTACGCGAGGCCGATGAACTCGTTCATCAGGGAAATGCCCGGACCGCTGGTCGGTGTGAAGGCGCGCGCGCCGTTCCACATCGCGCCGATGACTGCCCCGATCGCGGCGAGCTCGTCCTCACACTGCACGACGACGAAGTTGCGCTCACGGGTCGCCGGATCGACGCGCCACTTCTCGCAGAAGCTGCGGAACGCGTCCATCAGCGACGTCGACGGCGTGATCGGATACCACGCGCCCACCGTCGCGCCGGCGTAGAGGCACCCGAGCGCAGCGGCCGTGTTGCCGTCGATCATGATGTGATTCGAAGTCTTGTCCATGCGCGACACGCGCAGGGGCAGCGGGCACTGGAAGTGCTCCTTGGCGTAGTTGTAGCCGATATCGAGCGCCTTGACGTTCGAGTCGAGCAGCGACTTCTTGTTGGCGTAGCTCTCGCCGAGCATCGCCCGCATGATGTCCATGTCGATGTCGAGCAGTGCGCCGAGGAAGCCGGCGTACATGATGTTCTTCAGCAGGATGCGCGAGCGCACGCCCTGGAACGTCTCGATGCACATGCGCGCGAACGGCGCGCCGAGGATCGTGATGTCGTCGCGCTTGAGCAGCGCGGGCCGCGGCCAGGTCGAGTCGTAGACCAGGTAGCCGCCGGGGCTCACTTCCTTGGCGTCCTTGGCGTACGTCTCCGCGTTCATCGCCACCATGACGTCGACGCGGCCGGAGCGCGCGACATAGCCGTCGCGCGTCACGCGGATCTCGTACCACGTCGGCAGGCCCTGAATGTTGGACGGGAAGTAGTTCTTGCCCATCACCGGAACGCCCATCCGGAAGATGGACTTCATCAGCAGCGAGTTCGCGCTGGCCGAACCGGTGCCGTTTACATTCGCGAGCTTGATGACGAAGTCGTTCAGGCGGTCTTGCGAGTCTGCTGCGTGGAGCATGGAGGAGTCTCGTCGCTCGCATAGGGGATCCGGATCGTGGATTTCTGCATGTCCCACGCTGCCGTCGGGCAGCGCTCGGCGCACAGGCCGCAGTGCACGCAGACATCCTCGTCTTTGACCATGACGCGGGCGGTCTGTTTCAGCGGGGCGGAAATGTACAGCGGCTGGGTGACGTTGCGCGCCGGCGCTTTCAGCCGCGGGCGCAGCTCTTCTTCGGAGCCGTTGGCCGTGATCGTCAGGCAGTCGACCGGGCAAATGTCGATGCAGGCATCGCACTCGATGCAGTCTTTCGCGGTGAACACTGTCTGCACGTCGCAGTTCAGGCAGCGCTGCACTTCGGCGACTGCCTGCTCGGCGGTGAAGCCGAGCTCCACCTCGATGTTCACCTTCTTGAAGCGTTCCTTCAGGTCGACGTGCGGCATCAGCCGGCGCTCGACCGGGTTGTAGTCGTTCTTGTACGACCACTCGTGGAGGCCCATCTTGCGGCTGGACAGCTTCATCGTGGGCGGCAACCGCTCGCCCACGCTGCGTCCCTGGCAATAGCGGTGGATCGAGATGGCGGCCTGGTGGCCGTGCTCGACCGCCCAGATGATGTTCTTCGGACCGAACGCCGAATCGCCGCCGAAGAACACTTCCGGCCGCGTCGACTGGTACGTCACCTTGTCGACCTTCGGCACGTGCCACTTGTCGAACTCGATGCCGAGATCGTTCTCGATCCACGGGAACGCGTTCTCCTGGCCGATCGCCAGGATGACGTCGTCGCATGGGAACAGCTGCTCGCCGATGACGCGCTCGGCGGTGATCCGGCCCTTCGCGTCGAGGTCGTACTCCATCTTGTCGAACAGCATGCCGGTCAACCGACCGCCTTCGACCACGAAGCTCTTCGGCGAGTGGTTGATGACGATCTCGACGTTCTCTTCCTCGGCGTCCTCCAGCTCCCACTCCGAAGCCTTGAAGAAGCCGCGCGGCTTGCGCGCCATGACTTTCACGTCGTTCGCGCCGAGGCGGAGCGAGGTGCGGCAGCAGTCCATCGCGGTGTTGCCGACGCCGATGATCAGCACTGTGCGGCCGATCGCCTTGATGTGATCGAACGCCACCGACTCGAGCCAGTCGATGCCGATGTGGATGTGCTGCTCGACCGCCGCAGCGGCGCGGCGCCCGGGCAAGTCGAGGTCCTTGCCTTTCGGCGCGCCGCTACCGACGAAGACTGCGTCGTATTCGCCCGTCTCGAGCAGTCGCTGCATGCTCGTCACCGGCGAGGACAGACGCAGGTCCACCCCCAAATCGACGATGTAGCCGATCTCTTCGGCGAGCACGTGCTCGGGCAGGCGAAAGGCCGGGATGTTCGTGCGCATGAGGCCGCCGGGCGTGCCCCATTTCTCGAGGATCGTGACTTCGTAGCCGAGCGGCATCAGGTCGTTCGCGACCGTCAGCGAGGCAGGTCCGGCGCCGATGCACACGACGCGCTTGCCGTTCTTCTGCTTCGGCACGCGCGGCAGCAGTGGGCGCACGTCGTCGCGATGATCGGCGGCGATGCGCTTCAGCCGGCAGATTGCGACCGGCTCGGCTTCGATGCGCCCGCGGCGGCATGCCGGCTCGCACGGGCGATCGCAGACGCGGCCGAGAATGCCGGGAAAAACGTTCGACTCACGGTTGACCATATAGGCCTCCGTGAATTGGCCCTGCGCGATGAGCCGAATGTATTCGGGAACGTCGGTATGGGCCGGGCAGGCCCATTGGCAGTCGACTACGCGATGATAGTAATCAGGATTTCCGGTATCGGTCGGTTCCACCGTTACTCAGTCCCACGCCCCGCTGTGGCGCTCTGCTAAAAGAACGGCAAGCCTATACCCAACCGCCGACCGCGGCTAGTTCACTCGTACGCGGAACCTGACCTCGAAGTACGGATTTCCCGCGCCGCTCGCCGCCGCCATCGTCCCTTTCGGCTTCACTCTTATATGTGTGACGGCCGGATCGCAGCCGTTGGCGTTCGCGACGGGAGTGTAGGCCCAGCTGGAGCCGCCGTTGTTGGAGAACTCCAGGTCGTCGCCGCCGTTGGCGAGCCCCGAGAACGTGTATGTCAGCGCGCTCGACGGCGTGCCGTTCGTGAACGCGAGCGGTCCGGAGCCGGCGACGCCGAGATCCTGGACATAGAGCGCCGTGTTGGCGGGAACCGCGTCCACGATTGCGACGGTGTTGTTGTCGACGGTGCCGCTGCCCTGGTTCGTGAGGCGCAGGGTGTAGATCTCCATCGCGCCCGGGATGCTCTTCGGGTTGGAGGTGTTGTTGAGCGGGTCGCTCAGCACCGAGACCGACTTGAGGTGCGTCAGCGTCGGGCCGGATGTGACCGCCACGTTGCCGCCGAATTCGGACGTCTGCCCGCTGAGCGTCGCCGTGCTCGTCAGCACCGAGCCGATGCTGACGCCCGCCGGGATCGCCATCCGGAACGCAAACCGGTTCGTGGTGTCGGTGCCCTGCAGGAGTCCGTTGATTGCCGCCGGGCCGTATGTGCCGGTCGTCGTATTCAGATCGGTGCCGCCGCCCTCGGTGAGCGTCGTCAAATAAGTGAGGCCCTCGCCGAAGCCGCTCGGATCCGCGGGCGACTGCGCTGCGTACAGCTCGATCGCGCTGCCGGGCCGCGCAAAGCCGGTCACTGACAGCTCGCCGTTGGCGATGATCGCCGAGGTGATGACCGGATAGTTCAGCAGGCCGTTCGGGCCGCTGTCGGCGTCGTTCGCGTCGTTGATCGTCACGCCGTTCGGCGTGCCGAGCGAGTTCGGATCGCGCGTGGTCGGATCCAGGTCGATCGCCAGCCCGCTGACCGCGGTGGCGCCGCCGTTCGAGCTGAAGCTGTTCTGGCTCACGATCGTGCCGCTCACGCCGAGCAGCACGATGCCCGGCCCGCCGTTGCTCTGCACACGGTTGCGCGAGAACACGACGTTGCTGCCGGTGTAGTTGTAGCCGACCATGCCGAGCCGCTCGGTCGAGGGCGTCGAGCCCGAATCGAAACCGTTGTTCTGCACGGTGTTGTTGGTGACCTGCACGTTCGCATAGCTGTCGGTTGCCGCGCCGAAGCCGAGCTCGATGCCGCCGCCCCGCTGATCGCGCACCAGGTTCGCGACGACCTGCACGCTGCTCGCACCGTTGATCAGCAGGATGCCGTCGAACGTGTTCGTGTGGCCGGCACTCGGACGCGCGACTTCGTTCAGCGTGACGATCGAGCCCGTGCTGCCGCCGTCGCTGCGGATCGACGAGTTGTTGACCGTCACGAAGTTGTTGCGGACCGTCGCGCCGGTCGCCGAGAACGTGATGCCGTAGGCGTCCGGCGAATCGTCGGCGCTCGAGCCGGTCGCGGTCATGCCGACGAGATTGTTGCGCGCGGTGCCCGATACACCTGACAACAGAATGTAGCCCTGGCGCAGCGCGAAGCCGCTGATCGTCTGCGTGCTGCCGCTCAGCGTCAGCACGGTTCCGCCGCAGTTGAGTTGCACTTCCGGCCGCTGGAACAGCGGCAGCGAGATGCCGTCGACGCCGACCGAGCCGCCGGTGCCGAGCGTGCCGCTGTTGGTGTTGCCGATGTTGACCGTTTGCGTCGTCGCGTCGAGCCGCGTGCTTGCACCACTCACCGTGGGCAGCGCGCTTGCGAGCGTGATCGTCGCAACGCCGCTCGTCAGCGCGGTGCTCGGGATCATGAAGATGCTCGACTCGGAGCCCGACGGCAGCGTCGACGTCGAGCCGTCGAGCTGTCCGCTGCCGGATTGCGTCAGCGCGCCTTCGCCGCCGAGCGCATTGGAGTTGATGATGAACTGCCGCAGGTTGCCCTGGCACGGATGGAAAGTGCTGCCGGAGCCGGACGACGCACAGCTCGACGCATCGCGAGTATTCACGACGGTGTCGAAGTTGAAACCGAAGTCGACGCCGCTGATCGTTGCACCGCTGGTCGCAGGCGCGACGGTCGTGATCGATTGCGCTGCCTGCGACGCTGTATTGAGGTTGCTGTAGTTGCCGGTGTTCTGCGCCGCGTCGCTCAGCGCCGGGCTCTCGCCGCCTACTCTGTTCGTCACGGCGCTCGCGGAGCCGCTCGACGCGTCGGTGCGGTACGTCTGAACCGGCACGCACGTCGTGCACGAGCTGCCGCCGGTGCGGACCGAGCGAACCGAGCCGTTGACGACGCGCACGATCACGATGTTGGTGTTGTTGCCGCTGCTGAGGCTGTACAGGCCGTTCACGTCGGTCGTAGCCGAATCGACGAAGTTGCCGTTGCTCTGCCGGTAGAGCTCGACCCGCACGCCGGCGAGCGGCTGTCCACCGGAAGCGAGCAGCGAGCGGCCCGCGCCGCCGCCGTAGTTGCGATCCTCGAACACCGTTCCCGTGATCGTCGCGGCGCCGACCTGACCCGTAAACACCAGCGCGGCCCCGACCAGGGCCGCCCGCTGAAGACTGAGTTGCGCGCGACGAAAAAACATCCTGCGCAGCCTAGTTAACGCTACAGCACCAGCACTTCGAAGCGTTCACAGTTTGACGCGCTTATGGCAACAGAGGCGGTGGATCGAGAAGCAGTTACGGGAAGTGACTTTCGTCACTTCGTCACCCCTCCGTGCATAGTTCTCGCGCGCTCCCGTGCGCATCGCACACATCTTTGCGAACGCATGTCGCACTGCTTCCAGCGCCGCCAGCGCGCGATTTGACAGAAGAGCGTCAAAAGCGCGATCCCGTCGTCACTTCCTCGGGAAACTTGAGCGCTGCAGCAACGAACTGCGACCGAACCCACAATTCCGTATTGGGATTTGTCAAACATCGGCCCACGAAAGGAAACGCCCACTAGCGAGTGGAGGGGTCACATCAAGAACGATTGAGCAGCTGAGCGCCCAGCGAACAGCCCCCTCCGCGCGTGTGCGCGCGACCTTGCGGTTCATCGGGAGGGTGCAATGGTCAGGGTTCCTCTGAATGTTTTGAGAGTGTCGGCTGTACTGGTCGCATTGCTGGGCGCGCCGCTCGCGTCGCATGCGGCCGGCACGCCTGCCGGCACGAACATTCAGAACACGGCGCAGGTCAGTTACACGGTCGGCGGCTCCGCCGTCACCACCTCGTCGAATACCACATCGGTCAGAGTCGCGGAGATCCTCGACGCGGTGCTGACGCTTGCTGCTCCGACCGTCACCGTCTCGCCGGGCGCGACGGCCGAAGAGCTGGTCTACACGCTCACCAACACCGGTAACGGCAGCGAGACTTTCAATCTCACGGCGTTGAGCGCCGGCGTGACGGGCGACGATTTCGATCCGACGCTGGCGTCGCCGGCGATCTACTTCGACGCCGACAACAGCGGCGACTTCTCCGGCGGCGACGTGGCCTACAACCCCGGCGTCAACAACCCGGTGCTGGCCGCAGACGCCAGCGTGCGTCTCATCGTCGTCAACAACATTCCGAACACGGTGCTCAACGGCAATCGCGGCCGCAGTCAGCTGACCGCTGCAGCGGCGACCGGCACTGGCGCGCCGGGCACGGCGTTCGTCGGTGCTGGCGATGGTGGTGTCGATGCAGTCGCGGGGACGACCGGCGGCGACGCGTTGCTGTTCGGCGAATACCTCGTCGCAGACGTGCAGCTCACCGCAGTGAAGTCGCAGACGATCGTCGATCAGTTCGGCGGCGCGCGCCCGCTGCCGGGCGCACGCATCAACTACCAGGTCGTCGTCACTGCGAGCGGCGCCGGCAACGCCAACGCCGCCGTCTTCAGCGACCCCGTTCCCGCGAACACGACTTTCGTTGCCGGCTCGCTGCGATTGAACGGCGCAGCGCTTTCGGACGGCGCCGATGCCGACGCCGGCACATTCGTTTCCACACCCGCGCCCGAAGTGCGGATCACCCTCGGCAACCTCACGGGCGGCTCCGGGCCGCAGACGATCGAGTTTGCCGTGACCATCCACTGATTCATCGAGACCGAGCTGAGGAGAAGGGACATGAACGGGAAGAACGCAATCGTCGCTGCCGTGTTGCTGACGCTGAGCACCGGCGCTTACGCCGCCGACAAGGCGTGCGTGGAGCTGAAGACCAGCGCCGAGACCGAGCACGAAGTGGTTGAGCAGGGCCAGAAGGTCAAGCGCCTCGCGCCGGCCGGCAAGGTCGTGCCCGGCGACGAAGTCGTCTGGACGATCACCGCCACCAACGTCTGCAAGACCGCCACCGACAACGTCGTCATCGCCAATCCCGTGCCGGAGCAGATGACGTACGTCACCGGCTCGGCGACGGGCAGCGGCGCCGACGTCGCCTACTCGCTCGACGGCAAGGAGTTCAAAGGCGCGTCGGATCTGTCGGTCCGCGCCGCAGACGGCACGTCGCGCGCTGCGCGCGCCGACGAGTACCGCGCGATCCGCTGGACCTACAAGAACGCGTTTGCGCCTGGCGCGACCGCGTTCGTCCGCTATCGCGCGGTCGTCAAGTAACGCTTTGAGGAATAGCCGAGGCGCGTCTGGCAAGGGCGCGCGACGGCACCAGGTTTTCCTTGCCATGTGTGTATCACTACGGAGATCTGCAATGACAATCGCCAGGCACGTCAAGCACGCAAGCCTCGCGCTGATAGCACTGTCCTCGGTCGGCGCGCTGCAGAGCGCGTACGCGGTCGGCACGCCTTCGGGCACGACGATCAGCAACCAGGCGACGGTGGACTACAGCGTGGGCGGCGTGAGCCAGACTCAGATCACGAGCGCGGCAGCGTCGTTCGTGGTCGACAACCGCATCGACCTCACCGTGAGCGAGGTCAGCAGCAACGCGACGCAGACCACGCCGGGCCAGACCAACGTGGTCACGGCGTTCCGCGTCAGCAACACCGGTAACTCGACCCAGGGCTACCAGCTGTCGGTCACCAACGAGGCGAGCGGCGCGACGCTCTTCTCGCAGACCGACGACCAGAACGTCAACAACCTGCGCATCTTCGTCGACAGCAACGGCAACGGCACGTACGACGCCGGCACCGACGCCGCGACGAACATCGATTCGCTGATCACCGATGCCGACGGCGAGAGCGTCGTCGTGTTCGTGGTCGCCGACATCCCGGTCGCTGCGACCAACGGCCAGTACGCCAACGTGCGCCTGCAGGCGCGCGTGGCCGTGCCGGGCACGGCCGGTGCGACGCTGGCGACGCAGACCGCGGGCGCAGACAACCCGGCGGCGGTCGACATCGTGTTCGCCGATGCGGGCCGTGACGCCACCGAGTTGGCGGCCGACCAGTACGAGATTCGCTCCGCGGCGCTGACGGTCACGAAGACCGCGGCCGTGATCAGCGATCCGTTCAACGGCACGGGCGCCGACCGCAAGGCGATCCCGGGCGCGGTGATCGAGTACACGGTCGTCGTGACCAACAACAGCACGACGACTGCCGCGGGCGCTGTGACCGTGAGCGACGACATTCCGGCGAACACGACGTTCGTCCCGGGCAGCATCACGCTGAACGCGGGCTCGCTGCCTGACACCAACTTCATCGCCGGTCCGCCGGCGCGAGTGGTGGTCAGTGCGGGCGCTGTCGCGGCCAGCGGCGGCGCGGCGACGGTCACGTTCCGGGTAACGATCAACAACTGATCGATGCTCAGTCCGTTACTGCAGACTGTGATACACAACGCGGGCGGGACGGTGAATAACCGTCCCGCCCTCGGTGTATCTATGGGCGCGTGGTTTGCGCGCCTGGCGCTCGGTGCGCTCGCCAGTCTGCTCATGGTCTCCCGACCGGCTCTTGCGCAAACTGCGACGCCGGCCGGTACGGCGATCGATAACGTCGCGACCGTTTCTTTCGTCGGCGCGGGCGGGACGCCGACCACCGTCACCACCAATCAGGTCTCCGCGATCGTCTCGCCGCCGCCTTCGACATCGGCGCTCGCGATTCTGCGCGCCGCGGCCAGCAGCGCCGGGACGCCGAGCATGGCGGGTCCCACTCAGTGCACCGGATCGAGCGGCATGGCGACATTGCCGCCGCCGGTTACGGCCGACGGCACTGCGCTCGATCCTTCGCAGCCCATTCCGCTGGCGTCGACGGCGACGCTGCACGGCGGCGAAGCGGTCTTCGTGCGCGTCACGGACGCCGATCAGAACTTCGATTCGGCCGCCGTCGATCATCTCAACGTGCGGCTGCGCACGCCGGGCGGGGACGCGGAGACGCTGCGCATCTCCGAGACCGGTCCGAACACCGGCGTCTTCGTCGGTTACATCCAGACCCGCGCGGCCGCGGTCACGGCCGGCAACTGCGTGCTCGAAGTCGAGCGCAATGCGCAGATCGATTCCGTGTACGTCGACGCGGCCGACGCGAACGACACGAGCAGCGCGAGCGCGCTGGTCGATCCTTACGGCCTGGTCTTCGACTCGCGCACCGGCACGCCGGTCAACGGCGCGCGCGTGCGGCTGATCAATGCGACGACCGGCCTGCCTGCCGCTGTCGTCGGCGACGACGGCGTCAGCACGTACCCGTCCGAAATGCTGACCGGCTCGCCGGTCACCGATGCGGGCGGCACGACCTACACGTTGCCGGCGGGCGTGTTCCGCTTTCCGCTGGTCGCGCCGGGCAACTATCGGCTCGCGGTCGATCCGCCGGCCGGCCATGCATTCCCGTCGACGCTCAGCCTCGCGGAGCTCGGCCAGACGCCGGGCGGTCCGTATCGCCTGAGCGCCGGCTCGTTCGGCGCAGCGTTTGCGGCTGATACGCCGCCTGCGGTTGCGATCGACGTGCCGCTCGACGCGGCGGCGACTCAACTCTTCGTGCAGAAGACGACCACGACGACTGTCGCCGCGATCGGCGATTTCGTGCAGTACCAGCTGACGGTCGAGAACACCGCCACGAACGCCGCGGTCGCGAGCGTGCGAACGGTCGACCAGCTGCCGCTCGGCGCGCGCTATCGCCCGGGCTCGACGCGGATCGGCGCTGCCGTTGCACCCGATCCGGAGATTTCGGCCGACGGCCGCACACTGACTTTCACGAGCAGCGCGCTCGGCCCGGGCCAGCGTCTCGAGATCCGCTACGTCGTGGAGATCACCGCCGGCGCTCGCGGCAAGCAGCTCGTGAACGCGGCGCGCGCGATCGGTCCCGACGGACTCGCTTCGAACTCGGCGCAGGCCACGATCCAGCTGCGCGAAGAGCTGTTCCGCGATCGCGCCATCGTCATGGGCCGCGTCGTCGAAGGCGACTGCGCCCGCCCGACGCAGCAGCTCCAAGGCGTCGCTGGCGTGCGCGTGTATCTCGAAGACGGCCGCTACTCGGTCACCGACGACGAAGGTAAGTACCACTTCGAAGACGTCGCGCCCGGCTCGCACGTCGTGCAGATGGACACGATCACGGTCCCGGATACCCATCAGCTCGCGGGTTGCGACAGCGTGCGCAACGCCGGCCGCGCGTACTCGCAGTTCGTCGATGTTCGCGGCGGCGCGTTGTGGCGCAGCGACTTCGTGCTCGCGCGCCGCCTCGTGCCGAAAGGCCGCGTGGCGCTGCAGCTCGAAACTGCCGTCGCGGGCCCGACGCAGCTGACGCACACGGCGAAGTTGCACGTCGCCCAAGTCCCGATCCGCGCGGCGCGCGTCATGATGATGCTGCCGGAAGGGCTCGAGTATCAGGCGGGCAGCGCGCAGCTCGACGGTCAGCCCGTCGCCGATCCTGCGATCAGCAGCAACGTGCTCACCTTCGCGCTCGGCGACATGAATGTCGATCGCGAGGCGAAGCTGACGCTGCGCACGCAGTCGACCGCGGGGGCGAGCGGCGCGATCTCGGTCAAGGCCGTGACGATGTTCGACACGCAGTCCGCCCCGGCGCAGCGCACCGCGCCGGTCGAGAACGTGATCCTGCGCGGCGAGATGCTGTTCGAGAGCGCGTCGTATCGCTTCACGCCGCGCTTCGATGTGCTCGACGCGGCGATCCAGGCCGCCGACCGGGCACAGCTAGACAAGATTGCGGCCGAGTGGCACGGCGTCAGTCACCTGCGTCTCACCGCCGTCGGTCATTCGGATCAGCTGCTGATCGCTGCTCGCAGTCGCGCCACGTACGCTGACAACTACGCGCTGTCGCGCGCTCGCGCCGAAGTGGTTGCGAAGTATCTGGTCGAGCGCCTGAAGATCGACCCGTCACGCGTGACGATCGAAGGTCACGGCGCCGACGAGCCGCTCGCGGCGGGTCACGATCCGGCGAGTCTCGCGCTCAATCGTCGCGTCGACATCGCCATCGAAGGTCTGCGCATCCTCGCCGCGGGCAGCCTCAGCATGAAGACCGCCGCCGCCGAGGCGCAGGTCGAAACGACCGGCACGCTGGCGTCGACTACGCCTGCAACCGCGCCGGTCGCGAAACCCGCGACGCGCGCGCCGCTGAAGCGCGACGTCGACATCGAAACCTTGCAGCCGGGCACTGCGTGGCTCCTCCCAGCCGAGGACGACAATCCGTCGATTCCGAGCATCCGCATCGTCGTGCTGCACTCGCCGACGCAGACGGTCGAGCTGCAGACCAACGGCGCGGTCGTCAGCCCGCTCAACTTCGACGGCGTCGAGACCAACGAAGCGAAGACCGTGAGCGTCAGCCGCTGGCGCGGCGTCGACCTGCGCGACGGCACGAATGAGCTGGTCGCGATCGTTCGCGACGGCGAAGGCAACGAGCTGCAACGCATGACGCGCACGGTGCACTACTCGGGCGGCGCGGTGCGCGCGGAGATCGTGCGCGAAGCCTCGACGCTGGTTGCCGATGGCCGCACGCATCCGGTGATCGCGGTGCGCATGATCGACTCTTCGGGCAAGCCGGCACGCCCGGGCACCCAGGGCTCGTTCCGCGTGCAGGCGCCGTATCGCTCGTGGTGGGAGATCGAATCCCAGAACGAGAACAAGCTGGTCGCAGTCGGCACGCGTGAGCCGACGTTCAGCGTCGACGCCGACGGCCTGGCGCGCCTCGAGCTGGAGCCGACGACACAGGCCGGCACCGCGATCCTGCGGCTGCGCTTCAGCGAGCGCCGCCAGCAGGAAATCCGCGTGTGGCTGGAGCCGCAGGCGCGCGACTGGATCCTGGTCGGTCTCACCGAGAACACCGCTGCGTACCGCACGATCAGCGACAACATGCAGTCGGCGGCGGACGCGGGCCTCGAAGAGGGCTATGCGAGCGACGGCCGTGTCGCGTTCTTCGCCAAGGGTGCGATCAAGGGCGAATACCTGGTGACCGCGGCCTACGACTCGGCGCGCGATCACGAAGTCGCGAAGGACAAGCTGCTCGGCACGGTCGAGCCGGATCGCTTCTACACGCTCTATGGCGATGCGACCGAGCAGCGCTTCGAAGCAGCGACTTCGCGCAAGCTGTTCGTGAAGATCGAGCGCCGCCAGTTCGCGGCGCTGTTCGGCGACTTCGAGACCGGCCTGACGCTGACCGAGCTCACGCGCTACAGCCGTACGTTCACCGGCCTCAAGTCCGACTACGCGGGCGAGCGCTTCGGTTACAGCGCGTTTGCCGCCGAGTCCGAGCAGGGCTACGTGAAGGATGAGCTGCAGGGCGACGGCACTTCGGGCCTGTATCGGCTGTCGCGCCGTCCGATCATCCTCAACAGCGACAAGATCCGGCTGGAAGTGCGCGACCGCTTCCGCAGCGAAGTCGTGGTCGAGTCGCGGCCGCTGTCGCCGTTCGTCGATTACAGCATCGACTATTTGAACGGCACGCTGTTCTTCAAGCAGCCCGTGCCGAGCCGCGATGCGAACTTCAACCCGGTGTACATCATCGCCGAGTACGAAGTGCTCAACGGCGGCGACGCGCAGATGACCGCCGGCGGCCGCGCCTCGGTCAAACTCGCGAACGACAGCGTCGAGATCGGCGCGAGCTACATCCAGGAAGGCGCGACGACGGGCGACACGCAGATCGCCGGTACGGATCTGCGCTGGCAGCTCGGCGCCGCAACTGAGCTGCGCGCGGAAGTGGCGCGCAGCGAGTCGGATGATCCGCTGCAGGCCGCGAGCGCAGACGCCTATCTCACCGAAGTCACGCACGTCAGCGAACGGCTCGACTCGCGCGCTTACGTGCGCGAGCAGGAAGCGGGTTTCGGCGTCGGGCAGCAGGCGGGCAGCGAGGCGGGCACCCGCAAGATCGGCGTGGACGGCCGCTATCGCCTGACCGAGCGCTTCACGGCCGAAGGCGAAACGTATCGGCAGGAGGTGCTCGAGACCGGCGCGCAACGCGAACTCGTCAGCGCGCAATTGCGCCGCGACGCCGACGACTACTCGATCGGCGCCGGTGCGCGTCACGTCGCGGATACCGGCCTGCCGAATGGCGACACCGAATCGGAGCTGGCGTTCGTCAACGGCAGCCTCGATCTGTTCAAGGATCTGATCACGCTGCGCGCGTCGCAGGACTTCGCGCTTGGGGGCAAGAACTCCAGCGTCGACTTCCCGGAGCGCTCGGTGGTCGGCATCGACTATCACTGGCGGCCGAGCACGACGTTCTTCGGCGAATGGGAGCACGCGAACGGCGACCTGTTCGATGCCGACACCACGCGCCTGGGCGTGCGCACGACGCCGTGGCAGCGCGCGCAACTGCAGACGAGCATCAACCAACGCGCGACGGAGTACGGTCCGCGCCTGTTCGCGAACACAGGCCTGACGCAGGGCTGGCAGCTCAACGAACGCTGGATGTTCGACTTCGGTGTCGATCAAAGCAAGACGATCACGCCGGCCGGCGCCCCCGCCGTCGAGCCGTTCAACCCGAGCGTGCCGCTTGCGTCCGGCACGCTCGACGGCGATTTCATCGCGACGTTCGTCGGCGCGCTGTATCGCACCGAGCTGTGGACGTTCACCTCGCGCGTGGAAAGCCGCCATTCCGACGCCGAAGACCGGCGCATCGTGTCGGGCGGCTTCTATCGCGAGCCGGTCGCGGGCCACGCGTTCTCGATGACGGCGAACTGGTTCGACTCGACGTTCGCAACCGGCGCGGCTGCGACCGCGGGCGAAGTACAGCTCGGCTGGAGCTATCGTCCGGCGACGAGCGCGTGGATCATCCTCGATCGCCTGGACCTGAAGCACGACGCGCACAGCGACGCGTCGAGCGACATCGAGTCGGCGCGCGCGATCAACAACCTGAACGCGAACTGGCAGCTCGACACGCGCACGCAGCTCGGCCTGCAGTTCGGCAGCCGCTATGTGCGCAGCACTTTCGATGGCGAGCGCTACAGCGGACTTTCGACGCTCTACGGTGTGGACGTGCGGCGCGAGCTGACGCTGCGCTTCGACGTCGGCCTGCACGGCACGATGCTGAGCTCGCTCGAATCGGGCGTGAGCGACCAGTCGGTCGGCGTCGATCTCGGCGTGACCGTGGCGCGCAACGTGTGGGTCTCGATCGGCTACAACTTCGCGGGCTTCCGCGACGACGACTTCGAGGCGAGCCGCTACACGGCGCAGGGACCGTTCGTGAAATTCCGCATGAAGGCCGACCAGGACACGTTCCGGGACATGATCACGGGATCGGGCTTCGCCCGATAGTGACCTACCCCGAGCAGAGCGTAACGACGCCGGCCGCTTCGTGCGCGCCGAAACTCCACAGCGTCTGCACTTCCAGCTCCATCTCTCCGCTCGTCGTGTTCAGCGTGTGGCGCCACACGACGACATCGACGCGATCGCAGCTGCTCGACACCGCGCTGCGCACGAGACTGCCGATATGAAGCGTATGCATCAGCTCGCTTCCTGAAGACGACCCGCTGCTCTTCAACACCGCGTAGCCGACGTTGTTGTACAGCGTGAACTGCCACAGATACTCGGTCAGGTCGCGCAGCTCCGCGGCCGTCAGCGGGCGGCGATTCAAGAGACCGGCCGGACCCGCGGTGTCGCGCAGGTTCGTGTCCGAGCGGTCGAGATACGCGCATTTGAAAACACGCGCGCGCACGTAGAACGTCGGGTCGCCCTGGCGCACGCGGCCGAATTCGAAGTAGCGCGGGTCGTCGTGGGTCTCGACGAGATCCGAGTACTGCGGATCGTGCTGCGCGCTGAGCTCGGACCACGCGAGCGCCTGGTTCCAGTCGTCGGTGCAAAGCTCGTACAGCGGCTCGGGCGCCGCGACGGTTGCGTCGACGTTGGCGTTCTTGAGGTGCAGCGTCGAAACGTAGCCGTAGCCGCTCGGCTGCGGATCGGAATAGAAGCCCGCGGGTGTGCGCGAACCGCTGCCGTAAACACTTTGCGCGATCTGCAGATCCGATTGCTCGACGGGCCGCGGCGGCGCGCCCGCACCCGGCGTCGGTGTGGCGCTGTCTCCGCCGCCGCCGCCGCAAGCGCTGAGGGCAATAGCTGCCAATGCAGCCAGTCGCCAGCGCAGTTGTGAATGTGTGTCCACACCTGCTCTATCGTCCCGGCTGAGCGGTGCTTGAGGGATTTTCCCAGCAGGTCACCGCCGGCTCGTTTGACGTAACCCCGCCGGTCTTTTGGCATCAGGCGGGTGGCGCCAGGAATTCCGGGGTGAGGACCGGGTCGAGGATGCGGCGCCGGCTTTCCAGCGAGAGCTTTTCCCACTGCACCTTGTGGAGCGCCGCGGCGCGCAGCTCGTCGTCGGTTACTCTGCGCGGCGCGATGTCGGCAGGACGCGGCGCCGTGGTGCGCAGACGGCGCGTGTCGCCGCTTTTCAGTATGTCGGCGACAGCGCCGAGCACGACGTCGTTCTTGGTCAGCGCGCCGTGATTTTCATTCACGAACCACGTCGCTGCTTCGGACCAGCGCGCACGTTCGAGCGGCACAGTGCCATCGCCGTCGGCGCGATATTCGTACTCGAACGCACGTCCGCGCGTCGCAACCGAGACGATCGTCTCCTGCCCGGCGCCGATGATCACGCTGCAACGTTCGTCTGCCGCGGGCAGCCGCGCGTGAACCTTGCGCGCACGCGCGAGCAGTTTCGCGTCCGGAGCCAGCTCGTCGTCAGGCCACCGCTTGGCGTCGAACAGATCGAGCTCGCCGCGCAGCTCGCCCCCCGAGGGCAACATCTGATAGATGCCCGGGAGCGTGTGATAGACCGCGCGCGCAAGTTGCTCCGCAGTGTGCTTGCGATCGAGCGCCGCGATCTTGCGTACGGTTGGGTACACGGCCCGCAATGCCTGCAATGGCGCGAACGATCCGTCATTCGGCGCGCCGAGCTGAATGAGTTTGGCGATGCGTCGCTTCTTGTCGTGCGCCAGGGCAGCACGCGCGACGAGACCTCCCATGCTGTGACCGACGATGAGCGCCTTGCGCTCGCCGCTGCGCTCGATGGTCTGCGCCAACGTGCGCGCCAGGCGCTCGATGTCGTGCCGCCAGTCGAACGGGCAGAACAGCGGCCGAAAGCCGGCGATTTCCAGGCGCAGGCGCAGTTTCAGATAGCCCGGCAACATCACACCGACAGCACGCAGCGCACGCGGGCCGGGAATGGCGAGTTGCGTGAGCTCGCCGTTCGCGAGCGCTGTCGGATGCAGCCAGAGCAGGGAATACCTGCGGCGCGCGACCAGACCGAGACGCGACCCCATGATTCCCGGCAACACGAACACGCGGCGGCCGCGCGGATTGCGACGCGTGGCTGCAAGCTTCGCGAGCTGCGACAACTCGTGATACTCCTGCTCGCCGAAGTACGCCATCAGCAGCGCGGCGTGCGCGCCGGAGCGCAAAAGCGCCACGATCTGGTCGTCGTGCAGGTCGCCAAGGCTGGGAAGGGTCGCTTCGGGCATCGCCGTTCAGGGCGCCATCGACGAGTTGATCGCGTCGCACACGGCCGAGATCGCTGCGGTGCGCGCAGTGCTCTTACGCCAGACGGCACCGACGTTGCGCGACGGCACCGGCCGCGCGAATTGCTTGACCGCCAGCCCATGGCCGGAGCCGAACGGGCCGCGCGTCGCGAGTTCCGGGAGCAGCGTGATGCCGAGCCCGGCCGCGACCATCTGCCGCAGCGTTTCGAGGCTGGTCGCGCGATAGTCCTCGCTTTCTTTGACATCGATGCGGCTGCAGACGTCGAGCGCCTGATCGCGCAGACAATGGCCGTCTTCGAGCAGCAGCAGCGTCTCGCCGTTCAGATCGTCGAGTTTGACGCTGGATCGCTTCGCCAACGGACTGTGGGTCGGCACGGCGAGCGTGAAGCTCTCGTCGTAGAGCGGGCGCGCTTCCAGGCCATCGAGCGGCACAGGCAGCGCCAGAATTCCCAGATCGATGTCGCCCGCGCGCAGCTTTTCCAGCAGCGGCTGCGTCTGATACTCGTACAGCAGCAGCTTCAATCGCGGCAGCTGCTTGCGCAGCTTGCGCGCCACGAGCGGCAGCAGGTACGGGCCGATCGTGGGAATCAGGCCGACCTTGAGTTTTCCCGACAGCGGGTCGTGCTCGTTACGCGCCATCGAGACGATCTCGTCGCTTTCCTGCAGGATGCGGCGCGCCAGCGGCAGGATCTTCGCGCCCGTCTCGGTCAAGGTGACCTTGCGGGGCTGGCGTTCGATCAGTTGCACCCCCAGATAGGTCTCGAGCTTCTTGATCTGCGCCGACAGCGTCGGCTGGCTGACGAACGAGCGCTCCGCGGCCTTGCCGAAGTGGCGCGTGTCGGCGAGAGCGACGAAATAGCGCAGGTCACGCAGGTTCATGGCGGCGGGGGCTCGATAGCCAGTCTCTATGGATCAGTTTAGATCAATGGATTGGAAAAATGGAGGGTCGGCCCGCACCATGAGCGTCGCAACCCCAGAAAGCTTCACCCGGAGAGAGATGATGTTGAGCGTTGGACAGAAATTTCCCCACTTTTCCCTGACCGGCGTCGTGTCGAACGACCTGGCGCACGCTTTCCAGCCCTTCGACCAGGCGTCGAGTCCCGGCAAGTGGAAAGTCGTGTTCTTCTGGCCGAAGGATTTCACGTTCGTGTGTCCGACGGAAATTGCGGCTTTCGGCAAGCTCAATCGCGAGTTCGCCGACCGCGACGCCGTGATCTACGGCGTCAGCACCGACTCCGAGTTCGTCCACCTGGCGTGGCGCAAGGACAAGGAAGAGCTGCGTAACCTGCCGTTCCCGATGCTGTCGGACATCAAGCGCGAGCTGACCACCGAGCTCGGCGTGCTCGATCCCGAAGCCGGCGTGGCGCAGCGCGCGACGTTCATCGTGGATCCGCAGGGCGTGATCCGCTTCGCGTACGTGACCGACCTGAACGTCGGCCGCAGCCCCGAGGAAGTCCTGCGCGTGCTGGATGCGCTGCAGACGGACGAGCTCTGCCCGTGCAACTGGCAGAAGGGCGAAGAGACGCTGCAGGCGGCCTGAGGAGCATCGCATGACTCTCGATAGCATTCGTGACCAGCTTCCCGACTACGCACGCGACCTGAGGCTGAATCTCGGCAGCGTGCTGACGACGCAGGGCGCGCCGGGCCTGAGCGAGCGCCAGATCGCCGCGCTCGCGCTGGCGACGGCGATTGCCGCGCGCAATCCGCAACTGGTGCGCGCGATCGAGAGCTGGGCTCAGCCGCAGCTCGACGCCGCGCACGCACAGGCGGCGCGGGCTGCGGCGGCCATCATGGGCATGAACAACATCTACTACCGCTTCCTGCACCTGGTCGAGGACGCCGAGTACCAGACCATGCCGGCACGGTTGCGGATGAACGTGATCGGCAATCCCGGCATCGACAAGCTCGATTTCGAGCTGCTGTCGCTCGCGGTTTCGGCCGTCAACGGCTGCGGCATGTGCGTGACTGCACATGAGCGCAAGCTGCGCGAAGGCGGCATCGGCCGCGAGGCGATTCAGAGCGCGGTCCGCATCGCCTCGGTGCTGCATGCCGTCGCCGGGGTGCTGGAGTACCAGGAGGCGGCGTAACCGGTTGGGTTGTCGGCCCAAAGCCCGACCTACATAATTCGGAGCATGCCGCTCCGCTCTACGAGACTGTCAGCCGGCGTAGTCGTGGTTCGCTCGACGCCGCCGGGCTGGCGGTTCCTTTTGTTGCGCGCTTTCAATCACTGGGATTTTCCCAAGGGCATGGTCGAGGCCGGCGAAGAGCCGCTGGCCGCGGCGATCCGCGAGGTCCGCGAGGAGACGCTGATCGCCGACCTGCAGTTCGGGTGGGGCGAGGTGTATACCGAGACCGGTCCCTACAGCCGCGGCAAAGTCGCGCGCTACTACATCGCGAGCACGCAGACGACGGCGGTGACGCTGACCGTGATCGAGGCGCTCGGCCGCGCCGAGCACAACGAATTCCGCTGGGTCGACTACGAGGGCGCGAGCCGGCTGGTCTCGCCGCGGGTGCAGCCGATCGTCGAGTGGGCCTGGCAGCAGATCTTCGAATGAAACAGGTGCTCATCATCGGCGCCGGCTTCGCCGGCCTGAACGCCGCGAAACGGCTGCGCAATACGCCGGGTGTCGCGGTCACGCTGCTCGATCGCGAGAACCATCATCTCTTCCAGCCGCTGCTCTACCAGGTCGCCATGGCGGCGCTGAGTCCCGCAGACATCGCCGTGCCGATCCGCAGCCTGTTCGCTCGCGTGCGCAACATTCGCGTGCTGAAGGCGCAGGCACAGCAGATCGATGTCGCCGGCCGCAAAGTCATCACGGACGCCGGCGAGTTCCAGTACGACTACCTGATGCTCGCGTGCGGCTCGCAGCACGCGTACTTCGGTCACGAAGAATGGGAACGGCACGCGCCGGGACTGAAGACGCTGCCGCAGGCGACGGAGATTCGCCGGCGCGTGCTCGAAGCGTTCGAGGCCGCGGAGCGCGATCAGAACGTCGAAGCGCGCCGCCGTCATCTCACGTTCGTCGTGGTCGGCGGCGGTCCGACCGGCGTGGAGCTGGCGGGTGCGATCGGCGAAATGAGCCGCTACACGCTGGCGCGCGATTTCCGCAGCATCGATCCGCGCCAGACGCGCGTGATCCTCATCGAGGCCGGGCCGCGCATCCTGCCGTCGTTCGACGACAAGCTCGCCGCGCGCGCGATGCGCGATCTCGAGTCGCTCGGCGTGCAGGTCTGGACGCACGCGCGCGTCACGAACGTGGGTGAGGGCGGCGTCAGCGTCGGCAACGAGAACGTTGCCGCGTCGACTGTCTTGTGGGCTGCGGGAGTGCGCGCCGCGGATGTCGGGCGCACGCTCGGCACGACGGTCGATCAGGTCGGGCGCGTCAAGGTCGGTCCCGATCTCACGATTCCCGGGCACCCGGAAATCTTCGTGCTCGGTGACATGGCGCGGTTCGAAGAGAGCGAGGGCAAGCTGCTACCGGGAGTCGCGCTCGTAGCGATGCAGGAAGGGATCTACGCAGCGAATGTCGTCCGGAAGGAAGTGCAGCGCGGCGCTGTCGCCGAGCGCGCACCATTTCGCTATCACGATCTCGGGCAGATGGCGACCATCGGCCGCAGCCGCGCGATCGCCGAGTTCGGCCGGCTGCGGCTCGCCGGCTACTTCGCGTGGTGGTTCTGGCTGATCGTTCATATCTATCGCCTCAGCGGTTTCCGCAATCGCCTGTCGGTGCTGGTGCAGTGGGCGTGGTCGTACCTGACGTTCGGTCGCGGCGCGCGACTCATCGTCGGCAAGGAATGGCAGGCGTACTCCGACCCACCGCATGCCGGGTCCTAGCGCCATCGCGCAGACCTTGCGCCAGCACGGCGAGATCCATCGGCGACGGCACCTGATCCTGCTTCGTATAGACGAACGTGCGGCGCAGTCGCAGCGCTGCGTCGAGCGTCATCACGAAGCGCGACGTGGGCTCGAAGGCTGCGTTGCGCAGCGATTCTTCGCGTGAAGCGCGGGCGACGGGATAGCGCTGGATCTCATCGAGCAACAGCGAAGTCGTGCAGCCGCCGACGTCCGTGACCCAGCCTGTTTCGTGCCGGCCCGCGAATGCGAGCGGCCGGATATCAGTGGCGGCAAAGGCTTCCTCGACGTGCACGAGCCAGCGATCGCTCTCGAAGCCGTACGCGGCGAAGTCGTCGGGATGCGAGAACAGCAGCGCCCAGCGCCCGTGCAGCCAGCGGCGCAGCGCGATCGCGGACAACGGTCCCTCGGCGACAGTCGCGTCCGCGACGGTCGCGTCGTGCTTCAGTGCGGCGGTCCACATGGCATCTCTCTCCGGTTCCTGGTCGGGAGCAACGATGCCGCGCAGTGCGGTTTGATGTCAGTCGGGCGGGGGTAACGTGCAGGTTTGAAATCGAAGAGAGTCGGGCTAAAGGCCGACCTACAGGTCGTTCTTACCTGCTCAATCCCTGAAATTGGTGAACTGCATCGGCAGCTCCAGCTTGCTGCCGCGAATCAGAGCGATCGCCGACTGCAGGTCATCCCTGCTCTTGCCCGTCACGCGCACCTGCTTGTCCTGGATCGCGGCCTGCACCTTGAGCTTGGAATCCTTGATCAGGCGCTGGAGTTTCTTGCCGAGCTCGGTGTCGATGCCCTGCCGGAGCGTGGCGATCTGCTTCGCCCTCTGGCCCGTGATGACGGGCTCGTCGACTTTCATGCACGCGATGTCGATGCCGCGCTTGGTCAGCTTCAGCTTCAGGATGTCCATCATCTGCTTGAGCTGGAAGTCCGCGGGCGCGCTCAGCGTGACCACGTACTCGTTGAGCTCGTACTTGGCGTTCGTGCCCTTGAAATCGAAGCGCGTGCCGACCTCGCGGTTCGCCTGGTCGATGGCGTTCGCCACTTCGTGCGGATTGATCTCGGAAACGATGTCGAAGGATGGCATGGAATCACGGCAGGCGGCGCTCGCCGCCTACCAGGCTCTCTAGTTCCTGGACGCGAAGATGTTGCAGCCGCCCCAGGCCGCGGACGTGAGCGTGCGGCTCGACGGATCGTTCAGCCAGAAGCGCTCGCCGTACTCGCGGACCACGCGATCCTTGCTCAGCTTCGTGGCGCAGGTGTTGGCCCACTTGTCGACGCTCGTGACGAGCGGCTTGCCCAGCCACGGCGCGGGAACGGCCTTCGATTGCGCGACCGGCCCGAGCTCGAGCATGTAGCGCACCATCGCGGAAAGTTCTTTTGCGGACGCCTCGAAGGCTGTCGGCACGCAGTGCTCGTCGCACTCCCAGTCGCGGTAGCCGACATAGAAGGTGCCGGGCATCACCTTGCCCTTCTGTATCACGTCGACGTCGAGGTAAGCGAGAAACAGTTCCTCGCCTTTGAAGTACGCGGCCTCGGGCCAGACGATCAGCAGCGTCTCGCCCTTCGCCGAGGCGATCGCGGCGGGCAGATCGAGATCCTTGATTCGCCGCACGTTCGCGCACGGCTCGCGCGTGCCCTGCGTCGGGCAGCCCGTCGGAGTGGCCAGGCGCACCCGGACGTTCTCGTCGCCCAGCGCCTTGTACAGCGCGTCCGCATGCGGACCCTTATTGAAGGCGCTGGCGCGGGATGCGATCCCATGTTTGTAAAGGATCGCGCGGTCGTAGCCCTTCTCGGTCTCATCGATGATGACCACGTTGATCGGCGCCGGTGGCGCGGAATCGGCGGCGAAAGCGTGAACGCCAGCGCCGAGCAGGGCGACCGCGAGCAGCGCGCGTGCGCACTTGCTCGAGTTCGATTGTGAATGGTTCATGAATGACACTCCCTACATGGCCATTTTTTCTTGTCGATCAGCCGGCGGGCTCCACCGCCAGGAGCTGCTCGACTTCGTCGCGAAACTCCTTCACGTGCTCATCATAATGCCGTCCCGTCGCCGGGCCGGCAAACCCTGTGTGAATGCTGCGCACGAGGCCGCTGCGGTCGACCAGGATCGCCGTCGGATAGCCGTAAATGCCGTTCAGCATCGGCAGCGCCTTGCTGGCCTCGTCGGTCTCGGACAGCCCCGCGATGAGGGTCGGAAACTCGATGCCCAGGTCCTGGCGATAGCCGCGGACCGCGCGTGCCGCCTTCTCGAAGTCGCCGTGGCGCTCGAACATCAGCGCGACGACTGCGAAGCCGCGGTCGCGGTACTCGCGGTAGAGCGGCGCCAGGAAGTTCGCCTCGTCGTGGCAGTTCGGGCACCAGGTGCCGCCGAGCGTCACCAGCACGACCTTGCCCCGAAACTGCGGATCGCTCAGCGAGACCGGCTTGCCGTCCTCGTCGGGGAACGTGAAGTTCAGCGTCTGCGCGCTGTCGCGCATCGCGGTCTGCTTGCCGGCGCCGTCGAGCGTCGCCGCATCGTTGCGTCGTGCAGAAACCTTCTCGTGCGCAGCGAGGCCCTGCCAGTACTCGCCTTCGAGTCCGCCCTTCGCGTCGACCTTCAGCTTGTACAGGTACGCGAGTCCGCCGGCGAAAGTCGAGAGTTGCAGCTCGTCGCCGCGCATCTGTCCTTCGAGGAAGCGGTGATCGCCGGTCGGCGTCATCACGCTGCCGCTCACGCGATCGTGCTGTTGCTTCAGCAGCAGCATTGCTTTCGACGTCTCACCCTTGTCGTCGGTGAACGTCGCTTCCCAGGTGCCGTCGACGTCGGCGTTGTCGGTCGCTGCATCCGGATAGAAGCGATACGTCTCGCCGAGCTGCGCGGTGAATGGAATGACCTGTTCCTTGCCGCCGGCCTTGATCAGCGTGACGCTGCCTTCGAGCCCGTCGCGATGCATCGTCGCGCGCAGCGAGTTTTCGTATCCCGGAAAAACAGCGGTGAGCTCGCCATCCGCGACCTTCACATTGCTCACACGCGTGCGCTCGCTACCGTTCGTCAGATAGATCACGTACTGCTGCTGTTCGTGCGCGACTTCGAAACCGAATGGCGTGTCGCCGCCCGGTAAGCGCAGTACCGCGCGATACGCGCCGACCTGCGGAGTGTCGACGCGAGGATTGCAGCCAGCGACGACGAACGCGACAACGAGCACTGCGACCCGGAAGAAATCAGCTCGATACATAGGCGCCTCGTAATGGAGCCCGCAGTGTCGGCGCTTCAGCAATGCGCCGCAACTGACGGCGTTTCACGGAGATTGTCAGCATCTACGGCGCGCAATTCTGGGAACATCGCCGACGGAGCATGCGTTTCGAAGTGTGGTCCCCCTGACGACGTTTCGAATTGCGGAGGAGGCCGAGCCTATGAATTCCTGGATGACACGTGCCGGCGGTCCGCTCGCACTCACAGCAGTGCTGCTTGCAGGCTGCGGGGGCGTTTCGGCTCTCACCAAAGAGCGCGTAGCGCGCAGCGAAAGTTCGGTGCAGCAGGCGCAACAGACTATCGGCAACTCGGAGCAGGGCGCGATCGAGTTGCAGCGTGCGAAAGACAGTCTCGATCGCGCGCGTCAGGCGATGAAGGACGGCAAGGAACAGCCTGCCGAGCGCTACGCGCAGCTGGCGCAGCTCGATGCGGAGCTGGCCGTGGCCAAATCCCAGAGCGCGAGTGCGCGCAAGGCGGCGGATGAGCTGCTCGCGAGCATCAAGCAGCTGCGAGAGGAAGCGCAGCGCCAGTCCGGTGCGCTGCCGGACTCGACTGAAAATCGCACCACTGACGATCAGCAGTGAGCGGGAGGTATGCGATGAAGCACAAGTACAGCATTCTTCTGGCGACGACCGTCGCAGCGAGCCTCGCTGGCTGCGCCACGACGCCTGAGACCATCGAAGAGCTCGAGACTGCGCGCGCCGTGGTGCCGCAAGTCGAAGCATCGCCGCGCGCCGGCGTTGCAGTGACGAATATCACTGACGCGCGCAAGGCGCTGGATCGCGCGAATGCCCTCGCAGCGAAGCACGGCAACCTCGCCGACATTCAATACGAGGCGACGGTCGCGAACCGCAATGCGGAGATCGCGAACGAGAAGATCCTGACCGTGCAAGCGAAGGACGATGTCGACAAGGGCACGGCGCAGCGACAGGCCGTGCTGACCGAGGCGCGTCAGATGGAAGCACAGCGCAACGCGCAGCAAGCGCGGACTGCGACCGCGCAGGCGCAGTCGGCCGAGGATCGCGCGAAAGCGCTCGAGCGCGAGCTCGCCGACCTCAAAGGCAAGAAGACCGATCGCGGCGTCGTCGTGACGCTGGGCGACGTGTTGTTCGACACCGGCAAGGCGACGCTCAAGCCCGGCGCGTATGCGACGATCGAGCGGCTCGCGACAGTGCTGAAGGAAGATGCGAGCCGCAAAGTGATGATCGAAGGGAACACCGACAGCGTCGGCAGCGCAGAGTACAACCAGGCCCTGTCGGAGCGTCGCGCGCAGTCCGTGCAGGCAGCGTTGTTCGAGCGCGGCGTCGACGCCTCGCAGATCAGTACGGTGGGCAAGGGTGAGAGTACGCCCGTCGCCAGCAACGACAGCCCGGTTGGCCGCCAGCAGAACCGGCGCGTGGAACTCGTGTTCCAGGAAGACCGTTCCAAGGTGGCATCCGATTCCGATTGAGTTCGCGCTGAAATCCTCCCTTTGAGGCCCCTGCCGGCAACGGCGGGGGCCTTATGTTTGAGAGGGGTGCCGGCCGCGGGGCGCGCGTCCCGCTGTCGGGTCGTATAACCCCTTTATAACCGCGACAATACTGACCTTACACCTTGGGCCCGGTAAGCTCACCGCCCACTATGTCGATCACCCTCGACCAGGTCACGAAAAGATATCAAGGCTTGCCGGTCGTCAACGACGTTTCGCTGGAAGTCGGCGAAGGCGAGTTCTTCGTGTTGCTCGGCCCGAGCGGCAGCGGCAAAAGCACGCTGCTGCGCGCGATCGCCGGGCTCACCGGCGTCGATCACGGGCGCATCTCCCTGCACGGCAACGACGTCACGCACGTCTCCGCGCGCCAGCGCGGCGTCGGCTTCGTGTTCCAGAACTACGCGCTGTTCCGTCACATGAGCGTCGGCGAGAACATCGAGTTCGCGCTGCGCGTGCGACGCATGCGCGCCGAAGACCGGCGGCAGCGGCGCAAGGAACTGCTGCGGCTGGTCGCGCTCGAAGGCATGGACGATCGGTTGCCCAGCCAGTTGTCCGGCGGCCAGCAGCAACGTGTCGCCGTCGCGCGCGCTCTGGCGCACAAGCCCGAAGTGTTGCTGCTCGACGAGCCGTTCGGCGCGCTCGACGCCAAGATCCGCGAGGAGCTGCGGCGCACGATCCGCCAGGTGCAGCGCGAGCTGAAGATCACCACGGTGTTGGTCACGCACGACCAGGAAGAAGCATTCGCGCTCGCTGATCGCATCGGCGTGATGAATCTCGGCCGCCTGCTCGAGTGCGGCCGGCCCGACGAGCTCTACGACCGGCCCGCGACGCGCTTCGTCGCGACCTTCCTCGGCGCCGCAAACCTGTTGCTCGCGAAACAGACGGAGCAGGGCATCCGCTTCGGCGCGACGCCTGTCAATGCGCGTCGCATCGAGAAGCTGGAAGGCGGGCGCGAGCACGAGGTCGTCGCCGTGCTGCGGCCGGAAGAGATCGAGCTGGCGCCGACGCGGGACAATCTGCGCACGAACTACATTGCGACCGGCGTCGTCGAAGAGCTGGTGTTCACCGGTGCGCTCGAGCGCATCCGCGTACGCATGACCAGCGGTCCGTCCGACGCGCACATCGGCACGAGCTCACATGCGGAAGGTCACGCGACAGCCGCCATTCTCGACATCACCCGGACGCAGCACGAGCAACGTTCATTCCCGGTCGTGTTCGGCCAATCGGTCGCGATCGGCGTGCGGCGCATTCACGTGCTGCCGACTCCGCTTTCGAGCTACACGGTGTGTGCGGCGGAGTCCGCTGCAGTCGAGCGGCTCTCGCAGCATCCGTTCCTGGTCGAGCTCGCGGGCCGCATGAAGACGCGCATCGCCAAGCGCATCGACCCGGTGCTCGCAACGTGCCAGGGCCACGCGCAGACGCGCATCTCGGGCGTCGCGGTGATTGCCGCGCACCCGAAGGCTGCGAAGCAGATCGAATGGCTGCTGTGGAACGGCGCGGCCGAAGTGATGGTGCTGCCGTCGCAGGCGGTCTCGCCGCAGCGCGTGTTGATTCACTGGGCCGACGACGTTGCGCGTCGCTCGACGCTGGCCGTCGCCGCGAGTCTGTTGCGTCACGTCCCGGCGGAAGCTGTGTACGTCGGCATCCTTCCCGAAGGTCGTAGCGGTGACGCGCAGCGGCCGCTCGGCGTTCGTACACTGCTCGATGCGCGCTCGGAGGCGCAGGCCGTGCACGGCCTGGAGATGCGTACGGAGCTGCGGTTCGGCTCGGCGGCGGAAGAGCTGCAGCGTCAGCTGAACGAGACCATGGACCAGATGCTGATCCTCGGCGTGTCGGATCTGGGCCAGCTCACCCACGAGTTCGCGCCGCTGTTCGCCGCACCCGCGTCGTATTCCTTGATGGTCGTGTATCGTCCTGCGAGAGAAAGCGATGAACAAGCAGTCAGCGCTTAGCGTTCTGTGCGTCATGGCCCTCACGGTGCTCGGCGCATGCGGCGGCTCGAGCGGCGACGCGGGCAAAGGTACGGACAAGCACGTCACGCTGCTCAACGTGAGCTACGACCCCACGCGCGAGCTGTATCGCGACGTGAACGAGGAATTCGCGAAAGAGTGGCAGGCGCAGAGCGGCCAGCAAGTCACGATCAAGCAGTCGCACGGCGGTTCGGGTAGCCAGGCACGCGCAGTTATCGACGGGCTCCAGGCGGACGTCGTCACGCTCGCGCTCGCGTACGACATCGATTCGATTCAGCGCAAAGGCAAGCGGCTGGGTGCGAACTGGCAGACGCGTTTCCCTGACAACAGCGCGCCGTACACCTCGACGATCGCGTTCCTGGTGCGCAAGGGCAATCCGAAACAGATCCACGACTGGCCCGACCTGCTCAAGCCGGGTGTCGCGATCGTGACGCCGAATCCGAAGACCTCGGGCGGCGCGCGCTGGAACTACCTCGCGGCGTGGGGCGCGGAGCTGAAGCGTCAGCTGCACGGCGACCTGGCGAAGCTCGACGATCCGGCCGCCGCGAAGGACGTCGCTGCGGCGCAGGCCGCGGCGGAGAAGTGGGTCGCCGAGATGTACAAGCGGGCGCCCGTTCTCGACAGCGGCGCGCGCGGCGCGACCAATACGTTCGTGCAACGCGAGATCGGCGACGTGCTGATCGGGTGGGAGAACGAAGCGCTGCTCGCGATCCGCGAGCTCGGGCCGGACAAGGTCGAGATCGTCGTGCCGTCGGTCAGCATTCTGGCCGAGCCGCCCGTTGCAGTCGTCGACACGGTCGTCGATCGGCGCGGCACGCGGCAGATCGCCGCAGCGTACCTGCGTTACCTGTACACGCCGGCGGGCCAGGAGATCGCCGCGAAACACTATTTCCGGCCGCGCGACCCGCAGGTGCTGGAGAAGTATCACGAGCAGTTCGCACCGCTCGAGATGTTCACGGTCGACCAGGTGTTCGGCGGCTGGACGCAGGCGCACGACCAGCATTTCGCGGACGGCGCCGTGTTCGACAGGATCTACGGCGCCAAGGTCAACCCGTGAACGCGACGGTCCGCACGCCCTCGATCCTGCCCGGGTTCGGCCTGACGCTCGGCTTCTCGACGTTTTTCCTGTGCGCGATCGTGCTGATCCCGCTCGCGGCGCTCGTCATGAAGACGGCGACGATGGGCTGGAACGACCTCTGGCGCGTGCTGCTCGAGCCGCGCGCGGTTGCCTCGTACAAGCTGAGCTTCGGCGCGGCGATTCTCGCGGCGACGGTGAACAGCGTGTTCGGCTTCGTCATCGCCTGGACGCTGACGCGCTACGAGTTCCCCGGCCGCAAGCTGATCGATGCCCTCATCGACATGCCGTTCGCACTGCCGACGGCCGTCTCGGGCATCGCGCTCACGGCCGTTTTTGCCGAGAACGGCTGGATCGGCCAGTACCTCGCGCCGTACGGCATCAAGGTCGCCTATACCTGGGTCGGCATCGTCGTGGCGCTGACGTTGATCGGTCTGCCCTTCGTGGTGCGCTCGGTGCAGCCGGCGCTGCTCGAAGTGCAGCGCGACCTGGAGGACGCGGCTGAAACGCTCGGCGCCGCGCGTTTCACGATTTTCCGTCGCATCATCCTGCCGACGGTCGCGCCGGCGATCGCAACGGGATTCACGATGGCGTTCGCGCGCGCGGTCGGCGAGTACGGCTCGGTCATCTTCATCGCCGGCAACCTGCCGATGAAGACCGAGATCACGCCGCTCCTGATCGTGATCAAGCTGGAGCAGTTCGACTACGCCGGCGCCGCGGCGCTCGGCTTCGCAATGCTGGTGCTGTCCTTCGTCATGCTGCTCTCGATCAATCTGCTGCAGGCCTGGGGCCGGCGACGTCAAGTCGTCGCGGCGCGCTAGATGGCCGGCCCCGGCACATCGCAGGAATTGCTGGCCGAGATCGCGAGCCGACCCGGCCGCGATACCGTCGTCGCCTTCGTCGCGAAGGCGGCGTTCATCACGACCTCGCTGCTGTTCCTGGCGGCGCTGCTGTTCGCGCCGCTGATCACGGTGTTTGCGACCGCGCTGGAGAAGGGCTTCGAGCTCTACTTCAGCAGCTTCAAGGATTCGGACACGCTGGCGGCGATCCGGCTGACCCTGATGGTCGCGGCGATCGTCGTGCCGATGAACGTCATCTTCGGCATCGCCGCCTCGTGGGCGATCGCCAAGTTCGAGTTCAAGGGCAAGAGCTTCCTGATCACGCTGATCGACCTGCCGATCGCCGTATCGCCAGTCATCTCCGGCCTGATCTACGTGCTGCTGTTCGGCATGCAGGGCTGGTTCGGCCTGTGGCTGCAGGAGCACGACATCAGCATCATCTTCGCGGTGCCGGGGATCGTGCTCGCGACGATGTTCGTCACCTTCCCGTACGTTGCCCGCGAGCTGATCCCGCTGATGCAGCAGCTCGGCAACGACGAGGAAGAAGCGGCGATCACGCTCGGCGCGGGCGGCCTGATGACGTTCTACCACGTCACGCTGCCGAAGATCCGCTGGGGCCTGCTGTACGGCGTGATCCTCTGCAACGCACGCGCGATGGGCGAGTTCGGCGCCGTCTCCGTCGTCAGCGGCCACGTGCGCGGCGTGACCACGACCATGCCGCTGCACATCGAGATCCTCTACCAGGAATACAATTTCGTGGGTGCATTCGCCGTCGCCTCGCTGCTGACCCTGCTCGCGGTCGTCACGCTCGTCATCAAGACGCTGGTCGAGTGGCGCACGGGTTATAAGAAGCTCAAATAGCTCCGCATGCTCTCGCGCATCCAAGCATTCATCGACCGGCTGCAGCTCGACACCTCGCGTGCTCCCCTGGGCGTGTGGATCGCGTTGATCAACGTCGCGATCGTGCTGCTGGTGGTCGGCGGTATCTCGATCTCCGCGATCGGCTCGCTGCGCGACCTCGCGAATCAGCAGGGCACCGCGCGCGTGCAGCTCGCCGGTGCGATGGCGCGCGAGGACCTGCGGCGTTACGGCGAGGACGCGCTGACACAGGCCAAGAGCGTCGCCGATCGCCAGACGCTGCAGCGCATGCTCGCCGATACGCGGACTTCGAGCCTCGGCCTGTATCTGCGCCGCTCGTGCAACACCGACACGCTCGTCGCGTGCGCGGTGTTCGAGAACGGCAAGCTGGTCTCACAGGCCGGCGTCCCGCTGCCGTGGGAAGAGATAGAGGTGACGGCGACCGAGCAGGGCGAGCGGTTCCTCGCGGTTCCCTCGGTCGGGCGGTACGCGGTGCTCGGCGCTTCGGCGCAGATCGGCGGCGCAACCGGGCGTCGCTTGTACGTCGCGCGGCTGCTCGACGATCGCCTTGGGCAGATTCTCAGCGAGCGGGTCGGTGTGCCGATCCGCCTGATCAACTACCGCACGTTCGTCGAAGACAAGCGCGTCGACGAGTTCACGCGCCTGCACTCGGCGGGTCTCTCCGATGGCCGTTCCGCGGTGCTGCGCATCAAAGATCTCGATCTGTACGCGGCGAGCTTCCCGGTGTTCGCTTCGACCGGCGAAGCGATTGCACTGCTCGAAGCGCGCTTGCCGTCCGGCGAGATCGACGCGTCGGTGGGCAGTCTCGTCAAGCGATTGCTCGCGACGGCCATCGTGCTGGCTGCGCTCGCAGTGCTAGCGGGTGTGATCCTCGGTCAACATGTCACCGGTCCGCTCGGCACGCTGAGCGATGCCGTCGAGCGCCTCGGCCAAGGCGACTTCTCGACGTCCATTCCGGTCGGCGGCACGCAGGAAGTCGGCAAGCTCGCGAGCACCATCCAGAACATGCGCGACAACCTCGTGCAGCTCACGGCGGATCTGCGCCGGCGTGAGGCCGAGGCGCAGGCCGTGCTCGGCGGCATCGTCGAAGGCGTCTATGCCGTCGACAAGTCGCGCGTCATCCGCTACCTCAACCCGCAGGCCGCACGACTGCTCGGCGTGCAGGCGCACGAAGCGATCGGCCGCTTCTGCGGCGACGTGCTCAAGCCGTGTCTGGAGAACGGCGAACGGCCGTGCGAGACACGCTGCCCGATCGTGCGTGCCCGGCTCGAAGGCAACGCTCAGGCGACGGAGCAGCTGAATCTCCGGGACCGCGCACCGCGGACCACGATCATCACGAGCGCCGCGCCAGTCGACGAGCTGCAGGTGCAGGTCATCCGCGATGAGACGGAGCTCGAAGGCGTGCGACGCGCGCGCGATTCGGTGCTCGTGAACATATCGCACGAGTTCCGCACGCCGCTCGCGGCGCAGCTTGCATCGATCGAGCTGCTGCGCGAAGGCATCGAGACGATGTCGCGCGAGCAGCAGAAGGAGCTGGTGTTCTCGCTGGAGCGCGGCACGCTGCGCCTGACGCGTCTCATCGACAACCTGCTGGAAAGCGTGCGCATCGAGTCCGGCCAGCTCGGCATCCGGCATCAGAACGTGTCGCTGGCCGAAGTGATCGCGGATGCGGACACACTGATCGGTGCGTTGCTCAATCAGCGCCGTCAGCGCCTGGAGCTGGAGATTCCGGAGGACCTGCCGCCCGTCGACGGCGACGGGCCGCGCCTGACCCAGGTGTTCGTCAACCTGCTGGCGAACGCCAGCAAGTTCGCGCCGGAGGACAGCGTCGTGCGCGTCGGCGCGGCGCACCAGGACGGCAAAGTCACCGCGTGGGTCGAGGACGAAGGGCCGGGCGTGCCCGAGCTCGAAACCGGCTCGATCTTCGAGCGCTTCTCGCGCGGTGTCGGCGAGGAGCCGGAACCGGGCGGACTCGGGCTCGGCCTGTGGATCGTGAAGTCGATCATCGAGCGACACAGCGGCTCGATCGCCGCGCGGCGCACGTCGGCCGGCAAGACGCGTTTTGAAGTCCAGCTCCCGGTGGCGCGCGAGTGATCCAGCCATGAAGATTCTTTGTGCCGACGACGACAAGGACCTGCTCGCGCTGATCGCGTTCACGCTGTCGCAGGCCGGCTACCTGGTGATCAGCGCCGGCGACGGCGCGAGCGCGATCCGCTCGTTCGCGAGCGAGTCGCCCGATCTCGTGCTCCTCGACATCAACATGCCGGGCGCGTCGGGCTTCCAGGTGTGCGAGACGATCCGCACGCAATCGCGCGTGCCGGTGATGATGTTGACCGTGCGCGGCGAGGAAGAAGATCTCGTGCGCGCGCTGGATCTCGGCGCCGACGACTACCTGACGAAGCCGTTCAGCCCGCGCACTTTGCTCGCGCGCGTCAAGGCCTTGCTGCGACGTGCGGGCCTGGAGAATTCCGCGCCGCTCGCGGCCGGTCGCGTGCAGCTCGACACGCAGGAACACACTGTGCAGGTCGGCACCAAGGAGCCGGTGCGACTCACGAAACTGGAGCTGCGCCTGCTGCAGATGCTCGTCGCGAATGCGGGCCACACCGTCAGCTCGGATCGACTGTTGATGCAGGTGTGGGGACACAAGGGCGCGGGCGATCGCCAGCTGCTCAAGCAGCTCGTGCATCGGCTGCGGCAGAAGATCGAAGTCGAGCCCGCCGCGCCGCAGATGCTGCAGACCGTCGTCGGCGCGGGCTACAAGCTGATCGTCGATTAGGCCAGCAACGCGTGGCTCTACTACGTACGATCGCGATCGTCGGCGGAGGCTTCTGCGGCACGGTCGTCGCCGCGAATCTGTTGCGACGGCCGCCGCGCGGTCCGACGCGAGTCGTGCTCATCGAGCGCAGCAGCGCCGTCGGCCGCGGCGTCGCTTACGCCGATCGCGGCTTTCCCTATCTCCTGAACGTTCCGGCGAGCCGCATGTCGGCCAGCTCGGAGGCGCCGGACGAATTCCTGGAGTTCGTGCGCAAGCGCATTCCCGGCGCCGGCGGCGAGGATTTCCTGCCGCGCGCGCTGTACGGCGAATATCTGCAGGAGTTCCTGATGGCGGCGCAGCTGAGCGCGCCGCCGAACGTTCGTCTGGACGTGCTGTACGGCGAGGTTACGAACGTCAGGCGCCTCGAGCGGCATCTGCCGCTGCAGATGGAGCTGCGCGACGGACGCAAGCTGACGGCGGACGATGTCGTGCTCGCGCTCGGCAATCCGCAGCCGGCCTCGCTCGCGATCACTGCACCGGTCGCCGACCATCCGGCGTATGTCGCCGATCCGTGGTCGAACGAATTGCAGTTCTCGCGCAGTCAGAAGGTCCTGCTCATCGGCACCGGCCTGACAGCGGCCGATGTGATCAACGCCGCGTCTGCGGATCCGCAGCGCACGCCGACTGTGCATGCGTTGTCGCGACACGGGCTCGTGCCTCCTCGACAGACCGCCTTTCGCCCGGACGCGTTCAAGGGCGACGGCAATGCGCTGCTGCTCGCGGCATCGACGTCGCTGCGCGGACTCACCAAGACCGTTCGGTTGGTCGCACGCGAAGCGGAGAGCTGCGGCGGCGACTGGCGCGAAGCGATCACGTTCGTGCGCAACATGGCGCCGACGATCTGGCAGCGGCTTTCCGAACGTGACCGCGTGCGCTTCCTGCGTCACTTGCGCGCGCTGTGGGACACGCATCGCCATCGTCTGCCGTTGCAGTTGATCCAGCGCGTCGACGAGCTGCGCAACATGCAGCGTTTGCACATTCATGCCGGGCAGTTGTTGCGATTTTCGCCGCGCGCAGAAGGCATCGAAGTGACGTGGCGACCGCGCGGCACGCAGACCGAGCGCACGGAAGCTTTCGATCAGGTCGTGAACTGCACCGGCCCGGACTATGCTGTCGCCCGCTCGAAAGAGCCGCTGTGGCGCAGCCTCGTGCAGTGCGGCCTGTGCGTTGCCGATTCGCTTGGGCTGGGCCTGCGCACGGGGCCTCGTGGCGCCGTCATCGACGCGGATGGCTGGCCGGGGCCGCATCTGTTCTACGTCGGGCCCATGCTGCGTGCGGACCTCTGGGAGGCCACCGCAGCCAGCGAGCTGCGCACCCATGCGGAGCGCCTGGCGACGCTGCTCGCGACCGAGCGGGCTTGATGTCGATAACGTAATCTTTACAGCGGACCCAATCGCGAACTTGGAACGTCAAAATCGCTCCCTTTGCTGGAGGAGGAGTGCTTGACGGCCGAAAGTACAGGCAGATGGAGCAAGTGGCGTCCGTGGACGATCGGCGCCGTCGTGCTCGCGCTCGGCGCGCTCGTCTTCGATGCGCTGCGCGGCTTGCTGCACGAGGTGCGCTACGCCGAGGTCGTGCAGCAGGTCGCCGCGCAGCCCACGTCGAATCTGCTGTGGGCCGGGCTCGCGACGGTAGTCAGCTATCTCGTGCTCAGCGGTTACGACTTCTCGGCGCTGCGCTACGCGGGCGCCAAGGTTCGTCGCAGCACCGTTCTGCTCACTTCGTTCATCGCGTACGCACTGGGTAATACAGTCGGTCTCGGCGTGTTGACCGGCGGCGCCGTGCGAATGCGGCTATACACGGCTGCAGGCGTCGAGGCAGCACGCGTCGCGCAGGCTGCCGCCTTCAACGCGGGCGCGTTCGTCATCGGCATGACCGCGTTCGGTGCGGCGGGATTGCTCTGGGGCGCACCGGATGTCGCTGCGCTCATGCACGTACCGAGCTGGTTGCTGCGCGCGATCGCGCTTTTTCTGCTCCTCGCGGTCGGCGCGCTGATCGTCGCGGCCGCACGGACTCGCGAGATCCGCTTGTTCAATCGCTGGCCAGTGCGGCTGCCGCCGCCGGATCTCGCGGTCCGGCAATTGGTGATCTCCGCGCTCGATCTGACGGCGTCCGCCGCCGCGTTGTGGTTTCTGTTGCCGACGGACATCATCGGACTGCCGGCATTTTTCGCGTGGTACGCGATGGCCGTGGCGCTCGGACTGCTGAGTCACGTGCCGGGCGGCCTGGGCGTGTTCGAAGCGGTGATCCTTCTTGCGTGCGGCGGACGCGCGCCGCCCGAGCAGATCATCGGCGCGCTCTTTCTGTATCGCGTCGTGTACTACCTGCTGCCGCTGATCGCAGCCGCAATGCTGCTGGCCGGCTATGAATTGCGCTCCGGCGTCGCGGCTCCGATCGGGCGCGCGGCAGTCGCGATCTCGCCGCTCCTGCTGGCGACGCTCACCTTCATCGCCGGCGCGTGGCTGCTCGTTTCCGGCGTGACGCCGCTGTCGGGCGAGGCGACCGATCTGCTGGAGCTGCACGTGCCGTTGCCGCTCGTCGAAGCATCGCACTTCATCGGCAGCGTTGCGGGATTCGCGATGCTCGTCGTCGCGCGCGGTCTGGTGCATCGGCTCGATGCGGCGTGGTGGTCGGCATTTCTGCTGGTGGTCATCGCGGCGGTGCTGGCGCTGCCGAAAGGCATCGCGCTGTCCGAAGGCGCCTATCTCACGGTGCTCGCCTTCCTGCTGCTCGCTTCGCGGCGGCAATTCGATCGACGCTCCGCGTTGTTCTCGCAGGCGCTCGAGTGGGCGTGGATCCTGTCGATTGCCTGGGTGGTTGCAACGTGCGTGCTGATCCTGTTCATCGCTTACCGTGAAGTCCCTTACGACCGCGAGCTGTGGTGGGTGTTCGAGTTCGACGCCAACGCGCCGCGCGGCCTGCGAGCCATGATGGGTGTGACGCTCGTCGGTCTGGGCTTCGCGTTGTGGCAATTGCTGCGTCCGTCGCCCGGCCTGCCGGCGCTGCCTCGCAGCGAGGATCTCGACCGCGCCGACGCGATCGTCGGCGCACAGCCCTATGCGGACGCGAACCTCGTGCTGATGGGCGACAAGCACTTGCTGTTCTCGGCCTCCGGCAAGGCCTTCGTGATGTTCGGACGCCAGGGACGCTCGTGGGTGTCGCTGTTCGATCCGATCGGACCGCGCACCGAGTGGCCGGAGCTGATCTGGAGCTTCATCGAGGAGGCGACCGATCACGGCGGCCGCGCGATCTTCTACCAGGTGCGGCCGGAGTCGCTGACGCTCTATCTCGACGCGGGCCTGCGCGCGCTCAAGCTCGGCGAATACGCGTACGTGCCGCTGCAGGATTTCGGTCTGCAAGGCTCGAAGCGCGCGGACCTGCGCTACGCGGTGCATCGCGGCGAGCGCGACGGACTCACTTTCTCGGTCACGCCTGCGGGCGAAGTGGCGTCGATCCTGCCCGAGCTGCGCGCGATCTCCGCTGCGTGGCTCGCGGAATCGCGGGCGCGCGAGAAGAGCTTCTCGCTCGGGGCATTTCGCGATGCATATCTGATGCGCCGGCCGGTGGCGCTGGTGCGGCAGCACGGCACTGCCATCGCCTTCGCCAACGTGCTGTGCACGCAGCAGCAGAGCGAAGTCAGCGTCGACCTGATGCGCCAGGTGCCCGGCTCGCCGTCGGGCGCGATGGATTTTCTCTTCACGCACCTGATGCTGCATTTCAAGGAGCAGGGTGTGCAGCGCTTCGCGCTCGGCATGGCGCCGATGGCGGGCATGGCGACGCACGAGCTTGCGCCGCGCTGGCATCGCTTCGGGCGCTGGCTGTTCGACTCCGGCGAGAGCTTCTACAACTTCCGCGGGCTGCGCAGCTTCAAGGACAAGTTCTATCCGGTGTGGGAGCCGCGCTACCTGGCCGCGCCGCAGGGCGTGGCGACGTTGTTGTCGCTCGCGGACGTCACCGCGTTGATCGCTGGCGGGTTACGAGGTGTGATCGCGAAATGAGCCGCTGGTGGTTGCTCGGTCTGCTGTGGATCGCTGCGCACTGCGGCGCCGACACGCTCTCGCACGGCCGGTTTCAGAACATCGCGATCTATCGTCCGTCCGCCGGCGTCGAGGTGCAGCGCGTCGTGCTGTTCCTGTCCGGCGAACAGGGATGGAACGCGAAGCTCTCGCGCAGCGCGCAGCTGCTGGCGTCGCAGGGCGCGCTGGTCGCCGGCATCGATTCGCACGCGCTGTTCGCGAACCTGGAAAAGGACGGCGCCCAGTGCGTCTATCCCGACGGCGACCTGGAGAATCTGAGTCATTTTCTGCAGGCTTACTACCGGTTGCCGAACTACGAGCCCGCGGTGCTGGTCGGCGACGGTACGGGTGCAACGCTGGGCTACGCGGTGCTCGCACAAGCGCCCGCTGACACCTTCGCCGGCGCGATCTCGATCGATTTCTGTCCCGAGCTGCGACTGCGCAAGCGCATGTGCGAAGCGGGAACGTTGCGTTTCGCGGAGTCGAAGAAGGCGCGCACGCTGCTCACGCCGGCGAAGCTCGAATCGCAGTGGGTCGCGTTGCAGACGCGTCCCACCGGCGCGTGCGGCAAAGACGTCACGCAGCGATTCGCGAGCGCAACGCCGGAGAGTCAGCTCGTCATGGTGACCAGCGACGCCAGTCCCGCGAGTCTGGAAGGTGCGCTGTCGGCGGCTGTGCGCAAGCTCGACCCACCGCCGAAAAAGCGCCCGCCCCCGCCGCCGGCGGAGCTCGAAGGATTGCCGGTCATCGAAGTCCCCGCGCAGCAGCCGGGCGACACGCTTGCCGTGCTGATCTCGGGCGACGGCGGCTGGGCCGGCATCGACAAAGCGGTCGCTGCCGTGCTCGCCGAGCATGGCATCGCGGTCGTTGGCGTCGACTCGCTGCGCTATTTCTGGAAGGAGCGCACGCCGGAAAGCACCGCGGGCGACGTCGATCGCATCCTGCGTCATTACCTCGACGCCTGGGACAAGAAGGACGTCGTGCTCATCGGCTATTCGCAGGGCGCTGACATCCTGCCGTTCGTCGTCAATCGCCTGCCTGCGCACATGCGCTCACGCGTGCGCCTCACCGCATTGCTCGGTCTCGGCGTGCGCGCAACGTTCGAGTTTCACCTGAGCAATTGGCTGCCGGGCAACGATGAAGACGAAACGTTGCCGATCGCGCCGGAGCTGCAGCGAATGTCCGGCCTGCGCGCCCTGTGCGTGTACGGTGACGGTGCGGACGACTCAGCCTGTGACGACGTGGTGAGCAGCACGTTGCGCGCGGTGAATTTGCCCGGCGGCCATCATTTCGGCGGCGACTACGATCGTGTCGCGGGGCTGATCCTCGAGCAGTTGCGGTAGCTCACCAGGGTCGTGACTCACGCGTGCGATTGTGGTGGGGCAAAACGCAGGCCGCCGCCCGACCTCGGTCGGGCTGGCGGCCCAGGGGGAGTGACGTCAGTGACTGAGGTCAGGTGCCCGTGTCATCGGGCTTGCCGCCGGAATCCGGCTTGATCGCACCGCGCTCCTGCAGCTTGGCTGCGACGCGCGAGCGAACTTCGGTATCCGACGCCATGCGCTCGACGATCTTGTTGAACTCCGGCACCTGCAGGCCCGAGCGTTCGACCGCCGCGATCATGTCGGACTCCGCCGTGGCTTTCACCTTGTCGGCCGCCGCGGGATCCTTGGCGGCCTGCAGCTGGGTCGCAGCCTTCTGCTGAATCGTCTGCACCGCCATGTAGGCATTCGCGAACTGCTCGATCTTCTTGTCATCGATCGGGCCGGCGGTGGTGCTGTCGGCAGCGCCATGAGTGGCTTGGTCGGTGGCGGCGCCGGGCGCTGTCTGCTCGTTCTCGTCGTCCGTCGTGGTCGGCGGCAGATCCTGCTGATCCTGCGGCGCCGGCTCGCCCACGTCGGCCGGATTCTGTGAGCCCTGCGGCGGCTCCTGCGAGAACGCTGCAGGGGCCAGGGCACAGGTCGCGGCAGCCAGCGCGGCGAGCAGTTGATTTCTCAAAATCATGGCAATGTCCTCGTATGCGATGAGCGGTACTAGGGGGAATACCGCCGCCGCCGTCGAGGTTCCGCGCGTGCCGTTTTTGCATTCGGTTCGTCGCCATGCGACGACGCTTCGCGTTCAACTGTGGTGCCGGTGACTACAGTGCTCGCGTGAATTCAGTACGCGCGCGGAACGATGTTGCGAATGCTATTCGAAGCGCGCGTCGCTCGGACGCGCCGCGAATTCCTGCCTGCTGAGATAGCCGTCGCCGTCCGAGTCGATGCCGTCGAAGCGCTTGCGCACGCTGCCTTTCATAGTGGCCTCGCTGCGGCTGATCCTGGAGTCGCGGTTGCGGTCGAGCGAATTGAAAACGACTTGCACATCTTTCGTGCTGCGCACCGGCAGATCCTGCGCCGGCTGTGCCGCACACGGTGCGAGCGATGCAGCGAGCAGCAAACACGTCGTGCATGTCTTCGTGACAATGGTTTTCATGACAAGTGCCCTCCCTGGTGAAACGCGACAGTGAAAAGCGCAGTTCCGCGCTATTTTCGTTGCTGGCTCAGCGCCACGCCGCCGAGAATCAGCGCGCCCGCGATCGCCATCGTGAGCGTCAGCGGCTCGCCGAGCACGATCCAGGCCCAGACCACGCCGAACAGCGGTACCAGATAAGTCACGGTGACGGCGCGCGGCGCGCCGACGCGATAGATCAAGCGGAAATAGATGTAGTACGCAACCCCGGTGCACAACACGCCGAGCAGGATCGCGCTGACCCACGAGTGCGTCGGAACCGGGGTGCGCGGCCAGGAGAGAATCGCGAATGGTGCGAGCAGCACGCTCGCGCACACGAGCGTGCCGGCTGCGACCGCGCCGGACGGGATACCGGCAAGCTGCCGACGGATCATGTTGCCGCCAACGCCATACAGGAACGCGGCGAACGTTCCCGCCAGTGCCGCGGCCCAGACGCTCCCGCCCGCCGTCTTGCCGCTCGCGAGCACGGCGACGCCGACGAAGCCCGCGAGCAGTCCGACCGCTCGCCGCTTGCTGATGTGCTCGCCGTAGAGCGCGAAGGCGACAAGCGCCGTGAACATCACCGCGGTCGCGTTCGTGATCGCACCGATACCGGCCGGCGCGCGCTGGGCTGCCCAGGCAAACAGCGAGAACGGAATTGCGGAGTTGATCGCCGAGATGAAGATCAGCGGCAGGATGTGTGCGCGTTTGAATTGCGTGCGACCGCGCCACAACAGCGGCAGCAGGATCAACGCTCCGAGCGTCAGCCGCACTTCGACGAGCGGCAGCGCGCCGAACTCGCGCGCCGACACTCGCATGAACAGGAACGATGCGCCCCAGATCGCGCCGAGCACCGTCAGCTCGAGCGGCGTGAGCCAGCGTGCGGCGACGATGGGGTCGGCAGCAGCGGTCGCTTCGGCTTGGGACATGACGCAAAGACCTCGCTGAGCCGGCTGCAACGCCGGCAGAGTTGAACGGGGGCAGGTGTAGCGTGCCAGCACAACCGGCGCCGCCGCATGGGAAACGATACCCAATTTGCGCCGCGCCCGTACCCATATTGACCGGGCCCGGATGCAGGGCCTGACACAAACCTCGCTTCTGTCTAGACCATTTTCGCTGTAAACCCTGCCGCGGCAAGCGCATACTTCTTGCGTCAGTCACAAATATAGCTTGCGTCTCATGCCGATCCGCCCGACGGTCCTGCCCGCCTTCGCCGTGTTCGCGGCGGCGGCCCGCCATCAGAACTTCGCGCATGCCGCGGAGGAGCTGCATCTCACCGCCAGCGCCGTCAGTCATCACGTCAGGCGGCTGGAAGCGACCCTGGGTGTGACCCTGTTTCAGCGCCACGCGCGCGGCGTCGCCCTCACTGCGCAGGGGCGAGCGCTCGCGGACGCCACGAACACAGCACTGGCGGATCTCGACGCGGTTTCCGGCTCGCTGCTCAGCCACAAGGAAGAAGTCGCACGCGTGCGGATCACGACGCTGCATTCGCTGGCGTACTGCTGGCTGATCCCGCGATTGCCGTCGTTCGCCGCCGCGCATCCCGACGTGCACCTTGATTTCGAAACGTCGATCGCGCTGGCGCGCTTCGACGACGCCGGACCCGACCTCGGCATCCGGCACGGGCCGGGCCCGTGGCCGGGACTCACTGCGCATTTTCTGATGGACGATGCGCTGTTCCCGGTCGCATCGCCGACGCTCGCGGGCATCAGGCAAGTCACGAAGGCTGCGCACATTCCGCGCTTGCCGTTGATCTCGGATCTCGGGCTGCAGGGCTGGCCGGATTGGTTTCGCGCCGCCGAAGTCCGCAACGCGAGCCTGCCTGCCGCGCATTCCTTCAGCGACTCCACCGATGCGTTGCTCGCGGCCGTGTGCGGCCTGGGCGTTGCACTCGCGCGCAGGCACATCGCGGCGCCGTATCTCGAGCGCGGCGAGCTGATTCAGCTGCCCGGACCGACGCTGAAAGCGCGCTTCTCCTATTACGTCGTGCATCCGGCGCATCGGCGCCCGAGCCCCGCGGCAGCGGTCTTCATCGAGTGGCTGCGGCGCGAGGCAGCGAAGGACGTCCTTGCGCCAGCGCCAGACCGAGAAACTGCGCATAGCGTTGCGCCGCAGCCGCGAGCGCCTGCGACTGGCGGCGAGCGAGCCGCGCGAAAGGGCGGCAAGTAATCGCCACCGACGTTTTCTGCAGCTCGCGCGTCCACGTGCCTGCGATCTGGCCATCGATCACGATCGCCGGATAGAAGATGCCGTGACCCGAGCCCGCTCGTGCTGCGACTTCGGCTGACAACACTGCGCTGCGATCCTGGTACGCCACCGTGTATTCATCGTATGCGGGCAGCAAATGGCAACCAGCTTTCGCTCGCGCGTCCGGCGACCCCGCTGCTTGCCAATACGTCTGAGCGTCGATCGTCACGGCCTCCAGCTCGCGCGCCACGCTCTCGCGCGCGGCCGCGGCTTCGGGCGCAGCGAGTCCCGACCACCACGCGAAGTCGCGAACCGTCGCAGGCCCGTGACTCGTGAAATAGCGTCGCGCCAGCTCCGCGAGCGATTCGTCGCGCGATCGCGGCGGTGTCGCGGGCAACCATTCGTCCGTGAGCACGAACGTCTGTCGTTTGCCTGCGCGCGGACCGAGACAGATGAGCCCTTCGTGCGCATGCCACCACAGCAAGTGCAGGCCGCGACCGCCGCCGGTCGAGATGCGAGCGCTCTCGAGTCGTCGATAGAGGTCGGGCCGCGATACACACCTTCCGCCGCGCAACGTATCGATCAGCACTTTGCCGCTGCGAGCGATGAGGCGACTGTCGATCCCGTATTCCTGGTTGAGTCTTCGTGCGTTGCGCGCCAAGGTCCGCGGAGCGCAGAGGTTCAACATCCAGCGTGCATCTTCCGCGGCGACAAAGTGCAGCGTGCCGCGCAGTGGCCAGGTGCGAACGATCGAGCGATCGGCGATGGCTTGTTCGACTGCAGGCTCGGTTGCCGCGCGCGTGCGCAGGCCGATCGCCCAGAGCGAGCCGAGGTAGTCCTGCGCCTGGACCGCGCCGAACCAGCGAACGGTCGCGACCGGGCTGGCGAACGGCTTATGACCAATGCGCTGTTGGCGCATGCGCTGGGCGGCGAGTCGGATGGCGGGTCCTCGGGCGGCGGCCCGCGCAGTCTACTCCGTAGGGCGCTGTACTGGCCTGCCGGCGGGAATTCTGCGACTCCTTTTGTCCGGGGTCCGGCCGTACAATTCCGCGGCTGTCATTACCGAGGTCCGATTTCATGTCGTGGACGCTGTCGCAACGGGCGCAGAAGCTGACGAGCTCCGCCATCCGCGAGATCCTCAAGGTCACCGAGCGGCCGGAGGTCACTTCGTTCGCCGGCGGGCTGCCGTCGCCGGAGACGTTCCCGGTTGCGCGCCTGCGCGAGAAGGCCACCGCGGTGCTGACGGACGCGCCGTCGCCGGCACTCCAGTACGGACCGACTGAAGGCTACCTGCAGCTGCGCGAGTGGATCGCGGCGCGCTATTCGTCGGGCCAGGTCCGCATCGATCCGCAGAACGTCGTGGTCACGACCGGCTCGCAGCAGGGGCTCGACCTGCTCGGCAAGACGCTGATCGACCCGGGCAGCAAAGTGCTGGTCGAGACGCCGACCTACCTCGGCGCGCTGCAGGCGTTCTCGCTGTTCGAGCCGAACTTCGTTTCGGTGACCTCCGACGAGGACGGGCTCGTGCCTTCGGCGCTCACGCCGAAGCTGCTGGAAGGCGCGCGCTTCCTGTACGTGCTGCCGAATTTCCAGAATCCGACCGGGCGGCGCATGCCGCTGGCGCGGCGCCAGGAGCTGGCGCGAATCGCCAAGCAGGCGAACCTGCTGATCGTCGAGGACGATCCGTATGCCGCGCTCTCGTACTCGGGCGATGCTGTGCCGACGCTGTTGTCGATGATTCCCGACCAGGTCGTGCACATGGGCTCATTCTCGAAAGTGCTCGCGCCGGGACTGCGCGTCGGGTACGTGATCGCTCCGCAAGTCGTGCATCGCAAGATGGTGCAGGCGAAACAGGCCGCGGACCTGCACACGCCGAGCCTCACGCAACGCATCGTCTACGAGACCGTCAAGGACGGCTTCCTCGACACGCATATCCCCTCGATCCGCACGCTGTACGGCGAGCGCTGCAAGGTCATGCTCGATGCGATGAAGGAGCACTTCCCCGCGGGCGTGACGTGGAACGAGCCGGCGGGCGGCATGTTCATCTGGGTGCAGCTGCCGCCGGGCCTCGACAGCTTCAAGCTGCTCGACCAGGCGATCGCGCAGAACGTCGCGTTCGTGCCGGGCGGGCCGTTCTATGCGAACGAGCCGCAGCTCAACACGCTGCGCCTGTCGTTCGTGACCGTGCCGCCGGAGAAGATCCGGCGCGGTATCGCGATTCTCGGCAAGATCCTGCGCGAAGCGATCGGGAGCGGACTGCGCGCCTCCGCGTAATCACGGCGCGTCGAGAAATTCCTCGACCAGGTCCGCAGTGATCTCGGGCGCGTGCGCCCGCTGCGGCATCGTTGCTTCACCCATGTATTCGCCGTGCCCGCCGCGGAGCACGAGCAGCCGCGCATCGGGAATCAGGTGCGTGAGCTCGACCGCGTGCTCGGGTCTCGTCACGTCGCGATCGCCGAGCAGGATCAGCGTCGGCACCCGCAGCGCGCGCACGTCCGCGTCCGGCACGTCCTCGAAGTGGCGCATCCGCTCGAGATCCTTGTCGTGCATGACCCTGAGCTTCGCCGGATCGGGATTGACCTTCAGGAAGGCATCCTTGAGCCCTTGCGGCATGCCCGCGAAATCGCCGCTGCGAATCAGCTCCCACAGCTGCGGCTGAGCACCCGCTTTCTTCGTGAACGATGAGGCGAACACCAGCTTGCGCACTGCTTGCGGATGACGGATCGCGACCTGCAGCGCGACGCTCGCGCCGTTGCTGAATCCGAATACATCGGCCTGCCCGACCTGAAGCTCGCCGAGCAGCGTTGCCACGTCGTCGGCGGACGTTGCGAAACGCACCGGCGCGTCGCGGTCGCTCGTCCGACCGTGCGCTTGCTCTTCGACAGCGATGACGCGGCGGTCACGCGCAAGGAACGGAATGATGCGGCCGAACGTCGAGTCGATCGTCGAGCCGCCGCCATGCAGCAACACGAGCGGAACGCCGCGCGCCGGCCCGTACGTCTCGTAGTACATCCTGATGCCGTTGACCGCGGCATAGGCGCCGTGACCTTGCTCAGCGGCTCCTGCAGTCATGGATCCGGAAGCGAGCGCGAGGGCGATGCCCATGAAGGTGTTACGCATCGGCTGCAGATCCCGCCGCGACGACTGCAGCCATGCGATCGAGCATTTCCAGCCAGCTCGGATGTGCGCCCGTGTGCTTGGCGAGCGCCTCGGATACCGTTTGCTCGAGCGTGAGCTTCGTGCCGTCTCGCACCTCCGCGAGCGTCACGGTGACGAGCGTCTGGCGCGGCCAGCGCGGATCGTGACCCGCTTGCGCCGGCTCGATCTCATTGCCCTCGCTGTCGGCAGTCGCCAGCGTGTAGACGATGCGCTCCGGCCGCACGATCTCGCGGTAGACGCCGACGATCCAGCAATCGCCGAACCGCGGATTGTGGATGCAGGAATGAAATCGCCCACCGGGCCGCACGTCGATGCTCGCGAAATGCACCGTACAGCCGTGCGGCGCGTACCACTGCAACAGCAACTCGCGTTTCGTCCAGGCGTCGAACACCAGCTCGCGCGGCGCTGCGAAGACGCGCTCGATCCTGACCATACCGGCGGACCGGTCAGCGACTGTTGCGGACATTTCTCTTCCTCTGCTGTCGTTGCGGCTGCTGCAGGCGTTTCAGCATCGCGTCGAGGCGATCGAAGGCGCCTTCCCAGAACTGTCGGTAGTCGTCCATCCACTCGTACGCCTGCTGGAGCGGCTCCGCGCGCAGCGAACAGAACTGCTCGCGGCCTTCCTTGCGCTTCTCGATCAGGCTCGCGCGCTCGAGATAGGCGAGATGCTTCGAGATCGCCTGCTGCGAAACGCCGAACGGCTCGGCCAGCTCGTTGACGGTCGCCGCGCCGCGGCGCAGCCGTTCGAGGATGACCCGCCGCGTGGGGTCGGAGAGGGCGAGGAAAGTGACGTTGAGGGTATCCACAACCTTATGGTTGTGGATTCGGCGGCAGAAGTCAACCTGGACTTTTTGCGTAGCGCGCCGCGAGCAGCGTGACCGAGCCGCAGGTCAGCAGGCTCGCGAACATTCCCATCATCAGCGCAGTGTCCTGCTGGAAGTAGCCGTGCAGAACACCGATCAGCTGCAGCGCATTGAATCCGGCGAACGACAGCACCGAAACTCCTTCGGCGCGCTTCGATTTCCACAGACGCCAGGCCTGCGGCACGAACAGGCAGGCATTGAGCAGCATGCCGAAGCCGAACACGACCGCGACGATGTTCTTCACGCGCGCTTCCTGCGTTCGGGCACCAGCTGCTCCACGCCATGGAAGTCTTCGTCGATGCCGAACATGCGCGGACCGAACACCTTGAGGCTCTCGGCGCGGCGCATGATCGGCGCCGCGCTGTAGCCGATGACAGTGACCCGCTGGCCGTAGCTCAGCATCTCCGCAGTGAGCGGCTCCGCCGATTCGGCATCCAGCACTGCGATCAGATCCGGCACGAGCGTCACCGTGCGGCCTTCGTGCCGCGCGATCAGGTATTCGTTCTGGATCTCGATCGAGAACTCCGGCGCGTCGCCGCGCCCGCTGTTGATCAGTGCCTCGCCCCAGTGCCAGCCGTCGCGCGTCTCGTGACGAACGTCGACGATGCGGCCGTTGAACAGCTCGCGCGCATGCCGCTGCTCGGCCGGCCGGTTCAGGAACTCCAGCAGGTCGCGGATCGGATCGGACTGCGACTCGCGCGCGAGGCGGATGCGCCGGCCGATCTCGAGCGTGTGCGAGATCGTGTCGTGCACGGCGAGCTGCTGCGCCTGCTTGCCGGACATCGGATAAAAGCTGCCGTAGATCATCGAGCCCAGCGACGCGCAGATCGCGCGCACCACGTCCTCGGCAATCCGATCCGTCGTCGTCTGCACGTGCACGACGTTGCCGGCGTCGTCCATCAGCACGCTCGGGCACACGCTGCAGCCGTAGACGCTGAACGTCGTCATCTCCAGGTGCGGGAATGCGCGGCCCATGCCGTCGCCGTCGATCACCGGGATGCCGGCGCGCGCGCCGAGTGCGAGCGGGAACATCGAGTTCGCGCCACCGATCTCGGCGCTGATCAGCGCATCGACCTTGCGGCCGTAGAACTGCTGGCTCGCTTCCAGCAGGCGCAGCAGTGTGTTCGTGCTCACCAGGTGCTCGACCAGGACGGTCGGTGCGCCGACGCCGGCGATCGAGATGACGAACGCGTCGTCGGGCAGCTCCGCTGCCTTCACGATGCGCGCCGGACGGCCCTCGGCCAGCTGGCGGCGCAGGTACAACTCTCCCACGTAAGGATCGCCGCCGCCGCCCGAGCCGAGAAACACGGCGCCGCGCGCCATGTCCTGGATGTCCTGATCTGTCGCCACGGTGTACATGTTCGATCCCCTGTCTGCTTCCGTTACGTCGCCGCGAGCCGGCCGACGGCGCGCACCTTCACCTGGACTGCTCCAGTCCGCATGTGCGTCATCGGCAACTCAACGACGTCCACGACTTCGACGGAGTCGGCCGCCGCGCCCGCCGCGAGCGCAGCACTCCGTGCTTCCTGCCGGGCCTGCTCCAGCGCGGTATCGCGCCCGAGCGCCGCGAAGTCGTAGATCTTGTCGACGCGACCGCTGACGAGCGCGATCGCGGCGCCGACCGCGTTCGCGACTTCCGCGTGCTTCGGGCGATGGATCTCCGAGACGCCGCGCAGCGGGCGCGAGACGAGCACGTGCCCGCCGCCGACCAGGATGACCGGCACCGGCTTGCTGTTCGTCTTCATCTGGTCGATCGCGTCTTCGAGCTTGCGATGAATGGCGTCGAGCACTGCATCGACCTTGCGCGGCTCGATGTGCTTCACGCGCTGCGGATCGCCGATCGCAGCCTGGCCGGCGCGCACTGCGATGTCCGTCGTCGTGAGCTCGCTGCCGCCGAAGACCAGCGCCCGCTCGCCGAGCTGATAGCCCACTGAATCCGGGCCGAGGCGGGGAGTGTCGCCATCGAAGCGCACCAGCGTGCCGCCGCCCAGCGCAATCGAGAGCACGTCGGGCATGCGGAAGTTCGTGCGCACGCCGCCGATCAGATGCGCCGTCGCGGTCTCGCGCGGGAAACCGCGCACCAGGAAGCCGAAGTCGCTGGTCGTGCCGCCGATGTCGATGACGATCGCATCCTGCATCTTCGTCAGGAACGCCGCGCCGCGAATGCTGTTGGTCGGACCGGCCGAGCAGGTGACGATCGGGAAGCGCGTCGCGTAGTCGGTCGAGATGAGCGTGCCGTCGTTCTGACTGAGATAGATCGGCGCCGTGACGCCGATGCGCGCGAACGCGGCTTGCAGGGAGCTGACGACGTTGCGCGACAAGCTGCGCAGGGACGCATTGATGAGCGCCGCGTTCTCACGATCGATGAGGCCCAGTCCGCCGACTTCGCTGGAGAGCGTGATGTCCGCGTCGGGCAGGACACTCAGCAGCACCTTGGCTGCCTGCTGCTCAATGTCCGGCCGGACCGGCGCGAAGTTCGACGTCACCGCGATCGAGCGGATGCCTTGCCGCCGGATCTCGTGCGCCGCCTGCTGCAGCTCCTCGACGCCGAGAGGCGCGTAGGCCTTGCCGTCATAGAAGGAGCCGCCGCCGACCATGTAGCACTGCTCGCCGACGACTTCGAGCAGATCCTTCGGCCACGCGACCATCGGCGGGATGCCATCGGCCTTCGGCAGCGACACGCGCACGGCGGCGACGCGCTCGAGATGCTTGCGCTGTACGAACGCGTTGATGAACTGCGTCGTGCCGACCATCACATTGCTGAGGTCTGACGGACGCACGCCCGCGGTGTCGAGCACGGCGCCGACCGCATTCATGACGCCGTCGCCGACATCGCGCGTCGTCAGGCGCTTCACCGCGGCGATGACCTGATCGTCGACCATGACGACCGCATCGGTATTGGTTCCGCCGACGTCGATGCCGAGGCGCGGCCCCGGTTGCACTGCTGCCTGGCTCAAGGGGAGCTCCTTGCAATGTGATTCACGATGACGCGCCCGTCGTGCACGACGAGCCTCAGGTTGTGATGCGGATCCGCGAGCACTGCGACGTCGGCAACGGGATTGCCGCTCACGGCGATGATGTCTGCGGCCGCGCCGGCGCGCAGCGTGCCGACTTCACCTGGCAACCCGATGAGATCGGCGTTCACGCTGGTCGCGGAGCGCAGCACGTCGAGCGAGCTCTCGTGGCGTCCGCGGACCTGGAACTCGCGGCTCTGCTGGTCGCGCAGCGCGCCGAACAGATCGGTGCCGAGACCGACTTTGACGCCGGCCGCGCGGCAGTGGGCGACTGCGGCCGTTGCGTGATCGCCGATCGCAGCCAGCTTCTCCAGCGCCGCGGGCGGCAAGCCGAGCGGTGTCTGGCGCAGCGATTCGATGATCGACAAAGTCGGCACGACGAAGGCGCCGGCGCTCGCGGCCGCATCGGCGCTCTCGCGATCCATCAGCGTGCCGTGCTCGATGGAGCGAACGCCGTTGCGCGCGCAGCGCATCACGGCACTCGCCGTGTGTGCGTGCGCCATGACGTAGGTGCGGCGCGTGGCCGCTTCCTCGACCGCCGCGCGAATTTCCAGATTGGTGAACTGATCCATCCAGAGCGGATCGGTCGGTGACAGCACGCCGCCCGATACGAACAGCTTGATGTGATTCGCGCCCTGTCGAAGCTGGTCCCGGACTCGCTCGCGCATCGCATCGACGCCATCGACGACGGCGCTCAGCGCACCCGAGTAACCGCAGCCGCACAGCTGAACCGATTCTCCGGGACGCATGTCGCCGTGACCGCCGGTTTGCGACAACGCCTTGCCGGCAATCAGCAGGCGCGGGCCATCGATCAGGCCTTCCGCAGTCGCTCGCACCAGCCCGATGTCGGCGCCGCCAGCATCGCGTACCGTCGTGAAGCCGCGTCGCAACGCTGCTTCGAGATGATCCCGAGCGCCGAGCGCGCGATGCGACGGATGCATGCGATCGATCGCAGCGACGTCGAGAGATGCACTGACGGCATGAAAGTGCGCGTCGATCAATCCCGGCAGGACTGTGTAGTCACGCGCATCGATCGTGGTGATCGCCGCCTGCTCGTCACGCGCCGGGCCGATGCTCGCGATCCGGCCGTCGCGCACCTCGATGCACAGGTCCGGTTCGGCTCGCAGGCGCTCGCCGTCGAAGACGCGGCCGCAGCGTATGAGGAGCTGAGCCATCGCTTCAGAAGCTCACGCGTGCATCCACTCCGTACGTTGCGGGCTGGTTGAGATAGCCGATGTCCACGTCGAGGCCGGAGAACTCGCGCGGCGCGAACTCCGAATAGGCGCGCTCGTCCGTGATGTTCTTGCCCCACAGGTACACGCTCCAGCGCGCGCCTTCGAGACCGAGCCGCACGTTGAGATACGTGCGCGGGTCCTGCACGTCGTCGTTGTCGATCTGCCAGTACTTCTTGCCGGCATGCTGCAGATCCACGCGGCCGAACCAGGACAGGGCGCTGCCGCCGAACGGGCCGCGGTACTGCGTGCCGATCACGCCGGTCCAATCGGTATTCTTCGGCGCCTTGTTGCCTTCGAACTGCGGAAACTCCGCGAGCTTCTTGATCTCGCTGTCGTTGATGCCGACGTTGCCGAAGATGTCCCAGCCGCGCGCGACGCGCAGCTGCGCTTCGACTTCGAGGCCGCGCACGTCGACCTTGTCGATGTTGCCGATGATCTGCGAAGCGCTCGCCGCGTCGACGAAGAAGTACTGGTAGTCGTCGATCTGCTCGTAGAACGCCGCGGCGTTGAGTATCAGGCGCTGGTCGAGGAGCGTCGACTTGAAGCCGATCTCGTAGTTCGTCAGGTACTCGTCCTTGAACTGCGGGATGCGCACGCTCGGCGCGTTGAAGCCGCCTGAGCGGAAGCCCGTGCTGACCGTTGCGTAGTAGGTGCGATCCTCTTCCGGGCGGTAGCTCAGCGTGAGCTTCGGCTGCCAGGCGTCGAAGCTCTTGTCGCGCTTCGCGCCCGAGCCGACGTCGGTCTGCTCGCGCTCGTCGCGGTCGAAGCGCGCGCCGGCCGTGACGATCCACTGGTCGGTGAAGCTGTAGTCGACCTGGCCGAAGGCGGCGTAGGCGTTGTTGTCGTTGGATTCGCGCCGGTCGATGATCACGAGCGCCGGATTGTTCATCTGGCTCGTGCTGCCGTTGAGATCGACGAACGCGCGCGTGCGCAGCGACTTGTCCGTGTTGAGGTAATACAGGCCCGCGAGCCAACGAAGCCTCTGGTCGTCGCCGGATGTCAGGCGCAGTTCCTGGCTGAGCAGCTTCGTCTCGAGGTCCTGCCCCTGGCCGACCTGGAATCCGAGCCCGAGGAAGCCGCCCGGGCTCGCAATCGGATTGCGGAAGTCGAGGTCCGCACGGTTGGTCTCGGTGATGCGCGAGTAGCCGGTGATGCCGGTCAGCATCGCAAAGCCGAGGTCGGCGTCGAGCTTGAACGTCAGCTCGTCCGTCTCGCCTGCGGCGAACGGCCGGATGTTGAATTGCGGCTCGACGAAGTCGTTCGGATCGCCGGAGAACACCACGCTGTACTGGTTCGAGCTGCCCTTGAACTTGCCGAACTGGCCGCGCAGGTCGAGCGACAGCGCATCGGTCGCGGCGAAGCTGAGCCGGCCGCGCACGTTGTAATCGTAGTCGACGTAGTCGGAATGGTCGCCGCGGAACGTGTTGTCGATGCGGCCGTCATCGGTCAGGTAGTCGGCGGAGATGCGATACAGCAACCGATCGCTGCCGAGCGGTCCGGACATTCCGCCCGTCGCCTGCACGGCGTCGCCGTTACCGTAGGACAACTCGGCGAAGCCGCTCGCGTCCTGGGTCGGCGCGCGCGTCACGATGTTGACCGCGCCGCCGATCGCATTGCGGCCGTAAAGCGTGCCCTGCGGTCCCTTCAGGACTTCGATGCGCTCGATGTCGAACAACCGCATGTTGAACTGCTTCTGGTCGTTCTGCGGCACGCCGTCGATCACGACAGAGACCGGCGAGTCGGCGTTCGTGATCTGCGTCAGTCCGCGGATCATCACGAAGCTGTTGCGGTAGGTGTCGGCGCGGTCGAACGTCATGTTCGGCACGTAGCCGATGAAGTCCTGCGTCGAGCCGATGCCGGCGTCGCTGACCTGCTGCTCGGAGAACACGTTCACCTGGAACGGCACGTCCTGCAGCTTCTCTTCGCGCTTCTGCGCCGTGACTACGACCTGTTCGAGGATTGCCGAGTCGTCTGGGCCGACGTCCTGTGCGCTGGCGGTGGTGACGACGGTTGCCAGACCTAACCCGAAGAGCCGGGTTGCGAAGCCGCGTGCGATGGTGTTCATGGAGAGCCCCCCTTTGGCACCGATTGAATGGCGCGCAGGCAGCGCCAGCAAGGCAGGTGGCGGGGGATCGCAGCCGCGCGGTCGGGGGATATCAGCCGCTGAGCCGGGCGATCTGCGCCAGGGCTTCCTCGCGGGTGTGGACGCCGAGCTTGCCGTAAATGCGCTTGAGGTGATGCTTCACGGTCTCCGGGGCGAGCCCCAGCGCCCGGGCGGCGGCCTTCGTGCTCGCGTGCGCGGCCAGGACCAGCAGGATGTCGCGCTCGCGCTCCGAAAGCGATCGCCATGCATCGCTCTCCGCGGCGGGATCGCCGTCCAGCACCCGCAGCACCGTGCGCACATGGTCCGCGATGCTCGGTGCGGTGCGGCCCGCCAATGCCGCCACCATCAGCTGGCCGAGTCGCGGCGCCAGGTCGACGTACGGTTGCACAGTTCCCGACTCGCTCGTGAATGCCAGCGCGGCTCGCAGCGTTTCGATCGCTCCAGTGCGATCGGCCTGCACTTGTGCGCGCGCAAGCAGGATGAGCGAGGTCGCTTCGAGATGCCGGCGTCCCTGCGCACGCGCCACGTCGCGTGTGCGCTGCGCGAGCGATGCAGCTTCATCGTCGCGGTGCAGGTCGATGAGCGGCGGGATAACGGCGCGGCTGCACTGATCGAGGAACAGCCACGAAGGATCGGGCCGCGCCAGCTCCTCATCGAGGAACGTGCAGATCGCATCCAGTTCGCTGGCGGCGTCCGGCCGTTGCGCGTCGCGGCGATGCAGCAGCTCGAGCTTCAGGGCGCGCAGATAAACGAGCAGGCGGCGCGTGTCGCGCTTGCGCGCCTGCAGGAATGCTTCGTCGAGCAGCGCATCGGCGATGTCGCGGCCGCGCAAGCGCTCGGCAGAGAGCACACGGGTGCGATAGGAGAGCGCGACGATCTCTGACAGGCTCGCGTCGAGGTCGGTGCGCAATCCCTCGATCAGCAGCAACGCCGCTTCGAGCCGGCCGCGCTCGTAGAGCACCATGCCGAGCAGCGCCTTCGACAATTGCGCCAGCAGCACTTCAGGCTCGGCGAAGTGATCGAGGCGCAGCTCTGCGCAGCGCTCGAACAACAGCTGCGCCTTGTCGAAATCGCCGCCGAAAAATTCGAGCATGCCACGCTGCGGATTGATCGATGGCAGGTTCGGCGCAAACCGGTTGCGCTCGCACAGCGCGTGGTAGTCCGTCAGGCAGCGGCGCGCGTCCGCCACGTTGCCGCAACGTGCGAACAGCAGGATCTCGAAAGCCAGCACGAGGCCGAGATGGCGCTCCTCGGTCACGAAATGCCGGCGGCAGTACCAGTCCAGCTCGAGCGCCTGCGCTACGGCGCCTCGGCTGCAGCCCGCGTAGAGATCCTGCAGAAACGCCAGCACGATTGCAGTCAGGCCGCGAGCGAAGTGTGCCCACTGCGGTGATGGCACCGTCGGCGCGACGCTGGCGAGATCTGCATCGAGCGCAGTGATGAAACGCTGCGCGAGGACCTCGACGACAGCTGTCCGTCCGTCGACCGCGACCATCAACAGCTCCATGAGACGCAGTCGGATGGAGAGCTCGACGGTCCCGGCCGGCAACGTGGCGAGGATCGCTTCCACCTTGCGCGGTCCGATCGTGAAAATGAGCTCCTCGCCGCCCGCCCCCTTGAGCAGCTCGGCGGCGAGCGCATTGTCGCTTGCTTCCAGCGCATGCTGTACAGCCTCGGACGTGCGACCGCGCGCGGCGAAGAATCGTGCGGCACGTTGCTGCAGCTCGCGCTCGCGTTGCTGGCCGGACTTTGCGAGCTGATCGCGCATGAACTGCCGAAACAGCGGGTGTAACCGGATGGTGAGCTCGGAATCGCCGGTGACGGTGACGATCGGCTGCAGATGCATCACGCTCGACAGCAGGGCATAGCCGTCGTCGCGTTCCATCAGCGCGTTCGCTGCCAGCGGATTCACGAACGCGAGGATCGATGTATCGCGCAGGAAGCGCTGCTGCTCTTCGGATAGTGACTCGACGACGCGCTCGGCCAGATACTCGAACAGGCCGAGGCCGCCGCGCTCGAGCGTGCCGAGCAGCTCGCGCAGGGCTATCGTGTCGCGGCTGCGCAATCGCGCGAGCTGTACCGCCATCGGCCAGCCCTCGGTGAGATGCTCGATCTGCTCGACTTCCTCGGCGTTGAAGCGCTCGCTCAGCAGCGTTTGCAGCTCCGTGCCCGTGAGACGCAGATCGAGCGCTTCGATCGTCGTCGCAAGACCGCGCAGCTCGCGCTTCAGAAACCAGGTGCGCGGCGCCTGTCGCGAGGCGATGATCAGGTGCGCACCACCGGGCAACGCAGCTGCGAGCCGTTCGACCATTTCCTCGACCGGGGTCGCGGCGAGCCGCTCGAATTCGTCGAGGAACAGGTAGACCGCGGCGTCGATGCGCGCGAGCCGCTTCGCGAAGTCCGCGATCGTGAACTCCAGGTCGCTGCCGTCCATGCCGATCGACATCGCCGCGGCGTACAGGCTGTCGAGGAAGTGACCGGGATCGGCGTCGAGCTCGCTGCAATCCAGCCACACGGCCTTCTGAGCGCGCGCCACGACCTGGCGATACGCCTGCGCCAGCAGAGTGGTCTTGCCGAAGCCAGCCGGCCCGCGCACCAGCGTGATGCGAGCGGCGTCGGCATCGTTGAACGGCGTGGTCAGCCGGTCGAGCAGGCGCAAGCGCACGACTTCGTGCGCGGTCACGACCGGCGGTCGGAACCGCTCGACCGGACCGGGCGCGCTGCGTTCGAGGGGCATGCCGCTATCTATACCCCTTCGCCTGCAGAGAGAACAGATGCGAGTAGTGGCCGTTCACACGCATCAGTTCGTCGTGGCTGCCGCGCTCGATGATGCGGCCGTCCTGCAGCACGACGATCTGGTCGGCCATGCGCACGGTCGAGAAGCGATGCGAAATCAGGATTGCGATCTTGCCGCGCGTGAGCGTGCGGAAGTGCTCGAACACGGTCGCTTCGGCCGCTGCGTCCATCGCAGCCGTCGGCTCGTCGAGCACGAGGATGTCGGCGCGCGAGCGCATGAACGCGCGCGAGAGCGCAATCTTCTGCCACTGCCCGCCGGACAGCTCGCGGCCGTCGTTGAACCACTTGCCGAGCGGCGTGCGATAGCCGGCCGGCAGCGTGTCGACGATCGGCTGCGCCATGCCTTTCTCGCCGGCTTCGCGCCAGCGCGGCTCGTCCTCGAAGTACTGCACGTCGCCGGCGCCGATGTTCTCGCCGAGCAGCAGCTGATAGCGCGTGAAGTCCTGGAAGATCACGCCGATGCGCTGGCGCAGCGCCGCCTCGTCCCATTCGCGCAGGTCCTTGCCGTCGAGCAGGATGCGGCCGGAGCTCGGCTGATACAGGCGCGTCAGCAGCTTGATCAGCGTCGTCTTGCCCGAGCCGTTCTCGCCGACGAGCGCGAGCGATTCGCCGGGCCGGATGTGCAGGTCGACGTCGACGAGCGACAGCTGCTCCGCGCCGGGATACTGAAAGCTCACGCGCTCGAAGCGCACGCCGTCCTGCGGCTGCGGACCGTGCACGATCGTGCCCCGCGAGTTTGCGACCGGCGTCTCCAGGTATTCATAGAGCGTGGACAGATACAGGTTGTCCTCGTACATGCCGCCGACCGCGGAGAGAATCGCGGAGACCGCCGACTGGCCCTGGCGAAACAGCATCAGGTACATCGTCATCTGACCGAGCGTGATGCGCGCCGCGATCGCGGAGAGCGCGATCCACGCGTACGCGCCGTACAGCGTCGCAGTCGCGATCAGGCCGAGGAAGAAGCCCCACGTGTCGCGCCGGATCGTGAGGTCGCGATCCTCCTGGTACAGCTTGTGGAAGATCGCGCGATAGCGCTCGAGGAACAGCGGGCCGAGCCCGAACAGTTTCACTTCCTTCGCGTGGTCCTCGCGCGCCAGCACCGTCTCCAGGTAGAGCTGCATGCGCGTCTCGGGCGAGCGCCACAGGAACAGGCGGAACTTGTCGCCGGAGAATTTCGCTTCGGCGAGGAAGGCGGGCAGGCCCGCGAGCACGAGCAGCGCGACAGCCCACGGCGAGAAATGGAACAGCAGCGTGCCGAAGCTGATCAGCGACACGGCGTTCTGCACCAGGCCGAACGTGCGCATCACGAGCGACAACGGACGGCTCGAAGCTTCGCGACGCGCGCGCGTGAGCTTGTCGTAGAACTCGGAGTTCTCGAAATGCTCGAGCTCGAGCGTCAGCGCCTTCTCCAGGATCATCACGTTGACGCGCTGGCCGAGCTGCGCCCGCAACAGCGACTGGCACAACGAGATGCCGCGCTGCGCACCGGCGATCGCCGCGACCAGCAATCCTTCGCATGCGACGAGCAGGAGCGCGTGCTGGGTGAGCAGCGCGCGCTGCGCCGGATCGGCCTGAATCGCGGCCACGACGGCGTCGACGATCAGCGCTCCGACGTAGGCGACGGCCGCGGGCAGCGAGCCGGCGATCAGTGTGAGGACGGCGAAGCCAATCGTGAGCGCGCGGCTGGTGGTCCACACCAGCTGCAGGGCGCGATGGCTATAGGCAAACACGCCGAGAAAGCCGCGCGTGATCTTCGGCTCGCCGAGGACCGGCTGGCGCTTCCTCGGGTTCAAGACAGGTCAATCACTGACATAACGGTGCTTGAGTGTGGGGGCGCGGTTCACGCTCCGCAATGCTGGCTGCCTGCCCGGTTGCGTCCATGGCACGCCAGTAAGACAATCGGCCGAGCATGAGCGACGCGAAAGACCGCGATCCGCGCGACAAACCGCCGCAGGCGCCGGCCCCCGACGATGCGAAGCGTTCGGGCCGCGCCGGCGTCGACGAGCGCGGCAACACCGTCTGGGAGTGGCAGCTGGAGACCGGCGTCTACAGCCGCGACATCAGCACGCAGAAGCTGAAGAAACTCGACCTCGGCGACCTGTCGATTGCGGAGACGGCGAGCCATCAGCGTCCCGCCGGACTCGGCAACGACAAGCCGGCTCCGCAGAAGAAGATGCCGGGCGGCGGCGTCAATCCCTACGACAGCTCCAGCAGCGGTGGCGAGTCGGGCGGCAACCCGTACGACAACGCCCGCAACTTCGGCAAGAAGGTTCAGCCTGCGACGCCGAGCGCACCGACGGCGCGCAAGCCGATGGACCTGAAGCGGCTCGAAGAGTGGATGCAGATCAAGAAGCGCCTCGAAGAGCAGAAGAAGAACGAGGACGACTAACGCGGCGCAACGTTCTGCCGGATCCATTCGGCCAGCGCGTTCTCATCCGCCGTGATCGATGCCTGCCTGTGGAGTTTGTAGAAGCGCCGTTCGTCCACTTTGGCCGTCGTCGCCACCTTTTCCGGGTCGGTCGGACTCGCGACGAACAGACTGCCGGCCTTCGCAAGTTGCAGCACGAGCGCTGCCTCCGCCGTCGAGAACGCCTCCTTGACCGAGAACTCCATCGGCAGACTTTGCACACCCTCGACGGAATCTTCGACGAAGCCCTCGACGAGGAAGCCGCCGATCTTCACTTGCGTGCCGTTCGGCAGCGCGAGCGTGCGATAGCCGTCAGCGTCCACCGGCGAGGCGCTCAGCTCATCGAGAGCGTGATTGACGGCGTCGAGCTCGTCCTCGGTCATGCCGTCGTTGACGTTGAGCTTCACGCCTCCTGCCTTGCGCACCTGGTCGCCGAGGTTCAGCGTCTGCAGCTCGAACGCGTACTGCTTGACGGCTGCCGGCGCCTCGGCGCCATGTGTGCCGTTCGCCAGCAGTGCGAGCGCGCACAGGACGGTGAAGAGTAGGCCAGCCTGTACGCTGCTCGTGTTCATCGACTCATGCTACTGCGCAAATTCGACAGCGGGTCCTTCTTTCGACACCTCGAATGACGGGGTGGTGCGGCGGCAAGCTACTGCCGCGGGATGCGCGCCGTCAAATGGCGGGTCAGGGAATGCGCTTTGCGAAGAAGATATTCGAATGCCCGACCGGATGATCCTCGACGCGAGCGACCTGCACGTACCCCTCGCGAGCATAGAAGGCGGGCGCCTGAAAACTGTGCGAAGACAACAGCACGAGGCTGCAGTGCTTCGCCCGCGCGTGACGTTCGACGGCGTCGAGCAGCTCAGTGCCGAGACCTTGATTGCGGAGGGTCTCGGCGACCCAGAGGTACGAGACGTAGCAGCAACCAGCCCATGTATAGCCGCAGACGCCCGCCTCGACATCGCCGGACTCGTTCGCGCGAGCTGCGCTGAAGGATTCGGCGTCGGCGCAACCTATGGCCGCTGCGTTGTACTCGTAAATGCGTTGCGCCAGTAGAGCCTCGAGCTCCGGCGCGTCGCCGGTGCGAATAGCGATGGCGCTCATGGTCGACGCTCCGGATTCGCCGGTGAGGGCACGGGAATACCGACCAGCCAGCGATGCACGCACAACGCTACGAGCCACGCTATGGCTGCCGCTATGAGCCCAAGCCACACGTTGTAAAAAAGGGTGAGCAGAATCCATTTTGCGCTCAGGGACAGCAGCGCCCCGACAACGAGCAGCGCCAGCGGCGCAATGGTCAGGCCACCTTCGCCGACGGCTCCCGGCAATAGCACGAACGCGGCTACTGCGCATTGAAGGTAGCTTCGACGGAACGAGGCGGCGGACTTCGACAAGCGATAGATCAGAGCAGCGGCCAGCGGCAGGGCGACGATGAAATAGCCGGTGATCACGCGAGGACTTTCGCGGAAGAGTGCGCGCAGGCCCGCCCAGTACTCCGGGTACACATCGAGCGGGAGGGAAAGGACTTCCAGCACGTCGTCCATGGCGGCTACGATCTGTCAGGGCCGCGGACAAGCGTCGGCGCGACCAGTTGCATGTGCAGTAGAGGATACGGCCGTTCCTGCTCGTCGAGCTCGGAGCGTCCTGTCACGACGAAGCCGCATGCCTGATAGAAGCGGCATGCTCCCTCGTTCTGCTCGTTCACATCGACAGTGAGGTCCGCCCACTGCGATTGCGCATGCCGAACCATCTGCCGCCCGATACCGCGCCCCATGAACTGCGGCGCCAGGAACATGGAATCGATCCTGCCCTCCGACACTCCCATGAATCCCATCGCGGTACCGGCATCGTCGCAGGGCACCCAGAGCTCCGCCTCCGATGACAAATAGGTACGGACATGCGGCGTCATTCCCTCGATGTCTTGCGCCGACACGAAGGTGTGGGTCGCCTGCACGGAGCGCAGCCAGCGATCCAGGAGGATTTCGCAATCTGCGGGGGTCGCACGCCGGATGATCATGATCGCTCTCCCTCGCACTCAGCGTCGGCCGCGTCGGGCTGAAGCCCGACCTGCAGGTTGTTCCGCGCGCCGCTTGCTGCTCGCCGTCAGCATATCAATGAACGCGCGCAGTTTCGGCTGTGTCTGCGTGCGCGCTGGGAAGTACAGGAACAGCCCCGGTGTGGTCGGTAGAAACTCTTCCAGCACCGGCTGCAGCTGGCCGGCGGCAATTTCGCGGGCGGCGAACAAGTCCGCCGTGTAGATCAGCCCCATTCCTTGGAGCGCGAATGACATCATCAGCGCGCTGTCGTTGACCGTGACGCCGCCGGGAACGTCGACTGAGAAGTCGCGGCCGCCGCGCTCGAACTCCCAGCGATAGATCGAGCCCGCCGTGAGGAATCTATAGCGAATGCACTCGTGGCGCGTCAGTTCCTCCGGCGTGCGCGGCCGGCCGCGCGTTGCGAAGTACGATGGCGCGCCGAGCACGGACCAGTGCAGATCCGGCGTGAGACGTACAGCGATCATGTCGCGCTCGACCATCTCGCCGATGCGAATGCCGGCATCCAGATTGTGGGCCGTGAGATCGATCGCGCCATCATTCACATCGATGTCGACTGCGACGTCCGGGTACGCACGACGAAAGTCGGCGAGCGCCGGCTCGATCACGATCGGCACCGCGACGCGCGGGACTGACAGGCGCAACAGTCCGGCCGGTCGCTCCCGCAAATCGGTGAGCGCGTTGAACGCCTCGGCAATTTCCGCCGCCGCGGGGCGCACGCGCGACAGTAGACTTGCGCCAGCTTCGGTGAGACCGACGTGTCGCGTCGTGCGCTGGAACAGCACCAGCCCGGTCTTCGTCTCGAGCGTGCGAATCGCCTGACTGACCGCCGCCGGCGTGACGCCGAGCTCCGCGGCGGCGGCGCGAAAGCTCGCGTGCCGCGCGACCGCGAGAAACTCCGACACCCCGCTGAAGCCGTCACTGCGCGCCATACGAAGTCCTCGGGCCCGGCCGCTGTATTAGATAGTTCATCTATACAGCCTATTCTCCTGCAGCCGGTTTATCCGAACAACGGGCGGAGCTACCTTGCACGCCAACGAATCGGTCACCGCAGTCTTCAAGGAGCACGCTCATGCAGTACACCACCCTCGGCAACACCGGCCTCGTCGTTTCGCGGCTCGCATTCGGCGCGATGACGTTCACCTCCGGCAACCAGGATTTCGCCTCGATCTACAAGGTCGGCGCGCAGCTCGCGAGCGAGCTCGTCGGGCGCTCGCTCGATGCGGGCGTGAACTTCTTCGACACCGCCGACGCCTACGCGGGCGGTCAGTCCGAGACGCTGCTCGGACAGGCGCTGAAGTCCCGCCGCAACGACGTCGTGATCGCCACCAAGGTCGGCATGCGCAGCGGTACTGCGCTGACGCAGTCGGGTCTAGCGAGGCGTCACATCCTCGGATCGGTCGATGAGAGCCTGAAGCGGCTCGGCACCGACTGGATCGACGTCTACATCGCGCACCGCGAAGATCCGTTCACGCCGCTCGAGGAAACGCTCGCGGCATTCGACGCCGTCGTGCGTGCCGGCAAAGTGCGCTACATCGGCTTCTCGAACTGGTCCGCGTGGAAGGTGGCCGCGGCGCTCGAGATCCAGAAGGCGAACAACCTCGCGCCGTTCACGCACGGGCAGATGCACTACTCGCTGCTCGGCCGCGACGTCGAGCGCGACGTGATTCCGATGATGCGCCGTTACGGCCTCGGCCTCACGGTGTGGAGCCCGCTCTCCTCCGGTTTCCTGAGCGGCAAGTACACACGCGCGTCGTTGTCCGATCCGAACAATCGGTTCTCCGGTTTCGACCTGCTGCCGTTCGACAAGGAGCACGGCTTCCGGCTGGTCGAGCGCCTGCGCAAGATCGCCGCTGAGCACAATGCGAGCGTCGCGCAGGCCGCGCTGGCGTGGCTACTCGCGAAGCACGACGTGACGAGCGTGCTGATGGGCGCGAGCAAGCTGAATCAGCTCGACGACAACCTCGGCGCCGCGAACGTCACGCTCACGGCTGCAGAGCTTGCGGAGCTGGATGCGCAGACGGCGCTGTCACCGGTCTATCCCAATTGGTTCATCGAGCGCGTCGCTGACCAGGTCACTGCGAAGGCGATCGCGCGCTAGGAGACGCCCATGTCGACTCAACTTTCGGGAAAGGTCGCTATCGTCACGGGCAGCTCGCGCGGCATCGGCCGCGCGATTGCCGAACGGCTCGCGGCAGACGGCGCAGCGGTCGTCGTCAACTATGTTCGCGGCGAGCAGGCCGCGCAGGAAGTCGTGGAGGCGATTCGTGAGCGCGGCGGTCAGGCGGTGGCAATCCGCGCTGACGTTGCGCAACCGGTTGAAGTGCGGCGGCTGTTCGCCGAGGCGCGCAGCGCGTTCGGAGCACTGGACATAGTCGTCGCGAATGCAGGCGTCGCGGTGATCAAGTCGATTGCCGAGAGCACCGAGGAGGAGTTCGACCGCGTGTTCGACGCGAACGCGAAGGGCGTGTTCTTCACGCTGCAGGAAGCGGCGCGGAACGTTCGCGATGGCGGGCGCATCGTCGTGGTATCGACCGGCGGCACGCGCATGCTGATGTCCGGCACCGGGCTGTATCTCGGCAGCAAGGGCGCGGTCGAGCAGTTCGTCCGGGTGCTGTCGCGCGAGCTCGGACCTCGCAACATCACCGTCAATGCACTCTCGCCGGGATTCACGGACACGGATCTGCTGCCGGAGCGCGATCGCAAGATCGCCGCGGGGATGTCGCCTTTTGCTCGTATCGGCGAGCCGGCGGAGGTCGCTGCAGTCGCCGCGTTCCTGGCAAGCGACGACGCGCGCTGGGTGACGGGTCAGAACGTGGGTGCAGGCGGCGGCGTTTTTTGAACGCGCCGCCGCCTGGCTCGGCTCATTCCGGCGCGTAGATCTGGTCGAACACGCCGCCGTCGGCGAAGTGCTCCTTCTGCGCCTTCGCCCAGCCGCCGAAGTCGGCGATCGTCACCAGCTTGATCTTCGGGAACTGGCCGGCGTGCTGCGCCGCGACCTGCTCGTCGATCGGCCGGTAGAAATTCTGCGCGATGATTTGCTGCGCTTCCGGCGAATAGAGGTGATTCAGGTACTCGGTCGCGACTTCGCGCGTGCCCCGCCGCAGCACGACCTTGTCGACGACCGCGACCGGCGGCTCGGCGAGGATGCTCAGCGACGGTACCACGATCTGCACCTTGTCGGCGCCGAGCTCCTTGATCGACAGGAACGCTTCGTTCTCCCAGGCGAGCAGTACGTCGCCGATGCCGCGCTGGACGAACGTCGTGGTCGCGCCGCGTGCGCCCGTGTCGAGCACCGGCACGTTCTTGAACAGCTTGCGCACGTAGTCTTTGGCGGTCGCGTCGCTCCCGCCCGGCTGCTGCTTGGCCCACGCCCAAGCGGCGAGGTAGTTCCAGCGCGCACCGCCCGAAGTCTTCGGGTTCGGCGTGATCACCGAGACGCCGGGCCGAATCAGGTCGCCCCAGTCCTTGATGTTCTTCGGATTGTCTTTGCGCACCACGAGCACGATCGTCGACGTGTACGGCGCGCTGTTGTGCGGCAGACGCGCTTGCCAATTCACCGGCAGGAGCCTGCCGTTCGTGGCGATCGCATCGATGTCGCCGGCGAGCGCGAGCGTGACGACGTCAGCTGGCAAGCCATCGATGACGGTGCGGGCCTGCTTGCCCGAGCCGCCGTGCGATTGCTTGATCGTCACGGTTTCGCCGGTCTTGGCTTTCCAGTACTTCGCGAAGGCCGCGTTGTACTGCTCGTAGAGCTCGCGCGTCGGGTCGTACGACACGTTCAGCAGCGTCGTGTCTTTCGAGTACGCGAGCGGCGCCGCGAGCGCGAACAGCGCGAGCGCGGCGACGATTCGGAGATATCTGCTCATGAAATCATCCTCCGCAAGAATTCGCTCAGAACTGCAGGCCGAAGCGCGTGAACAGCGCCTTCTCGTCCGGCCGGTCGGCGCCGGCGGCGGCGCCGCCCTCGAAGCTCGTGACGTCGTAGTTGATCGACCACTTGTAGTTCTGGTTGAGATACCAGTTCACGCCGACGCCCCAGGCGCTGGCCCTGCTCGCCGAGCTGTCGGGGTTCGCGAACGAGTTCGTGCCGCCGGTGAACGCGTCGTCGTCGATGTCGAGCTCGTGATAGCGCGCGACGAATTCCAGCGCGCCCCAGGTGCCGTTGTCGAGCGAGAACGCCGAGCCGGGCGTGAAGCCGCGGAACGATTCGTCCTCGCCGGTGGCGAACCATGCGAGCTGGACCTGCCACGCCTTGTTGTCGAGCGTCGCCGAGCGCACGCCGGCGGTCGGAGTCGCGCGCGTGACATCCTGCGAGACATTCACGTACTCGCCGAGCACGCCGAAGCTGCCGATGGAGTAGTACGCCTGCGGCGACCAGCGCAGCCGCTCGCCGTCCGCGAACGTGCCGTTCACTGCAGGCGTCGCGCCGCTCGCCGCCGTCGTTCCGCGATAGCTGAAGAAGCTCTGCTGACCCGGCGTGCGATAGCTGGGCAACAATGTCGTCGTGGTGCTGCCGGTCGAATCGACGTACGTGCCGCCGACGCCGAAGCCGAGTCCGCGCAGCGCGAAGTTGTCGGAGTTGAGGAACGGCTGGAAGAACACGCGCGCGGCCCAGTCGCCCTTCGTGTCGTTCTCCGCGTCCGGCGTCGGCGTGTTGCTTTCGCTGCTGCCGCCGTCGCTCACGCCGTTGAAGTAGCCGACCGCGTAGTTCACGACACCGCCGGAGACGTCGCCGCCGAATGTCACGCCGAGGTCGCGGTTCGGCACCAGGCCCGTCGGAAATGCGCGCTCGATGAAGCGGATGTCAGTCGCCGATTGCAGGCGTTCGAGACCGACCGGCACCTTGAATTTGCCGGCGGTCAACGTCGCCCAGGGCTTGAAGCGCGCCGCGATGTAGGCGTCCTGGATGACCGTGCGCCCTTGCGCGAAATCGGGCGTGAAGCGGAAATCGTAAATGCCGTTGACCGTGCCCTCGAGAATTGGCCGCACGCGACGCAGGAGCCACGTGTCCGCGGTCGCGGGCGTGATGTCGTCCGGGAAGTAGCGGCCATCGACCTGCAGCACGCCGCGCAGTCGCACGACGTTCTGCGAATCGGCGGACTGAATGCGAAAGCCCTGCTGCGGCGACGCGCGCACGACGGGCGTGCTCGATACCGCTGTCTTCGTAGCCTCGTCCTGTAGCTCCAGCTTGCGTTCCAGCACGCGGATTTTCTGTTCCTGCGCCTCCAGGCGCTCGCGCAGGTCCGAAAGGTCGTCGGCGGCCGCGGCGCCGGCGGAGGCAAGCAGCAGCGCAGCGGAAACGGCAGTAGCGATCCTCATGGGTCTCCCGGTTCGATGACGAAGAACGTCGGGCCATCGTAGGGAAGAGCCCGTAAACACTCAGTCGAGCCGCGGTGACAATGCGGTTGGCGCAGGTTGCGGCGAGGTTATGAAATGAGCCCAGGAAATTTGACTCGCCGGGGGAGCGCCGGTGATACTCGCCGCCATGCTCGTAAAACGTGCAATTTCCAGCCAATGGTGGTGGCGCCTCCCATAAAGGAGAGGGCCTGCCGACCTGCACGTAACGTAACTTTCGAATCCCAGAACCCATCTCCGAGCGCACATCCGGAGATGGGTTTTTTTATCGCCTCCCGCCCGGACTTCGCGCAACGAGGTCGCTGACGAGGAGCTGCTGCTTGCAACCGCCGTTCGACATTGCTGCCGACCTGGACACGCCGGTGTCGGCCTATCTCAAGCTCAAGCCGTTCAAGCCGCGCTTCCTGCTGGAGAGCGTCGAAGGCGGCGAGCGGCTCGCGCGCTACTCGTTCATCGGCTTCGGCGATTGCGCCGAGGTGCGGCTCGACGATCGCGGTCTCACCGTCAACGGTCGCACGCGTCCCGCGCCTGACACGCAGCAGGAACTACTGAGCGCGTTGCGCAAAGCGCTTGCCGCCACACCACAGCCGAGTCCGCGCATTCCTGGCGTGCCGCTGCCCGGTGGACTCGTTGGTGTTGCGGGCTACGATCTCGTGCGTCACTTTGAGCGCTTGCCGGCGCGGGCCCGCGTCGTCGAGCCCACTGCGCTGGCGCACTATCTCGCGCCGCAGTCGCTGCTGGTGTTCGATCACCTGACGCGCGGCGTGGCGTTGCTGCACGCGGGAAGCGAGAGCGAGCGCAGCTCATTGCGCCAGCAAGTAATCCAGGCGCTGCGTGGCGGGATCCCCGAGAGCGACAAGCGCATTCGCTATTCGCCGGCGATCGGCAGCCTGAGCGAAGCGGACTTCATCCAGGGCGTTCATCGCACGAAGGAGTACATCGCAGCGGGCGACGTGTATCAGCTCGTGCTGTCGGTGCGCTTCGCCGGCGAGTGCCAGATGGAGCCGTTCGAAGCCTACCGTGCGTTGCGCCTGCTCAATCCCTCGCCATACATGTTCTATTGCGATCTCGGCGACTGCGTGGTCGTCGGCTCGTCGCCCGAAGCGCTCGTGAAGCTCTCGAACGGACATGCGCAGATGCGGCCGATTGCGGGCACGCGGCCGCGCGGCCACGATAGCGCTGCAGACACGCGCTTGCAGGAGGAGCTGCTCGCCGATCCGAAAGAGAACGCCGAGCACATCATGCTGGTCGATCTCGCGCGCAACGATCTCGGTCGTGTCGCTCGCGCCGGCACTGTGGGCGTGAATCCGTACCGGCAAGTCGAGCGCTACAGTCACGTGATGCACATCGTGAGCGGCGTGAATGGCGAGCTGGCGCCGGGCAAGGACGCATTCGATCTGTTCGCCGCTGCGTTCCCCGCCGGCACGCTGGTCGGCGCGCCGAAAGTGCGCGCGATGGAGATCATCGACGAGCTGGAGCCGGTGCGCCGCGGATTCTACGGCGGCACGGTCGGCTACTTCGGCCACGGCGGCGACATGGACCACGCGATCACGATTCGCACGATGGTGTTTCGCGGCGACACGTACAGCTATCAGGCCGGCGCCGGTCTCGTCGCAGACAGCGTGCCCAAGACCGAATACGAGGAAGTGCTGGCGAAGAGCGCGATCGTGCGCCGGGCGCTGGCGCTCGCCGAGGACGGCCTGTGAACGCATCCCAGGCCGGCGCGCGCCTGCTGCTCATCGACAACTACGATTCCTTCACCTACAACCTGGTGCAGGCCTTCATGGTCCTCGGCGCCGAGGTGCTCGTGCATCGCAACGACCAGATCTCGGTCGACGAAGCGCGCGCGCTCGCGCCGACGCACCTGTGCATCTCGCCGGGACCGGGCACGCCCTACGACGCCGGCGTTTCGATGCAGATGATCGGCGCATTCGCGGGTCAGGTGCCGGTGCTCGGCGTCTGTCTCGGCCATCAATCGCTCGTCGAAGTGTTCGGCGGCAAGGTCGTGCGCGCCGCGCGCCTGATGCACGGCAAGACTTCGCACGTCCATCACGATGGACGCAGCATTCTTGCGGGTTTGCCGGAGCCGTTCGAGGCCGGGCGCTATCATTCGCTGATCGCGCAGCCGCAATCCTTGCCCGACGTGCTGGAAGTTTCCGCGCGCACCGACGAGGGCGAGATAATGGGCGTGCGTCATCGCACGCTCGCCGTGGAGGGCGTGCAGTTTCATCCGGAAAGCGTGCTCACGCCGCAGGGGCCGCTGCTGATGGCGAACTTTCTGCGGCAACGCTCGGCAAGACGCCAAGAGATAGATGTGCGATGAGTGCTCTGCGCGAAGTTCTGGAGCTGCTCCTCGACCGCCGCAACCTGACCGAAGCGCAGGCGGCCGATCTGCTCGTCGCGTTGACGGATCCGACACTGTCGCCCGCGCTCGGCGGGGCTTTGCTCGCGGGCTTGCGCTCCAAGGGCGTGACTGCGGATGAAGTGCGCGGCTTCGCCAAGACCATGCGCAAGCTCGCGCGGCGGCCGATCCTGCCGGAGGGCGGGCCGCTGGTCGACATGGTCGGCACCGGTGGCGATGGCTCCGGCAGCTTCAATCTTTCGACTGGCGCGGCGCTGCTCGTCGCCGCGATGGGCATTCGCGTCGCCAAGCACGGCACCAGCTCGGTTTCGAGCCGTAGCGGCAGCGCAGACGTGGTGCGCGCGCTCGGTCTGAACCTGCCGCTCGACGAAAAGGCTGCAGGCGATTGTCTCGCGGCCACCGGCTTCACGTTCTTCTTCGCGCCGCACTACCACCCGGCGATGAAAGCGGTGATGCCGATCCGGCAGGCGCTCGGCGTGCGCACAGTGTTCAACATTCTCGGGCCGTTATCGAATCCTGCCGAGCCGCCGTTCCACCTCATCGGTGCATATCACATCGACATCGCTGCGCTGATGGCCGATACGCTGGCCGGCATGCCGATCGAGCGCGCGTTCGTCGTGCACGGCGAGCCGGGCTGGGACGAGGCGACGCCGATCGGCCCGTTCACCGTGTTCGACGTGCGCCCCGGCAAAGTTACGCGCGCGATACGCAGTGCGGAGGAGTTCGCGCTGCCTCGCTGCACCGCCGAGGAGCTCAGGGGCGGCGACGCCGCCTACAATGCGCAACATCTGCGTGCCGTGCTCGAAGGTCGCGACAACGGCGCGCACCGCAGTGCAATCGTGTTGCAGGCGGCGCTCGTGCTGGAGTTGATGGGCAAGGCAGCGTCACCGCGGGAAGCCGCGAAGATGGCGCACGACGCTATCGACAACGGCGCCGGGCGCGCGATATTGGAGCGGATCTCCCAGTTTGGCCGAACCTAGTGCTGATCTTCATATGTCAGGACTCCTAACAGAGATGGCACAGTCGAGCCTTGCGAGGCTCGAGCAGGCGCGCGCGCGCGAATCCGAACAGATGTTGTGGACGCGCGTGTGTGGGGCGCCGGCAGCGCCGCGGTTGAAGCTGTCGCCGGAAGGCTTCGACATCATTGCGGAATGCAAGCTCGCCTCGCCGTCGGCGGGCGATCTGTCCGCGCACACGACCGACATCGATCGGCGCGTGCAGGCGTATGCGCAAGGCGGCGCATGCGCTGTTTCAGTGCTGACCGAGCCGACGCGGTTTGGCGGGTCGCTCGAACATCTCGCGCAGACGGCGCGGACGCTCGCGCCGCTCGGCGTTCCGGTGATGCGCAAGGATTTCCTGGTCGATCCGTACCAGGTGATGGAAGCGCGCGCTGCGGGCGCAGGCGGTGTGCTCGTGATCGTGCGCATGCTCGATCGCAGCCGCATCGCCGCGCTGCTCGATTGCGCGGCGATGCTGAAGATGTTCGTGCTCATCGAGACGTTCGATGCAGTCGACCTGCAGGTTGCGCGGGAACTGCTATCGGCGCGCAGGGCGCATGACGAGCAGATGCTCGTCGGCGTCAACTGCCGCGACCTCGATACGTTGAGCGTCGATTGGTCGCGACTCAGCGGACTCGCGAGTCAGTTGCCGACGGGCTTCGCGCCTGTCGCAGAGAGCGGCGTCAGCTCGCTGGAAGACATAAAGGTCGTCGTCGACGTCGGTTACGAAGTCGCGCTCATCGGCACGACGCTGATGAACTCCGACGATCCTGGCAGGGTGCTCGGCGAGCTGCTGTCTGCTGGCCGCGAGCGTGCGATGGCAGTGCGCACGCGCAAGCTGCGCATCGCAACCGGCGCTTCGATGGACGACGAGTAGCGGCGTGGCGATCTGGGTGAAGATTTGCGGCCTCACCACAGGCGAGGCGGTCGAGGCGGCGGTCGCAGCCGGAGCCGACGCGGTTGGCTTCGTGTTCGCCCCGTCGAAGCGGCAGGTGACTGCGACGCAGGCTGTGCAGCTGGCGCAAGGCGTGCCGCGCAGGATTCCACGCGTCGCGGTGATGTTGCATCCGACGCAGAGTCAGCTGGATGAAGTGTGGTCGGTGTTCCGGCCGGATGTGTTGCAGACGGATGTTGAGGATTTGGAGACGCTGCGGGTGCCGGCGGGGCTTGTGGTGATGCCGGTGGTCAGAGGCGGAGTCAGGCTGTCCCGTGGGATACCCCCGGTCCGCGCTCCCTTCGGTGGCGCAGACCTTGGGGCAAAGCCTGACCCACACCAGAATTACCCGCGTGTGCTTTTTGAGGGGCCGGTGAGTGGGGTGGGCAGCACGTCGGATTGGAATAGCGCGGCGCAGTTGGCGCGCACGACGCAGCTGGTGCTCGCCGGCGGCTTGAATGCGACCAACGTCGCGGACGCCATTGCCGCCGTTCGTCCTTTTGGAGTCGATGTCAGCAGCGGCGTCGAGGCGGCGCCCGGGATCAAGGATCCCGCGAAGATTCATGAATTCGTGCGCCGCGCCCGTGCGGTGAGCGAACGGAGCAGTTGAATGAGAAGTGCGATTTCGATTGATCCCCAGGTGACGCTCGCCCGCATCCTCAAGGGCGACTATCCCGACGCGCGCGGCCGCTTCGGGCCATTCGGCGGACGCTATGTGCCCGAGACGCTCGTGCCCGCGCTCGACCGGCTGCAGGCCGGCGTCGATCGCCACTTGCGCGATCGTGCATTCCTCGACGAGTTTCACGCGGAGCTGCGCAGCTGGGTCGGCCGGCCGACGCCGCTCACGCACGCGCGCACGTTGTCGCAACGCTGGGGCGCAGCAGTGTGGTTGAAGCGCGAAGATCTCGCGCACACGGGCGCGCACAAGATCAACAACTCGGTCGGGCAGGTGCTGCTCGCGAAGAAGCTCGGCGCGAAGCGCGTGATCGCCGAGACCGGCGCAGGTCAGCACGGTGTCGCATCTGCCGCCGCGTGCGCACGACTTGGAATGCCGTGCACGGTGTACATGGGCTCGGTCGACATGGAGCGCCAGGCGCCGAACGTCGGACGCATGAAGCTGCTCGGCGCCACGGTCGTGCCGGTCACGAGCGGCGATCAGACGCTGCGCGCGGCCGTGGACGAAGCGTTGCGCGATTGGGTTTCCGATCCGAATGGCACGTACTACTGCCTCGGCTCGGCGATCGGTCCGCATCCGTATCCGTACCTCGTGCGCGAGCTGCAGGCAGTGATCGGCCGCGAGGCGCGCGAGCAGATGCTCGCGCAGACGGATGGCCTGCCAGACATCGTGGTCGCGTGTGTCGGTGGCGGCTCGAACGCGATCGGTCTGTTTCATCCGTTCATCGGCGATCGCGACGTGCGCATGCTCGGGCTCGAAGCGGGCGGCAAGGGCGCGGGGCTCGGCGAGAACGCCGCGTCGCTCGCGTACGGTACGCCCGGCGTCCTGCAGGGAAGCTATTCGCTGCTGCTGCAGGACGAGGACGGTCAGATCCAGGAAACGCATTCGGTCTCGGCGGGCCTCGACTATCCCGGCGTCGGACCGGAGCACGCGCTGCTCATGAGCGTCGGCCGCGTCAAGTACGAAGCGGTCAATGACGACACGGCGCTCGAAGCGCTGGCCGAGTGCTGCGCGGCCGAGGGAATTCTGCCCGCAATCGAATCCGCGCACGCACTCGCCGGCGCGAAGCGTTACGCCGCGGAGCATCGTGGCGCGAAGATTCTCATCGGCTTGTCCGGCCGCGGCGACAAAGACATGCCGACGTTACAGCGAACGCTGCTGAAGGAAGCGCAGTGATGGCTGCAAGCAACGCGATCAGCGAAACCATACGCAATGCGAAGGCCGCCGGCCGGCCGGCGCTCGTCGCATACATCACCGCGGGCTTCCCGAAGCGCGAGACGTTCCTGCAGCAACTCGCAGCGGTTGCCGATGCAGCGGACGTGGTCGAGATCGGCGTGCCGTTCACCGATCCGATGGCCGACGGCACGACGATTCAGCGCTCGAGCCGCGCCGCGCTCGCGCAAGGCGTCTCGCTTCGCTGGATTCTTTCCGAGCTCGCAGGTCCACGCCCCAAGACCCGGGCGCCGCTGCTTCTGATGAGCTATCTGAATCCGTTGCTCGCGTACGGACTCGAGCGATTGCCGGAGGATGCGGCGCGCGCCGGTGTCGCCGGGTTCATCGTCCCCGATCTGCCGTTCGAGGAGTGCGCAGAGGTTCGCGACGCGCTCGCAGCCCGCGGTCTCGCGCTCGTGCAGTTCGTAACGCCCGTCACTCCGACGGAGCGCATCCAGATGTTGTCCGCTGCGAGCAGCGGTTTCATCTACGCGGTCACGATGACCGGCACGACCGGCAAGAACGTCGCGGTGCCGCCGGAAGTGCTGGAGTATTTCGCGCGCGTGAAGCGCATCTCGCCGCTGCCCGTGTGCGCGGGCTTCGGCATTCGCAGCCGCGAGCAAATCGAGCGGCTGGCGCCCCATGTCGATGGCGTCATCGTGGGTTCGGCGCTGGTCGAAGTGCTCGAGCGCGGCGACGACGCCGGGGAATTTTTGCGCGGCCTGAGATAGACCCCCAGATAGACCGTTAGAGCAATTGTTCCCGTGTGCGACGCAGGAACAATGTAGTCACTTCCCTCCTTGTACAGGTACGCCCTGCATGGATACGGTGACAGCGATGGCCCTGAGATGGTCGCTGGGCGGGCTGTTCGGAAGGAAGAAGCAGCCGCCCCCAAAACCGCGTCCTCCGGAATCGCAATTCCACGCGGTCTCGATAAAGCCAGGCCCTAACGCCTGCGCCGCCGCTTACCGATTCACCGGGCAGCGGTTCCTGTCCGCGCACGCGCCGCGCTTGCCGCTGCCGACCTGCGATTCCGCTCAGTGCACCTGCCGCTACAGACATCACAAGGATCGACGCGCCGGGCCGCGGCGTCGCGGTGAAGTCGGCATGATGGTTGCGCAGTATTCCGGTACCGAGCGCAGGCGCACGCGCGGCCGCCGCGCCACTGACAGGGACTGAAGCGAGCGGCGTAGGAATTATTCGGGCAGGATAAGCGCCGGGCCGAAGAAGAGTCCGGCTGGGCCCGACCTACAGGGGGGAAATCATGAACGTGGCTGGGAAGGTCGTCGCCGTAACGGGCGGCGCAAGAGGTATCGGTCGCGCGCTCGCGCGCCGGTTCGCGCAAGAGGGCGCCCGACACGTTGCAGTCGCGGATCTCGATGAAGCCGGCGTGCGCGCCGTTGCGACGGAGTTGCGCGGCTCGGCGATGCGCGTCGACGTGAGCCGCGAAAGTGACGTCGCAGCTTTCATCGAAGCGACAGAGCGCGCGCACGGTCCGATCGATCTGTTCTGCTCCAATGCCGGCATCGGCATCGGTCGCGGCCTCGATACGCCGGACGAGACCTGGCAGAAGATCTGGGAAGTGAACCTCATGGCGCACGTGTACGCCGCGCGTCATCTCGTGCCGCGCATGATCGCGCGCGGCGGCGGCTATCTTCTGAACACGGCGTCGGCCGCCGGACTGCTATCGCAGATCGGCAGCGCGACTTATGCAGTGACGAAGCACGCCGCCGTGTCGCTCGCCGAATGGATTGCGATCACGCACGGTCACCAGGGCATCAAGGTTTCGGTGTTGTGCCCGCAGGCGGTGCGCACCGACATGATCGCCGGCAACGAAGGCGACGTTGCGAGCGTCGACGGCATCATGGAGCCCGAGCAGGTTGCCGCAGCGGTGATCGCGGGACTCGCAGCGGAGAAGTTCTTGATCCTGCCGCATGCAGAGGTGGCGGAGTATGTGCAGAGGAAGGCGGCGGATCGCGATCGGTGGATCGCGGGGATGAACCGGTTGCAGCAGAGGTATAAAGAGTCAGGCTAAAGCAGGCTTCAGCCTGACAATTCCGGCGTGTATGCATACAAGCGGCTCTGCGTGCGCAGCATGTCCGCTTCCGTCAGCGCCGGCTTCTCCGCGCGCAGCCGCCTGATCAACGCCACGAACGCATCCGGCGGCACAGCCGGGCTGCAATAGAACCCCTGGTACTGATCGCAGCCGAGCTCGCGCAGATGCTCGAGCTGCTCCAGCGTCTCCACGCCTTCCGCGACCACGCCCAGGCGCAGGCTGTGCGCGAGCGAGATGATCGCCTTGACGATCGCGACGTCGTCGGGGTTCGAGAGCAGCTCGCGCACGAAGCTGCGGTCGATCTTCAGCTTGTCGAGCGGCAAGCGCCACAGGTAGCTGAGACTCGAGTAGCCGGTGCCGAAGTCGTCGATCGAAATGTGCACGCCCATCGTGCTCAGCAGCTGCAGCGTCGCCGCGCTCGCTTCCGCGTCGTGCATGATCGAGCTTTCCGTCAGCTCGAGCTCCAGGTAGCCGGGCTGCAGCTGCGCATCTTCGAGCGCGGAGCAGACCACTGCGGTCAGGTCGCCGTGACGGAACTGTCTCGCCGACAGGTTCACGGAGACCCGCAGCGGCGGCAATCCGCAATCGAGCCACGTGCGCATCTGCGTGCAGGCCTGGCGCAACACCCACTCGCCGATCGGCAGGATCAGGCCCGCTTCTTCGGCGATCGGAATGAAGATGTTCGGCGGCACCATGCCGCGTCGCGGATGGCGCCAACGCAGCAGCGCCTCGGCGCTGCGCACGCGGCCGCTCGCGATGTCGACTTTCGGCTGGTAGTGCAATTCGAGCTGTCCGTCGCGGATCGCGTGGCGCAGGTCGGCTTCGAGCGCGAGACGCTCTTCTTCGGACTTGCTCATCTCCTCGCAATAGAAGCGGAACGTTCGGTGCGTGATGCTGCGCGCGGCGCGCATCGCGGTCTCGGCGCGGCGCAGGAGCAGATCGAACGTTGCGCCATCGCGCGGGAACATGCTGATGCCGGCGTTCACGGCGACTTCGATGTCGTGGCCTTCGATCGAGAACGGCTCGCGCAGCGCTGCGCAGATCGTCTCGACCGTCACCTCCGCAGGAACGGCCGCAGTGCCGACGCGCGCCAGCACCACGAACTCGTCGCCGGCGAGACGTCCAAGCACGTCGCCGCGCGCCAGCAGGCCGCCCAGACGCTGGGACAGCTGGCGCAGCACCTCGTCGCCGACCTCCTGGCCGAACGAGTCGTTGATCGTTTTGAAGCGGTGGACGTTGAGCACCGTGACCGCAAATGGCGCGCCGGCGCTCTGCGCGGCGGCGATGGTCTGCTCGGCGGTCGCGACGATCGCGATCCGCGTCGGCAGGCCCGTCAGGGGGTCACGGTAATTCGGGGATCCGGGGGCCGGCAGCGCATGCCGCGCCTGCAGCTGCCGCAAGCGCAAGGCGAGCCAGGCCGCCGCGGCCGCAGCGCCAACGGCAATGAGGCTCGAAGCCGCCAAGAGTAGGTAAGGACCTTCCATTCGACAAAATAACCCGTGGCGCGGTCGCGCTGCGTAGTCGGAGTATCGGGCGCCTGTCGAACACCTTGAGGCGGCTCGCGTGTGGAAACGTCAAGACCGGTCGAGGGTCGGTGCGGGGTGTGACTCGCCTCTCACTCTCGTACACTCGCCTCATGAAATCCCTGTGTGTGTTTTGCGGATCCAGCTCCGGTAACCGGCCCGCCTACGCCTCGCTGGCGGCGGCGGCCGGCGCGCTGATCGCGCGTCGCGGGCTCACGCTGGTGTACGGCGGCGGGCGCGTCGGCCTGATGGGGGCGATGGCGGACGCGGCGCTGGCGGCCGGCGGACGCGTGGTGGGTGTGATTCCGCAGATGCTGATCGATCGCGAAGTCGGGCACGCGGGCCTTTCGCAGCTGCACGTGGTGCGCACGATGTCGGAGCGCAAGCTCCTGATGGGCGATCTCGCCGATGGATTCCTGGCACTGCCGGGCGGCATCGGCACGATGGACGAGCTGTTCGAAGCGTGGACCTGGACGCAGCTCGGCTTGCATCGCAAGCCCTGCGCGCTGCTGAACCAGGACGGCTACTACGACCCATTGCTCGCCTTTCTCGATCGCGCGGTGGAACAGGGATTCCTGCAACAGCGTTACCGGCGGGCGCTGCTCGTTGCCACCGATCTCGAAACTGCACTCCACAGGCTGGCCGCTGCGGCATCTTGATACCATGCCCGGCAACTCTCCCACCTCGCGGCGCCCATGGAACTGATCAGCTGGTTCATCGACGTCATCCTGCATCTCGACCAGCATCTCACCGAGCTGGTCGCCGACTATCACGTCTGGGTCTACCTGATCCTGTTCCTGATCATTTTCTGCGAGACCGGGCTGGTGGTGACGCCATTCCTGCCCGGCGATTCATTGCTGTTCGCAGTCGGCGCGCTCGCGGCGGTCGATCAGACGGGCACGCTCGATGCGACGTGGGTGTGGATCCTGCTGACGTTCGCCGCGGTGCTCGGTAACGAAGTGAATTTCCGCGTCGGCCGCGTGGTCGGGCCGCGGGCGTTCAGCGGCGGGCTGCGCTGGCTGAAACAGGATTACCTGGTGCGGACGCAGCGCTTTTACGAGAAGCACGGCGGCAAGACGATCATCCTGTCGCGCTTCATCCCGATCATCCGCACGTTTGCGCCTTTCGTTGCAGGAGTCGGGCAGATGCAGCGCCGGCGCTTCGCGGCCTACAACGTCGCCGGTGGATTCGCCTGGGTAACGTTGTTCCTCTGGGGCGGGTATCTGTTCGGCAACGTGCCGGTCGTCAAGGAGAACTTCGGGCTCGTGACGATCGGCATCGTCGTGGTGTCGGTGCTGCCCGTCGTGTGGGGGTTGTTGAGCAAGCCGAAGGATCTACCTGCGTAGGGACAGCAGGCCGACGATGCTGCCGGCGAGCAGCGCGTAGCCGGGCCACGCAGGTGAAGTGGTCAGCGCCAGCCAGAGAATTCCGCCCAGCGCGCAGGTTGCAGTCAGCAACGCGATATCACGGCGCCGGCCATCACGCTGGATCTGCAGACGCAGCCGCTCGAGATCCTGAGTCGTCACCGGCAGGCTGAAGCGCCCGTCGCGCGCGCGTTGGATCGCGTTCTCGACCAGCGGCGGCACCTGTCGCAACGCCTGCACCATGTCCGGCAGATGGGTGCGTACGTCCTTCGCGATCGCTCGCAGGTTCCAGCGCTCGCTGACCCACTGGCGCAGCAGTGGCTGCGCCGTCTTCCACAGGTCCAGATCCGGATACAGCTGGCGGCCGACCCCTTCGATCTGCAACAACGTCTTCTGGATCAGCAGCAGCTGCGGCTGCATCTGCGCATCGAAACGCTGCGCCGCTTCGAACAGGCTGATCAGCACCTGGCCGAACGAAATCTCGCGCAGCGGCTTGTTGGCGATCGGCTCGCACACGGTGCGCACCGCGGACTCCAGCTCGTCGACCCGCACGTGCGCCGGAATCCAGCCCGAATCGATGTGCAGCTGCGCGATGCGCCGGTAGTCGCGCTCGAAGAACGCCAGGAAATTCTCGGCGAGGTAGTGCTGATCGCGCGGATCGAGCGTGCCGACGATGCCGAAGTCGACGGCGGCGTAGCGCGGGTGCTGCGGATCGTCGAGCAGCACGAAGATGTTGCCGGGATGCATGTCGGCGTGGAAGAAATTGTGGCGGAACGCCTGCGTGAAGAAGATCTCGACGCCGTTCTCGGCGAGGCGCTGGATGTTCGCGCCGCGTCGCTGCAGCTCCGCCATGTCCGAAATCAGCACGCCGCGCACGCGCTCCATCACCATCACGCTCTTGCGGCAGTGGTCCCAGTACACCTCGGGCACGTACAGCAGGTGCGAGCCTTCGAAATTACGTCTGAGCTGCGCGGCGTTCGCTGCTTCCCGCATCAGGTCGAGCTCATCGAGGATCGTCTTTTGGTATTCGCGCACCAGCTCGACCGGTCGCAGCCGATGCGCGTCGCTCCAGTAACGGTTCGCGAGGTTCGCCAGCGCGTACAGCACTTCCAGGTCGCGCTCGATCAGCGAGCGGATGCCGGGCCGCACGATCTTGACGACGACTTCCTGACCGTTCGGCAACTTCGCCGGATGCACCTGCGCGATCGTCGCCGCGGCGAGCGGCTGCTCTTCGAAGCTCGAGAACATCTCGGCGAGCGGCCGCTCGTAGGCCAGCTCGGCGATGCGCCGCGCGTCCGCGCCGGGGAACGGCGGCACGCGGTCCTGCAGCTTTTCCAGCTCGTCGGCGATGTCGCGCGGCAGGAGGTCGCGACGCGTCGAGAGCATCTGGCCGAACTTCATGAAGATCGGACCGAGCTCTTCCAGTGCCAGCCGGATGCGCTCGCCGCGCGTGGCGTCGCTGGCGCGCCGGAACCAGGTGGCGGGCGAGAGATAGAACGCGAAGCGCAGCGGGCGGAACAGGTGCGTGGCGCGAATGATGCCGTCCAGCCGGTGCCGGACGAGCACGCGCTGGATCTGCAGCAGGCGCGACAGGACGCGCGGCCTCATGCCCGGCTCATTTTGGCTGCCTTTTTTCGAGCAGCTTCAGGCGCGCTTCGAGCCGGTCGGCGTCGTCGCGCAGCTTGTCGACGCCCTGCAGGAATTCCTCGGCCTCGGTGCGGCTCGGCACGTCGCGGCCTTCTTCCTGCAGATACTCCGCGACGTTCTGCATGAACGTGTCGTGCGCGCGGCGTGCGAAGCCGAGCGCCGAGCGTGCGGCGTTGCCGATCTGGTGAGCGGCCACGTCGCCGACGACGCGCGACAACTCCTCTTCGAGATCCGGCTGCGCGGCTTTGAGCAGCTCGCTGAAAGTCTGCGCGACTTCGGCATCGCCTTCGATGTGAACCGAGCCGCCGCGCAACGCCGCCTCGGGTGCCGGGCCTGCGAGCCGCAGCAGCGACAGCGGCGAGCCCGACAGCGTCGCGTCGGGCGTGCCTTCGTGATCGGTGTGCAGCGTCATGTGCTCGCCGTGCGATTTGAAATACACGCTCAGCGGCACGCCTTCGACGTGCAAGGCCAGAACTTTGCTGGACAGTCGCTGGCAGAGCGCGCGCGCCGCGGACGAGCCGGCGAGGTTGCGATTCAGCAGCGATTCGAGCGGCGCGAGCCTCACAACCGATAGCCTCGATGCAGGGCGACGATGCCGCCGCTGAGGTTGTGATAGCGGCAGTTGTCGAGCCCCGCTTCCTGCATCATGCCGATCAGCGTCGCCTGGTCCGGAAAGCGGCGGATCGATTCGGCGAGATAGCGGTAGCTCGCTGCGTCCTTCGCGACGACTTTGCCGAGCCACGGCAGCACCGAGAACGAGTAGGCGTCGTAGATCGGCTTCAGGCCGGGCACGACGGGCTTCGAGAATTCCAGGATCAGCAGCTGGCCGCCGGGCCTCAGCACGCGCGCCATCGAGCGCAACGCCGCTTGCTTATCGGTGACGTTGCGCAGGCCGAAGCCGATCGTCACGCAGTCAAAACTGTTGTCGGGGAACGGCAGGCGCTCGGCGTTCGCGAGCGAATAGCGGACGTTGCCGACGAGACCGCGATCGGTGAGCGCGTCGCGGCCGACCGTGAGCATTGCCGCGTTGATGTCGCTCAGGACGACCAGTCCGCCCGGCCCGACCTGCTTCGCCATGCCCGCGGCGAGGTCGCCCGTGCCGCCGGCCACGTCGAGCGCGCGGTGGCCCGGGCGCAGCCCGGTCTGCGACAGCGTGAATTGCTTCCAGATGCGGTGCGCGCCGGCCGACATCAGGTCATTCATCAGGTCGTAGTTGCCGGCGACCGAATCGAACACGGCGCGCACACGCGCAGCCTTCTGCGTGGTCGGGACCTGCTGGTAGCCGAAATCGGTGGTGGCGGGGTCGCGCGCGTCGCTCATGCGGAGCGGGATTCTACCGCACCGTCGGATACGGAATCCCCAGTTCCTGCAGCCGCGCCAGGTATTGCCGCCACTTCTCCTCGCGGTCGCGGCCGAGCTCGTACAGGTACGCCCACGTGTACAGGCCGGTGTCGTGCCCGTCGTCGAATACGATGCGCACCGCGTAATTGCCGACCGGTTCGACGCTGCGGACGCCGACCGCGTGCTTGCCGAGCTGCAGCGTTTCCTGCCCCGGGCCGTGGCCGCGCACTTCCGCCGACGGCGAGTACACGCGCAGGTACTCGAACGGCAGCTCGAAGCTCGAGCCGTCGTCGAAGCTCACTTCGAGCAGGCGCGAGCGGGTTCGCGCCTTGATCGCGGTGGGATGCGGCATCAGAGGATGTACCGTGTGAGGTCTTCGTCCTTGACGAGCTCGCCGAGGTGCTCATCGACGTACTTCGCGTCGACGGTGATGCTCAAGCCGCTGCGGTCCGCGGCTTCGAACGACAGCACTTCGAGCAGGCGCTCGAGCACCGTGTGCAGACGTCGCGCGCCGATGTTCTCGGTGCGTTCGTTCACCTGGTACGCGACCTCGGCGATGCGACGCACGCCGCTGCCGGCGAATTCCAGCCGCACGCCTTCGGTTTCGAGCAGCGCGCGATACTGTGTGCACAGCGACGCGTCCGGCTCCGTGAGGATGCGGATGAAATCCTCGACCTTCAGCGCGTGGAGCTCGACGCGGATCGGGAAGCGGCCCTGCAGCTCCGGAATCAGGTCCGAGGGCTTCGACATGTGGAACGCGCCGGAGGCGATGAACAGAATGTGATCGGTCTTCACCGTGCCGTACTTCGTGCTCACGGTGCTGCCTTCGACCAGCGGCAGCAGGTCGCGCTGCACGCCCTCGCGCGAGACGTCGGCGCCGTGCGTTTCCTGGCGGCGCGCGATCTTGTCGATCTCGTCGATGAACACGATGCCGTTCTGCTCGGCGTTGGCGAGCGCGCGCATCTTGAGCTCTTCCTCGTTGATCATCTTCGCCGCTTCCTCGTCGGTCAGCAGCTTGAAGGCCTCGCGCACCTTGACCTTGCGCGTGCGGGTGCGCGTACCGCCGAGGTTCGAGAACATGCTCTGCAGCTGCTGCGTCAGGTCTTCCATGCCCGCGGGCGCCATGATTTCCACGCCCATCGGCAGCGCGCGCACTTCGATCTCGATCTCGCGATCGTCGAGCTGGCCCTCGCGCAGCATCTTGCGGAATTTCTGCCGCGTCTCGGCGTCGCGCGGCGGCGCCGCCTCGGGATCCTCGACGAAGCCGAGCGACTTCGGGCGCGGCAGCAGCACGTCGAGCACGCGCTCTTCGGCCGCATCCATCGCGCGCTGCCGCACCTTCTCCACTTCTTCTTCGCGCGTCATCTTCACCGCGACGTCCATCAGGTCCTTGATGATCGAGTCGACTTCGCGGCCGACGTAGCCGACCTCGGTGAACTTGGTCGCCTCGACCTTGATGAACGGCGCGCGCGCGAGCCGCGCGAGTCGCCGCGCGATCTCGGTCTTGCCGACGCCGGTCGGGCCGATCATCAGGATGTTCTTCGGCGTGATCTCGGCGCGCAGGCTCTCGGTCACCTGCATGCGCCGCCAGCGATTACGCAACGCGATGGCGACGGAGCGCTTCGCAGCGCTCTGCCCGACGATGTGCTTGTCGAGCTCCTGGACGATTTCTCGGGGGGTCATGGACATGGGAGCTACTTCAGCTCCTCGATCGTGAGATTCCGATTCGTGTAGATGCAGATGTCGGCGGCGATGTTGAGCGCCTTTTCAACGATCGTGCGCGCATCGAGGTCCGTATTCTGCGCCAGCGCGCGTGCGGCGGCCTGCGCGTAGGCGCCGCCCGAGCCGATCGCCATGATGTCGTCTTCGGGCTCGATCACGTCGCCGTTGCCGGACACGATGAAGGAGGTCTTCGCGTCAGCCACGCACAACAGTGCTTCCAGGCGGCGCAGGCTCCGGTCGGTGCGCCAGTCTTTCGCGAGCTCGATCGCCGCGCGCGTGAGATTGCCGTACTGCTGCAGCTTCGCTTCGAACCTTTCGAACAGCGTGAACGCATCAGCGGTGCCGCCCGCGAACCCGGCGAGCACTTTGCCGTCGTAGAGCCGGCGCACCTTGCGCGCGTTGCCTTTCATCACGGTGTTGCCTATCGAAACCTGGCCGTCGCCGCCGACGGCGACCACGCCGTTGCGGCGGATCGAGAGGATCGTGGTGCCGTGCAGTTCGGTCATGTCGTCAGGCCTTGCGTCGCGCGCGGGGGTGAGCAGCGTCGTAGATCTTGGCGAGGTGCTGGAAATCAAGGTGCGTATAGACCTGCGTCGTCGAGATGTTCGCGTGCCCGAGCAATTCCTGCACACCGCGCAGGTCCTGGCTCGATTCCAGCAAGTGGGTGGCGAACGAGTGACGGAACAGGTGCGGATGAACGTGGCGGCCCAGGCCTTGTTGCCGCGCCCAGCTCGCGATGCGTTTCTGGATCGCGCGGGCGCCGAGCCGTTCGCCGCGAGCGCCGACGAACAATGACTGCTCGCCCGTTGCTGCGAGTGTCGCGCGCTCCTTGAGCCAGCGTCCGAGGGCGTCGAGCGCGTGCTTGCCGACCGGCACGATGCGAGTCTTGCGGCCTTTGCCGAGCACGCGAACCGTGCGGTCGCCGCGATCGACGTCGCCGAGATTCAGACCGACGAGCTCCGACAACCGCAGCCCGGAGGAATAGAACAACTCCATGATCGCCTTGTCGCGCACGCCGAGCTGCGTGTCGGCGCGGAATTCCAGCAAGCGCGTCATGAGGTCGACGTCCATCGTCTCGGGCAAGCGCTTGCGCGCTTTCGGCGCCTGCACGCCGACGCCCGGATTCGATTCGAGCGCCTTCTCGCGCAGCAGGAAGTTGAAGAAGCTGCGCAGCGCGCTCAGGCGTCGTTGAATCGTGCGCGGCGAAGAGCCTTGCCGGAACTCGGCGGCGGCGAACATCCGCACGTGCTGGCTGTCCACTGCGCGCCAGTTGCGCACGTGACTGCGGGTGCAATACGCGACGAAGCGCTGCAGGTCGGCGCGATAACTCTTATCGGTATGCGCGGACAGGCGGCGTTCGACCGACAGATGCGCCAGGAAGCGCGGCAGCCACGCAAGCGCTGATTCATCCATCGGCTGGGCGCCTCACTTCAGGCGACTCCGATGGCCTCGCTGACCAGATCGCCGATGCGCGCCAGGAACTCGGTGCTCATGGTCGGATGGAAGCGCTCCGCGTCGGGGCTGCCGATCGCGAGCAGCGCGAGGCCGGCCTGTTTGCCCGCGGCCTTGCTGCCGAGCGGCACGAGCGCCGCCGAGCCGATCTCCACCGTGCCGGCGCCGAACAGGTAGTCGCGCTGACTGTCGCGGATCTGGCCGCAGCGCGGCCGGCCGGACTCGAACAGCGTCTCGAACATTTTCAGCTCGGGGGCGGCCATCTTCACGATGCGCAGGTGACGGCTGTTCACCTGCGCCAGGTCCGCTGCACTCCCGGCGGGCACGAGCAGCAGCCATTCCGACGCGCCGAAATCTTCGCGGAGCGACGCTTCGAGCGCTCCCAGCACGCCGTTCGCACCCTCGGCGCGCACCAGGCGGCAGGCGAGGCGATGGATCTTCGCAGCCAGCACGTCGTTGCCGCGCGCGACTTCGATCAACTCGCGCAGCCGGGTCTCGAGCGCCTCGTTCTTGTCGCGCAACGCGGCGACCTGGCGCTCGACCAGCGAGATCGCGGAGCTGCCGCGGTTGTGAGGGAGTTTCAGTTTCGTGAGCAGCGTCGCGTGGCGCTCGAAGAAATCGGGATTGCCCTGCAGGTAGTCCGCGATCGCGGTCTCCTCCAGGGAGACCTCGTCCAGCTGGCCGACTGGTTGCTTGCTCATTTAGCCCCTCGATGAATGTTCGGACGTGTGTCGTCTGTTTTCGTCTAGCGGTCGCCGCGCACGTCGACCGTCCCCTCGAACACGCTGACTGCCGGACCGGTGAGCCACAAATGCTCGCCGGGTCCCGCCCAGCGCACGGTCATTGAGCCTCCCGGCGCGTCGACCTGCACTGTTTCCTGCAGCAGACCGAGCCTGCGCCCGACTGCCACCGCGCCGCAAGCGCCCGTGCCGCACGCCTGCGTCTCGCCTGCGCCGCGCTCGTAGACGCGCAACCGGATGTGCTCCGGGCTGACCACCTCCATGAAGCCCACGTTCGTGCGGCGAGGAAAGCGGGAATGATTTTCCACAGCAGGGCCGATAGTGTCCACGGGCGCGGCGCGCACGTTGGCCACCCGGATGACTGCGTGCGGATTGCCCATCGACACTGCGCCGATCTGCAGCTCCTGCTCGCCAACGCGCAGCGGGTAGATGTCGGCCTCGCGCGACGCTTCGAACGGCAGCGACGCCGGATCGAAGTTCGGCACGCCCATGTCGAGCGAAACGGTGCCGTCCTCGTGCAACTCGCCGGCGACGCGGCCGCCGGGACTGTCGAGCTGGACCTTGTTGCGCCCAAGCTTGCGCGCGACGAGGCTGGCGATGCAGCGCGCGCCGTTCGCGCACTGCTCGACCTCGGAGCCGTCGGAATTGAAGATGCGGTAGTAGACGTCGGTGCCGCCGGCGCGCGGCGGCGCGAGCACGAGCGCCTGGTCGAAGCCGATGCCGGTGTGTCGGTCCGCGAGGCCGCGCAGGGCGGCGGCGGTGGGCAGCGGGCCTTCGGCGGGCGCTTCGAAGACGATGAAGTCGTTGCCCAGCCCCTGCATCTTCGTGAATGCCAGCCGCATGGCGGCAAGCATACACAATGTGCGAACATCACGCCGCGCAGCTCTAGTAGCGACAACAACATCAACGACGCGAGGCCTGCATGCGCCACGTGATGGTCATGAACTCCAAGGGCGGTTGCGGCAAGAGCACGATCGCCACGAACCTGGCGAGCCACTTCGCCGCCGAGGACTACAAGGTTGCGATCGCGGACTACGATCCGCAGCGGACCAGCCTCGACTGGCTGGCGATGCGCGCTGACGATCTGCCGCGCATCACCGGCGTCGCCGCATACGAAGACGGATTGCGGGCGGTGCCGCGCGACACCGAGATCCTAGTTATCGATGCCCCCGCCCGCACGCACGGCTCCGAGATGAACGAGCTGGTGCGGCGCGCCGAGACGATCCTGGTGCCGGTGCTGCCGTCGCCGATCGACATGAAAGCGTGCGCGCACTTCATGGGTGAGCTGCTGGAGCTCGGCAAGGTGCAGCGTCAGCAGGCGCGGCTCGCGGTAGTCGCCAACCGGGTGCGCGAGAACACGCTGATGTACGAGGAGCTGGATCAGTACCTCGGGAAGCTGAAGGTGCCGTACCTGGCTTCGCTGCGGCAGTCGGCCAACTACCTGCGCGCGTTCCAGCGCGGCATGGGCATCTTCGAGCTGCCGGAATACCTGGCGTGGCCGGACTGGAAGCAGTGGGAGCCGATCACGAAGTGGCTCGGCAGCAAGAAGAGCCAGCCGGGCTAGCCCCCTGGAAGGCTCGCGCGGATTCCTTTCTCGACGTCTGCGTACTTCAGGACCACGCCGAGGTGCTTCAACATTCTCTCGTTGCTGACGCGGCGCGATTCGTTCAGGAACGACAGGCGCTCCGGGCTGAACGTCAGCTGCGCTTCTTCCATCGACACCTGCGGCGGCGCCGGCAGGCCGGCGGCCTTCGCGACCAGGTTGATGAACGCTGTCGAGCTGAACGGCTGACCGTCGGTGACGTTGTAGACGCCGCGTGCTTCCGGGTTCGCGATCGCTCGCGCGCAGGCTTCGACCAGGTCGTCGACGTGGATGCGGTTATTGATCCCGGCTTCGCGCTCGCGCACGACGGGCTCGAGGTGCTGCAAGCGCTCGATCGGCAGCCGTTCCGGACCGTAGATTCCCGGCACGCGTAGCACGACGCGGCGGACGCGCCGCTCGTTGCACCAGACTCGCGTCATCTCTTCGGCGCTGACGCGGCGGCGGGCGCGATCGGTTCGCGGTTGCACGGCGCTGCTCTCATCCACTACTGCGCCGGCTGTGTCGCCGTACACGCCCGTCGTACTCATGTAAACGAAGGTGTGCGGCGGCACCGTCGCGAGCTGCAGGAAGCGGTCGAGCCGCAGGTCGCTCTCGCCGAGCACCGGCGGCGGAGTGAGATACAGGATCGCCTCCTGGTCCAGCCGCTCCGGGATCGTCACGCCGGCGCGCACGCGATCGAGATCGATGGCGATCGCGCGAATCCCGGCGCGCTCCAGCTCGGCGACCCGCTGGGAAGAGCGCACCAGGCCGGTGACGTCGAACTCCGCCTGCAGGCGCTGCGCGAGACGCTGGCCGACGTAGCCGCAGCCCGCGATCAGGACGTGGCGGCGGCTCATACGGGAGACTCGAGCATTTGACTCAGCTTCGGCACTGATTTAAATTTCAGTCATTACTGAAATCACGGACTAGTCAGATGAAACTCACTGCAACCGTGCAGCGCTGCATCCTGCATTGGGGCGAGATGGCGGGCCGCTGGGGCGTGAGCCGCTCGGTCGCGCAGATCCACGCGCTGCTGTTCCTGGCGCCGCAGCCGCTGACAGCGGACGAGATCGCCGAATCCCTGTCCGTGGCGCGCTCGAACGTGAGCGTCAGCCTCAAGGAGCTGCAGACGTGGGACCTCGTGAGCGTGACGCATGTGCTGGGCGACCGGCGCGACTATTTCCAGGCCCGCAAGGATATCTGGGAAGTGCTCGCGATGATCATGGACGGCCGCAAGAAGCGCGAGATCGACCCGACGGTGCAGACCCTGCGCGAGTGCATGGCGGAGAGCAAGCGCGATCACGAGACCCCCGAGGAAGTGAAGGAGCGCATCGCCACGATGCTGGAATTCCTCGAAGAGCTGTCGGGCTGGTACGACCAGGTCCGCGGCATGCCGCGCCCGACGGTGCTCAAGCTCATGCGCATGGGAACGAAGGTGGCGAAAGTCATCGGCTGATCTTCGCTAAAGCATCCGGCGCGTAGTCGAAGGAATCGAAGAACAGCTGCTGCGGCGGCAAGCCGCGCACCGTAAATTCGTGCCGCACTGTTTCGACCATCGCGGGCGGGCCGCTCGCGTACACATCGACCCGCTCCAGCTGCGGGTGATCCTCGAGCGCGGCCGCGTGGACCAGGCCACGTCGCCCGGTCCAGTTGTCCGCCGGCAGCGGATCCGAAAGGACCGACGTGTACCGCAGATTCGGGTACTGCGCGCCAAGTGCCCGCACTTGCGCGTCCTCGTACAGGTCCTGCCGCGTTTGCGCGCCCCAGTACAGGTGCAGCGGCCGGCGATCGCCGACTTCCAGCAGATCGCGCAGCATCGAGCGCAGCGGGGCGTAGCCGGTTCCGCCGCCGATCAACAGCGCCGGCCGCGGCGATTCGCGCCGGAACCAGAACTGTCCGAGCGGACCTTCGACGCGCAGCAGGGTCCTTTCCTTCATGCCGTCGAACAGCTGCTGCGTGAACTCGCCGCTCGCGACCCGGCGGATGTGCAGCTCGATCAGCTCGTCGCGACCCGGGCAGCTCGCGATCGAAAAGCTGCGGCGACGGTTCTGCGGCAGCATGATGTCCAGGTACTGGCCCGCGAAGAAATGAAAGTCTTCGTTCGACGGTAATCGCAGAAACACGGCCATCACTTCCGGCGCGAGCTTGTGCATGCGCTCGATGCGGCACGGCAGGCTCTTGACCTGCACCTCCGGCCGCGGCGGCCGAATCTCGCGCACCTCGATCGCAAGATCGGCGCCGGTCGCATGCGCCTGGCACAGCAGTGCGTAGCCTTCGCGCTCTTCCTCCGCCATGAGTCCGAGCGGCCTGCCGCGCGGATACACGATGCTCCCGTCGCGGATGCGCGCGCGGCACGACGAGCAGTGTCCGCCCTTGCAGCTGTGCGGCAGGTTCAATCCCGCGCGCAGCGCCGCGTCGAGGATCGTTTCTCCTTCTTCGACGAAGATGACCTGCTGTGAAGGGAACAGGGTGATGCGCGAATAGGGCATCACCTTCTCCGATCGCCCTGACGGCGATCCAGCCAGCGTCGCGTGTGGATCTTCGGCAGCTTCGCTTTGCGTCCGACTGCGAAGGCGAGCGCGTCATTCAGCGCCTTGACCGCGCGCTCGCGCTCGCCGAGCTGCTCCATCAGGCTCGCCAGGAACTGGTACGCCTCGAGCCGCGGCTTGATCGCGATGCTCGTTTCGAGATACGTGCGCGCCTTGCCGTAGAGCTCTGCGCGCGCGGCGAGCCCCGCACACGTCAGCAGCAGGGCTGCGTCCTCAGCATGGTCCGGCAACCAGGACTCGGCGCGCTCCAGCGCCTTGAACGGATCGTCCATCTCGACTTCGCCGTAAGCGAGCACGGAGTTCTCGTCCCACGAGCGCTCGATGCTTTCGCGCAGCGCCGCTTCCGCGGACTCCTGATGGTCGCAAGCCATCGCCGAGCGCGCATAGGCGACGACGATATCGGGACGGCGCGCCACCGACTTCGGGATGTCCTTCCAGGCCGACGCCAGTTGCTCGGGATCGGCGGCCGCACCGGCCGCCTTCAGGCGGTCCAGGTAAATCTGGCCGACGGTTTCGTCCGCGACCGCCGGCGGGATGCCGCGCGTGCTGCGCAACCGCGGCTCGATTTCCAACAGTCGCTGCCATTGACCTGTCTGACGATGAACGCGCGACAGCAACAGCAGTCCCCGTGCATTCGATTCGCCGCTCGCTTCCAGCTGTTCCAGCGTCGCCAGCGCGGATGCAAGCTGCTTGTGCTTGAGATGGATCTCCGCCTGCATGATCAGCACCGGTGCACGCCGATCGGTCGAGTTTTCGAGCGCTCGCGCCAGCAGCTCATCGCGCCGCTGTGCCGCGCCCTGCAGATCGGCTGCGCGCGCGGCGACGAGGTAGTGCGCCACCGGATTCTCGGCGTCGCGTGCGTAGCGCGTGAGCGTCTTCTCGGCCGCGTCGTATTCGCCTTCGGAAAGCTCCAGCAGACCTTGCCCGAGGCTGCGGCGCGCTCGTTCGAGCCGGCGCTGTTCCTGGTTGCGTCGCCACAGCTGCCGCGCGCTGATAGCTCGAGCGATGAGCCGCACCGCGAAGTACGCTCCGACCAGCAGCAACAGGAAAGTGACCGCCGACATCTCGACCAGTCGACCGGCGAACCGCAGCGCGACGTAGCCGGGATCGGCGAGCAGCAGATTGGCGAGCAGCGCACCCAGGATGGCTGCCGCAGCGATGTACAGACCGCCCCTCATCGCCGCGTCCTCATTCCGGACCCGGACGCGCGGGCAGCAGCCGTTGCAGTGCTCGCGACGAACCGGAGATATCCGGCAGCTGCGGATCGATGTCGACGGGCTCGAGCTGCTGGATCTGCTCGAGCAGCGCCTGCGCATCCGGGCTGGAAAGCTCGAAGAACTGGCCCAGCCACTGGCGGGCGCCGGCGAGCGCTTCGCGATACGCGGTCTCGTCGTGTCTCGCGACGGCCGTGCGCGCGGCAAATAGCAACAACTGCAGATGCTGGCGCCGCACCTGCGCTTCGTCGGCGGTCACGATGCTGCCCGCCTGATCGTCCACAGCGCGGATGACGATGAGATTCGCGAACGCGTTGCGCGTCATCGCCCAGGCGCGCGCAAACATGCCTTCGGGCAGTGCCGCGCGATCGGTCGTGTGCCGCTCGGCTGCGAGAACGCCTTTGATCGGCAGATGAGCGGCCGCTTCCTCGGCGCTCGCGAGCCGGCTCAGTACGCCGACCGTGTCGGGCTGACGCACGGCACGCAACGCTGTCAGCTCGCGTGCGATCTGTTGCCGTACCGGCACCGTCGATTGGTCGCGCAGCGCGGCCAATCGAGCATCGGCGGATTCGAGTGCGACGATGGCTGTCTGCACGTCGCGATCGAGCGCAAGGCGGCGCTGACCCAGCTCCAGCAGGAACATCGCCTCGGCGCGCGACCAGGCGCGCTCCGGCCCTTCGGCGCGGCCGCGCAATTGCTCGACAGACAACACCAGCTCTTCGACCTGCTTCGGCACGTCTTCCAGAACGTCGACGCGTCGGTCGAGGTCGCGTGCGGCTGCGCGCTGTCGGTTCCCGAGGCTCTTGAGATCGGCGCGCAGTTGCGCGCTCGCCGCGTCGTGCGCGCGAGCGGCGTCATTGGTGCGATCGAGGCGGTCGCGCGTCGAATCGATCCGCAGCAGCGCGTAGATCGAGGTCGCGAGCGCCAGCGCGGCCATCGCCGTCGTCAGGCGGCTGTACGTATGCGCGCGACGCGCTCTCGGCTGTTCGGGAGTGCTTCCCGAAGCAGGGATGATTTCCGTACCGGTGTCGGCCATGGGGAATCGGGCGGGTAGGAATGAGCGACCCGCGGTGCGTATGGTATCACCGTGTGCGTGCCCGCATGCGCCATTGAGCCAGCGCACCGATCATTGATGCGTCATCGGCACCGGCCGCAACGATGGCGTCGTTGCGCAGTCCTGCGCCGACAGCCGCCGCTACGATCCTCCTGCTGGGGACCAGCAGCGTCGTACTACTTAACAGTTGTCTGCCGCGCTCGGTCAGCATCGCCTGGAGGTTCTCGAGGGTCGCGATGCTGGTGACGGTCACGACGTCGATGCCCTCGTCGGACCAGCGCGCTTCGAGCTCGGCGACCCGCGCGGCGTCCACCTGCGGACGGTTGCGGCGGTACACCTCGAGGGTCTCGACCGTCATTCCCTGCGTCACGAAGGTCTCTTGCAACAGTTCCCGGCCGCCTTCGCCGCGCACGATCAACACGCGCGCGCCGCTGGCGAGCTGCAACTGCGGGTGCGCGAGCAAAGCTTCGCTCGTGAAGCCCGCGTCGGGAACGATATCGGCAGCGAGCTTCGCGGCGGCAAGGGCTGCTGCCGTTGCGCGCCCGATCGCTGCGATACGTGTGTGCGCGCCTTTGCTGACTCGCGCTGCACCGTGCTCGACCGCGTTGACGCTCACGAACACGACCAGGTCGAACTCGACCGGCGCAGCCGCCGTAGCAATCACCACCGGCTCGATCTCGACGGCGGGGAAGGGAATCGCGCTGCCGCCCTGGCGCACGATCTCCTCGCACAGTACCGCGCATTGCGGAGCCGGCCGTGTAACCAGCACAGTCAGATCCGTGAGCGGTGGAACGATCTTCGGGATCACGGTTGAGCGAGTCTCAGCTTTTCGAGCAGCGGCCGCGCGCCGGCATCGAGCAGACGATCGGCGAGCGCGATGCCCACTGCGTGCCGCTCCGTGACCGCGCCGCTGTGGACGCCACGATAGATCTCCTTGCCGTCGGGCGAGCCGATCACGCCGCGCAGTTGCAGCTGCCCGCCGCTGACTTGCGCATACCCCGCGATCGGCGACTGACAGCTTCCTTGCAATCGCAACGCGAACGCACGCTCGGTCTCGCAGCACTGCCGCGCGAGCTCATCGTTCAGCGCGCGCACGAGCTCGATGCTGCGCGCGTCGTCGTCGCGACATTCGATGCCGATGATGCCCTGGCCGACGGCCGGCACGAACTGCTCCGAATCGAACCGGTGCGTGATGCGATCTTCGAGCCCGAGACGGATGAGGCCCGCAGCGGCCAGCACGATCGCATCGTACTGGTCCTCCTGGAGCTTGCGCAGCCGCGTCTCCACGTTACCGCGCAGTGTGAGGAGTTGCAGGTCGGGGCGGGCGTACAGCAGTTGGCACTGCCGGCGCAGACTGGACGTGCCGACGCGCGCCCCCTGCGGCAGTGCGCTGAAATTCGGGTAGCGCAATGAGACGAATGCGTCATGCGGATCGGCGCGCGTCAGCATCGCAGCGAGCGTCATTCCGGGCGGCATGTCGCTCGGCACGTCCTTCATCGAATGCACGGCGATGTCGGCGCGGCCTTCGGAGATCGCAATCTCCAGCTCCTTGATGAACAGCCCCTTGCCGCCGACCTGCGCGAGCGAGCGATCGACGATGCGGTCGCCTTGCGTCGTCATCGGCACCAGCTCGACCGCGAGACCGGGATGCGCTTCGCGCAATTTTGCGGCGACGTGCTGCGCCTGCCAGAGCGCGAGCCGGCTCTGCCGGGTCGCGATGCGCAGCTGGGCAGCGGGGCTCACTGATGCCCCGGCTCGGAGCGGCGCAACTCGAGCGCGAATTGCAGCAGCGCGATGATCAGCGCGAGCACGACCGGACCGAGGAACAGCCCGATGGCGCCGAACGCAGAGATACCGCCGAGCACGCCGACGAACACAGTGAGCGTGCTCACCGGCGCGCGATTCGCGACCAGCATCGGCCGTACGACGTTGTCGACGAGCGAAACGAGCAGCGCACCCCACAGGACCATGAATATCGTGGCGCCCCAGCGACCCTGCGCCGCCAGCACGATCGCAGCCGGTATCCATACCAGTGCGGTGCCGCCGAACGGCAGCAACGCGGCGAGCGCCGCGATCACGCCGAACACCAGCGCGGAGGGCAGGCCGACGATCAGGAACGAGATGCCGACGAGCGTGCCCTGGATCAGAGCGGTGAGGCCGGTGCCGTAAACCAGCGCGCGCGTCACCGCCGCGAGGTGGTCGAACAGCTTGTTCTTCTGTTGTCGCGTCATCGGGATCAGGTCGCGCAGCGAGCGCCACATCCCGGCGCCGTCGCGGATGATGAAGAACAGCAGGAACACCATCAGCACGAAGCCGAACACGGTGCCGACCGCGCCCAGGAACACCTTGCCGCCGAGCGAAGCGAGCGACTGCAGCACCGCCCGCGAGCCTTCGCTGACATAGCCGCGCACCTGGGCGACATTGATGCCGAAGGTCGAGTTCAGCCAGGAGAGCGTCTCGCTGATCCAGGGAACCTTGGTCAGATCGAACACGTTGTTTCGCGTCTGGTCAGCGACGGTGCTCTGCGCCGTCTGCAGCAGGTCGCCGACCTGCGCCGCGAAGGCCGCGCTGAGCGCCGCCAGGGGACCTAGCAGGACGATGAGCGTGAGCACGGTCAGCAACGCCGCCGAAAGCTGCGATCGGCCCTTGAGGCGACGGGTCAACCACTCGTGCAGCGGGTTCAGCAGAAACGCGATGAAGAGCGACCACAGCAGTGGGCCGACGAACGGCTGGACGATCTTGAACAGCGCGATGCCGAGCAGCAGGGCCGTGACCAGTGCGAACGTTCGCGCGTAGAACCGGTCACGGACCGGCACCGCACGGTGCGGCGAATTCATCGGCGGCGACTCCGGGCCCTGCGCCCCAAAATGTGGGGCTGCAATGCTAGCACCCGGATCGCCCCAAGGTTTACTCTGACCGCTGCAGGCCGGAACTCGAGACGAACGCGGACGAGCCCAAGAGGATTGATTATGAGCACCAACGCCACGCCCGAAGTCACCACGGACCAGCTGCTGGCCGATCTGAAGACCGTCATGACCGATGCCGAGGCGCTGCTGCGGGCGACGTCGGCGCAGACCGGCGAGAAGATCCAGGAAGTGCGCGCCCGCGCCGAGGAGTCGCTGCGGCAGGCGAGGGCCCGTCTCAGCTCGATCGAGGAAGAAGCGCTGCGCCGGGCGCGCGAGGTCGCGGATGCCACCGACGAATACGTACGCGAGAATCCGTGGCAATCGGTCGGCATCGCCGCAGGCGTCGGCCTGCTGGTCGGGCTGCTGCTGGCGCGCCGCTAAGGCATCGAATCCGGAACGGGCATGGCAGCGCTCCCGCAGGAACAACAGCAGCCCGTCGCCGGGCTGTTTCAATCGCTCAGCAACTTCGCCGGCACGCTGATCGCGATCGCGCATACGCGTCTGCAGCTGCTCACGACCGAGCTGCAGGAAGAAGTGCGGCAGGTCGGCGCGATCCTGCTATGGGCGTTCATCGCCGCGTTCGCGGCGATGATGGGACTGTTCCTCGGCGCGCTCGCCGTCATCTTCGTGTTCTGGGATACGCACCGCATCGCCGCGTCGCTGGCGATGATCGCCCTGTTCATCGTCATTGCGATCGGCGCCGGCCTCATGCTCGCCAAGAAGCTGCGCGACAAGCCGCCGCTGCTCGATGACACGCTCGCGGAGCTCGCGAAGGATCGCGACAACCTGAAGGCGCGCATGTGAGCCAGCGCTTCGATCAGCTCAGCGCCCATCACAGCAATCTGCTGGCGCGCTGCGCCGTGCAACGGCGTCAGCTCGGTGAGAGCGCGGAAGAGATCGAGCACGAGCTCGGCCGCGTGGATCGCGGCCTGGCAGCCGTGCGTCGCGTGCTGCGGCATCCGGCGATGATTGCCGGCGCGGTCGCGATCGTTGCGCTCGTCGGGCCGCGGCGCCTGCTGCGCTGGGCGACGAGCGGATTGATGTGGTATTCGACTGCGCGCAGCCTGATCAGGCTTCGCCGCGAATCCGTCGCAGCAGCACCGACGCATGACGGCGGCTGACTTCCAGCACGTCGCCGCATTCCCGCACGCGCACCACGTACTGGCCTGAGTCGGTGCGCTCCACCGCGGAGATCTGCTTCTCGGCGATGAGCGCGTTGCGATGGATGCGCACGAAGTCCGGCGCGAATTCCTCGGCCAGCCCCTTCAACGACTCGTCGATCAGGCTCTCACCGCCGCGGTGCTTGATCGTGACGTACTTCTGGTCGGCGACGAAATAATAGATCTCGGAAATCGGAATCAGGCGCAGCTGCTCGCCCAGGCGCGCACAGATCTGATCGCGCCGATGCTCGATGCGCGCCGTCTCCGCGACTCTGACCAGCCGGCTCGGCGAAATGCGCGCCGCGTGCCGCAATGCGTGCGCGAGCTTTTCCTTGCGCACCGGCTTGAGCAGGTAACCGACCGCTTCGGTCTCGAAGGCTTCGACTGCGTACTGGTCGTAGGCGGTGGTGAAGATCACGGCGGGAGGATCTTCCAGCGTGTCGATGTGGCGCGCGACCTGGATTCCCGAGAGCCCCGGCATGCGCACGTCGAGCAGCACGACGTCCGGGCGCAGCTCGCCGCAGCGACTCAGCGCCTCCTCGCCGTTGGCGGCCTCGGCGACCACTTCGCAGTCTTCGATCTCGGCGAGCAGCCGGCGCAGGCGTTCGCGCGCGGGCGGTTCGTCATCGACGATGAGCAGCTTCATGCGGGGCCAGAGTTTAGCTAACGGCTTCGTCCGCCGGAAAGACCAGTCGGGCGCAGAACTCGCCGGCCGACTGCTCGGTCTCGATGCGGGCGCGGCCCGGCCACGCCAGCTCCAGGCGCTGACGGATGTTTTCCAGCGCCATGCGGTTGCCTTCGTGCTCCCCGTAGCCCTGCTGCGCCGGAATCGGGTTGCGGACTTCGATCTGCAGCATGCCGTCGACGCGCTTGCCGACGATCGTGACCGCGCCGCCGGCCGGCAGCATCTCGATGCCGTGATAGACGGCGTTCTCCAGCAGCGGCTGCAGGATCAGGCTCGGGACCTCGACGCGCATCGGCAAATCGTCGATGTCCCACTGCACGCGCAACCGGTCGCGCAGGCGCAGCTGCTCGATGCGCTCGTGCGTGCGTGCAATATCGATCTCGTCTTTCAGCGAGATGCGCGAAGTGGCGTCGCTGAGGCTGGCGCGAAACAGATCGGCGAGATCTTCCACGGCCTGCTCGGCGCGCTCGGGCGCGGAGCGCGTCAGCGCCGCGATCGTGTTCATGCTGTTGAAAAGGAAGTGCGGGCGGATGCGCGCCTGCAGTGCACGAATGCGCGCCAGCGCCTCCATCTCGATGCTGCGCTTCCACTCCGCGCTGACGTAGAAGTAGCGCAGCGCCAGCGCGCTGACGATGAAACCGACGCCGAGGCTGCGCAGCAGGAAGCCGGCATGATCGGTCGGGAACGCGACGATCACGCCCGGCACGCCGAGGCTCCACCAGCGGCCGATCTGGTAGACCAGCTCGGCGATCACGAAGATGCAGCCGAGCAGCATCGCGATCGCAATCAGCGAGGCGCGCGTCGCGGGCAGCATGTGCAGCCAGGCGCGCGTGCGACAGAGCACGGCGGCACAGCTCAGTCCGATCCACAGCAGGAACAGCGAGCTGCCGGCGAGGTCGAGCCAGAAATTGTCGTGCAGCGCCTGGCGCGAGATTGCGAACATCATCGCGACCAGCTCGACGATCAGCACGACGGCGAGCACCGCGCGCGATTCGCAGAAGTCCGGCAGGAACAGGGTCGAGGACGGACCGCGGGTGTCGGAAGCGGGCGCGGCCATTGCGGCGGCCTCAGGAGCCCGGCTTGGTCTTTCCGGTCTGGGCTGCGGCGAACAGGGCGTCCTTGAGGCGGAACAGCGTCGAGATGTCCTCGTCGCCGTGGCCCTGCTCGATCAGTCGCCGGTAATGCACGAGCGTCATCTCGATCAGCGGCAGCTGTACGCCGTGGCGCGCGGCCATCTCGCGGCAGATCTTCAGGTCCTTCTCGTGCAGCCGCACGCGGAAGCCCGGAGGATAGCTGTCGCGCAGAATGTTCGGCGCGCGATTCACGAAGTACCAGCTCGAGCCCGCGCCCTTGCCAAGCGTGTCGATCAGCTTGTCGAGCGGCAGCTGCTCGGATTTCGCGAACGCCATCGCCTCGGCGACGGCCTGGATGACGCCGGCGCACATGATCTGGTTGGTGGCTTTCGCAGCCTGGCCGGAACCGCTTGCGCCGAAGTGCGTGACGGCGCGGCCCATCGCCTTCAGTGCCGGCTGAGCGCGCTCGAATGCCTGAGCGTCGCCGCCGACCATGATCGCGAGAGTGCCGTCGCGCGCACCTTCGACGCCGCCGCTCACGGGCGCGTCGAGAAACTGCGCATTGCGCTCGCGCAGCTTGTGCGCGGCGCTGCGTGCCGTATCGGCACTGACAGTTGAGCAATCGATGACGATGGTGTTGGGACGCAGCGCGGGTGCGATCGCGTCGACGACTTCGAGTACGTCCGCGTCCGCGGAGACGCACATCACGATGACGTCGCTGAGCGCTGCGATGTCAGCCGGCTTCGCGACGGCGGTGCAGCCGGTTTCCTGGGCGAGTGCCTGGGCTTTGTCGGGGCTGCGATTCCAGACTGCGCTGAGCAGGTTCTGCTTGTGCAGATTGCGCGCCATGCCCAGGCCCATTGCGCCCAGGCCGACGAACCCGACCCGCATCACTTGCACATCACGTCCATCGTCGCCTTGGCGGATGCGCGTGCAGCGGTGAGCTCTTCGTCGCTGAGATACTTGCGCTGGCCGTCGCCGCTCTGCTGGTACAGACGCTGCGAGTTCATGTACGTGTCATAGCGCTGGCGGGCTTTCGTGCACTGCTCCGCCTTCTGCGTCGCGCTCAGCTGCGTTGCCTGCTGCTGATCCTTGCCCTGGCCCGCCGCCTGCTGATTCGTCCGGTCGGCGTCCTGCTGGCGCTTCGCCTCTTCCTCGGCGCGTGCCTGCACGGCGACCGTATCCGTCCTCTGCGACTGGATGTTGAGACGCTCGGCCGGCAGCGTGCTCGGCTTGTCGGTGTAGAGCACGTTGCCCTTGTCGTCCTTGAACTTGTAAACGTCGGCCGCAGCCGGAACGGCGGCGAACGCAGTCGCAGCTGCGGTGAGCATGAGCAGGGTTCGCAACATAACCTTCTCCATCTGTACGTCCGGCACCGTGCGGTTTCGTGAGCGCTCCCAACGGCTTGCGCTCGGACGTGAACAGGATGCGGAAACCGGCCGGAGTGTAACAGGAACCCCGTACCGTCGTTATTGAGGCGGTCCCTGCCAACTCGGCGGAATGAGCACTGGATCACAGTCGGGAAAAAGGCGCGGGGCGCCCTGCGGCGCCCCGGCAATGGAAGGTCGGCGACCAGCTTACAGGCTGTAACCGCGCTCGCCGTGCTCGACCGTGTCGAGGCCCTCGGTCTCGTGCTCTTCCGAGGCGCGCAGGCCGATGACCAGGTCGACGATCTTGTAGCAGATGAACGAGACCGTGCCGGACCACAGCAGGGTGACGCCCACGCCCCACAGCTGCGAGGTCACCTGCGCGAACGTGCCCCGGTAGCCCCACGTGCCGGCAACGTAGTCGTAGACGCCCGTGCCGCCCAGGTCGGGGTTGTTGAACACGCCGGTCAGGATCGCGCCGAGGATGCCGCCGATGCAGTGCACGCCGAACACGTCGAGCGAGTCGTCGTAGCCGAGCGCGGATTTCAGCTTCGTGACCGCGAACAGGCAGACCACGCCGGCCAATGCGCCGATCACCAGCGAGCCCATCGGGCCGACCCAGCCGCACGCCGGCGTGATCGCGACCAGGCCTGCGACCGCGCCGGACGCCGCACCGAGCATCGTGGGCGAGCCGCGGAAGATCCATTCCGCGAACGTCCAGCCGCACACCGCCGCGGCAGTGGCGAGGAACGTGTTGATGAAGACCTGCGCGGCGAACGCGTTCGCTTCGAGATTCGAGCCGGCGTTGAAGCCGAACCAGCCGACCCACAGTAACGCTGCGCCGACCATGATGAACGGCACGTTGTGCGGCGCCATCGCGACCGTGCCGTAACCCTTACGCTTGCCCACCAGCAGACAGCCCACCAGGCCGGCGATGCCCGCGTTGATGTGCACGACCGTGCCGCCGGCGAAGTCGAGCGCGACTTTCTGGAAGAGGAAGCCCGCGCCGGCGTCCGCAATCTTCGCGGCCGCCGCGTCGGTGTACGCATCCGGTCCTGCCCAGAACCACACCATGTGCGCGATCGGCAGATACGAGAACGTGAACCACAGGATCATGAACAGCAGCACCGCGGAGAATTTCATGCGCTCCGCAAATGCGCCGACGATCAGGCACGCGGTGATGGCGGCGAACGTCATCTGGAACGCCGCGTACAGATATTCAGGAATGTAGACGCCCTTGCTGAAAGTCGCGGCGGGCGTGAGGTTGCCGGCCGCGTCGAGCATCCCGGACAGGAACGTCCGGCTGAAGCCGCCGAAGAAATCGTTGCCGCTGGTGAACGCGACGCTGTAACCGTAGATCGACCACAGCACCGACAACACGCTGAACGTGACGAACACCTGCATCGAGACCGACAACACGTTCTTCGCGCGCACCATGCCGCCGTAGAACAGTGCGAGCCCGGGCACGGCCATCATCAGCACCAGCAGCGTGCTGACGAGCATCCACGAGATGTCGCCCTTGTCGTACGTCGGCGCCGCTGGCGCTGCGGCCGCAGCCGTCTCGACGGCTTCTTGCGCCGCGGCCGTCTGCATGCCGATCAAAAGGACCAGCGCCGCGAGCCCCAGCAGCGCGAGTGCGAGTCGCGTGCCCTGCAGCTGCATGATTGCGCGGCTCGATGCCAAGATTTTTCTCACAGTGGTTCTCCCCGTGTCCTTCACAGCCTGCTCAAACTGCCTCGATCCCCATCTCGCCGGTGCGGATGCGCACCGCCTGCGCCAGCTCGATGACGAACACCTTGCCGTCGCCGACCTTGCCGGTGCGCGCCACGTTGCTGATCGCCTCGATGACCTGCTCCGCGATCGAGTCGTCGACGGCGAGCTCGATCTTGGTCTTCGGCAGGAAATCGACCCGGTACTCCGCGCCGCGATACAGCTCGGTGTGGCCGCGTTGCCGGCCGAAGCCCTGCACCTCGGTGACCGTGATGCCCTGCACCCCGATGTCCGCGACGGCCTGGCGGACGTCATCGAGCTTGAACGGCTTGATGATCGCGGTGATCAGCTTCATGGCGTTGCGGGGCGGAAATGCATCTTCTATGCCACGAACTCGCGCGATCGAAACGGTGCCGGGCATCGCTGCGCGACGGATCGCGCGGGCGCGCTGCGCACTGCGATGGTGCGATTTTTCCGTGCGCTTGCTTCAAGGAGGGGCATCTCTCTAAATTGCCGCCCATGGACGCACGTTCTATCGACGATCTGGCGCGGCGGCTGGCAGCCGCCGTGCCGCCCGGCCTCACCGCGCTGCGCCGCGACCTCGAGGACAATTTCAAAGCCGTGCTGCAATCGGGGCTGGCGCGCCTCGACCTGGTGTCGCGGCAGGAGTTCGACGTTCAGGCCGCGGTCCTGCGCCGCACGCGCGAGAAGCTCGAAGCGCTCGAAGCGCGGCTCGCTACCCTGGAAAACGGCCAGAAACCGCCCGACGCCAGCTCGTAGCGCTGTGCGACACTCCTTCGTCTGAGGAGTGCCCAGGAGCCATGGATGGTCTCTACGGTGTTGAGCCGTGCGCAGCACGGCATGGACGCGCCGCTCGTGCGCGTCGAAGTCCATCTCGGCAGCGGCCTGCCGCGCTTCGCGATCGTCGGGTTGCCGGAAGCCGTCGTGAAGGAGAGCAAGGATCGCGTGCGCGCCGCGATCCTCAACTGCAAGCTGCGGATGCCCGACGGGCGCATCACCGTCAATCTCTCGCCCGCGGACGTACCGAAGGAAGGCGTGCGCTTCGATCTGCCGATCGCGCTCGGCATCCTGGTTGCGTCGGAGCAGGTCGGGCAGCCGCCGTTCGAGAGCTGCGAGCTGTACGGCGAGCTGTCGCTCGGCGGTGAGATCCGTCCGGTGCGCGGTGCGCTGCTCGCGGCGATTGCCGCGGGTCGCGCGGGTCATCGCATGATCGTGCCGCCGAACAACGTCGCGGAGACGTTGCTCGTGTCGGGTTGTCGCGTCGCGGCCGCGAAGCATCTGCTCGACGTCGTCGCGCACGCTGCCGGTTCGAGTCCGCTCGAATTTGCGAGCGGGGCGCCGCCGCCCGTCAGCGCCGCTCAGCATCCGGACTTGTGCGAAGTGCACGGCCAGGCGCAAGCGAAGCGCGCGCTCGAGATCGCTGCCGCGGGCGAGCACAGCCTCGTGATGATCGGTCCGCCGGGCACGGGCAAGAGCATGCTTGCGCAGCGCCTGCCGGGATTGCTGCCGCCGATGAGTGAAAACGAAGCGCTCGAAGTCGCAGCGCTGCGCAGCGTCAGCGGTCTCGCGCTCAAGCCCGCGCAATGGCGCGCGCGGCCATTTCGCAGTCCGCATCACACGTCTTCTGCAGTTGCGCTGGTCGGCGGCGGATCGGGGCCGCGTCCCGGCGAGGTGTCGCTCGCGCATCACGGGGTGCTGTTTCTCGACGAGCTGCCCGAGTTCGATCGCGGCGTGCTCGAAGTGCTGCGCGAGCCGTTGGAGAACGGCACGGTCACGATCTCGCGCGCAGCGCGGCAGGCGGAATTTCCGGCGACGTTCCAACTCGTCGCGGCGATGAATCCGTGTCCGTGCGGGTATCTCGGCGACACGCAGGGTCGGTGCCGCTGCACGGCCGAGCAAGTGCAGCGCTATCGAGGCCGGCTGTCGGGTCCGCTCATCGATCGGCTCGATCTGCACGTGGAAGTGCCGCGCGTGCCAACGCAGGTATTGGCAGCGAAGGCGGGAGCGGAATCGAGTGCGGTTGTCGGGGCGCGCGTGGCTCGTGCGCGCGAGCAGCAGATCGCGCGTCAGGGCACGCTGAATGCTCGGCTCAACAACAAGGCGGTGGAGCGATTCTGTATGACGTCGCGCGAGGCGATCGTGCTGCTGAATCGCGCGACGATGACGCTCGGTCTATCGGCGCGTGCGTATCACCGCATCCTGAAGGTGGCGAGAACGATCGCGGATCTCGCGCAGGCCGAGCCGATCGAGGCGCGCCACGTTGGCGAGGCGCTGGCGCTGCGAGCGCTGGACCGGACTACTTCTTGCTCTGGCTGACCATGTAGTCGACCGCGTTCATGATCGACTTGTCGGAGAGCGTCGTCGCGCCGCCCTTCGGCGGCATGAAGCCTGCCTGGCCCTGGAAGCCGTCGATCGCGTGCTTGTGCAGCGTGTCGGCGCCCTTCGCGATGCGCGGACCCCACGCTGCGGCGTCACCCACCTTCGGGGCGCCCGCGACGCCGGCGCTATGGCAGGCCGTGCAGGTCTGCTTGAACACTTCTTCGCCGCCCAGGTCCGCGGTCGCGGCGGCGGCCTGCTTCGGCGGTTCCAGCGCGGAGTTGTCCTGGCCCGAGACCGCCACCTTCGCGATCGGCTTGATGCGATCGCTGATCGCGCGCCGCATCTCGTCGCTGGCCTGCACCTCCGCGACCTGGGTATCGGAGCCGACCACGCGCGCGAGGATGTACAGGATGATCGCGATGCCGACCAGGATGCCGAGGACGAGCATGAAAGTGTCGAAAAACTTCTTATCGTGGGCGACGGTCACAACGGCTCCGCGGGGTCTGCAAGGCGGCAAACGAGGCGCGCAAGTATAGGGGCAAAGCTGCTAAATTACCGCCCCCCGCAGGTATGCGCCCGTAGCTCAGCTGGATAGAGTGTCGGCCTCCGAAGCCGAAGGTCGCCAGTTCGAATCTGGCCGGGCGCGCCACTCCTCATATGCAAGAGCAGACCCTCGCAGGCCGCACCATCGCCGTCCCGGAAACGCGCGAGCTGGACGTGTTTGCCGCGATGCTCGAACGGCGCGGCGCGACTGTGCTGCGCTGTCCTCTCGTCGCGATCCTCGATGCGCCGGATCCGGCGCCCGTGCTCGACTGGATCCGCGGGTTCGCGAGCGGCGCGTGCGACGATCTGATCCTGCTGACAGGCGAAGGACTGCGCAGACTCCTCGCGTGCCTCGAGAAGCATGAGCCGCAATTGCGTGACGACTTCGTCGCGCAGCTCGCACGCGTGCGCAAGATCACGCGCGGACCGAAGCCGGCGCGCGCGTTGCGCGAGCTCGGACTCAAGCCGGACATCGCCGCCGGCATGCCGACGACAGCCGGCGTCATCGCGACGCTCGGCGCGGAGCAACTCTCGGGTCGCACCATCGGCGTGCAGCTCTACGGCACCGAACCGAACAAACCGCTGATCGATTTTCTGGAGGGCGCCGGTGCGCGCGTGCGCGCAGTTGCACCATACGTCTACGCGAACAAAGCTGACGAAGCCGCGGTGACAGCGTTGCTCGATCGCATGGCGCGCGGCGAAGTCGATGCAATCGCGTTCACGAGCGCGTCGCAGGTCGATCGACTGTTCGCTGTTGCTCCCGCAACGCAGGTGCACGCTGCGCTCGCACGCACGCGTGTCGCCGCAGTCGGACCCGTCGTCGCCGCTGCGCTCGCGCAACGCGAGGTGCGCGTTGCATCGATGCCGTCCGATTCTTTCTTCATGAAGCCGCTCACGAGCGCGCTCGAAGCAGCGCTCGGCGCTCGCAGCGAGCAAAGTTGAGTTGGCGAGTTGTTGGTTGGGTGCTACGCGCCCTCTTGACCGCCGCGGAGGTGTTCACGTAAAACGCTTCGCGAAGTATACAGCGCGTGTTTTTGCCTCGTTTTGCAGAGCGCACCGCATCTCATGGTGCGTTGCCTGCGTGGCGGAAATGCAGACGCCGGCCTACAAAGGTCCTTCCGCGCGAGGATTTGTCGCGGGGAAAAAACAGTCGATGGAGCGATGCAAGGGGGTTGGACGTGAAGCGTGTCGAGCACGCTGCCGCGGTTGTGACGACAACGCATCCGGTTGCCGTGCGCCACGTAAAGAACAACATGGCGCGGGCGCTGCTCCCTTCGCATTCTCATTTCGCGGTGCATGAGTTGCACCGCCGACTCCGAGAACATCATCTCCAAGAACGGAGGACGCTTTTCGCCGTACTCAAAGGTGCGGCACCCCACGCGCGCGAGCGCGGGCAGTGCCGCATCGTGTCGCAAAAGAGAACTTATGGATTACAGGCCGGCATCCCGCAGGCCTAGGGGGTCACAGTGAACATCAAGCGCGCATTGCTCATGTCCGGCGCCTGCGGAATTCTCGCCAGTGCGGTCAGCACCGCGCTGGCGCAGCAGACCAGCGAGGTCTCCGAAGTCGTCATCGTCACCGGTTCCTACATCCGCGGCACTGCCGAAGATGCAGCGCTGCCGGTCGACGTCATCTCCGCCGAGGATCTCGCCAAGCAGGGCTCGCCCTCGACGCTGGAGATGATCAAGGGTCTCAGCGTCAGCAGCGGCGTGCTCGGCGATACCAATCAGTTTGACGCCCGCGCGCAGGGCTCTGAAGGCTCGGGCAGCGTCAACCTGCGCGGCTTCGGTCCGCAGCGCACGCTGGTATTGCTCAACGGCCGCCGCATGGTGGCGAGCCCGTTCCTCGTCGGCGCGGTGGACACGAACTTCATTCCGCTCGCCGCGATCGGTCGTGTCGAAGTGCTGAAGGACGGCGCGGCTGCGACCTACGGCTCCGACGCCGTCGGCGGCGTCGTGAACTTCATCACCAAGGAGAACCTGCGCGGCTTCGACATCGGCGCCGACTTCAAGCAGATCGAGGATTCGGACGGCGACTACACCGCCAGCGGCGCGTTCGGCTGGGGTAACGACCGTTCGAGCGCGCTGTTCGCCGTCGGCTATCAGCACCGCTCCGAGCTGCTCGTGAGGGACCGCGATTGGGCCCACAAGGACTTCTTGCAGAACCCGCAGGGCGGCTGGTCCGCCTCGGGCAATCCTCACTCGTTCGTGCCGATCGGCATCGTCGCGCCGACTGCGACCAACCCGCTCGGCGCCGCCTCGGGGCCGATCCGCGATCCGCAGTGCGCGCCGCTCGGCGGCTTCGCCGGCACGACCGCGACGGGCGCACCCGTGTGCTACTGGCAGTACTCGGTGTACGACGCGCTGACCGAAGAGGAAGACCGCTGGCAGGTCTACGCGGACTACAACTTCGACATCACCGATTCGACCAGCCTGCATGTCGAGGGGATGTACGCCGACACGGAGGTTCCGGTCTACCGGACCTCGCCTTCGTACGCGGCGCTGCAGGCGCCGTCCTCGTTCACTCCGCCGCCAGGCGAGACGGTGGGCGGCACCTCGCCGGTGCCCGGCCAGTATTTCGTTCCCCGCAACAATCCGGGCTATGTAGCGTTCCTCGCCGACAACCCGGGCGTGTTCCCGGACACGGGCACGAACCCCGGCGCGATCCTCATCGCCAACCGTCCGTTCGCGCTCGGCGGCAATCCGTTCTTCAACAACGGCTCGTCCGAAGGTCCGCGCAATTACGACGGCTATCGCCTGTCGGTCGGTTTGAACGGCGACATCTCCGACTCGCTGTCGTGGGACGTCGCGGCGACCTACATGGAGCAGAACGCGAAGCGCGAAGGTCGCGACACTGTCGTCAATCGCTACCAGCTCGCGTTGCGCGGACTCGGCGGCGCGGGCTGCGACATCGCCACGGGTACGCCCGGAACCGGCAGCTGCTTCTGGTACAACCCGTTCAACAACGCCATTGCGCGCAATCCGATCACCGGTGCGACCAACTCGCAGTTCGATCCGGCGCTGGCGAACAACAACCGCGACCTGATCAACTGGATGTTCCCGGTCGTCTCGACCGAGCAGCAGACCACGACCCTGGTGTTCGACGCGGTCCTGAGCGGCAAGATGGGTATCAGCCTGCCGGGCGGCTCGATCGGCTGGGCGTTCGGTGCGCAGTATCGCCAGGACGAGTACCAGGCCAGGTACAGCGACCTGAACAACTTCGCCGTCACGCCGTGCGTCAACTCGGTGAAGACAGGCATTCTCGGCCCGGATCCGTGCACGCCTACGCAGCTGGCGGCGCCGACCGGAGCCTTGCTGTTTCTCGGCGGCGCCGACGACCGCAATCTCGATCGCGATATCAGCGCGGTCTTCGCCGAGCTGAGCCTGCCGATCACCGACGACTTCCAGGCGCAGCTCGCCGCGCGCTATGAAGACTATGGCGGCGGTATCGGCTCGAGCTTCGATCCGAAGTTGTCGCTGCGCTGGCAGCTCGTCGATTCCTTCGCGCTGCGCGGCTCTGTCGGAACTACATTCCGCGGTCCTGCGCTGACGCAGAGCGACCCGAGCAGCGTCACGACGCTGCAGAGTGTGGCTGGCACGTTCCGCGCGATCCGCACATTCGGCGATCCGAACCTGAAGCCGGAAAGCGCGACGACCTTCAACGTCGGCATGCTGGTCAAGGCGGGCGGCTTCAGCGGCTCGCTCGACTACTGGTCGTTCGACTTCACGGACCAGATCGTCAACGAGCCGGTCGCAGGCATCACCAGCTTCGTGTTCGGCACGGGCGCCACGTGCCAGGGCGGTCTGGCGAATCCGCTGGCCCATCGCTTCTTCTTCCGCGACGGCAACAACGACGGCCAGATCAACGACCTCGACTGCACGACCGCAAACATCTCGCGCCTGGACATCAACGTGTTCAACGGGCCGGACGTGAAGACCGACGGCCTCGACCTGGCGCTGCAGTTCGACTGGGAAATGGGCGGCGGCACCGCGACGATCGGCGTCAACAGCACGTACGTGATGAAGTACGACGTCGACAGGTCGATCGTCGAGGGCAACACGGTGTCGGCGGCTTTCGACGCCGCGGGCAAGCTGAACTATCAGACGGTCGCGTATCCGCTGCCGCAGCTGAAGGGCAACGCGTTCGCGCAGTATTCGCACGGGCCGCACAACATCCGTTACACGATGAACTACATCGACGATTACGTCGACCAGCGTACCGCGGAGTTCCTGCCCTCGTTGGCGACCAACGGCAACACGATCTCGGCCGGCAAGACCATCGACAGCACGATGTTCCACGACCTGAGCTATCTGCTGCAGCTGCCGTGGGAGATGACGCTGAGCCTGTCGGTGGAGAATCTGACGGACGAGGACCCGTCGTTCGCGCGGCTCGACCTGTCGTATGACCCGTTCACCTCGAGCGCGATCGGGCGCACCTACAAAGTGGGATTGCGCAAGCGCTTCAGTGCGGAGTAAAAGGTAAGCGTCAGGGGGATGTTGACCGTTGTGGGGCGGCTTTCGAGCCGCCCCAATTTTATGAGGCACCCCGAAATTTAGTCGGGCAGGCTCCAGCCCTGCTCCCACGGTGGCTGCGGTCCGAAAGTCGTTGCGAGAAAGTCAACGAATGCGCGCACTTTCGGCATCAGGTTCCGGCGCTCCGGGTACACGGCGTACACAGCCAGCTCCTGCGGCTTGAATTTGCACAGCACCGGCTTGAGCGTCCCGCTGCGCAGTTGCTCGCCGAGATAGAACGTCGGCAGCAGGACGATGCCGGCGCCGGCCAGCGCGGCTGCACGATTGACCAGGCCGTTGTTCGACTGGATCGAGCCGTTGATCGGTACCGTGTGCAGCTCGCCCTGCGGTCCCTCCAGCCGCCACTCGCGCGGCGCACTGAGCAAGGAATACAAAATGCAGCTGTGCTCGAGCAGATCCTCGGGCCGCTCGGGCTCGCCGCGCTGTGCGAGGTAGGCGGGCGACGCGCACAGCACCTGGCGGCACGGCGCGATCTTGCGTGCGATCAGGTTCGAGTCCTGCAGCCGGCCGATGCGCACGGCGACGTCGAAACCTTCCTCGACGAGATCGACCTGGCGGTCGTCGAGACTCAGCTCGAGCGTGACGCCGGGAAAGCGCGTCAGGAATCCCTGAATGGCCGGGCCGAGCTGCAGGATGCTGAAGCTCATCGGCGCCGACACGCGCAGCAGGCCGCGCGGCTCGGTCTGGAAGCGCGCGACTTCCAACTCTGCGTTCTCGATCTCCGCGAGCGCGCGCACGCTGCGCCCGTACAGCTCCGAGCCGGCCTCGGTCAGGCTGAGCCGGCGCGTCGTGCGGTTGAGCAGCCGCGCGCCGAGCTTCTCTTCGAGCCGCGTCACGGCCTTGCTCACCACCGGCTGGGACATTTCGAGCGCCTCGGCGGCCGCCGTAAAGCTCGACAGCTCCACGACTTTGACGAAGATCGCGATGTCGGTGAGGTTCTGCATCGGAATAAGTCTCATGCCCCGCGCCCCGATGATCGGCGGGGCGTCCGTCCATACCGTAGCACCCCAGGAACTGATCCATACAAGAGGTGCTCATCATGCTGACCCAGGATACCCGCCAGGCGCGCGACTACTTCGCGCAGAAGCTGGCATTCGTCACCGGGCCGTTCGAGCTGGACGGCCAGATCAAGCGCCGCGAGGCGATCACCATCGTCGACGTGCGCCTGCCGAGCGACTACCGCGCCGGGCACATTCCGGGCGCGATCAATCTACCGCAGGGCAAGTGGCACACGCTCGCCGGCCTGTCGAAGGACCGCACGGCCGTCATCTATTGCTACAGCCAGACGTGCAAGCTCGCCGCCGCTGCGGCCGTCGAATTCGCCTCGGCCGGCATTGCGGTCGTGGAGATGGAAGGCGGCTTCGAGGCCTGGGAAAAGAGCGGCCTGGCGGTCGAGCAGTCAGGAGCGCAGCCATGAAAACTTCCACTACGGTTGGCGCTGCTGACTTCACGCAGACCGATCTGTCGCGAGCCGGTGCAACGCTGTTGCGCGTCGCGCTCGGCATCATGTTCATCGCGCACAGCGTCGTGCTGAAGTACTTCACGTTCACTCTGGCCGGCACTGCGCAGTACTTCGTCTCGATCGGGCTGCCGGGATTTCTCGCGTACGTCGTGTTCGCGCTCGAAGCGGTCGGCGGTGTGTTGCTGGTGCTCGGCATTCGCACGCGCTGGGTCGCGCTCGGTCTCGTGCCGGTGCTGCTCGGCGCGATGTGGGTGCACGTCGGCAACGGCTGGGTGTTCAGCGCGCCGAACGGCGGCTGGGAATATCCGCTGTTCCTGATCGTGATCAGCCTGGTGGTTGCGGCCCAGGCCTACGGTTCGAACCGCTCGCCCTCAGGCGGCGCGAACTGATTGCAGACTTCGCGCAGCCAGTCGCGGAAACGGATGACCTTCGGCAGCTCGAAGTGGTGGGGCGGCGCCACGAAGTAGTAGGAGTTGTGCTGGCGCACGCTCTGCCCCGAGGGCCGCACCAGGCGGCCCGACGCCAGGTCGCCGGCGACGAGCGACCACCGCGCCAGCGCGAGGCCGTGGCCCTGCTCGGCCGAAGCCAGCACGGAAGCGGAATCGTCCATCACCGGTCCGCGCTCCGCGCGCATCGTGTCGCCGCCGACGCGGCGCAGCCAGTCCTGCCACGGCTCGCTCGCGCTGTGGAGCAGCTTGTACTTGTTCAGGTCGACCAGCGTATCGATCCGACCGAGCTTCGCGAGCAGCGCGGGGCTCGTGACCGGGAACACCCAGTCGTCGAGCATCTTCTCCGCGTGCAGCTGCGGCCAGTTGCCGCCGCCGTAGCGGACAGCCGCATGGAAGTCGGTCTGCATGAAGTCGACCAGCTCGCGGCTGGCGTTGAAGCGCAGATCGACCTCGGGATGCTTCTGATAGAAATCGCCGAGCCGCGGCAGCAGCCACTTCTGCAGGAACGAGCCGAGCAGGCTGATGTTGAGCAGGCCGCTGCTGCGATCCTGGCGGAGCTGTTCGACCGCGCGGGTGAGCTCGCCCATGCCGCGCTGGATGCCGGGCAGCAGCCGCGCGCCTTGCGGGGTGAGTCGGACCGAGCGGCTATGCCGCACGAACAGCGGCGTTTCCAGGAATTCTTCCAGCGACTTGATGTGCGAGCTGACTGCCGCCGTCGTGACATTGAGCGAGTGCGCGGCGCCGGTGAAACTGAGATGGGCGGCGACTGCTTCGAAGGCCCGCAATGCGTTCAACGGCAGCTTCGGAGCCCCATCCATCATTCAAGCCATTGTTCAGTATTTTTTGAGTTCATGGAGACAAAATCGCGCGCCGGCGCCAAAAGTATATCCATTGCCTTAACGATGCAAGCTATCATCCCCAGGCGCCGATGCCTCTGCGCGGGGAGCCCCATGACGATCCGGATCCAGCCGGCGACGCCGGCCGACGTGCCCATCATCCTGCAGCTGATCCGCGAGCTCGCCGAGTTCGAGCGGCTCCTCGACGAGGTCCTGGCGACCGAAGAACAGCTGGGCGAGCAGCTGTTCGGCCCGCGCCCGAGCGCCGAGGTCGCGATCGCGCGGATCGGCGGCGAGGTCGCCGGCTTCGCGCTGTTCTTCCACAACTTCTCGACCTTCCTGGCGAAGCCCGGGATCTATCTCGAGGATCTGTACGTGCGGCAGAAGTTTCGCGGCCAGGGCTGCGGCGAGGCGCTGCTGCGTCATCTCGCGCACCTGGCGCTGGAGCGCAATTGCGGCCGGCTGGAATGGTCGGTGCTCGACTGGAACGTGCGCGCGATCGACTTCTACAAGAGTCTCGGCGCCGTGCCGATGAACCAGTGGACCGTGCATCGCCTGACTGGCGACGCGCTCACCAAACTGGGAAGCGCCGACTTTGTTTGATCTGGCATCGCTGGCGCTGTTCATGACCGCGACGCTGGCGCTGAACCTGGCGCCCGGTCCCGACATGCTCTATGTCTCGACGCGCAGCCTCACGCAGGGACGCCGCGCGGGCGTGATCTCAACGCTCGGCATCGCGGCCGGCGCCGTCGTTCACACGGTGGCGATCGCGTCGGGACTGGCGGCGTTGCTGCGTGCTTTGCCGCTTGCGTATGAGATCGTCCGGTTTGCGGGCGCGGCGTATCTGATCTGGCTCGGCGTGCAGGCGTTGCGTGGCAAAGCGGGACCGACCTCCGGCAAACCGCTGGAGCGCGAGAGCGAATGGGCCGTGTTCCGGCAGGGCGCGATCACCAACATCCTCAATCCGAAGGTCGCGCTGTTCTTCCTGGCGTTCCTGCCGCAGTTCGTCGATCCGGCGCGCGGCTCGGTGGCGCTGCAGATCGTCGTGCTCGGCTGCCTGTTCAATGTCTCGGGGACGATCGTGAACATCGCGGTCGCGTATCTCGCTGCGTCGGCCGGCCGCTGGCTCGGCGCGCGCGGGCATGTCGAGAGGATCTTTCGCTGGCTGACGGCGAGCGTGTTCATTGGGCTGGGGCTGCGGCTGGCGTTAGGGGACAGGAAGTAGCAGAAAGAGTCACGCCTTAGCCTGACGTTCCCAACGCCGCGTCCAGATCCTCCATCAGGTCCTCCACATTCTCCAACCCGACCGACACGCGCAGCAGGCTCTCCGGCGTCACGGAGTGCGGGCCTTCCACTGACTTGCGATGCTCGATCAGCGATTCCACGCCGCCGAGGCTGGTCGCGCGCGTGAACAACTTCGTTCGCCCGGCGACGGCAAACGCTTCGTCGCGCCCGCCGCGCACGCAGAACGACAGCATCGCGCCGAAGCCGCTCATCTGCTTGCGCGCGAGCTCGTGTCCGGGATGCGATTCGAGCCCGGGGTAGAGCACGCGCGCGACGCCGCGATGGCGCTGCAGGAATTGCGCGAGCCGCGCCGCGGTGTGCGTCTGCGCCTTCACGCGACACGAAAGCGTCGTCAGGCTCCTGCGAACGAGCCAGCAATCGAACGGCGAGGGGACGTTGCCCGACGTCGACTGGTAGTCGCGCAGCTGGTCGGACCAGCCGCCGCGATCACGCGCCACGACAGCGCCGCCCATCACGTCGCTGTGACCGCCGAAATACTTGGTGCTCGAATGCATCACCAGGTCGGCGCCGAGCTCGAGCGGCTTCTGCCACACCGGCGTCGCGAACGTGTTGTCGACGCAGACGAGCGCGCCGCGGCCGTGCGCGAGGTCCGCGAGGGTCTCGACGTCGCTGATGTTGAGCATCGGGTTCGACGGCGTTTCGATCCACACCAGCCGCGTCTTGTCGGTCAGCGCCTGGCGCACGGCGTCGGTGTTCGTCATGTCGACGAACGCATGACTGACGCCCATCGGGCCGACGATGTCCCGCAGCTGCTTGGCGGTGCCGTGATAGCTCTCGATCGGCGCCAGCACGTGATCGCCCGGCCGGAGCAGGCTGAAAACCGCCAGCGATGCGCCGGAGCCGGACGCGTACGCAGTCGCCTCCGCGCCGCCTTCCAGCGCCGCGATGCATTGCTCGAGCGCGCGGCGGCTCGGATTGTCCGGACGGATGTAGTCATAGCCGCGCGAGAACTCGCCGTCGATGTCGCGCTCGTACGTCGTGCTCAGGTGCACGGCCGGCGCGACCTCACCGGTCGCCGGCTCGATGTCGCGACCCACTCGCACCGCTATCGTCTCCATCTTCACGTGCATCTCCGACTTAGCTCGTACTTGTCAGGCAGTGTAACCTGCGGGCAGCGCGGAGGACGTACGCATGGGCCGGACCGGACCTGAAGATCTGGAAAGACAGCTGCGCTTTCACCGAACCGAATGGCGGGTCCAGCACATCGGCTGGGTATTCGTCGCGCTGTTCCTGGCGCTCGCATTCGCCGGCCTGTTCGGCGGCGGGCCGCTCAGCCATGCGCGCGCGGAGGCGGCGACCGGGCGGATCGACTACGAGCACTTCGTACGCAATGGCGCGCCCGCCGAGCTCGTGATCACGTCCACCGGCGGCGGGGCGCAAGGCGTGAGCAGTGTCGAGATCAGCGCGGACTATCTCGAAGCATTTCGTGTCGAGCGCGTCACGCCCGAGCCGAGGAGCGTACGCAGGGTCGGCGGCCAGCTCGTCTACGAATTCGCGGCATCGTCGGTCGGCGCGGTGATTTCCTTTCAAGTCGATCCGCAACAGCTGTGGCGTCACCGTGCGGTGGTGCGGATCGACAACGGCCCGCCGCTCGAAATCTGGCAGCTCACCTATCCCTGAACGCAATCCTGATCACACCCGGAGAGGCTCATGGAATCCGTCATCCGCCCGGTGCTCGTGTACCTGGTCCTGTTGCTGCTGCTGCGCCTGACCGGCAAGCGCACGCTTGCACAGATCACCAGCTTCGACTTCGTGCTGCTGCTGACCATCGGCAACGCGACGCAGCAGGCGCTGATCGGCGAGGACAACTCGATGGTCCACGGCGCGATCATGGTCGCGACGCTCATCGGCCTGAACTACGTGATGCAGCTGCTGAAGCAGCGCTCGAAGTGGTTCGGCCGCCTGCTCGACGACATCCCGCTGGTGATAGTCGCGGACGGCAAGCCGCTCAAGGACCGGATGCACAAGGCGCGCGTCGACGAGGACGACGTGATGGACGCGGCTCGCGAGAGCTGCGGGCTGGAGCACATGGACCAGATCCGTCACGCGATCCTCGAGCGCGACGGCCAGATCTCGATCATTCCGCGGACGCGATCATGATCCTGCGCAGCGCGCAGCTGTGCATTCTCTGTGCGGCGCTGACGATCGGCGCCGCGGCGGCCGAGAAGCCGGCAGCGCAGCTGCGATCGGGCATCGATCTGCAGTATGTCGATCGCAGCGTCCGTCCGCAGGCCGACTTCTATCGCTACGTCAACGGCCGCTGGCTCGACTCCGTGCAGATCCCGGCGGACGAGGAGCGGATCACGCCGTCGGCGCAGCTCAACGATGTCATCCGGACACGACTGCGCGACCTCGTCGAGCAGGCCGCGCGCTCATCGGATGCCGCGCAGCGCAAGCTGGCCGATTTCTACGCGAGCTACCTGGACGAGAGCGCCGTGCAAAAGCTGGGTCTGCAACCGCTCGCGCGCGACCTGGCTGCGATCGAAGCGATCGCCGATCGGGCGCAGCTGTGCGCGGCGTTCAACGAGCTCGGACAGATCTGGGTGCGAACGCCGTTCACGACGTCGGTGTTGAACGATCCGGATCGGCCGAGCGAGTACGCGCTGTTCCTGTATCAGAGCGGTCTGGGACTGCCGGCGCGCGATTACTATCTCGACGACAGCCCGCAGTTCAAGGACGCACGCCGCGCTTACGTGACGTACATCGCCACGCTGCTCGGTCTTGCCGGCGACGCCAATGCACAGCAGACCGCTGCTTCCATCATGGAACTCGAAACGCGGCTCGCGAAAGTGCACTGGAGCGCGCGCGCGAGCCGCGATGCCGGCAAGACGAACAACCGCGTCGCGATCGCGCAGCTGCGCGACGTCACCGACAAGATCGACTGGCGCAGCTTGCTGCAAGGCTTCGGTCTCGGCGGCAGGATCGATACGGTGATCATCGGCCAGACGAGTTACTTCGTCGGTTTGGGCGAGCTGCTGCATGACGTGAGGCTTACGACCTGGAAGTCCTATCTGCGCTATCAGCTGCTCGCCGCTTACGCGCCGTATCTCGGCCGCGAATTCGTCGACGCGGATTTCGCGCTGCGCGGCACGGCTTTGCGCGGCATCAAGGAGAACGCCCCGCGCTCGCGCCGTGCGCTCGAGCTCATCGACGAAACGATGGGCGAGGTGCTCGGCAGCATGTACGTCGCGCGCTACTTCCCGCCTGCGAACAAAGCGCGGCTGCAGGAGATGGCGAACAACGTCGTTGCTGCGCTTGGCGAGCGCATCGAGGCCGCAGCCTGGCTGAGCCCGCCGGGCAAACGCGCCGCGCTCGAAAGCTGCACGCGACGAAAGTGAAGATCGGCTATCCGGACCGCTGGCGCGACTACGGCGCGCTGCGGATCGAGCGCGGCGATCTGGTCGGCAACGTGCAGCGTGCGCGTGCGTTCGGCGTCCGCTACTTCATCGCGAAGCTCGGCACGCCGATGGATCGCGACGAGTGGTACATCACGCCGCAGACCGTCGATGCCTACGGCTATCCGCCGCTCAACGACATCGTGTTTCCTGCGGGCCTGATGCAGCCGCCGTTCTTCGATCCCGCTGCCGACGATGCAGTGAACTACGGCGCGATCGGCGCGACGATCGGTCACGAGCTCAGTCACGGCTTCGACGACGTCGGCAGTCAATACGGAGCCGACGGCGCGTTTCTCGGCAAGCCCGGCTGGTTCACGGCCGAAGAGCGCGCTCAGTTCGATGCGCGCGGGCAGGCGCTGGTCGAGCAGTACGGAGCGATCGAAGCGCTGCCCGGCCAGCGCATCGATGGCCGGCTGACGCTCGGCGAGAACATCGCGGACAACGCCGGGCTCGCGCTCGCGTACGCGGCCTACCACAAGTCGCTGCAGGGCAAGCCGGCGCCGGTGATAGATGGGCTCAGCGGCGAGCAGCGCCTGTTCATGGGCTGGACGCAGAAGTGGCGCGCCAAAGTTCGCGACGCCGAGACGCTGCGCATTCTGAAGAGCGACGAGCATTCGCCGCGCTGGGTGCGCGGTTCAGCGCCGCTGCGCAATCAGAATGCGTTCTACGAGGCGTTCCGCGTGCGCGCCGGCGACCCGATGTATCTGCCGCCCGAGAAGCGCGTCACGGTCTGGTGATCCGCTGCTTCGATCGTCGGCGGGATCAGCTTGTAGATCGCGGGCGTCACGATGCGGGCGATGAAGGTGGAAGAGAGCAGTCCACCAATGATCACCCACGCCAGCGGTGAATACATCGCCGAGTTCTGCAACGCCAGCGGCAACAGGCCGCCGACAGCCGTCGCGCTCGTGAGCAGGATCGGCAGGAATCGCACCTCGCCCGCGCGCTCGATGGCTTCGTCGAGCGGGACACCTTCGGCGCGCAATCGATTCGTGAAGTCCACGAGCAGGATCGAGTTCTTGGTCTCGATGCCGATGAGCGCGATGAAACCGATCGTTGCGGTGAACGAAATCGTGTTGCCGGTGAGCCCGAGCAAGAGAATGCCGCCCGCAATGCCGAACGGAACGACGGTGAGCACGATCAGCGTGCTCTTGAAGTTGCCGAACTCGAGCACGAGGATCGCGACGATGCCGAGCAGGGCGATGATCAGTGCGGACTGCAGGCCACCGAAACTTTCGGTGCGTGTTTCCAGCTCACCGCCGGGCACGTAGGAATATCCGCGCGGCCATTGCAGCTGATCGAGCCGGTCGAGCACGGCCTTCGTCACGCGATCGGTGTTGTAACCGTCCTTCACGTCCGCGTTGACCGTCACTGCCCGCTGGCGGTTGTAGCGGCGGACTTCGGTCGGCGCCGAGCGGAACTCGACTCGCGCGAGTTGCGCCAGCGGCAGCGTTCCGCCGGCGAGCGTCGCCACCCGCACCTGGTCGAGCGCGCGCACATCCGGCCGCGCATCGATCGGCGTGCGCACCATGATGTCGTACTGCTCGCCGTCGCTGTCTTTGAACTCTCCCGCCGGAATGCCTGCGACCGCGAGACGCACGGCGCGATCGAACTCG
>DASYRK010000107.1:0-34817 GCA_036004505.1 Steroidobacteraceae bacterium
ACAGAAGGTGGTGAAGAACAAGCCTGCCGAGGCCTTCGATTTCTGCTACATCGGCAACGACTACACCACGAAGGTAACCGACTGGAGCAAGTGCGACGCCGACCCGGTGCTGCGCTACTTCTCCTCGCCGCGCCAGGTCGCGGGCGGTCCGCTCGCCGAAGACGTGTTGAAGTGCCAGCTGAAACCGCTGAAGCGCAGCGACTACTCGACGACGTTCAGCGACGCCCAGTGGACGCGCCTGGGCAAAGTGTTCGCCGACGGAGTATGCGACTGGAACAAGCCGGGCGTGGCGATGCAGCGCTCCACGCCGTGGCGCACGTTCGCTAGTGGCCCGGGTGGCGTGCCGATGGCGGCGGCGCCGCGGTCGAAGAAGTTGTAAGCAGCACGCGCAGCTTTCCGAGCAGATCCGCTTCTCGATACGGCTTCGCCAACACATCGGCGCCCTTCTCGGGCGCCGTGTACGACGCCGCGTAGCCGGTCGCATACAGCACCGGCAACTGCGGGCGGCGCTCGCGCGCGAGGCGGCCGAGCTCGAAACCGTTCATGCCCGGCATGACGATGTCGGTGAACAGCAGATCGATATCAGGCTCGCGATCGACGATGTCGAGCGCATGCGAGCCGTTGTCCGCTTCGATGACCGTGAACTGCAGCTCCTTGAGCATCGCAGCCGTCACCGCGCGCACGCCGGCGTCGTCCTCGACCAGCAGGATCGTGCGATCGCGCCCGGAAATATCCGCTCGCTCCGTCTCGCTCGCGACCGCTGCGAGCTGCACCGCCGCTTCGCTGCGCGGCAGATACAACCTCACGCGCGTTCCCCGGTTCGGCGCGCTCTCGATCTTCACGTGACCGCCCGACTGTTTCACGAAGCCGTACACCATGCTGAGACCGAGACCCGTGCCGTGACCGAAGTGTTTGGTCGTGAAGAACGGCTCGATCGCGCGCTCCAGCACTTCGGCAGTCATCCCCACGCCGGTGTCCGTCACTGACAGCAGCACGAAATCGCCCGCCGGGATGTCCACATTGTCCCCGTGCGAGCTGACATTGCTGGTCTCGATCGTGAGCTTGCCGCCTTCAGTCATCGCGTCGCGCGCGTTCACAGCGAGATTGATCAGCGAAGACTCGACCTGCGCGGGATCCGCGAGCACATGCCACAGGCCCGTGTCGCCGCCCTTGATCTCGATGCGGATGCGCTCGCCGAGGGTGCGCCCGAGCAGCTTCGCGACGTTGCGGCACATCTGGCCGAGATGCACAGGGCTCGGCTGCAGCGGTTGCCGGCGAGCGAAGGCCAGCAGACGTCGCGTGAGCTCGGCGCAGCTGAGCGCACCGGTCAGCGCCATCTCCGCGCGACCGAAGTTGCGCCCTGTGCCGCGCAGCGCTCGCGCCAGCGCATCGAGATTCCCGATGACGACAGTGAGCATGTTGTTGAAGTCGTGCGCGATGCCGCCGGTCAGCTGGCCAACGGCTTCCATCTTCTGCGCCTGGAACAGCTGCTGCTCGATGCGCTTGCGATCGCTCATGTCGAGGCAGCTGCCGAAGATTTCCTGCGGCTGACCGGCGTGATCGCGGATCAGCACCGCGCTGTCGAGAAACCAGCGATGCGAGCCGTCGGCGCAGATCCAGCGATACTCCGTCGACATGCCGCCGCTCGCCTGGATGGAAGCGACGTCGGCGAGCACGCGCTCACGGTCGTCGGGATGAATGCGCTCGGACCACAGGTCCGGATCCTCGACGAAGCGCGCCGCCGGAAAGCCGACCGCGTGTGCGATGCCTTCGCTGACGAAGCGCGGACCGGAGAAGCGGCCCTTGAGTCGCGCGCTGTACAAGGCGATCGGCAGCGAGCGCACGATTGCCGTCTGGCGCTCTTCGATCTGCCGCAGCTGGCGCTCGGCTTCGAGCTTCTCCCGGCGGATGCGCAGGTTTTCTTCCTGCAGCATGCGCTCCAGCTGCGCCTGCCGCCGCACTTCCACGTTCTTCAAATACAGGTCGACGAGCACCGCGATCTTCGAGCGCAGGATCACCGGATCGACCGGCTTGAAGACGTAGTCGACCGCGCCCATCGCATAGGCGCGCGCGATGTGCTCGTCGTCCTTGTCGATCGCGCTGACGAAGATGATCGGGATGTGGCGCGAGCGCTCGCGGCGCCGGATCAGCTCCGCGGTCGCATAGCCGTCGAGGCCCGGCATGTTCGCGTCGAGCAGGATGGCGGCGCACTCTTCACGCAGCAGGAAGCGCAGCGCGTCTGCGCCCGAGCCGGCTTCGACGATGCGCTGCTCGAGCTCGGCGAGCACGTGCGACAGCGCGAAGCGATTGTCCGGCTCGTCATCGACGATGAGGATGGTTGCCTTGGGTGCGACTGCGCTCACTGCGTTGTCCGCCGGTCACACACGCCCGAGCCAGACGCGCATCATCGACACCAGCTGATCGGTATCGACTGGTTTCGAGATGTACTCCGACGCGCCGGCGGCGATGCACTTCTCGCGATCGCCCTTCATCGCTTTCGCGGTGATCGCGATGATCGGCAGCTTGCGGAAGCGCTCGAGGCGGCGAACCTGCTGCATCGTCTCGTAGCCGTCCATGTCAGGCATCATCACGTCCATCAGCACCATGTCGACGTCCGGCGTCGTCTCCAGCAGCTCGATGCCCTGCCGGCCGCTCTCCGCGTGCACGACCTGCACCTGGTGCTGCTCGAGCACGCCGGTGAGCGAGAAGATGTTGCGAATGTCGTCGTCGACGATCAGCACACGGCGGCCGGCCAGTCCCGCCTCGCGCCGCCGCGCCAGGTCGATGATGCGACGCTTCTCTTCGCTCATGCCGGCGACGTGCCGGTGCATGAACAGCGCAGTTTCGTCGAACAGCTGCTGGTGCGACTCGGGCCCCTTGAGGATGAAAGACTCGACCAGGTTGCGCAGCTTCGCTTCGTCGGCGGAGCTGACGTCCTTCGCGGTGTGCACGATGATCGGCAGACGGCGCGAGCTGTCGCGGCGAATCGTCTCGACGAGTCGCAACCCATCCATGTCCGGCAACACCAGATCGAGCACCGCGCAATCGAACGAGCGCCCGCGCAGCGCCTGCAATGCCTGTTCGCCGGTGCGCGCCTGAGTCACGACGACGTCGCCGTTGCCGATGACCTTCAGGATCTCCCCGCACTGCAGCTCGTCGTCTTCGACCAGCAGCAGCTCCTTCACAGGACGCGCGATGAACTCTTCGGTGCGCGCCAGCGCGTTCTGCAAGGTCGCGCGATCGACCGGCTTTTCGAGCACCGAGAACGCGCCCATCTGCAATCCGCGCTCGCGCGGATCCTCGACCGAGATGATGTGGATCGGGATGTGCCGCGTGTCGGGGCTGCGCTTGAGGATGTCGAGCAGCCGCCAGCCGTCCATGTCCGGCAAGTTGATGTCGAGCGTGATGAGCGCCGGGCTGAAGCGGCGCACGAGCGGCAATGCGCCGCTGCCGGTCGCGGACACGACGGCCTTGAAGCCGCGGTCGTGCGCGAGATCGAGCAGGATGCGGCCGAACTTCGCGTCGTCCTCGATGATCAGCAGCACGGCCTCGCCGGGCTGGATGTTCTGCCGGTCGTCGACGATCTCGGAAGGCGCGAGGAGCGGTGTGGCCTCGCGGCCGACGACGACCTGTGCGGACTGCTGGCCCGCGACGATCAGCGGACGCACGGCATGCGCGGACACGTTCGCGCCGAAGTCGTAAGCGATCGGCAGGTACAGGGTGAAGCGGCTGCCTTTGCCCGGCGCGCTCTCGACCGCAATCTCGCCGCCGAGCACTCGGCAGATCTCGCGGCTGATCGATAGACCCAGCCCGGTGCCGCCGTACTTGCGGCTGGTCGTGCCGTCGGCCTGCTGAAAGGCTTCGAAGATCACGCGCAGCTTGTCGGACGGGATGCCGATGCCGGTGTCGGTCACTGAAAAGGCGACGACGGTCCCGGCGGCGTTGAGTGCGTGATGTCCCGGACTCCAGCCGCTGCTGGCGCGCTCGATGCTCAGCTCCACGCCGCCGCTGTGCGTGAACTTGAACGCGTTCGACAGCAGATTCTTCAGGATCTGCAGCAAGCGCTTCTCGTCGGTGACGGTCGCGCGCGGCAACTGCGGATCGAGGCGGACGCCCAGGCTCAGGTTCTTGTCGCTCGCGATCTGCTCGAAGCCGCGCTGCAGGTTCGCGGCGACCTCGGAGAACGGCACCGTGCCGACGTCGAGCGTGACCATGCCCGACTCGATCTTCGACAGGTCGAGGATGTCGTTGATCAACGCCAGCAGCTCGCTGCCGGCGCGATGGATCGTCTGCGCGAACTCGATCTGCCGCGCGCTCAGGTTCGCGTCGGCGTTGTCGGCGAGGAGCTTCGAGAGAATCAGCAGGCTGTTGAGCGGCGTGCGCAGCTCGTGCGACATGTTCGCGAGGAACTCGGACTTGTACTTCGAGATCAGCGCCAGCTGCTCGGCCTTTTCCTCCAGCAGCTTCTTGGCGCGCTCGACCTCCTGGTTCTTCGCTTCGACCTGCTTGTTCTGCCACGACAGCAGGTTCGCCTTCTCGACCAGCTCTTCATTCTTGCCGCGCAGCTGCTCCTGCTGGGTGCGCAGCAGTTCCTCGGACTGCTGCAGCGTCGCAGCCTGCTGCCCCAGCCGGTCGTTGGTGTTCTTCAGCTCGCCCTGCTGGCTCTGCAACTCCGCCGTCAACAGCTGCGACTGCGCGAGCAACGCTTCGGTCTGCATGTTGGCCGCCAGCGTGTTGAGGACGATGCCGATGCTCTCCATGAGCTGATCGAGGAACAGCGTGTGGATCGGGCTGAACCGTTCGAACGACGCGAGCTCGAGCACCGCCTTCACTTCGCCTTCGAACAGCGCCGGCAAGATGATGATCGTCGAGGCGCGCGCCTCGCCGAGCCCGGAGCTGATGCGCAGATATTCGTGCGGCGCGTCGTTCAGCAGCATGACTCGCCTGTCCACCGCGCATTGCCCGATCAAGCCGTCACCGAGCCGCAGCCGCTGCGGCGGCCGGCGCCGGTTCGGCGCTGCATAGCTCGCGGCCAGTTCCAGCACGTTCTCGCCTTCGTGCTGGCGCGTCACATAGAAGAGCGCCTGGTGCGCGTTCACCAGCGGCACGAGCTGCGACAGGATCAGGTTGGAGACGTGACGGATGTTGCGCTGACCTTGCAGCAAGCGGTTGAAGAAGGCGATGTTCGTCTTCAGCCAGTCCTGCTCGTTGTTCTTCTGCGTCGTGTCCTTGAGATTGCGGATCATCTCGTTGATGTTGTCCTTGAGCGCGGCCACCTCGCCCGAGGCTTCCACCGTGATGAACCGTGTCAGATCGCCCTTCGTGACCGCGGTCGCAACCTCGGCGATCGCGCGCACCTGCGTCGTGAGATTGGCGGCGAGCTGATTGACGTTGTCGGTGAGATCGCGCCACAGGCCGTCCGCGCCCGGCACGCTTGCCTGGCCGCCGAGCTTGCCGGCGGTGCCGACTTCGCGCGCGACGTTGGTCACCTGCGCTGCGAAGGTCGCGAGCGTCTCGATCATCCCGTTGATGGTGTTGGCGAGCGCCGCGATCTCGCCCTTCGCTTCCACGATCAGCTTGCGCTTGAGATCGCCGTTCGCGACGCTGGTGACGACCTCGGCGATGTTGCGCACCTGGCCGGTGAGGTTCGCGGCCATGTGATTGACGTTGTCCGTCAGGTCCTTCCAGGTGCCGGCGACGCCGTCGACTTTCGCCTGGCCGCCGAGCTTGCCCTCGGTGCCGACTTCGCGCGCGACGCGCGTCACTTCGGACGCGAAGCTGTTGAGCTGATCGACCATCGTGTTGACGGTGTTCTTCAGCTCGAGGATCTCGCCCTTCACGTCGACGGTGATCTTCTTCGAGAGATTGCCGCTCGCGACCGCCGTCGTGACCTCGGCGATGTTGCGCACCTGGCCGGTGAGGTTCGCGGCCATGTGATTGACGTTGTCCGTCAGGTCTTTCCAGGTGCCGGCGACGCCTTCCACTCGCGCCTGGCCGCCGAGCTTGCCTTCGGTGCCGACCTCGCGCGCGACGCGCGTCACTTCGGAAGCGAAGCTGTTGAGCCGGTCCACCATCGTATTGATGGTGTCCTTCAGCTCGAGGATCTCGCCCTTCACGTCGACCGTGATCTTCTTCGACAGATTGCCGCGCGCGATCGCCGTCGAGACTTCGGCGATGTTGCGCACCTGGCCGGTGAGGTTCGCGGCCATGTGATTCACGGAGTCGGTGAGATCCTTCCAGATGCCGGCCACGTCGCGCACGTGCGCCTGGCCGCCGAGCTTGCCTTCGGTGCCGACCTCGCGCGCGACGCGCGTGACCTCGGCGGCGAACGAGGCGAGCTGATCGACCATCGTGTTCACGACGCCGCCGATGCGCAGGTACTCGCCGCGCATGGGCCGCCCATCCACCTGCGGATTCATCGATTGCGACAGGTTGCCGCGCGCGACCGCGCCGATGACGCGCGCCACCTCCGAGATCGGGTACGACATGTCGCCGACCAGGCGGTTGATCGAATCGACGCATTGCGCCCAGGAGCCGGTCGCGCCGTGCACGTGCGCGCGCTCGGCGATCATGCCCTCGCGGCCGACCATGACGCTGACGCGCTCGAAATCGCGGGTCATGGCGTCGTTGAGCTCGACCACTTCGTTGAAGGCGCCGGCGATCTCGCCGTCGATGCCGCTGAGGTCCGCCGGCAGCCGCACTGAAAAATCTCCACGGCGCAGCAGGCGCAGGGCCCGCAGTATTTCGCGACGCTCCAGTGCGGCCGCAGCGCCGGCATGCAGGCTGTCGTCGGCCGCCGCAGTCTCGATCGCTGCGCTCCCCATGCTTGCCATCCCCCGAAACTCGCGAAGTTCTTCGCTCACGCCGCCGTCATTCGCTCGAGCGCGCTCTGCAGCGCCGTCGCGACGTCGCTCTCCGTATAAGGTTTGCTCAGGAAGCCGACGGGCTGCGCGTCGTACAGGCGAGGCCCGACGTCTTCGAAGGAAATGCCGCTCATCAGCAGGGCTGGAATGCCGTAGCGGTTGCGCAGGGCGATCGCGGCATCGATGCCATCGCCGCCGTCGCCAGCCAGGCCGATGTCGACGATCGCGAGGTCGCTGGGTGTGCCGGCCGCGATGGCCAGCGCGGTGCGCAGCGAAGGCGCGACGCCGGAAACGCGGTGGCCGAGATCCTGCAGCACGCCTTGCAGAAACAGGCTCACCAGCGATTCGTCCTCGACGATCAGGACGCGCAGGCCCTGCTCGCGGCCCGCAATGGCGGTCGGCTCGACAGTCATGTCATTTTGCGATGCCCGGTCATCGCTTCCTCCCCCCATCCCAATTCCTCGCCGCTCGGTCTTCGGCGTAACGGGCCCAATGCGCGGCGTCGAGCGAAGGTTCCCGATCCTGCAGTACACTCGCAGCACCCAAGCACCCGGCCCGGCTGGACCCGGGGAACGAGAAAATGAGCCCCACTGCGGCACCGACCGCCGCGATTCTGGTGGTCGAGGATGAGCTCCTGGTACGCATGTTCGCGGTCGACGCGCTCGAAGATGCGGGCTTCCGCGTGCTTCAGGCCGGCACGGCCGCGGAGGCGCTGCAGGCATTGCAGGGATCGCCCGATGTACGGGCGGCGCTCGTCGACATCGGCCTGCCGGATCGGCCGGGCGACCAGCTCGCGACCGAGATTCACGCGCTGCGCGCCGATCTGCCGATCGTGATCGCGAGCGGCCGCAGCGGTCGCGAGCTGCGCGACACCTTCGCCGGAAATCAGCGCGTGACGGTGCTGGTCAAACCGTACACGGCGTCGCTGCTGCTGCATGCGCTCGCGGCAGTAGGCGTCACACCCTGAAGAGATTTCATTTCTTCGTGAGCCGCCAGATCGAGTTCTCGATGTCCGACGTGACGTAGAGCGTACCGCCCGCGCCGACTGCAACGCCGGCCAGGGTGATCGGCACGTTGTGCAGACCCACCGGCAGGCCGCGAGCGATGACTTCGACCGCGCCGCTTTGCGGGTCGACTCGCACGAGCTGTCCCTTGCCCGCTTCGACGACGAAGACGGCAGATCCGTCGGTGGCGATGCCCTGCGGCCGATCGAGGCCTTTGGCGATCACGCGCCGCGCGCCGCTGTTCACGTCGACCCGTGACACTTGCCCGGCGACCATCTCGCTCACGTAGACGGCGTTGTCGCCCGCGATGGCGAGACCGAGCGGCGCGACCAGATCGCCGAGGATCTGCGAGCGCTGCTCGCCATTGATCCTGCTCAGCTTCCCTTGAGTCGTCTCGGCGACCATCAGAGCGCCCGAGGGCAGCTCGATGGCGTTGCCCGCATGCGTATCGGTCCAGCTCTGCGCGAGGCGCATCGTGCTGCGGTCGTAGCGCTGCACCGGACCTTCGTTGTTCGTGACGATGACATGGCGCTGGTTTGCCGTGATCGCGACGGGATAGCCGATCGGTGTGCCGGCCGCGTGCGAGCGCGCGATGTCGGTGACCTTGCCCTGGCTGGGATCGACAGTGCGTAACGCGAACACGTCGGCAACATAGAGCGTGTCGCGCGCACCGTCGCTCACCGAGGCGATGCCGAGCGGGATCGCTAGCGCGCCTTTGATCACCTGGCGCACCGCACCCGTGCGCACATCGACCTCCTGAATGCCGTTGTCCGCCATGTTCGAGACGAACATGCGGTCGTGCGAGTCGATCGCGAGGTTGTCGAGCGCAGTCGAGAGCTTCGCCAGCACGTGCTTCCGGCCGCCGCGAATGTCGACGCGGACGACTTCACCGCGCGCCGTGTCGAGCACGTAAAGATTCCACTTCGAGTCGAAGTTCGCGGCGGCAGGCGTGTCGAAACCGTCCGCGATGACCTTGAGCGCGCCGCTGTCCGGGTCGATGCGCACGACCTGGTGCTTGAACCACAGCGGCCCGTACAACATGCCATCGGGGCCGATGTCGAAGCCGTTGAAGCCGCCGAGGTCCTTGAGGATGAGACGCGGCGGCTTCACGCCGGCCGGGTCGATCTCCCACAGCGCATCGCCGCCGAAGACCTGCGCCGCGAACAAGCGGCCATCCTTGCGCACGTTGATCGAGTTGACGCTCACCAGGTCGGCGATCTTGCGCACCGGGCCGTCGCCTGTGCGCGCGCGCACGACGCCGTGCTGGATCGAAGTCCACACGACGGTGTCGTCCGCGAGGAATACGAGGTCGTCGGCCATGCCTTCGGGCGCGCCGACGAAACTCCTGACGCTGCCGTTCGTCGGGTCGACGGCGTAGATGCTGTGGCCAACGACGCTGCCGGCGTAGAGCCGATCATGCGAATCGAACGCGAGCCCGTGCACGCCGTGAAACGAGGAAGCGGGTACCAGGCGATCGAGCGCGTACAGCTCGCTCGTCGGCTGCGCGCTCGCCGCGTGCCACGAGAACAGCGCGAACACCGCGAACCACGGACTCAGCAAGCGAGCCATGCGCATGGGATCCCCCCGACGTGTCGTTACTTATTCTCCGCGCTTGCGCCGCGCCCGCACCCAGATGACCACGACGACGATGGCGACCACGAGAAACAGCAAGGCAATACGCATCCGATCATTCCTGCGGCGGCACTTTGAAGCGTTCGGTGAGCGCGGCGAGATCCTCGGGCGTGTCGAGATCGATCGCGGCGTTCGCCATGGGCACGCGGATCAGGCGGTAACTATTGCGCTCGAGCACCGAGCGCGCGCCCTGATCGCCACGCACTTCAGCCAGCTCGGAGAAGCACAGTCGCGGGAAGATCGCCGGCACGCCGACGCGTTGCTCATACACGCTCGCGGCGATCAGGCTCTGCTCGCCCTGCCACGCGGCGGCGAGGCGCTTGAGATCGTCCGCATTCACGCCGACCTGGTCGCCGAGCAGGATCAGCACGGCGTCGCACCCCGGCGGGAGCGATGCGACCCCGAAGCGCAGCGACGCGCCCATGCCTTCTTCCCAGAAGCGGTTCACGATCACCGACGCCGGCGAATGCGCCAGCAGGTGCGTCATCTCGCGCGCATGGGCGCCGACCACGACCGTGACTGCGTTGCCGGCGAGCGCAACCGCATTGGACACGACGATGTGCAACGCCGGCCTGCCGCCCAGCTTCACCAGCTGTTTCGGCTGCCCCAGGCGGGTGGACGCACCGGCGGCGAGGACCAGGACGTGCAAGGACATAGTACGGGGCGTGGGGTTTCGAATTCTCCCGGAACCCCAATAGTATAGTGACCTCAAACCTTTCCGTTCCCCGACATCCGCCATCCGATGATCCGTCCAGTCCTGAAAATGGGTGATCCGCTGCTGTTGCAGGTCGCCCGGCCCGTACAGCGGTTCGACACGGTCGAGCTGGCCGCGCTGCTCAACGACATGCACGACACCATGGAGGCGGAGAACGGCGCGGGCCTCGCGGCGCCGCAGATCGGCGTCTCGCAGCAGGTGGTCATTTTCGGGGTCAAGCGCAATCCCCGGTATCCGCAGGCCGAGGAAGTGCCGTACACCGTACTGATCAACCCGCAACTGGAAGCGGTGACGCAGGAGATGGAGGAAGGCTGGGAGGGCTGCCTCTCGGTGCCCGGCATGCGGGGCCTCGTGCCGCGCTATACGCAGCTGCGCTACCGCGGCTTCGATCAGTTCGGCAAGGCGATCGACCGCACGGTGAGCGGGTTTCACGCGCGCGTCGTGCAGCACGAGGTCGATCATCTGAACGGCGTCCTGTACCCGATGCGCATCCGCGATCTGCGGAACTTCGGCTTCAACGAGACGCTGTTTCCGGGTCAGGATTTGCAAGACGACTAATCGTCTGGAGTGAGTGCTCATGGCTGCAGTTCCTCAAGCTTCGATCTCGTTGCGCGACATGTCGCTGTTTCGCGAGCAGGCGTTCGTCGCGGGCCGCTGGGAAAGCGCCGCCAACGGGCAGGTGAAACAGGTCTTCAACCCCGCCACCGGGCAGCTGCTCGGCACGGTGCCCAACATGGGCGCGGCGGAAACGCGGCGCGCGATCGAGGCGGCCGACAAAGCGCTGCCCGACTGGCGCGCGCGTACAGCGAAAGAGCGCGCGCAGATTCTGCGCAAGTGGTTCGACCTGATGATGGCGAACCAGGAAGACCTCGCGGTGCTGATGACCGTCGAGCAGGGCAAGCCGCTGTTCGAAAGCCGCGGCGAAATCGCCTACGCAGCCTCATTCATCGAGTGGTTCGGCGAGGAAGGCAAGCGCGCGTACGGCGACGTCATTCCTGCGCACGGCCGCGACAAACGCATCGTCGTGCTGAAGCAGCCGATCGGCGTGACCGCCGCGATCACGCCGTGGAATTTCCCGACCGCGATGATCACGCGCAAGGTCGCACCGGCGCTGGCCGCGGGCTGCACGATGGTGGTCAAACCCTCGGAGCTGACGCCGTACTCGGCGCTCGCAATGTGCGTGCTCGCCGAGCGCGCAGGCGTGCCCGCGGGCGTGCTTTCGGTCGTGACCGGCGACTCGAAGCCGATCGGCGGCGAGCTCACCGGCAATCCGATCGTCCGCAAGCTGAGCTTCACGGGCTCGACGGCGGTCGGCAAGCTGCTGATGGCACAGTGCGCGACCACGGTGAAGAAGACGGCAATGGAGCTCGGCGGCAACGCACCGTTCATCGTGTTCGACGATGCGGACCTGGAAGCCGCGGTCGCCGGCGCAGTCGCGTCGAAGTATCGCAACGCCGGCCAGACCTGTGTCTGCGCGAACCGCATCTTCGTGCAGTCCGGCATCTACGAGCGCTTCGCGCAGCGGCTCGCGGAGGTCGCGGCCAGCCTCAAGGTCGGCAACGGCCTCGACAAGGACACGAAGATCGGACCGCTGATCGAAGAGAAAGCGGTCGCCAAGGTCGAAGAGCACGTGCGCGATGCGCTCGCGAAGGGCGCGAAGATCGTGACCGGCGGCAAGCGTGTCGACGGCGCGGGGCACTTCTACGTGCCGACGGTGCTGACCGGCGTTCGCGAGGACATGCTAGCGATGCACGAGGAAACGTTCGGGCCGGTCGCGCCGCTGCTGAAGTTCGATACCGAGCAGGAAGCGATCCGCCTCGCGAACGCCACCGAGTTCGGTCTCGCGAGCTACTTCTACAGCCGCGACGTCGGCCGCGTGTGGCGCGTCGCCGAGGCGCTGGAGAGCGGCATCGTCGGCATCAACGAAGGCATCATCTCGACCGAGGTGGCGCCGTTCGGCGGCGTAAAGGAAAGCGGCGTGGGCCGCGAAGGCTCGAAGTACGGCCTCGAGGAATACCTCGAGATCAAGTATCTCTGCTACGGCGGCGTATGAAAGCGACGGTCCGGTGGGTGCAGGACGTGATGTTCCTCGGCGAGTCCGGCTCGGGACACGCTGTCGTGATGGATGGCGCGCCCGATGCGGGCGGACGCAACCTCGGCGTGCGGCCGATGGAAATGCTGCTGCTCGGGCTCGGGGGCTGCACGGCGTTCGACGTCGTGATGATCCTCAAGCGTGGCCGTGAGCCGGTCACCGACTGCGTCGTCGACATGGATGCGCAGCGCGCGGAGACCGAGCCGAAAGTGTTCACGCGCATCGCGATGAAATACCGCATCAGCGGCCGCGGCCTGGATCCGCAGAAGGTCGAGCGCGCGGTGAACCTGTCCGCGCAGAAGTACTGCTCGGCCACCGCGATGCTGGCGAAGACCGCACAGATCTCGCACGAAATCGAAATCATCGACATTACCCAATCAACAACATGACAGGAGCGACAGCATGAAACGCAGCGCATCCGCCGTCTGGAACGGCGGCCTGAAAGACGGGCGCGGCACGATCTCGACGCAGAGCGGCGTGCTCGCGGACACGCAGTACTCGTTCAGCACGCGCTTCGAGGACGGCAAGGGCACGAACCCCGAAGAGCTGATCGCGGCCGCACATGCGGGCTGCTTCACGATGGCGCTGTCCGCGCAACTCGACACCGCGGGCAAGAAGGCCGAGAGCATCCAGACCGAAGCAGTCGTGACGATGGACAAGACCGACGCCGGCTTCACGATCACGGCGGTGCATTTGAAAGTGCGCGCCAAGGTGCCCGGCGCTTCCCCGCCGGAGTTCCAGACCGCGGCGGACAACGCCAAGAAGGGCTGTCCGGTTTCGCGCGTGCTGAACGCGCAGATCACGATGGAAGCGAAGCTGGAAGGCTGGACCTGAGAGGCCTGGCCTGCGCGTCCGGCTCGCTCGCACACTGAAGATCGCCGGTGCAACGCTGGTTGCGCTGGCGATTCTCGGTTATTGGATCGCCTCCCGGTCTGCGACATACGTGCCGCCGCCCGGCGAGCAGATCGACATCCTGTTGGAGCTCGCCGGCGTGTTCCCGGACAAGTACGGGATCATGTGGCGCGAGCACGGCGTGCTGCATTCGACCGATCCGGTGGCGCCGGAGGATCTCGAGCTGCTGCACGGCGCAGAGTTCCTGCACAACCTGACGACGGGCGGCGCGCCGACGGAAGGCGACCTTCACGTCGAGGTCGCTTATCGCTTCTACGCACACGATCACGACATCGACGCGGGTACGGTGACGCTGGACAAGCTCGCGGCGGACAAAGGCGTAATGATGTGCGTCTGCATACCGGATGCGACCAGCGGCACGCGTTGCACGGGCGTGCTGGGCTTCGGCAACTACGAGTTCACGCTCACCGTGAACTACAACCGCGAGCAGTGCGTGAAAGGCGTCAGCAAAGAGCGTACGGAAGAATTCCGGCGCTCGATGCAGACGGCGGATCGACTGATCAATCTCTACCTCGAACCGCTACGTCGCAAGCCGCGCTGGCTCTGACGCGCCGCGCGCCCACAGATAACTGCCCCACGTCAGCGCGCCGCCGACAGTCATGATTGCCGCGAGCGTGCTGACCGTGCCGTCGTTGAACGTCGCCACTGCGAAGCCGCTCAACATCGCGAGCGCCGACTGGATCGCTCCCATCAACGCAGACGCAGCGCCCGCTTCCTTACCGTGCGGCGCCATCGCGAGTGCCGAGACGTTCGGCGTGACGCGTCCGACGGTGACGAAGAACGTCAGCTGCAGCGCAACGACCATCCACAGCGGCACGTGCCAAAGCCACGTGATCAAGAACAGCGCGCCGCCCAACAGGAGCGGCAGCCACACGTAGCGCGCGAGCACCTCGCGGGGCCCGATCGTGCGCAGCGCAATCATGTTGAGGCGGCTCGCCGTCATGAACGCGAAGCCGTTCAGTCCGATCAACAGACCGAACTGCTGCGGCGACAGCTCGTAGTGGTGCGTGAGCACCGTCGGCGCACCCGTCACGTACGTAAACAGCGCGCCCATGCCGAAGCCACCGACGAGCGAATAGCCGATGAGCGTCCGATCCGCGCCGAGACGCAGATACGTTCGCAGCACGCTGGCGATGTTCAACGGCACTATCGACGACTCGGGACGGGACTCGCGCAGCGCGAAGTGCGTTGCCGCAAGCAGCGCGATGCCGAGTGCGGCCTGGAATACGAACGTCGCGCGCCAGCCGAGATGAGTCACGACGAGGCCGCCCGCGGCCGGCGCGAGCACCGGGCCGAGCGCCACGATCATCATCAGCAGCGAGAACGCGCGCGCCGCTTCATGCGGCTCGCAACGATCGCGCACGATGGCACGTCCGATCACGAAACCCGCTGAGCCACCGAGCGCCTGCACGACGCGCATGAGCGTGAGTGACGGCAGACTCGTCGCGAGCGCGCAGCCGGCCGCGCCCAGCGCATACAGCGCGAAACCGAAATACAGCGGCGGCTTGCGACCGAAGCGATCGCTGATCGGTCCGTAGAACAGCTGGCTGATGGCGAGGCCGACCAGGTACGCGGCCATCGTGGTCTCGACGCCGCGCGCCGCGAACTCGCGCTCGATCGCCGGGAAGCCCGGCAGGTACATGTCGATCGAAACGGGGCCGACGGCGGCCATGGCCGCCACCAGCAGCAGCCAGCGGGGAATTCCGGGATGCAAGCGAGTCAGTAGACCACGACGCTGCGAATCGACTCGCCCGCGTGCATCAGGTCGAACGCCTTGTTGATGTCGTTGAGCGGCATCTGGTGCGTGATCAGGTCGTCGATGTTGATCTTGCCCTGCATGTACCAGTCGACGATCTTCGGCACGTCGGTGCGGCCGCGCGCGCCGCCGAACGCAGTGCCTTTCCACACGCGTCCCGTGACGAGCTGGAACGGACGCGTCTTGATCTCCTGCCCTGCGCCCGCGACGCCGATGATCACGCAGACGCCCCAGCCGCGATGGCAGCATTCGAGCGCTTGGCGCATGAGCTCGACACTGCCGACGCACTCGAAGCTGTAGTCAGCGCCACCGTCCGTCAGCGCAACGAGGTGCTGCACCAGGTCGCCGCCGACTTCCTTCGGATTCACGAAGTCGGTCATGCCGAACTTCTCGGCGAGCGCCTTGCGCTTCGGGTTCAGATCGACGCCGATGATGCGGTTCGCGCCGGCGAGCCGTGCACCCTGCACGACGTTCAGGCCGATGCCGCCGAGGCCGAACACGACGACGTTCGCGCCCGGCTCGACCTTCGCCGTATTGATCACGGCGCCGATGCCAGTCGTGACGCCGCAGCCGATGTAGCAGACCTTGTCGAACGGCGCGTCCTCGCGAATCTTCGCGAGCGCGATCTCGGGCAGCACGGTGTGATTCGAGAACGTCGAGCAGCCCATGTAGTGATGGACCTTGTCCTTGCCGATCGAGAAGCGGCTGGTGCCGTCCGGCATCACGCCTTTGCCCTGCGTCGCGCGGATCGCCGTGCACAGATTCGTCTTGCGCGACAGGCACGACTTGCACTGGCGGCATTCCGGCGTGTACAGCGGAATGACGTGATCGCCGGGCTTCAGCGTCGTGACGCCGCGGCCGACTTCGACCACGACGCCCGCACCTTCGTGACCGAAGATCACCGGGAACAGGCCTTCGGGATCTGCGCCGGAGCGCGTGAACTCATCCGTATGGCAGACGCCGCTCGCCTTGATCTCGACCAGCACTTCGCCGTCCTTCGGACCGTCCAGATCCACGGTGACGACTTCGAGGGGTTTGCCGGCGGCCCAGGCAATAGCGGCGCGAGTTTTCATTGGATTGGCCTCGAGAGGGAGTGCGCATTCTGCGCTTATCGCCAGCGCATCCGCCACTGCAGGATTGCGCCGTCCGGCGTCGCCGCCACCGTGAGCGAAGCGCTGCCCGGGTCGAGTCCGAGAAAGGCGTCGTTGACGAACGAAGCCATGAAATTGCCCAGGGCCATGCCGACCAGCGTGTCGGCGGGGAAGTGCCAGCCGGCTTCGATGCGCGACCAGGACGTGCCGATCGTCAGTGCATACAAGCCAATGTCGAGCGTGCGCCGTGCGCCCGCCGGCATGTCGATCGAGCGCAGGTTGCGGGAAGCGAGCCGGGTGTGCACGGCCGAAGTCGAGGTGTGGCCCGACGGGAAGCTCTCGTCGTCCTCGCCGTTCGGACGCGTGCGGCCGACGTTGGTCTTGAGCGAGCGCGTGATCGCAACGGTCGAGCTCACGGCCGCGACGTCGACCAGCGTTCCGCGCGCCTTGTTGGCGAGCCATTCGCCGAACTCATCGCCGCCGGGCGTGGCGACGATCGTTGCGTAGTGCGCGACGACCGAAGCGGTCCGCAGATCGTCGCTCCAGTTCTCGGCATTGCGTTGCGAGCCGAAGAGCGGCGTGTGCTCGCGAGCCCAATCGGCGGTGCGCCGGTCGAGATCGTCGATCTGCAGGACAGCCGCGCCGGCGAGCGGCGCCCAGACCCAGGGATCGCGCGCGGCATCGACCGCGGAGGTGCGCACTCGCTCCCAACCGGGCCGCCAGGTTGCATCTTCGCCCCAACCGCGCCCGGAAGGCAGTGTCCCGCAGCCCGCGAGCACCAGCGAGACGAAGATGAGGAATGTCCTATTCGTGGCCCATTTCCTATTCGTGGCGCAGAGCTTCGATCGGATCCAGTTGCGCGGCGCGGCGCGCCGGGAAGAATCCGAATGCGATGCCGATCGCCGCCGAGAACGCGAACGACAGGATCACGATGCCGGGATTGAACACGAACGGCACCTTGAACGCGCTGGTGGCGAGCAATGCGGCGCTCAACCCGAGCGCGATGCCGATGAGACCGCCGAACGCGGCGAGCGTGACGGCTTCGACGAGGAACTGCAGCAGCACATCGCGCGCCATTGCACCGACAGCGAGACGCGTGCCGATCTCGCGCGTCCGCTCCGTCACCGATACGAGCATGATGTTCATGATGCCGACGCCGCCGACGACCAGGCTCACCGCCGCGACCGCGCCGAGCAGCGCCGTCAGCACGCGCGAGGAGTTCGTGAACGCGCTGGTGATCTCCTTGAGATCGCGCACGTTGAAGTCGTCCTCGGCGCCGTTGCGGATCTTGCGCCGCTCGCGCAGCAGTGCCTCGAGAGCGTCCTGCACTTTCACGGTCGAAACGCCGTCGCGCGCCGACACCATGATCGCGTTGACGTCGGAGTTGCCCGCAATGCGCCGCTGCAGCATGCGCAGCGGCACGACCACCAGGTCGTCCTGGTTCTGGCCGAAGCCCGACTGACCCTTCTGCGACAACAGGCCGATGACCTGGCACGACAGCTTGCCGAGCCGGATCGAGACGCCGATCGGGTCCTGATCGCCCATCAGTTCCGTCTTCACCGTGTCGCCGAGCAGACAAACGGAAGCGCCCGCGCGCAGCTCGCTTTCGGAGAAATTGCGCCCGGAGACGAGCGGCCAGTCGCGCACGTCGAGATACTTGTCGGTCGTGCCGGTGACCTGCGTCGACCAGTTCGAATTGCCGTAGATCGCCTGGGTCGACGAATTGGACGCGGGCGCCACTGCGCGAATGCCGGAGATGTCGCTCTCGATCGCGTGCACGTCGTCCATCGTGAACGGCGGCGCCGAGGAGCGCGAGCCGCCGCCGCCGCCGAAGCCCTGGCCGCGGAACACCTGCAGCAGATTCGTGCCGAGCTTCTGGATATCCGCCTGCACCTGCGCCGTCGCGCCCTGGCCGATCGTCACCATCGTGATGACGGCCGCGACGCCGATGACGATGCCGAGAATCGTGAGCGACGAGCGCAGCACGTTACGGCGGATCTCGCGCAGCGCCAGCAGCAATGCGTTCAGGAACATCACGCGCCTCGCACTGCAGTGTTCGCTTCGTCGCTCTCGATCGCGCCGTCCCGGAAACGCACGATGCGGCGCGTCCACGCCGCGATGTCGGGCTCGTGCGTCACCATCACGATGGTGATGCCGCGTTGCTCGTTCAGCCCGGCGAGCAATTTCATGATCTCCGAGCTCGTCGTCGTGTCGAGATTGCCCGTCGGCTCGTCGGCGAAGAGCACTTGAGGGTGCGCGACGATGGCGCGCGCGATAGCCACGCGCTGCTGTTGACCGCCGGACAACTGACTCGGGACGTGCGTCTCGCGCCCATTGAGACCGACTTCGTGCAGCGCCTGGCGCGCCCGCGCGTGCCGCTCCTGGGGCGGCAAGTGCCGATAGATCAGCGGCAGCTCGACGTTCTCGAGCGCAGTCGTGCGGCTCAGCAGGTTGAAACCCTGGAACACGAAACCGAGATGATTCCTGCGCAGCAGCGCGCGCTGGTCCGAGGTCATCGAGCCGACCGGCACGCCGAGAAACCGATAGACGCCCGAGGTCGGCGTGTCGAGGCAGCCGAGGATGTTCATGCACGTCGACTTGCCCGAGCCGCTCGGGCCCATGACGCCGACGAACTCGCCCGGCGCGATTGCGAGGTCGATGCCGCGCAGCGCGCGCACCTCGCCTTCGCCCTCGCCGTACACCCTCGTGACCTGCGACAGCTCGATCACGTGGCTCGCAGGTGTCGGCATGCCGGTCATTTCTTCGGCGCTTCCTCGTCGACGATGACCTTCATGCCCGGCTCGATCTTGCGCTCGAGAGCCGCCTTGAGATCGGGGTTGTTCGCAGCCATCTGGGCGAAGCGTCCGCTCGTCTGCAGCGGGCCGTGCGGCAACACCTGGGTCACGCGGCCGTCGGTCGAGCCTGGGCGGAACATCGCCGCCACCGGCTTGCCGTCTTCGATGATCCAGACGCGGCCCATGTTCCCGCCGCCGCGTTGCTGGCCGCCGAACATGCGACGCGGCATCGTCGGCATCAGCGCCGAGAGCGCGCCACGCGACTGCTGCGCGTTCTGCGGCTGGCCCGGCACGGCGACGCCTTCGGGCGTGAAGCGCAGCGCGGCGTTCGGCACGAGCAATGCGTCCGGGATGCTCGTGGTCACGATCTCCGCCGTCGCCGTCATGCCCGGCCGCAGCGCCAGGTCGGAATTGTCCACTTCGAGGACCGTTTCATAGGTCACGACGCCGGTCGAGGTCGCGCTGCTCGCGCTCGACTGGCTCGAGCTGGAGCTCGAGCTCTTCTGCGTGTTGTTCGAAGCGTAGTCGACGCGAGTGATCTTCGCGTGGAACTGGCGGCTCGGGAACGCGTCGACGGTGAACGTCGCCTCCTGTCCCACTTGCACGGCGCCGATGTCCGCCTCGTCCACGTCGACGTGCAGCTCCATCTTCTTGAGATCCTCAGCGAGCGTGAACAACACGGGCGCCTGCAGCGAGGATGCCACTGTCTGGCCGGGCTCGACCGAGCGCACCAGCACCACTCCGTTGATCGGCGACTTGATGTCGGTCTTGCTCAGATCGGTCTTCACGGCATCGAGGTTGGCCTGCGCCTGCTCGACCGAGGCACGCGCCGCGGCCTCCTGGCCTTCGCCCTGCGCCACTGCGGATTCGGCGACGTCCATGTCCTGCTGCGAAGGCAGCTTGTTGCCGCTCAGCTCGCGTACCTTCTGCAGGCGCGCGAGGTTCGCCCGTGCTTCCTTCAGCCCGGCCACTGCCTGCACGACGCTGGCCTTGGCAGACGCGAGTGAGCTCTGCGCCTGCAACACCTGTGCTTCGAGGCGCGAAGTGTCCAGCTTCGTCAGCACCTGGCCTGCTTTGACCTCGTAGTTCACGTCCACCGCGACGCTGCGAATCGTGCCGGACAGCTCGCTGCTGATATCCACCTGGTTGCGCGGCTCGAGATTGCCCGTTGCAGTCACCTTGACCGTCAGCTCGCCGCGCGTCACTTCCTGCGTCGTGTACTTCGGCGCGCCGTCGCCGCCGCGGCCGAAAATCAGCCAGCCGACGATGACCAGGACCAGCGCAATGACAGCCCAGCGCACCCAGCGTTTCCAGGGCGCCGGCGCGGGCGCGCCGTAGTCGAGCGTCGGAGTCACGTCGGGAGACGTCGAGGGATTCGTTGCGGTGTCCACGGTCGATTCATTCCTTCGGGAAGACTGACCAGCCGCCGCCCAGCGCCTTGTAGAGGCGCACCAGGTTTGCGGTCATCTCGCCGTCGCTCACGGCCAGCGAATCCTCCAGCGCCAACAGCTGGCGGTCCGCGTCGAGCACGGTCTGGAAGTCCACGAGTCCGGAGTTGTACTGCGTCAGCGCGAGGCCCGATGCGCGTCGCGCGCTTTCGACGCCCTGTTGCAACGCTTCGTGCCGCGCGTCCTCGTTGCTCGAAGCTGTGAGTGCATTCTCGACTTCCTCGTACGCGGCGAGCACGGTCGATTCATACGAAGCGAGCGCCTGATCGACCAGCGCGTTCTGCGCCTTCACGTTCTGTCGCAGCGCGCCGCCGCGGAACAGCGGCATCGTCAGCGACACGCCGAGGCGATCGGTGCGGAAGCCGCTGAGCACGTCGCTCGCCGACAACGACTGCAACGTGATCGATCCGCTGAGCGAGAGATTCGGATAGAGCTGCGCCGTCGCGACGCCGACCTGCGCTGTCTGCGCAGCGAGGCGCCGCTCGGCGATGCGAATGTCCGGACGCCGGCGCAGCACATCGACGGGCACGCCGGCCGCAATCTCCAGCGATGCGACCGGAACCGGCTTGCGCTCCGCCAGCACCGTCTCGACCGATCCCGGCGGATCGCCGGTCAGCACCGCGAGGCGGTTCATCGATTGCACGAGCGACGTTTGCAGCGACGGAATCGCTGCGCGCGTCTGCTGATAGTTGCTCTGCGCCTGATCGACATCGAGCCCGGTCGCGAGCCCCGCAGCCGCGCGCCATTGCGTGATGTCCAACACGCCGCGCTGCGCTTCGAGATTCTTTTCGGCGAAGGTGAGCCGCGACTGCGCAGTGCGCACGTCGACATAACTCAGCGCCACGTCGCCGAGCAGCGTCACCAGCACGTCGCGAAGGTCCGCTTCGCTGGCGCCGAGCTGCGCGTTGGCAGCTTCGAACGCGCGGCGCTTGCCGCCGAACAGATCGAGCTCCCAGCCCGAATCCAGACCCGCGGTGTAGATCTCGTCAGTGCCGCCCGACAAGCCGACGTCGGGATCGCTGACGCGGGACTCCGAGCTGGTGCGATTCCCGCCGGCCGAAGCGTCGAGCGACGGCCAGAAATCGGCCGCCGCGATGCCACGCCGGGCACGCGCTTCGACGACGCGCCCATACGCCTCTTTGGCGGTCTTGTTGCGCGCGAGGGCCTGGTCGATGAGCTGGTTCAGCGTGGGGTCGTTGAGCGTCTTCCACCAATCGGCAAGGGCGACCGGATCGCCCACCGGCGCGCCGGCTGCGTTATGCAATGCGTGCCATTCGTCCGGCGTGACGGTCTGAGGCGCACGGTAGTCGGGACCTACGGCGCAGCCCGCGCAAGCCAGCGCAAGGATGGCGGAAGTCAAAGCGGCAGCGGTCCTCAACGATCTGCTCCGGGGTCGGGGGTCGGCCTGAAGATAAGTCTGGTTCCATTAGACTGAAGTTCCTTGCCGGCCGCGGCAAAGAAGTGTAATCCAATGTAACTTTATGTATCTGAAATTCCTTTAATTTCCGGCCCGCTTGCTGATACTCTGCCGCTCCGGCGCATTGGACCTGCGGCGGAACCCGTTCGCGGCGCGCCCGCTTTTTGACTGGCAACGATGATCCGACTGACGCACCTGCAACGCCTCGAAGCCGAGAGCATCCACATCCTGCGTGAGGTTGTCGCCGAGTGCGAACGACCGGTGATGCTCTACTCCATCGGCAAGGACAGCTCGGTCCTGCTGCACCTGGCGATGAAGGCCTTCCATCCGGCCAAGCCGCCGTTCCCGCTGCTGCACGTGGACACGACCTGGAAGTTCCGCGAAATGATCGCGTTCCGCGACGCGACCGTGACGCAGCTCGGGCTGAAGCTCCTGGTGCACATCAACCAGGACGGGCTGGCCCGCGGCATCGGTCCGTTCACGCACGGCTCGGCCGTGCACACCGACGTGATGAAGACGCAATCGCTGAAGCAGGCGCTCGACCAGTATGGCTTCGACGCGGCCTTCGGCGGCGCGCGGCGCGACGAAGAGAAGTCGCGCGCGAAAGAGCGCGTGGTGTCGTTCCGCTCGGCGCAGCATCGCTGGGACCCGAAGCGTCAGCGGCCCGAGCTCTGGCGCCTCTACAACACGCGCAAGGGCAAGGGCGAAAGCTTGCGCGTGTTCCCGCTGTCGAACTGGACCGAGCTCGACATCTGGCAATACATCTACATGGAGAACATCCCGATCGTGCCGCTGTATTTCTCCAAGGAGCGCCCGGTCGTGCGGCGCGACGGCACGCTGATCATGGTGGACGACGAGCGCATGCCGTTGCACGACGGCGAAAAGCCCGAGATGCGCTGGGTGCGATTCCGCACGCTCGGCTGTTATCCCTTGACCGGCGCGGTCGAGAGCCGCGCGGCGACGCTCCCGGAAATCATCCAGGAGATGCTGCTGACGACCAGCTCCGAGCGGCAGGGCCGGGTGATCGATCACGACAGCGCGGCGTCGATGGAGAAGAAGAAGCAGGAAGGATATTTCTGAGCGATGGCCCACAAGTCCGACCTGATCGCGGAAGACATTCTCGCCTACCTCAAGGCGCACGAGCACAAGGGGCTGTTGCGCTTCATCACCTGCGGCAGCGTCGATGACGGCAAGTCCACGCTGATCGGCCGGCTGCTGTACGAGTCGAAGCTGATCTTCGAGGACCAGCTCGCGGCGCTCGAAGCGGACTCGAAGAAAGTCGGTACGCAGGGCGGCGAGCTCGACTTCGCGCTGCTGGTCGACGGCCTCGCGGCCGAGCGCGAGCAGGGCATCACGATCGACGTCGCGTACCGGTTCTTCTCGACCGACCGCCGCAAGTTCATCGTCGCGGACACGCCGGGTCACGAGCAGTACACGCGCAACATGGTCACGGGCGCATCGACCGCGGACGTCGCGGTGATTCTGATCGATGCGCGCAAGGGCGTGCTGACGCAGACGCGCCGTCACAGCTACATCGTCTCGCTGCTCGGCATCCGCCACGTCGTGCTCGCGATCAACAAGATGGACCTGATGGAGTACTCGCAGCAGACGTTCGACGAGATCGTCGCCGCGTATCGCGAGTTCGCGCAGCAGATCGGGCTCACCGACATCACTGCCATTCCGCTGTCGGCACTGCGTGGCGACAACATGCTCGAGCGCAGCGAGCGCATGCGCTGGTACCAGGGCCAGACGCTGATGAGCTACCTCGAGTCGGTCGAGATCGAGGATGACCTGCAGACCCAGCCGTTGCGCTTGCCCGTGCAGTGGGTCAACCGGCCGAACCAGGATTTCCGCGGCTTCGCCGGCACGATCGCGAGCGGCACGATCCGCCGCGGCGACACCGTGCGTGCGCTGCCGTCCGGGCGGCAGAGCCGCGTTACTCGCATCGTGAGTTACCAGGGCGATCTGCAGAGCGCGGTCGCGGGCCAGTCCGTGACGCTGACGCTTGCAGACGAGATCGACGTGAGCCGCGGCGATGTGCTCGCCAAGGCCGACGCGCCGCCGGCGGTCGCCGATCAATTTCAGGCGACGATCATCTGGATGCACGAGGAGCCGATGCTGCCCGGCCGTCCGTACATCATCAAGGTCGGCACGCGCGCGCTCACCGGCAGCATCACGACGCCGAAGTACAAGGTGAACGTAAACACGCTGGAGCACCTCGCGGCAAAGCAGCTGGAGCTGAATGAGATCGGCGTCTGCAATCTCAGCTTCGATCGCGCGATCCCGTTCGACCCGTATGCCGACAATCGTGAGACCGGCGGCTTCATCATCATCGATAAGCTGTCGAACGACACAGTCGGCGCGGGCCTGCTGAACTTCGCGCTGCGCCGCGCCGAGAACATTCACTGGCAGGCGCTCGACGTCAACAAAGGCGCGCGCGCGTCGCTCAAGGGACAACGCGCTTGCGTGTTGTGGTTCACAGGTCTGTCCGGCGCCGGCAAATCGACGATCGCGAACCTGGTGGAAAAGCGCCTGCACGCGCTCGGCCGTCACACGTACACGCTCGACGGCGACAACGTCCGCCACGGGCTCAACAAGGATCTCGGCTTCACCGACGCGGACCGCGTCGAGAACATTCGTCGCGTCGCTGAAGTGTCGAGGCTGATGGTCGATGCCGGCCTCATCGTGCTGGTGTCGTTCATCTCGCCGTTCCGCTCCGAGCGGCGGCTGGCGCGCGAGCTGATGCAGCCGGGCGAGTTCCTGGAAGTGTTCGTCGATACGCCGCTGGCGGAAGCAGAGAAGCGCGACGTGAAGGGCCTGTATCGCAAAGCCCGCCGCGGCGAGCTGAAGAACTTCACCGGCATCGATTCGCCGTACGAGGCGCCCGAGCATCCGGAGATTCACCTGCACACGGTGCTGGCCTCGCCCGAAGAAGCGGCCGAGCACATCCTCAAGACGCTGCGCGACGGTGGCCTGCTGCAGGCGCCGGACGAGGGAGCCTCTTTTGACTACTGATGCGAAGTTGCTGGCCGACTTGGTGACGCTCGCACGCAGGGCGGGCGACGCGATCCTCAGCGTCTACGGTCAGCAGTTCGAAGTGACGAACAAGGCGGACCAGTCGCCGCTGACGCTCGCGGATACGAAGTCGCACGAGATCATCGTGCGGAGCCTGAAGGCGCTAACGCCGGACGTGCCGGTGCTTTCGGAAGAGGCGAGCGACATTCCCTACAGCGAGCGGCGTCAGTGGCGGCGCTACTGGCTGGTCGATCCGCTCGACGGCACCAAGGAATTCGTCTCGCGCAACGGCGAGTTCACCGTGAACATCGCGCTCATCGACGGGCACGATCCGGTGCTCGGCGTCGTACACGTGCCGGTGAGCGAGACGACGTACACGGGCGTGCGCGGCGCCGGTGCAACCCGGCAGATCAAGCGCGAGCCTGCGGTTCAGATCCGCACGACCGTGCCCGCGCCGACGCCGCTGCGCATCGTTGGCAGCCGCTCACATCGGGACGCCGTGCTCGATCGCTATCTGCCGCGGCTCGAGCCCTATCAGCTCGTGGCGGTCGGCAGCTCGATCAAGTTCTGCCTGGTCGCGGAAGGCAGCGCGGATTTCTATCCGCGCTTCGGTCCGACCAGCGAGTGGGATACGGCCGCCGCCCAGGCGGTCGTCGAAGCCGCCGGCGGACGCGTGCTCCAGACCGACGGCCAGCCGTTGCGCTACAACGCCAAGGCCGAGGTGCTGAACCCGCACTTCCTCGTGTCCGGCGACCCGCAGCGCGACTGGCTCGCGGACCTGTCGCTGCGCGACGGTTAGTGCAGGACCTTAGCGGCGGGCTCCAGCATTGCGAGCAAGGGCACGGCCATGACGAGCGTGGTCGCGACGAGCAAGGCGCCCTCGAATGCGCCCTGCAAACGGCTGAGAAGTTTCATGAGTGGTGCTCCAGAGTTGCGGAAATCGTGCAGACCGCGAATACCAGATAGCCGCTACACCCTCGAACATCACGCCGATGGCTCTGAGCTCCTGTTGCTGTCTGCTTGTCATGGTGCGCACTGTGCCGGGCGCACGTGACAGTGGAGTGAGCAGGCGTGTGAAAACCGCGTGAAAGTACCGACCTCGAGCACCCGTGACGGATCCACCCATGACCGCATCCGTGTCACTTACCCCCGCGACTTCACCCGATGCGGCTGCAATTGCCATGCTCCATGCGCAGAGCTGGCGAAGCGCCTATAGGGGCCTGCTCGCAGACGAGTACCTGGACGATCACGTGCTGCACGACCGCACTTCGTTCTGGAGCAACCGCTTCAGCGCTCCAAAGCCCGAACGACGGTTGGTGCTGAAGGCACTGCGTGAGTCGATCTTGCTCGGATTCGTTTGCGTGTTGCTGGACGAAGAGCCCGCATGGGGAGCGCGACTGGACAACTTGCACGTGCATCCGGGGCTCAAAGGCACGGGCATAGGGTATGCGCTCTTTCAGGCAGCGCGGGAATGGACGGCGCAAATGATGCCCGACGGGCCCATGCACCTGTGGTGCGTTGAGCGCAACCTCGTCGCTCGCCGCTTCTACGACCGACAAGGCGGCAGGGTCGTGGAGAGCGTCATGAGACCCGTAGCGCAGGGATTGTGTCTGCCAGAGCTGCGCTATCTGTGGCCTCCCTTGGCGAAGAGTTGAGCCGCCTCGCGCTGACGCCTGACCTACGAAGCGCGCAGGAAGATCTGGGCGCCGCGCAGCGTGTCGTCGGCTGCCGGCACTTTGCTCGTAAAGCGGATCGGGTACTCGCCCTTGCGCGCGGGGCGCATGCAAATGTCCCTTAGGTGCGTGACCTGTAGCTGCGGCTTATGATCCTGGCGCACCGCCATGACCAGCGGCGCGCCTGCAATCGGACGTCCATCCGCGCCGAACGCCAGCACCTGCAGCGAGCCGATGCAGACCTGCTTGCCGACCGCGACTGCGACGATCGTCGGCCGCACATCGACGCGCGCGACCTTCGTGCCGGGCTGCATCGTCGTCGCGTTGCCCGCCGTTGCGGAGACCACCTCACCGATCGGGGTCCACGAGATTCTGAAGTCGGCGACCTGGGCGGTGCCCTGAATTGGGGCAATCAGGCCCAGCAGAGCGGCGGCGACGGTACGCAGGAGCTGTTGCATGGCTGCGTAGCTTGCCTCGGGCGTCGGGCTGCTGCTAGATTCCGGCCATGCGCACGAACCAGCAACAGATCGCTCTGCCCCTCCGAGGCAGTGAGCTGCTGCGTGCGCGCCTGCACCTGCGTCGCTAAGACGCAAACCCGCCCAGCATCGCCAGGGACTGGCGCCAACAATTCGCTCCGTTTCTTCGCCACTGGCTCGCGCGTGGCCGCCCCAGTACAGGAATGCCTACGATGTTGCAGGATCCCACAAGCAAGTACCGTCCGTTCGCACCGATCGACCTGACCGCGCGAACCTGGCCCGACAAGGTCATCTCCGCGCCGCCGCTGTGGTGCAGCGTCGACCTGCGCGACGGCAACCAGGCGCTCATCGAGCCGATGGACGCGGCCCGCAAGCGCCGCATGTTCGACCTGCTGGTGCGCACCGGTTTCAAGGAAATCGAGGTCGGATTCCCGGCGGCCTCGCAGACCGACTTCGATTTCGTGCGCGAGCTGATCGAGCGCAACCTCATCCCGGACGACGTCATCGTGCAGGTGCTGACGCAGGCGCGGCCGGAGCTGATCGAGCGCACGTACGAGTCGCTGCGCGGCGCCAAGCGCGCGATCGTGCACTTGTACAACTCGACGTCGACGGTGCAACGGCGCGTCGTGTTCGGCCTGGACCGGCCCGGTATCGTCAACATCGCGGTACAAGCCGCGCGCTGCGTGCGCGATCTCGCCGCCGCACAGCCCGGCACGGACTGGCGCTTCGAGTACAGCCCGGAGAGCTTCACCGGCACCGAGCTCGACTTCGCCGTCGAGATCTGCGACGCCGTGAATGAAGTCTGGCAGCCGACGCCGCAGCGCAAGGTGATCCTCAATCTGCCGGCGACGGTCGAGATGGCGACGCCGAACATTTACGCCGACCAGATCGAATGGTTCGGCCGCCACATCGCGAAGCGTGACTCGATCGTGCTGTCGGTCCATCCGCACAACGATCGCGGTACTGCCGTCGCGGCAGCCGAGCTCGCTGTGATGGCGGGTGCGGACCGCGTCGAAGGCACGCTGTTCGGCAACGGTGAGCGCACCGGCAATGTCGACATCGTGACGCTCGCGCTCAATCTCTACAGCCAGGGCGTGCACCCGGGCCTGGATTTCTCGAACATCAACGAAGCCGCGCGCAGCGTGGAGTACTGCAATCAGCTGCCGATCCACCCACGTCATCCGTATGTCGGCGACCTGGTGTTCACGGCATTTTCCGGCTCGCACCAGGACGCGATCAGGAAGGGCTTCGCGGCGCGACGCGACGGCGACATCTGGGAAGTGCCGTATCTGCCCGTCGATCCGCGCGACCTCGGCCGCACGTACGAGTCCGTGATCCGCGTCAACAGCCAGTCCGGCAAGGGCGGCATCGCGTATCTGCTGGAACGCGACTACGGCCTGACGATGCCGCGGCGGCTGCAGATCGAGTTCAGCCAGGTCGTGCAATCCGTCACCGACGCGACCGGCAAGGAACTGACGTCGGAGCAGATCTGGTTGCTGTTCGAGCGCGAGTACCTCGGCGAGAACGGCGCGTACGCGTACGGCGGCCACCAGCTGTCGCCGATGCGCGAGCATCAGAACGTCGAGCGGCTGACGCTGAAACTGAAGTGCAACGGCCAGGGCGCACTGCTGCACGGCGACGGCAACGGACCGATCGACGCGATCGTCGACGCACTCGGATTGCGCTTCGACGTGCTGTCGTACGAGGAGCATTCGATGGGATCGGGCAGCGACGCGCGCGCCGTGGCGTTCGTCGAGATCACGACACCGGCGCGAGCGACGCTGTTCGGCGTCGGTCTGCACGAGAACATCGTGACGGCTTCGCTGATGGCGGTGCTGAGCGCGGTGAATCGTGCGCTTCAGCGCGGTCTGCTCGACGACTCGATGCCGGCCGCGACGGCGGGGTAGGAACCTACCCTGCGATGTAGCGCTCGAGCTGCGTGATCGTCTGCTGCTGCTCTTCGATCACGGCCTTCACCAGGTCGCCGATCGAGATGATGCCGATGAGCTTGCCCTTCTCGACGACCGGCAGGTGCCGGATGCGCCGCTCCGTCATGATCTCCATGCAACGGTGCACCAGGTCCTCCGGCGACACGGTCACGACGTCGGACGTCATGATCTGCCACACCGGCGTATCGGAGCTGGAGCGGCCGAGCAGGATGACTTTGCGGGCATAGTCGCGCTCCGACACGATGCCCACGAGCTCCTCGTCGCGCAGCACGGGCAGCGCGCCGATGTGCTTGTCGGCCATGACCTGGATCGCTTCGAGGACCGGCGTCTCGGGACCGACTGTCCAGACGCTCTTGGGCTTGAAAGCCAGAAGATAGCTCACGCGCAGCATGGCCAGACCCTCCCAAACCTCATTTGCGAGGTGATACCGCTGCGGCGGTGACTAGGCAATAGGCACTAGTGGTCGTGGTGCCCGCCCGGCCCGTGGACGTGGCCGTGCGCCAGCTCTTCCTCGCTCGCCGCGCGAACTTCGGCGATCTCGACGGCGAAGTTCAGGTTCTGCCCGGCGAGCGGATGATTGCCGTCGATCGTGACCATGTCGCCTTGGATCTGCGTCACCGTGACCGCGCGGACACCGTGTGCGGATTGCGTGTGCAGCTGCATCCCCACGTGGAGATTGCCGACGCCCTTGAGGGCCCGCCGCGGCACGCGCTGGATCAGCGACTTGTCGTGCTCGCCGTAGGCATCGGCCGCGGCGATTTTCACGCTCAGCTTGTCGCCGGCGGACTTGCCTTCGAGCTCGCGCTCCAGGCCCGGAATCAGGTTGCCGTTGCCGTGCAGGTACGCGAGCGGCGTGCCGTCCGAGCTGTCGAGCTTCTCGCCCTTATCGTCGGTGAGCGTGTAGTGGATGAGGACGACGGCGTCTTGGGCGACTTGCATTCAGGGATTTTAGCGATTCTTGTCGATCTCGTCTGCGGCAAGTTTCAGTGCCGCGTCGAGCGCCCGGTCGGCAGCCACTTGCACGTCCGGCGCGACTCCCGTGCCTTCCCAATCGGTCCTGGTAATCGGGCGTGCTGTCGGAACCCTCACCGAGAAGTGAGCGTCGATGCGCATGATTTCCACCATGTGCGATCCGCCGCCCGTTGTTTCGCCAATCAAAGTCGCGCGCCTGAGATTTCTGAGAACGTTTGCCAGATACTCCGCGGCCGAAAAAGTCTGTTTCGAGGTGAGCACGAACACCGGCTTGCCAAGGAACTTCTTGCCCGGTACGTCAGGCGACGTCCACGTTTCCTCGGTCGCGTTCTGCGTGCGACTGTAAGTGTCGTCCAGATGGGTCCGCTCGGCGAACAGATAGCTGGCGATGAATTCGACCATCCCGCCGCCGCCCCCATGGTTGTCACGCAGGTCGAGAATGAGGGCGTCGCTGTCGGCCACGAAATTCATCGCAGCGCTCGCCGTACGTGCACAGATCTCGGTGTCCGCGAACACGTCCAGCTTCAAGTACCCGACGTTCGGCCACAGGTGCTCCGCCTTCTCGAATCCGCAGTTGACGGCGGCAAGTTGCTTCGACTCCTCCCCAGGGTTGCTCTTGGTCAGATCCGCCGGGAGCACGACGTAGCTGAAGCGTACGTCCAGGTGCTTGTCGCGGCTGACCTCCTGCAAATCCGCGGTGAGCTGCCGCGCAAACTCTCTGCCATCACGAATGGAGCGGTACGCGCGACTGGTCTTGCGCTTGCGCAGTACCGCGGACATCTTCCGGGCGGTCTGCGGAAAGACATAGGAGTCATTGAGCACTCGGGTCACTCGATCTATCACCCTGGCACGCGTCGCACCGTCGAACGTGACCTCCTCGAACCTGGCCCCGGGCGGAATGCGAAACGTCGCCAGCTCCGTGAGGGCGCGCGGCGCGGCGGCACTCACCTGGATGGTGCCGATCTCCTCGCCGCCGTTCGCTCGCGCCTTCAAGCGAAACAGAATATGCGCCTGATCGTTGGTGTAGATGTCGAGCAGGTCGTAGCCGCCGACCTCCGCTCTCCATCGCAGCACATTTTCGAGATCCGCTCCCCACGAATAAGCGTTGATGAAGGCCTCTTCGCGCGTGCGGTCGCCGCTATTGAAAGCCTCGAGCCACGCGGTCAACGTGCGACCGGCCGGCGTATCCGGAATGCTCGGCGCAGGTGCATCGGCATGCGCATGACTCGCCAGAACACAAATCAGCGCTGCAAGGAAGTGACAACTCTTGTTTGCCCCCAACGACTGCCCTTTATTCGACGGTGACGGACTTGGCGAGATTGCGCGGCTGATCGACGTCCGTGCCGCGCAGGATCGCGCAGTGATACGCAAGCAGCTGTAGCGGCACAGTGTAGACCGCCGACGCCTGGAAGTGACTCACGTGCTTCGGCATCGTGATCACCGTGACACCCTCGGACGATTGAATCCCCGACTCCGGGTCGGCGAACACATACAGCTCGCCGCCGCGCGCGCGCACTTCCTGCAGGTTCGACTTCAGCTTTTCCAGCAGGTCGTTGTTCGGCGCGACTGTCACGACCGGCATGTCCGAGTCGACCAGCGCCAGTGGGCCGTGCTTGAGCTCGCCGGCGGGATACGCCTCGGCGTGGATGTATGAGATCTCTTTGAGCTTCAGCGCGCCTTCCATCGCGATCGGGTGCATCTGGCCGCGACCGAGGAACAGCGCGTGATGCTTGTCCGCGAAGCGCTTCGCCAGCTCGCGGATCTGGCCGTCGAGATGCAGCGTCTTCTCGATCAGCCCGGGAATCTCGATCAGCCGTTGCACCAGGCCGCGCTCGCGCTCCGCGTCGGTGCCGGTGAATTTGGCGAGCGCGATCACCAGCATGCCGAGCGCGGTCAGCTGCGTCGTGAACGCCTTCGTCGAAGCAACGCCGATCTCCGGGCCGGCGCGCGTCAGCAGCACCAGCTCCGACTCGCGCACCAACGAGCTCTCGGGCACGTTGCAGATCGACAGGCTCGAGAGATAACCGGACTGCTTCGCCATGCGCAGCGCGGCGAGCGTGTCGGCCGTCTCGCCCGACTGCGAGATCGAGACGAACAGCGTGTTCTTCGGCACGACGGGATTGCGATAGCGATATTCGCTCGCGATCTCGACCCAGCAGGGCAGGCGCGCGATCTGTTCGATGTAGTACTTCGCAACCGCGCCGGCGTGATAGCTCGTGCCGCACGCGACGATCTGCACGGCCTCGGTGCGCCGGAACACTTCCGTCGCCAGCGGTCCGAATGCGGCTTCCAGCAGCTTGCCGCCCGCGACGCGTTCCTCGAGCGTCTGCGCGATCGCGCGCGGCTGCTCGTGAATCTCCTTGAGCATGTAGTGGGCGTACTCGCCCTTCTCGGCGGCATCTGCGGACAGCGAGCTCTGCTTGACCGGGCGCTGCGCGGTGTTGCCTTCGCTGTCGAGGATGCGCACGCTCTGGCGGCGAATCTCGGCCACGTCGCCTTCGTCGAGGAAAATGAACTGCCGCGTGACCGGCAGCAGCGCTGCGACGTCCGAAGCGACGAAGTTCTCGTTGTCGCCGACGCCGATCACGACCGGGCAGCCCGCGCGCGCGAGCACGATCGTCTCGGGCGAATCCTGCGACAGTACGGCGAGCGCATACGCGCCTTCGAGCTCTGCGACCGTGGCGCGCACCGCGCGGAACAGATCGCCGAGTTTCTGCTTGTGATAGTGGATGCGGTGCGCGATCACCTCGGTGTCGGTCTCGGAGGTGAACGTATAGCCGAGCTTCGCGAGCTCTTCGCGCAGCTCTTCGTGATTCTCGATGATGCCGTTGTGCACGATCGCGATGCCGTCGCGCGAGATGTGCGGATGCGCGTTGCGCTCCGAAGGCACGCCATGCGTCGCCCAGCGCGTGTGCGCGATGCCGAGATGACCGGCAACCGGCGTGTCGATGAGCGCATCCTGCAGCATCTTCACTTTGCCGACGGTGCGCAGGCGGCGCACCTCGCCGCTGCCGTTCAGGATGGCGACGCCGGCCGAGTCGTAACCGCGGTATTCGAGGCGGCGCAGGCCTTCGATCAGGATGGGAACGATGTCTCGATCAGCGATCGCGCCGACGATTCCGCACATGAATGACCCCTGGACCTTGGTTCGCAGGGCGCCATTCTAACCCCGTCGGCGCTGTAAAAATTGCAGCGGATCACGGTCTTAAGTCACAGCAGCTGCAGGTAGGCAACGATGTCATCGACGTCCTCGTCAGTCAGCACGATAAAGCCGCCGAGAGTCCGCGAACCCACGGGATCCTGCGCCTCGGTGAAGTTGAAGAAGCGCTTGTAGTGAGCAACGGCGTCGCGGAGCGTCTTGGCGCCGTTGTCGTGGAAGTAGGGCGCCGTATCTTTGACGCCCCACAGCGTCGGGATCTTGAACAGGTTCGCAAAGAAGACGCGCGGGATGACGGTCGGTGGCGGCGACGGCGGAGCCGGGTTGAGAAGCAGTCCGATATCGGGCGAGAGGACCGTCACGACCGGATTGATCCCGTCATCGATGATCCACGTGCGCAGCGGATTGTTCGGCGCATTGACGAGCGTCACGCCCGTGTCGATGAAGCGCACTCCTGGCGGCGGACTGCCGGGGACATCGGAATGCGCCTGGCTGACCCGGTTCAGCATCGGTCCGCTATGACACAGCGCGCAGACGCCATTCTTTGAAGGAGGGGCGAAGGGTGCATCGACGAAGAACATGCGTCCTCGCTTCTCCGCCGCAGTGACTCCGGGGGGCAGCTCGGGCGGGGGCCCACCGGCAGCGAATTCCTCGAGCTCATCGGATGAGAAGAAGTGACTGTCGCTACGCTGGAAGACTGCGATGGCATCCAGCTGCGCTGCCGTCGGTTCCACGCTGTTCTGGTAATGGTCGTGGATGGCTCCGAGTGCCTGCTCCTGGAGCGTCGGGGCGCGTCCGTCGTGAAGTAGAAACCGGTCGAGCGCGGGCGTGTTGCGGGTCGATGGAATACCGCGAAAGACGGTGACGTGCGTCGCGCCCGGGTCATCCGCCAGCGAGAGCCACGGCGGCAATGGGATGCTCAAGCGGATGGTTGCGTGCGTCTGGACCCGCGTCGTGCCGACTGCATCGTCGTCGAGCGCATCGTGAATCAAGAACGCGTCGTCGGGTTTCGCCTTGACGATGATCCGCTGCACGTCGGCCAGACTGAGCGTACCGGTGCGCTTGCTGTGGCACGTGCGGCACGTGCGCCCATTGCCGCCGAACGTCTCCTTCTCGAAGAGCTGCCTGCCGTGGAGCTTGTTGCCATCGAGCTCGCTGCCGGCCTGCGTCTCATCGAGCGTGCCGGCGAGGGACGGAGAGAGGGGGCTGCAAGCGACGGTAGCAAGCGCGGTGAGAACGAGCGGTGCGATGCGCTGGGATGTAGTTCGAGACATGGCGCTCTCCTGCGGCTGTCGAGCGGCACGAACAATGACGGCGCATCGTTCGCAGGCGTCAGGTCTCTACGGTGTTTTACGTCCGAAAAAGAGGACAGGGAGTCGCCTCGGCCCGCTGCTGTACACTGCCGTCGATTCACAGGGAGCGGGCCCAATGCCCACCGAGACCGGCGCAAGCGACCTCTCGGATGCCGCTGTCCGTGCTCAGCTCGACAGCATGCTCGCGAGCGCGGTCTTTTCGCGATCCCCACACCTGCGGCGTTTCCTCTCGTTCATCGTCGAACAAACCCTGGCCGGCCAGGGCCACCGGCTCAAGGAATCGGTCCTCGCTCACGAGCTGTATGGCAAGGGAACGGACTTCGACGGCGGCAACGATCCCGTCGTGCGAGTCGATGCGCGGCGACTGCGCGACAAACTCCGCGAGTTTTACGAGGGCAGATCCGACCCCGTCGTCATCTCGCTGCCGAAAGGCAGCTACGCACCGATCTTCGAAGCTCGGCCAGTTCCCCGCCCGGCCCTGCCAGAGACACGTCGTCGCTTCACGCATTTCACGCGCAGACGGATGGTGCTCGGCAG
>DASYRK010000108.1:0-3554 GCA_036004505.1 Steroidobacteraceae bacterium
CTTGTGCACCATGTCCTCGAGCTGCGCCAGCGGCACCAGCTTGCCGTCGACGATGATGTTGAGCCCGGCGAGGCTGAGACCCTTCGCGCCGCCGCGCAACGCGATGAGTCGATCCATAACGCTCACGTACTGCGTGTTCGCAAACAGCAGCGTCTGCGTGCGTGCGACTGCAAAGTCGTCCGGGATCAGCTCTTCGATCGCGTTGATCTGCTGTGCAACCCCGTTGGTCGCACTGCGTATGCGTATCCCATTGCACTTCGCGAGCAGGTCGGTCTGATCCCCTGTCAGCGGTCCATCGCTGGCCGCCAGCTGCGCGAGAGAGTCGCACATGCCGTCGAGCTTCTGCGCCATCCGGCGCTGATTCGGCGTCAGGCCCGGGATGTCGGAGAGGATCGTTTCCGGCGGCGGGACGGCGACATTGATGATCGCGAAGTCCGTCGCAGTGTTGCTGGCGTTGTCGGTGATGACCAGCAGGATGTCGTTTCTGCCATCGGGCAGCGTGGCTGTAAGCGTCGCGCCGGTGCCGAGGGCTTGCTGCTGCTGGCCAACGACGCGGAACCACTGATACGAAGCGATCGTGCCGTCGGTGTCAGTGGAGCCCGTGCCGTCGAGCACCACGCTCTCGCCGGGCTGGCCGTCGGTGTCGGCGATGTCGCGGTCGGGGCCAGCATTCGGCGTCGGGACCACCGGCGCGTTGACCATGATCACGAGCTGGTCTTGGGCAGAGTTCGTCGCCGTGTCGTTGCTGTCGTCGGTGACAGTCAGCGAGATGTTGTGGGTGCCGGTACCGAGCGTGACCGTCAGCTGCGGGCTCGTGCTCGGCTGTCCCAGGAACTGGTCGGCGTCGATGTCGAACCACTGATACGTGAGCACGTTGTCGGGATCGACGTCGCTCGACCCGGAACCGTCGAGCGTCACGCTCTCGCCCGCCTGACCGTCGGTATCGTTGAGCGTCTGGTCCGCGCCTGCATTCGCGACCGGCGGCGTGTTGCGGTCGTCGCACGCTGCCTGCTCGGCCGGCGTGGTGACGACAGGACCGGGGGCGTTCGTGATCGCGACGGGCTTCGGGCCGTCGGACTGGCCGGCGATGTTGGTCACTCGCGTCGTCAGGCTGAACGCCTGGCCGGTGCCGAAGGTGAAGTCGATGTTGCTGATGGTGACGCAGACGTGCCCCGGACCGTTGTTCGGAAACAGCGAGGCATTAAGCAGACTGTCTGGCGCGCCATTCACCAGCAGCTGCAGCGACGCGGCATCGATCGACAGTGGTCCGCTGCCGCTGATCACACCTAGCTGGCGCAGGTTGATGGTGACCGATTGGCTGGCGTTCGGCAGCGCGACGGTCGCGGGGTTGCCGGTGAGCGTCGGCGGGCCAGCGTGCGCCGTGGTCGCAACGACGGCAAGCACAACAGCGACGAGGGTGCTGAAAAGCGTGCCTGCTCGGGCAAGCGAGCGAAAGAACATGGCCTATCTCCCGGGTCTTATTGATTCGTCTGTTCGGGCTTCGGCCACCGCGTCAGCGGCTGACCGAGGCTTCGCAGTGTATCTAACAGCCCTGCTCCGTGAGCAGCAACGCCCGTAAGTACCAGTGAGCCAGGGCGTCACAAGGAAAGCAGAACTGTGCCCGGGGCCGTTGACAATCGTTGTGATGCGCGTCGCAATCGCCGTCATGCAGCGTTCCGCAGCCGGGTTTTTGGCCCTGTTCTTGGCGGGTTGTGCGAGCAACGCCGGGCGCATCGACGCGCTTGCCGGCACGCTGGGCATGAGCCGCACCGTTGTGGAGGCCGGCGGCTTCCGCAGTCTCGTATACCTGCGCAGCGCTGGCGGGCCTCAGGATGCGAGGCTACCGATCTTCATCGAAGGCGATGGCGTGCCGTGGCGTGGCGGCATGGAGCCGAGCCTCGATCCGACGACCGGCAATCCGCTTGCATTGAAACTGCTCGCGCAGACGCCGGGGACCGCTGCGTATGTCAGTCGCCCGTGTTACCAGGAAATGACAGGCCCGCGCTGCACGCCGGAGCGCTGGACGATGCAGCGCTATTCAGAGGAGATCGTGGCGAGCATGACGGAGGCGGTGCGAACGGCCGCGCAGCGAGCGAATGCGCAGAAGGTCACGCTCGTCGGTTACAGCGGCGGCGGCGTGCTCGCAGTATTGATTGCGGAACGGCTCGATAACGTTGCCGCTGTCATCACGGTGGGCGCGAATCTCGATACGGACGCGTGGACCCGGCATCACGACTATCTGCCGTTGAGCGGCTCGCTGAATCCTGCGTCGAGCACGGCCGAGCATCGCTGGCCGGAGATGCATTTATATGGGGCCCGCGACAGCGTCGTGCCGATGGCCACGACCGCTGCCTACTTCGTGCGCTTCCCGCACGCGCAGCGCAAGGTCATGGACGACTACGATCACGTGTGTTGCTGGGTGGAGCAGTGGCCGAAGCTGTGGCAGGAAATCCGCTCCGCGCCTTGAGGGCAGCGTCCGGAAAGTCCGAGAACACGCCGTCGATGCCGAGCGCGTAGAACTGCCGATACTCGAGCTGCGGGTCGTTCTGGTACTCGGGCGCGAGCGTCGCCGACTCGCTGCGGAACGTGTAGGTGTGCACGCGCAGGCCCGCGGCGTGGGCTTGCTCGATCACCGTGGTCTGCAACAGCTGCGGCGTTTTGACGTCGCGCATGATCTGACGCTTCCACGGTCCGATCGCGTTCGCATACTTCGCGACGTCTTCGAGACTCTGCGGCGCGGCGCCGCCGCGCTTGTCGCCGTACTGCGGGATCCGCACTCCGGTGACGCTCTTGCCAGCCGCGTCGTAGAGCAGCGCGCCGTCGTCGAGCAGTTGCACGAGCGGCAACTGCGTCTTCGCGCGCAGATACTGCAGGTTCGCGCTCTCGAACGACTGGATGAACACCGGACCGTCAGCGCGATCCAGCTTGCGCCGGCGCAGCGCATCGAGCAGCCGTTCTTCGAGCGGCAGATTCAGCGCGAGGTGGAACGACGGATGCTTGGTCTCCGGATACACGCCGATCGTGCGGCCGCGCTGCTGCGATTCGCGCTCGGCGAGGTCGAGGATCTCCTCGAACGTCGGAATCTCGAAGCGGCCGTCGTACTCCTTCGAGCGCGCCGGGTTCGACTGCACGGCGCGCAGCTGCTTGATCTCGGCGAGCGTGAAGTCGCTCGCGAAGAAACCGCTGACCGATTTGCCGTCGAGCTCCTTGGTCGCGCGGCGCTTCGCAAATTCCGGATGCGACTTGACGTCGGTGGTGTCGTCGAGCAACGGCTCGTGCCGCGCGATCAGCTGGCCGTCGCGCGTGGCGACCAGGTCCGGCTCGATGTAGTCGGCGCCCATCCGGATGGCGAGCGCGTACCCGGCGAGGGTGTGATCGGGCAGGTAGCCGGCGGCGCCGCGGTGGCCGATGATGAGCGGGTGCGGCTCGTGGGCGGCGACGGCGCTTGCGGGGGCGAGGATCGCGGCCGCCAGGACGACGGCCGCCAAGAGCTTTCTGAGGGTCATGGCGGAAGGCTCACTTTCTCGCGGGGCGCGCGTGTGAACAGTTCGGGA
>DASYRK010000109.1:0-17302 GCA_036004505.1 Steroidobacteraceae bacterium
GCGACTACATATCGCATGGCGTCATTCCGCGCCGGCCTTCAGATACTTGTCGAGGAACGCCACGTACGCATTCGAAGCCTCGATCTTGTTCGCGCGCTTGGTGAAGCCGTGCCCCTCGTCGGGGAACACTTTGTACTCGACGGCGACGCCGTTCTGGCGCACGGCCTCGACGATCTCGTCGCTCTCGACTTTCAGCACGCGCGGATCGTTCGCACCCTGCACGACGAGGAGCGGTGCGCGGATGTTCTTGGCATGGAACAGCGGCGAGATCGCGCGGTGCCGCTCGCCGTCCGTCGCCGGATCCCCCATCTCGTCGTACAGCGATTCTTTGAACGCGGCCCACCACGGCGGAATGCTCGACAGCGTACGCACCCAGTTCATCACGCCGAAGATATCGATCCCGACGTCGAACGTGTCCGGCGAGAACGCGAGCGCGGCGCCGACCATGTAGCCGCCGTACGAGCCGCCGATGATGCCGATGCGATCGCCGTCGACCCAGTCGAGGCCGGCCAGGTACTGCTTGCCGGCGACGATGTCCTTCAGATCGACGTCGCCGTGCTTGCGGTCGTCCATGTGGTTGAACGTCTTGCCGTAGCCGCTCGAGCCGCGGTTGTTGGCGGCGAGCACGGCGTAGCCGTGGTTCACGAGATGCTGGATCGCGGGCGAGTAGCCGCGCCGGCTCTGCCCGCCCGGTCCGCCGTGCACCCACACGAGCGCCGGCACCTTGTGCGTCGCCGCGGCGTTCTGCGGCTTGTAGAGGATCGACGGAATCTTCAGACCGTCGAAGCTCGGGTAGCGCACGACTTCGGTGCCGACGAGGTCGGCTTCCTTGACCTGCGGATTCAGCGCATTCGTCAGTCGCGCGCTGCGCGCCGCGCCGAGATCGATCGTGTACACGTCGCTCGGAGAAGTGTCGGAGCTCACGAGCAGCGCCAGCCGGGATTCGTCGCGCGAGAAGCGCACCTGTGCAAGATCGCCCGCGGGCAGGTCCGGTAGCTTCACTTCCTTGCCGCTGCTGCTGTCGAGGATGTGCACGGCCGTGCGCGCGTCGTCGTTGACGCCCCAGATGCGATAGCGGCCCGACTCGGAATAGAACAGGAACTGCACGTCCCACTTGTCCTTGACGAGCGGCGCCTTCGCGCCGCTCGCAAGGTCGTACGTCCAGGCCTCGTTGAACTCTCCGAACTCGTCGGTCGCGTACACGAGCTGCTTGCTGTCGCGCGTGAACGCATACACGTCGTGCTGCGCGTTGCCTTCGTGCTTCGTGATGAGCTGCGGCGCCTGCTTCTTCACCGCAAGATCGACCAGATACACGTCGGAGTCCGCGCTGGTGCGCGGCTTGACGAGCGCGAGATAGCGATCGTCCGGCGACAGCGCCGAGAGTTGCCACGCCGCGTCGTTCTTGAACACCAGCGTGCGCTGATAGTCCTTGATCGCGTACCGGTACAGATCGAACGCCTGCTCGTTGCGCTCGTTCGTCGTCACGAAGAAATGCTGCTTGTCCCTGGACCAGCCGACGAACTCGGCTTTGACTTTCGCGCCTGGAGTCAGGTCGCGCGTCTTGCCGTCCGCTTCGCGCACATACAGATGATTTATCTCGTTGCCGCCGCTGTCGGCAGTGAACAGCACGCGCTCGTCCGCCGGAAACCAGGAGACGGCGAACGTCGAATCGGTCGTCGATGACGTCAGCGCCTGCTTGCCTTCGCCGGCCGCGGGCAGCCCGTACACGTTGTAGATGCCGGTCTCGTCCGAGGTGACGAGCAGCATCTTATCGTCGGCAGACCACGCGTAGCCCGCCGGGATGATGTACGAAGTCGTCGCGAAGAAAGCCTCGGCGTCGTACTGCTTCGGCGCCGGCAGGGCAGGGGGCGGGGCTGCCGCGGCCGCAGCGTTCGCCTCGGGCTTGGAGCCGGAATTGCAACCGACGAGCAGCAATGAAGCCCCCAATGACAGCAGCGCGATGCTTGTTTTCATAAGACTCCCTCGTTGTTGCTCTATCCTACGCAATTCTTGTTGTCGGCGGCTGCTTGCGCGACCATGACGGACGATGGTTACGGCAACCACCCTGCACAGCGGTCCGATCTCGGTCGTCGATTTTCGATGCGCCGCCGGCCCCGGCGACCCGGCCTTTGCGGAGCTCCACCAGGCGTTCTCGATCTCGTATGTGCGGCACGGCACGTTCGGCTACCACGTGCGCGGGCAGCAGTTCGAGATGGTCGCGGGTGCGGTGCTGATCGGCTTCCCCGGCGACGAGTTCGTTTGCACGCACGACCATGCGTGCGGCGATGAGTGCCTGTCATTCCGGCTTTCGCCGGAAGTTGCCGAGAGCATCGGCAGCGAGGACAAGGTTTGGAAGCGCGGCGCCTTGCCGCCGCTAGCGCAGATCATGGTGCTGGGCGAGCTCGCGCAGGCCGCTGCGACGGGCGCAAGCGGCGTCGGGCTCGACGAGGTCGGCATGCTGCTCGCCATGCGGCTTGCTGATCTGGTCGGTGGAAGATCGCAACAATTGCGCCGCGCGTCGCCGCGCGACCGGCGGCGCGCAGTCGAAACGGCGCTGTGGCTGGACGCGAACGCACATGAGTCGGTCGACCTGGAAAGCGCCGCCCGGCGCGCGGGATTGAGCCCGTATCACTTCCTACGCTTGTTCGCGAACATCGTCGGCGTGACTCCGCATCAGTACCTGCTGCGGTCCCGGTTGCGCCGCGCGGCCCGGGCGCTGGCCGAGGACGACCGCCCGGTCAGCGATATCGCACTGGATGTCGGATTCGCGGACTTGTCGAACTTCGTGCGCACCTTCCATCGCGCCGCCGGCGTCTCGCCGCGCAGCTTCCGCCGGGCCGCGCGGGCGGCCGGAGCGGACGATCGCAAGATTCTCCAAGATCGTCTCGCGGACGCTCTCTAGCATCGACCTCCTGCCAACCAGGAGGTCCCATGTACGATCACATCGGTCTGAAAGTGCAGGACATCGACGCCAGCGTGCGCTTCTACGCCGCCGCGCTCGGCGCACTCGGCCACGAGCTCGCATCGCGGGATGAATCCGGCGCCGGGCTCGGCCCGCGCGGCGCGCCAGCGCTCTGGCTCTACGCAACACCCGGTAAACAGGCGGCCGGCGTGCATGTCGCGTTGCGGGCAACCAGCCGCGCGCAGGTCGATCGGTTTCACGCGGCAGGCCTCAAGGCGGGTGGACGCGACAACGGCCGCCCCGGCCTGCGCACCGACTACAGCCCGAACTACTACGCGGCGTTCCTCATCGATCCCGACGGCAACAACGTCGAGGCGGTCTGGATGGAGTAGGCGGAACCTCCCGCGTCATCGGGAGGTTAATGTCCCATGACGCTGCACGAATCCAACCTCGGAACGACCGAGCGGTGGTTGTCGCTGCTCGGAGGAATCGGGTTGCTGCTGACGACCGGGCGCGGCGGTGGCATCGGCCGGATGGCGCGCGGCGCCCTGGGACTTTCGTTGCTGGCGCGGGGTGCGTCCGGCTATTGCATGGTGAAGGCAGCGCTCGGGGATCGCGTTGCGGATGCGATTGGCGACTTCTCGGACACCGGCCGCCTGGACAGCATGGATGCGATGTACGAGGCGGAATTGCAGGAGCTGCACAACGCCGAAGGGCAGCTCGCGCAGCTCACGAACGATCTGGCGCGAACCATGAGCCATCCCGAGCTGGCGTTCCGCATGCAGGAGTACGCGACGGAGCTGCACGCGCGCCGCGGCGACGTCGAAGGATTGTTGTCGCGTATCGGCGCGAACGTGCGCGCGCACACGGACGATGCGATGCGCGCGCTGATCGATGAAACGGAAAAGATGTGGCGCGTCTGTGCGGCGAACGTCCGCGACGCTGCAGTGACCGCGTCGGTTCAGCGCATCGTCCACTACAAGATTGCCGGCTACGGCGCGCTTGCTTCGTATGCGCAAGCGCTCGGGCGTGAGGAAGACGCCAGGCATTTCGCGCAGCTCGCGCAGCGCGACCGGGCAGTCGACGCGGAGCTGAGCGATCTGGCGAAGGGCACGCTGAATCCGCAGGCCGCTGCGGCCCCGTTGGGCGATGCGGCTGAGCAGACCGCGCGCCCGCACTGACTCAAAACAATCCGAACCGCTTCTTCTTCGCGACGTTCCGCCGCTTGAGGTAGACGATGTCGTTGATGTCCTTCTCCACCAGCTTTCCCAGCAGCACTTCCATGCCATTGCTCTGCTTCAGATCCAGCTCTTCCCGATACAGCGGGATCGCGGCGTAGAACGCGACGCGCTCGCCGTCGATGTTCAGTTCGTAGAATCCGACCGGCACGATCAGCGAGGGCGCGATGATCACCCCGCACAACTCCGTGCTCGACGCGTACGGCTGAGGCGGCTCGCCGTTGCGAATGGTGTGGCCCCAGCCCAGCCAGCGCTCCGCCTCGCGGGGCACGAGGCTCAACGATTGCAGCAAGCGAGTCGGCCAGTGCGCGAGATCGTCAGCGACATTGCCCTCCGGCTTCCAGCCTTCGGGCAACGTCATCATCAATTCGAGCCGGTGCGGCGCGCTCACTTCGGGCGGCACGGGCATCGCCACGGAGCTCATGCCCGCGGTGATCAGCGTGTGATACGGCCGCGAGTCGATCGGCTTCACGTGCAGGACGTCGGCGGTCCCGCTCGCCGGATCGCCGGGAAACACCCGGTCGATGCGACCGATGTACCGCTCGACGTGAGAGCGGATCTGCTGCAACCAGGTGTCGCTCACGATCGTGACTCGGATGGAACCGTGCGCACTGCTGCCGCGGCGTGCGAGTCCGAGCGCAGGCGGCTCGCGGTGTAGATCATCGCGGCGAGCAGCGGCAAAGTCACGAGATTCAAAGCGCGCCAGCCGATCGACTGCACGGCGAGCCCCGCGAGCAGGGACGCGCACGCCTGCGAGCCGAACACCGTGAAGTCGTTCAGCGCCTGCGCGCGGTGACGACTCGCCGGATCGACACTGCGCGAGAGCAAGGTCGTGCCGGCGACGAACAGCAGATTCCAGCCGAGGCCGAGCGTGACCAGTCCGAGCCAGTAGTGCATGAGTTGATGGCCGAACAGGCTGACTCCCGCGCACGTCGCGAGCAGTGCGCCGCCCCACATCATCACCTTGCGCTCGCCGAATCTTGCGATGACGTGCCCGGTGAACAGCGACGGCAGGTACATCGAGAGCACGTGACTCTGCACCACCCACGTCGTCGCCTCGACGTCGTGATGATCGATGTGATGCATGCTGATCGGAGCGGCAGTCATGACGAAGCTCATGACGGCGTAAGCGCACGCGCCGGCGAACACTGCCATACGGAATTGCGGCGTAGCGAACGGCGTGTGAGAAATGTCACTTGCGGTTCTGGGGCGCGGCACCGATGGAGCCGGGACGTTCAGACGCGAGAGCACGGCGATCGTCGCGGCGTACAAAATGCTCACGGCCAGGAACGAGCCCGCGTACTCAGTGCCGGGAATCAGCCAGCGCGCAGCCAGTGCAAGCTGTGGATTGACGATGGCGGCACCGAGACTACCGACGAGCACGTACGAGACCGCCTGGCTGAGGCTTTCCGGCGGGGCACTCTCCGCTGCAGCGAACCGGTATTGCTGAGTGAACGCCATGCTGCCGCCGAGGAGAATCGTAGCGGCGCAGAACATCAGAAAGTCCGCGCGGATCACCGCTTGCGCGGCGACCAGTCCACCGATCAGGCCGACGCAGGCGCCGAGGATGAACCCGGCGCGCCGCCCGATGCGGCGCATGAGCAGGGATGCCGGGATCGTCGTCAGCGCTGTCGCGACGATCGCGAGCGAGATCGGCACCGTCGCGAGCGTCGGGCGCGGCGCGATGTCCGCGGCGACGATGCCACCGAGGATTACGGTAACCGTCAGGCCGGATGACCCCAGCATCTGGGCGCCAGCCAGCATGAATACATTGCGTAATGGATGCGGGGGTCGGCTCACGGGGCGTCAGAGTACTGAATTCGGAGCCACACGCGCTAGAATTGCCTCCTCCGCGGAGCTCCCATGTCTGAGATCGCTCTACGCCTGGCCCGGCTCGGCGATGCCCCACGCATCGCCAACCTGTCGCGCACCCTGATCGAGTCCGGCCTGCCGTGGAGCTGGACGCCCCGCCGCGTCGCCGGGCACATGCGCTCGCGCGAGCACCTCACCGTGATCGCAGTCGAGGGCGGCGAGCTCGCCGGCTTCGTGCTCGCCCAGTTCGGCAATCGCGCCGTGCACCTGGCGCTGCTCGGCGTCGCACACGAATATCAACGCCGCGGGCTCGGCCGGCAGCTGCTGGGCTGGGTCGAGGAGAGCGCGTCGGTCGCCGGGCTGTTCCTGATGCAGCTCGAAGTGCGCGCCGGCAACTATCAGGCGCTGCGCTTCTATACGATGCGCGGCTATCGCGAGACGTCGCGGGCCGTCGGTTATTACAGCGGCGTGGAAGATGCGATCCGGCTGGAGCGGGACCTGGGCGTCACGAGCGCGAAGTTGCGGCAATCGATGTGATGAAAAAGGAGTCAGGCCAAAGCCTGACCACAGGGGGAACAGCGATGGCTTTGCAAGCAGGCCCGGCGGAGGCGCCGCTCGAGGGCATTCATTCGCTGGCCGACATTTCGCGGGTTCACTCGCGTCTCACGCCGCAGCGCCCCGCGATCGCGTTCGAAGGGCGCACCACCACGTACGAGCAGCTGGACACGCGCGCCAGCCAGGTGGCGCAGGGCCTGATTGCGCTCGGCGTGCGTCCCGGCGATCGCGTCGCGCACCTCGGCAAGAACACGGACTTCTATCTCGAGCTGCTGCTCGGCGCGGCGAAAGCCGGCGCGGTGATGACGCCGGTCAACTGGCGGCTCGCGCCGCGCGAGTTCGCGTACATCATCAACGATTGCGACGCGAAGGTGCTGTTCGTCGGGCCCGAGTTCAGCGCCGCCGTCGAAGGATTCGCCGAGCCGCTGCGCGTCGGCGAGATCATCGGCGTGGAAGCGCCGTTCAAGGGCCGCAGCTTCGTCGAGTGGCGCGACTCGCAGCCAACGCGTGATCCGCAAGTGTTGATCAAGCGCGACGGCGCGGGCGTGCAGCTCTACACCTCCGGCACGACCGGTCATCCGAAAGGCGCCGTGCTGTCTCATCGCAACCTGGTCGGCATGCCGCAGTCGTCGAACACCTATGTATGGAGTCGCTGGAGTGCGGACGACGTCAGCCTGTTCGCCATGCCGTGCTTTCACATCGGCGGCACTGGCTGGGCGATCCTCGGCCTGATGCACGGCGCGCTCAACGTGATGGCGCGCGAATTCGATCCGACCAGGGTGCTCGACTTCATCGAGCACTGGCGCATCACGAAACTGTTCATGGTGCCGGCCGCGCTGCAGGTCGTCGTGCGCAATCCGCGTGCGCGCTCCGTCGACTACTCGCAGTTGAAGTACATCATGTACGGCGCATCGCCGATGCCGCTCGCGTTGCTGCGCGAGTGCATGGCAGTGTTCGGCTGCGGGTTCGTGCAGCTCTATGGCATGACGGAGACGACTGGTTCGGTGACTGCTCTCGGGCCCGAGGATCACGACCTCGCGGGCAATCCGAAGATGGGCTCGGCGGGCAAGCCCTTGCCGGGCGTCGAGCTGGCGATTCTCGATGCTACGGGCGAGCGCCTGCCGGTCGGCAGCGTCGGCGAAGTCGCCGTGCGGTCGATCACGAACATGCAGGGCTACTGGAAGCTGCCGCAGGAAACTGCGCGCACGATCGGCGCCGACAATTGGCTGCGCACCGGCGATGCGGGATACCTGGACGCCGACGGCTATCTGTACATCCACGATCGCGTCAAAGACATGATCATCTCCGGCGGCGAGAACATTTATCCCGCCGAGGTGGAGAACGCGATCTACGGCCACCCCGACGTCGCGGAAGTCGCGGTGATCGGCATCCCGAGCGAGAAATGGGGCGAGGAAGTGAAGGCGATCGTCGCCACCAAGCCCGGCGCGCCGCAGGATTCGAGCGCGATCATCGCGTGGGCGCGCGACCGGATCGCTGCGTACAAGGTGCCGAAGAGCGTGGATTTCATCCCGGTCCTGCCGCGGAATCCGTCGGGCAAGATCCTGCGGCGCGAACTGCGCGCGCCGTATTGGTTGGGGCGGCAGCGACAGGTGAATTGAAGAGGTCATCGTGGGCGGCATCAAAGAAGATGTAGCTTCAGGCGCCGACTGGATCTCACGCGCCCTGCAGAGTTCGGGCTATCGCGCGGACTTCTCGCCTCAGAGCCTGTGGGAGATCGATCGATTTTTCGATGAGCACTCTCACGAGGGTCAGGCGAAACCAGGAGGACTCCTAGCCGAGGGATTGGGGCAACGCCTCTTTGGTCTGGGTTCGTACATTGGCGAGGTCGTGCGGCGCGCCCGGGGCGGCGAGTGGGTTGGCGATGATTCGGACGGCAGGACTGAGATCAATGTCGAATTGCACTTGCCTGACGGCACCCGGTGTTGGCCCGTGCAGCGCGTGATGAAGAGATTCAAGAACGGATCTGAAGACGGCATCGCTGCCTGGGGCCTGGGCGCGGGGTTGGACGTCGGTCCGCGCCCCGACCAGAGGTCGAAGGGCTTCTTCAGAAAGTTGTTCGGGTAGTCACGTCGTCACAGATAGTCCTGCCGCTGCTCCTTGAGAAACGGCCGATCGATCTGCTGCGCGTACAGATCGATGTCGTGGCGCGACACGCGTTCGCTCTTGAAGTGCTCCTGCCACTTGTCGACGACGCGCGCGACGGCTCGGACTTCCTTGGCGGCCTGGTTCGCGTCGAGGGCGAACAGGCGTGACATGGACAGCGCATTCCCAATGGTCGAGTCCGCTTCTGCGTCACCGACTCGCATCTGCTGGAAGCCCAGCGCCTGACCGGAAGGCAGCACGTCGTACGCGGGCGCCAGCGCGTATTGCTGGGCGTCCGTCATGAGCAGAGCGTGGTTCTTCTCGTGATCGTCGGTGTTGTCGATCAGGATATTGAAGACCATGCGGCGGAAGAGCTCGCGCATGTCGCCGAGGTAGGCGTCGCGATCGATGACGCCGCGACGACGCAGCAACTGCGCCAGCTCCGGATAGCCATAGCGCTCGGCCGCTGCGCGCAAGGCGACGTATGCGGTCAGGCTGTGCACGCGCCTGCCGGCCTGGCGATCGAACCGACGGATTGCGACGGCGTGACCATCGGTGAGGCGTACCGCTTGCGTCTGCGCCGCTGCGATCCGGGCTTTGGTCGCGAGCGTCATCGTTGCATGCTCGATCAGCGGCACGTCGGCGGGATCGCCCGCGGAGAACTTGATGACCCATTGCTCGCCCGCGATCTCGACCAGAGCCTTGGGCCGCGCGCCACCGAAGCTGACACCGGGCGAGAGCAGCCGTTTCTGCGCCTGTGGCACAGGCTCGTTGGCGAGCACCTTGCGCACGATTTCCTGGAGCTCGTTCGCATCGGCGAGGGTCGGCAGCGCGCCGAGCTTGCGCGGCGCATAGGTTGCGGCGCTGGTCGAAACGCCGAGCGCGCCGAAGCGATCATCCCCGGCGAAATACAGGAACTCGAGCAACGAGAGCCGCGGCGGCTTGTCGATGAAACGAATGACCTGCTCGCCCCAGCGATCGGGTCGCGCGTCATCGACGGCGCCGACGGCCGTGCCCTTGTCCGCAGGCAGAAACTCCTGATCGATGAGCGGCAAATCCTCGCTCAGCGGAAAACCGCTGCTGAGCCACGACTGCGCATAGCGCAATGACACTCCCTGGTTCGAGCGCACGAGGGTGAGGTCGCCGATCAGCACGGGCCGCTGCGGCTGCGTTAGCAGCCACAGGTGCAGGCGGTCGGTCGGTGTGTAGCTCACGTTACTTTCTCGGCGGAGTCGTCTTGCGTCCCAACCGTGCTTCCACGGATGCGGCCGACCGGACTGCGCGTCGCTGCATCGCCTCGCGAACATCGCCCTCGAGCGCGCCACGATCTGCGCCCGGCGCAGCGAGCTCGGGCAACCCGGCGACAGTCCCCATCAGCCACAAGGCCGTGGCATAGATCCCGATGCCCACGCCGGGATCGCCTCGTTCCAGCCGGATCAAGGTCGGTACGGAAATGCCGAGCCGCTTCGACCAGGCGCGTTGCGACTCGCGCCGTCGCGCTCGCGCGATGGCGAGGTTCTCGCCCAGCGCGCGCAGCGCCTGGGTAGCGGCGGGCGGGATGGTCAGCAGGGCCTGGGGGGTCTTTGGCATAACATAGAGTTTATCAATTGACCAGAAATGGTCAACTCTATGTTATTCGGGGAGTCCGGCCTATACCAGCGATTCCGGCCGCGGCGTGCGCACGACCAGCGTGCCCGCGATCTTGTCGTGCCAGGCCTGGCGGTCTTCGTCGAAGACGATCCACAGGAAACCGAGGCCGGCGACGACCATCGACAGGAAGCAGCCGAGAGCGCGCACGATCGCGGTGTCCCAGTTGAGCTCGCTGCCGTCGCGACGCACGACTTTCAGGCCGCACACGATGCCGCCGATCGTCGTTCCCTTGAGCTTCCACATGATCGCGCCGTAGGCCGCGAGCGCCACGATCCAGACCGAGTCGGCCGTGTCGAGGACGCTGACGATGATGCTGACGAGCACGATGTCGATGAGCAGCGCGCCCATGCGGATCCAGAAGCCGGCGCGCGGCGCGGCCGTCGCGGCGATAGTGGCGGAGGCGGTCGGTGACGCGGGTGGCGCTGTCGGATCGCTCGGCGCTCCTTCGACCAGCGGCGCAGACGGCGCTGCCGCTGTCGCAGCTGCTGCCGCTGCTGCAACCGCCGGTGTGCGAGCCGCATTACGCGCCCTGATCGACAGCAGCACCGTGTACACGACGACGCCCAAGCCGATGATGCCGAGCAACTTGTAAGCGATGAGGCCGATGACCGGAATGACATACAACCCCATCGCGATGAGTCCGCCGACGAGCGTCGCGAACGCGATGTGACTGAACGGCGCGATGCCGGTGAAACGCGTGACCCTGCGGCCGAGCGCCGCGAGCGCCACAGCCTTGCCGAACAGCGAGGCACAGAACAGCGCCATACCAGCGAACGGCACGACTGCGATGCCGACGACGGTAATGACGAGCAGCACGAACAGCACCGGCACGAGCAGCACGGTCATGATCGAAGCCACTGCCGATTGCCCGGGCTGCGTTTCGAGCGTCTCGACGCAACGTGTGATGCTGCGATCGAACAGCAGCGCGATCACGACGTAGAACAGCAGGAACCCGAACGCGATGGCCCAGGCCCAGCCGAGGCCCGGCTCGAACGCGAGCGGACGTCCGTAGAACAGACACTTCTCGATCCACAGGCGCACACCTTCAAAGCCGCCCCAGCCGCCCGCGATGATCTCGGTGTGGCCGTGCACCACAGCTTTCGGATCGCGCGTCAGCTTGCCGGCGATCACCGCGATGTCGCTGTCGACCACAGCGTTCGGACCGAGCTCGAGATCGCCGAAGACGGATACAGCTGCGTCCTGCACAGTGCCGTCGATGTACGTACTGCCGAACAGCGACACAACACCGCCGTGCACCGTGCCGGTCACGTGCGCGTCGCCGAAGATCGTCACGACTGCGTCGAGCACCTCGCCCTCGACGTGCGCATCGCCGAAGATCGCGATGACTCCGTCGGCCACGTCATTCGCCGCGAGCCGCGCGTCACCCCACGCGTTCACGACGACGTTGTCGCTGTCCCGCAGCTTGATCGAAATTTCCGGCTCGTGATGCCGCTCCTCACGCTTCGTCTCATCCGTGCGCTCGACCGGCTGCTCAGCCTGGGCTGGCTGGGCGGGTTCCGCCGGCTCAGCGGGCTCGGCGGCGTACGCCAGGCGGCCCGCGAGAGCGAGAGAGAAGAGGAGTGAGCGGACGAGTCGATTCATAGAAGGGTCTCTAGTGCGCGACGCGCATCGTTCGATAGGCAGAAGCGCCGATGCCGAACAGCGCCACGTACATGATTGCGAGAACGGCGATGCCTGCGTGCACCCACCAAGACGGCACGGTGCGCGCGATGCTCCCGATTGCGACGAACAGCGTCTGCAGCCAGGCAACCTGCGACGGCAGGTCGAACGCGGAAGCGCGCGAGTCGAGCGGCATCGACAGCCACATGACGATCGACAAGGCGACTTTCACGACGCCCACCGACGCCGCGAGGAACGCCACGCGCGCGGCGATCGGCCAGTGCGCGAAACCACGGCGCCAGTGCGCGACCGCGGCGCCTGCCTCGACCTGCGCGAGCACGCGACGTTCGAGCGTCGACGGCGCACGTCGCAACGGCTGATCCCGCAGCGCGTGCGTGATCTTGCGTTCCAGCTCGTCCTGCATTTCGGGACCGGCCCGGTCTTTGTCGATACTCATGGCGCACCCAGACTCGTCGCCGCGGTCACGCCGCGTTGCGCCAGCAGCTTCGCCAGCGCGGCGCGTGCGCGGAAGATATCGGTCTTGACCTTGGCGAGCGACACGCCGAGTCGCTCGGCGATCTCCTCGTACGACAGCTCTTCGAAATGATAGAGCACCAGCGGCAGCCGCTGCCGCTCCGGCAGATGCTGCAGGGCATCCTCGACCAGGCCGTGACGCACGCCGGCGTCGACCCCGGCGATCACGTCGTCCGGCACGGCGAACTCGACCTCCGGCTCGTCCTCTTCGCTGTCTTCGCGCCGCATCTCCGAGAACATCCGCCAGCGGCGGCGGTAGCGGAAGATGTGATTCAGGGACAGGTTGCGGGAGACCGTTTTCAGCCAGCCGCCCGCCGACGAGCTGGTGCGCAGCTGATCGAAGTTCTCGTACGCCTTCAGGAAGACTTCCTGGGCGATGTCTTCGGCCTGCCGATCGTCGCCGATGAGCCGGGCCGCGGTGGTGAAAACCATATCCTGATAGGCACGCATGAAGCTTGCAAAGGCGTCGAGGCGGATGGGATCCGGAGGTTGCCTGGCCACTTTGAACTGTCTGCTTTAAGCCGAGAACACCGTCCGGCGCGGAAAGTTACACTCTCCGGCCATGAGCATGAACCTGAGCAAGCTTGTCATATTCCTTACGGCCGCCCTGGCTCTCGGGGGTGCAGCCGACGGCGCCCAGGCCCAGTCCCTGCCCGAAATCGAGGGCGCCTACGCGGACTTCAACGACGCCTCGGGCGCCATCGCCCTGATCGAATCCGGCCTGCGGGACAGCTACGAAGGCCGGACTCGCAGCGAATGGCAGCGGCTCCAGCAGGAGGCGCGGGACCAGGTCCTGGCGGGTCTCAAGGGGCTTGCGGACGGCGGCCTGTCGCCCGCGGACCGCCGCGCCGTCGAGGTCATGCGCCGGAGCCTTGCGGCTGCCGCGGAGGACGGCTCGCTGGCTCCGGTCGGCAAGTGCGAGGACGCGCAGCGCAAGGACATCGACTATCCCGCCATGCGCGTGGCCTTGTACGCGTGCTTCGGCTCGCTCTCGAACTCTCTCGACTTCGAAGGGCAGAAGGTCACCCGCGTCGGTGCGTTCGACCTGCTCACTCGCATGAACGAGCCGGAGCGGCGCAAGAAGCTGTTCATGCAGTTCGTGCCGCTGTGGCAGGCGATCAATGGCAAGAGCGAGCGCGACAGCCCGTATCGGCGTCTCATCGTCATGGCGGCGGCGGACGCGCGCACCCGGGGCTCGGCGATCGATGACGCCGCGAAGACAATCGGCGCGAGGACGCCCGAAGTCGAGAAGTGGCTCGAGCAGATCCTGGATGCGTGGCGGCAGGCGAGCGGCGACAAGCCAATGGAGCCGTGGGACTACCGCTACGTCGGCGGTGCGACCGAGCGCGAGCTCGGCGATGCAATCGCGCGCGAGGCGATGCAGCCGCTCAACGAGCGTTACTACCGCGATCTCGGTGCGCAGCTCAGCGCTTGGGACGTGATCTATGACCTCGATCCGCGCGCGGGCAAGGCGCCGCTTGCGTACACGGACTACGTCCGGCGTGGCCGCTGGCGCGACGACAAGTGGCTTCCGACATTGGTGCGCGTCTCGGGCAACTACGCGCACGGCGGACTCGGCCTGCTCAACGAACTGGTGCACGAGAACGGTCACGTCGTGCACATGATGGCGCTGCAGACGCGGCCCGCGTTCATGGATCTTGGCGATGCGCTGTTCTACGAGGCATTCGCGGATGTGCCGTCGTGGAGCGTGTACGAGCCCGCGTGGCAGCAGAAATATCTGGGCCGCAGCTCGACTGAAGAATCTTCACTGCGCGCGCTGTATTCCAGTGTCATGCTCGACGTCGCGTGGGCGTTGTTCGAGGCGCGCATGCTGCGCGAGCCGACGCGCGATCCGAACGTGGTGTGGACCGAGATCACGAGCAAGTATCTGCACGTGAAGCCGCATCCGGAGCTGTCGTGGTGGCTCGTGCGCGTGCAGCTCGTCGATGCGCCGGGCTACATGGTGAATTACGGACTCGGCGCAGTGGTGACGGCTGACGTGCGACAACGCATCGCCGAGCAGATCGGGCCGTTCACCACGGGCAACGAGCGCTGGTATCCGTGGCTCTCGCAGCATCTGCTGAGCTCGGGACAAACGCAGGAGGCGGCGGTCCTGCTGCGTGAGTTCCTCGATGGCCCGGTATCGTCGCAGCCGCTGCTGACCGAGATCGCCCGAATCAAGAAGCAGAAATAGGGCCAAAAAATACAGCGGGGATCGCGTCGTGCTCGCAGGCCGCTGGGTCGGTCACCTGTCGTAAGAAAGTGTCGTCGCTCGATTTCCGACAGGGTGCGGATGATGGAACCGCGCGCGCTCTTCCGCCAAACTGCGCGTACGAAAAGAACGGCTGATCTCCTGGCATGACGTCTTCTCGGCGGAGTTTCCTGCACCTGCTGTTGCCGGTCGCGTTGAGCGCGTGCGCTGCCGCGCCACCGGCTGAGCGCGAGATCGTAAAAGTCCGCACGGACACGATCGCGTTCGAACACTCGTCGATCAGCACGCGCGTACAGGGCGACAGCGCCAACGTCGAGCACAGCTTCAGCGCATCGCTCGATCCCAACGCGGAGCCGCTCACGCGGCTGCAATCTTCGTACACGCAGCAGATCGGTCCCGGCGGCGATCAACGCATTCGCGTCGGCGATACCATCAGCACCGCGGGCATGTGGGGCAGCACCGTGCGCTACGGTGGCATGCAGTTCGGCACACGCACCGGTGCACGCTCCGACGTCATCGACAACCCGCAGCTTGCGAGCTCCGGGCTCGCGGTGTTGCCGACGATCGAGGATGCTATGTTTACGTCGCTCGTCGGTCGCGGCACGGAGCTCAACGATCACGACGTCGCGGCGCTGTCCACAACGACCGTCGCGTCGACGCGGCTCGTCAACGACGGCTGCTCCGATTTCTCGGTTGGTGTCGGCAAAGTGCGCCGCGACTACGCAATGGCGAGTAACGAGTACGGTCCGCTGTTCGCCAACACGACCGTCGCGTGCGCTGCGCCGCTCGGCTTCACCGTCGAAGGGCACGGCGAGTATCTCGACGACGACGTGACTGCACTCGGCTTCGGACTGGCACGGCAGGTCGGTCCGATCGGCACCGCATCGGTCGCGTTCGCTTCGAGCCGCACCGTGGTCGGCACGTCCGGCTGGCTCGCGCGCTTCGGTTTCGAGCACAGCAGCTCGTTGTTCAACGTCGCCCTGCGCTCGCAGATGCAGAGCCGCGAGTTTCGCGACATCGGCAGCACCGTGCTCACGGATCCGATCATGCAGCGCGACCTGGCATCCGTCGGCGTCAACGTGACCGACGGCGCCAATCTCGCGCTCGCGTACGCGACGCAGACGACCTGGGAGCGCGTGCGCATCGACGTGATTGCGCTGAAGCAGAGCGTCCGTGTGGGTCGCGGTGCGCTGTCGATGAGCGCGGGCCATTCGTTCGAGGAGAATTTCGGCTCCTCGCTGTTCATCTCCTATCAGCGGCCGCTCGGGCTGCAGACGCCGGCGCGCTCCCCGATCCAGGAATTCAACCTGGACACGATCGACTCGCTGTTCATGCCGCGCTGACGACCGCACTGCGGCGCGCGCGTAAAAAATCCCAGGCCCGGCGGGAACCCGGCCCCCGTCTCGTCGGTATTAGTCCGACGCCGTTTGACGAGGACCCCCACCATGCGAGTCGTTGCCGCTACCGTGCTGCTGTTCGCTTTCGCCGGCTCTGCCCATGCAGTGGAGTGGCGGCTCGGACTGTCCTACGCCAGCGGAGTGAGCGACGTCGCCGACCTCTACGAGGACAACCTGCGCCTCGACGGCCGCGAGGCGAACGTCGACCTGAAGTTTCCGGTGGGCGTCGCGGCCAGCTTCGTCTACGACTGGACCACGCAATGGCGTACGGACGTCGGCGTCGGCCCGATCTTCGCGATCGGCGGCGACGTGCGGCACCTGGAAATACCGCTGTCGGCCACGATCGGCTACCAGTTCCTGCCGTATTCGCGCTATTCGCCGTACGTTCGCGGCGGCGTGATCCACCACTTCGCGAGCGGCGACCAGTACGACAGCTCCACGCCCGGGCTGTACGTCGCCGCCGGGGTGGACTTCACTCACTTCACACTCGAGCTCGCCACCGATCAGTCGAAGGTGAAGTTCGATCGCCTGCGCTGCCCGAGCGGCGGCGGCTCGTGCACGCTCGGCACGACCGAGCTGAGCACGTACGACATCATCGCGAGCTTCTACTGGCGCTTCTCGCTCAATCGCTGAGCCTGCGGAAATTCACACGTCCCTGCAGGGGAACTTCCTGCGCGCGCTCGCGATTTAGCTCCTGCCACGGCAGTCGCGATTGGTAAGAGTTGCACTGTGAAAATTACAGGGGCAAGTCAGCGCTGGTTAGCCGCGATCGCGTTCGCGGTGCTCACTGCATGCTCGAATGGACGCGGCAGCGTGACCGATCCCGCAGGTCCTGTCGGCGGCGAACCGCCTCCTGTGCCGCCACCGGACCCGCCACCCGATCCTCCGCCTGCGCCACCACCGGAGCCGCCGCCCGAAACATCCGGCATGGCCGGATACTGGAAGGGCACGGCACTCAACGAGGACAAGAACCGCACGTACGACGCCGTTGCGCTGATCGACGCGCAGGGCAACGCGCAGTGGCTGCTGACGCGGCAAGGCAGTCTCGAACAAGACGGCTTCGTGCTGTTCGGCAACGTCTGTTGCGAATCGAGCTTCGACGATGACGTCACCGCCAAAGAGCTCGGCGAAACGCGCACGCGCACCGCGAGCGTCGAAGTCGAAGCCGACGGCGGATCGCTCAAGGGCCAGCTGCGATTCGATGGCGACGATTACAGCTTCACGCTGCCGCCGTCGGCCGACTACAACCGCGCCGTTTCGCTCGCAGATCTCGCAGGCG
>DASYRK010000110.1:0-221203 GCA_036004505.1 Steroidobacteraceae bacterium
TCGGCGAGCTGAACTCGACTTCTGCATCGCTGAGGAAGAACGACGGCGCGATCACGCCGCCCGTGGTCACTGCATTCACGGACGACAGGTTGAACGTCGCCGGTGTGGCCGCGGCGTTCTTGACCGTGAAGGTCTGCGTCACCGGACCGGCTTCGCTCTCACCGAGCGCGAGCTTGGCCGGCGTCACCGACGCGGTCGCGAGGATCGTGTCGTCGATGTCGATCATGCCCGCGCCCTGGCGATGCACGTGGTCGAGGAGCCCGGCATTCGGGCTGAGCGACCACGGCTTCGGATCAGCGCTGTTCTGGAACAGGTCGCGGAACAGGTTCGACCACTTGCGCGGCTTCGCCTGCATCAGCAACGCAGCCGCGCCCGCAACGTGCGGCGAGGCCATGGACGTGCCGCTGATGTTGGCGTGGCCGCCCTTCTCCAGCGGATACGTCGAGTTGATGTTGCCGCCGGGTGCGCCGATATCCGGCTTCAGCGACAGATCCGGCGCGAGGCCGTACGAGCTGAAGGAGGAGATCAGGTTGCCCGTCGGATTCGGCACGCTCGACTGCGTGTCCGTCCACGTCATCGTCGCACCGCCGGCAGCGATGAGTGCGTCGATCGCCGCGCCCTGCGCGGCAGTGATCGACACGACCGGGATCGTCACCGCAGTGCCCGGCGCGATGCCCGGAGGCGGCGGCAGCACCGGAGCGACCGTCGGATTGATGAAGCCCGCTGCGTTGTTGTAGATGATCACGCCCGCGGCCCCGACTGACTGCGCGAGGACGGTCTTCTCATAGAAGCCGCACGTACCACGGCGGATCAGCACGACCTGGCCGGTCAGATTGCCTGTCCCGCCGCCGCTGACTGCGCAACCGTCATTCGTCGTTGCAGGAGTGCCGGTGCGACTCAGCGGGAACGTGCCGCTCGTCGGAGCGGTCCCGGCAGCCGCCGCCTGCAAGTAGCCGAACGCAGCGTTGCCCGGCGACACAGTGAAGGCCTGCAGCAGCACGTCAGTGTTGTCGAATGACGCGACGCCGATGACATCCTTGCCGACGCCAGGTGCGCCGACCGAGTAGAGGCCCGTGGCGCCTTCGTTGCCGATCGACGCGACGACGACCATGCCCTTGCCCACGAGCTTCGAGGCAGCGACAGCAGTCGGATACTGCGGCCACTGATACGCGGCGCCGATGCTCATGTTGAGGATGTCCATGCCGTCGGCATACGCGCGCTCCATCGCCTCGAGCATGATGTCCGAGAAGGTCGAGCCTTGGCAGCCGAACACGCGATACGCGCCGAACGTCACGCCGGGCGCGACGCCGCGGATGCCGCCGTTCGCGCCGACGATGCCGGAGACGTGCGTGCCGTGGCCGTTGCAGTCGTCGGGAATCGCATCGGGATGCGGAATCGGCTGGAAGCTCGGCGAAGTGTCGTCGGCGTTGAAGTCATCGCCGACCAGGTCGTAGCCGAAGGCCACGCGACAGCCGGGGCCGAAGCAGCCGCCGAGATCCGGATGATCGAAGTCGATACCCGTATCCATGACCGCGACTTTGACGCCGGCGCCGGTGAAGCCGAGCTGGTTCTGCGCGATGTCAGCACCCGTCTGCTTGATCGCCGTCGCCAGATCGACGCCGGGATTCGGCGAGCGCTCGGGCACCGAGTACTTGATCACCGGGTAAATGGCTTTGACGCCGGGCACGCGCGCCAGCTTCGTTACATCGCCCGGCTTGATCGAGACCGACACGCCGTTCCACAGCGTGCTGAACGAACGACGTTCGGTCAGACGCACACCGGCGTTCTCGGCAGCACTGCGGAATGCCTGCTTCTCCGCGGCGAGCGAGGCGACGTTGCCGCCATCGATGCTTGCCTTGCCGTTCAACTCGACCAGCCACTGCGTCGGCGTCTCATCGGCCGCCACTGCGTCCGGCTGATCGCTGACATCGCCGGTCGCCGCGATCGAGACAGCTGGCGACAGCGCTGTCAAAAGGAGTAACGCCGCGAGTTTGCCCCGCGGCCTCAAAGCACGTAGGTCCATCGGAATATCCCCGTAATTAGTTTTTACGAACGCAGATCGATTGCAGTTGGAGCAATCGCCGCAAGGACGCTACTCCTCGCGTGTTGTGAATTCAATTGCGCAACAACGTCGGTTGCTCGCGCGCGCGAGTTGGAAAAAATTTCGACGCTTGCGCGGCGTGCATGTATACACGCGCGTGCATCGTGGTGATGCGCGAACTCGCGAGCGAAAAAAAGTTTGCTTAACTTAACTCGCGCAGCCAGTCGCGCGGCCGGAGAAAGTCCGAGTACAAGCGCGCTTCAGGCGAGCCGGGTTGTGGGCGCCAGTCGTATTCCCAGCGCGCGAGCGGCGGCAGCGACATGAGGATCGATTCGGTGCGGCCGCCGCTCTGCAGTCCGAACGAAGTGCCGCGGTCGTATACGAGATTGAATTCGACATAACGCCCGCGGCGATACAACTGGAACGTGCGCTCGCGCTCGCCGTACGACACTGCGCGTCGGCGCGCGACGATCGGCAGATACGCCGACAGAAAGTGATCGCCGACGCTGCGCTGATACGCGAAGCAGCGCTCGAAACCCCACTCGTTGAGATCGTCGAAGAACAGTCCGCCGACGCCGCGCGTCTCGTTGCGATGCTTGAGGAAGAAGTAGCGATCGCACCAGTCCTTGTGGCGCGCGTACACGTCGTCGCCGAACGGCGCGCACGCCTGCTGCGCGGTGCGGTGCCAGTGCAGGACATCTTCGTCGAACGGATAGTACGGCGTGAGATCGAAGCCGCCGCCGAACCACCACGCGACGGTGTCCTGCCTGGTGGCGCAGAAGAAGCGCACGTTGCAGTGTGTGGTCGGGACGTACGGATTGAGCGGATGAAGCACGAGCGAGACGCCGGCCGCGAGCCACTGAGCGTCCTGCAACTCCGGGCGCTGTGCAGAAGCGCTCGCCGGCAGCTTCGCGCCCATGACGTGTGAAAAATTTACGCCGGCCTGCTCGAACACGGAGCCATCGCGTAACACGCGGCTCTCGCCGCCGCCGCCTTCGGCGCGTTGCCAGCTGTCGGAGCGGAAGCGTGCCGTGCCGTCGGTCTGCTCGATCGCGGCGCAGATCGTGTCCTGAAGTCCGCGCAGATAGGACAGGACTGCCGCGACGTCGGGAGCAGGGGACGGCATGACTATTTCTTCGGCGTCTTCTTCGCTGCTGCTTTCTTCTTCGGCGCGGCCGCCTTCGCAGGTGCTTTCGCCGCAGTCTTCGCCGGCGCCTTCGTGGCTCCCTTTGCCGGCGCCGCGGTTGCCGGTGCGGCGGTCTTCGCAGCTTTGGCTGCGCCGCGTGCAGGCTTCTCGGCCTTTTCAGCCACTGCCGGCGCTGCGGCCCCGACCGGCGGCGCCGCCGTCTTCTTGGCGAATCGGCCGAAGCGGCCTTTGCCGCGCTCCGGCGCCGCGGCGATCAGCACCTTGCACTCGTCCAGCGTCAGCGTCTTCGGATCGCGATCCTTGGGGATCTTGGCGTTCTTCGCGCGATCGGTGATGTACGGGCCGTAGCGGCCGTTCAGCACCTGAATGCCCGCTTCGGGGAAGTCGAGGATGATGCGGTTCGCGTCGAGCTCTTCCTTGGCGCGGATCAGCTCCAGCGCGCGCGGCAGCTCGACGGTGTACGGATCGTCGTCCTTGATCGAGACGAACTTCTTCGCGCCGTACTGCACGTACGGGCCGAAGCGGCCGATCGCGACGCGGATCGCATGGCCGTCCGGCATCTCACCGACGGTCCGCGGCAGCTTGAACAGCTCGAGCGCATCCGGCAGCGTGATCGAATCCATGCGCTGGTGCGGGCGCAGGCTCGCGAACTTCGGTTTCTCTTCGTCGTCCTTCGTGCCCATCTGCACGAACGGGCCGTACTTGCCGTAGCGCACCGAGATCGGCTTGCGCGTCGTCGGGTCGAGACCGATGTCGCGCGCTTCCGAAACGTCCTCGCGCGTCACCGTGTCGTCGACGTGATCGACGCGCTGCTTGAATTCCTTCCAGAAGCGATCGAGCACCGGCACCCACGCTTCGTGGCCGTCGGCGATCTCGTCGAGGTCGTCCTCCATCTTCGCGGTGAAGCCGTACTCCACGTAGTGATGGAAGTTGCGGGTCAGGAAGCGGTTGACGATCTTGCCGAGGTCGGTCGGCACGAAGCGGCGGTTGACGAGCTCCGTGTACTTCTTGTTCACGAGCGTCGAGATGATGCTCGCGTACGTCGACGGGCGGCCGATGCCGTGCTCTTCCAGCGCCTTGACCAGGCTCGCTTCCGAGAAGCGCGGCGGCGGCTCGGTGAAGTGCTGCTCGGGGCGGATCGCGACGAGCTTCAGGCTGTCGCCCACGGCGAGCGGCGGCAGGATGCGATCGTTGTCGTCGTCGCCGTCGTCGTCGACTCCTTCCTTATATACGGCGATGTAGCCGGGCTTCACCAGCGTCGAGCCGTTGGCGCGCAGCACCGCGGCCGCGCCCTCACGCTTCGCGCCGTTCCCCGGCACCAAGTCGACGGCGACGGTGTCGTACACGGCCGGCTCCATCTGGCTCGCGACCGCGCGCTTCCAGATCAGGCTGTACAGCTTGAGCTGGTCAACGTCGATCTTGCCTTCCAGCCGCTCCGGCGTGATCGCTGCGGATGTCGGCCGGATCGCCTCGTGCGCTTCCTGGGCGTTCTTCGACTTGGTCTTGTAGACGCGCGGCGTCTCCGGCAGCGATTCCTGGCCGTAGTTGGCGACGATGACCTGGCGGATTTCCTGCACCGCTTCGTTGGCGAGGTTCAGCGAGTCGGTGCGCATATAAGTGATGAGACCGACAGCGCCTTCGCCGAAATCGACGCCTTCGTACAGCTGCTGGGCGAGCCGCATCGTGCGTTGCGCGCTGAGGCCGAGCTTGCGCGCCGCTTCCTGCTGCAGCGTCGAGGTCGTGAACGGCGGCGACGGGTTGCGGCGGCGCTGCTTGCGCTCGATCCCAGCGACGCTGACTTTGCCGCCGGCTGCTGCTTCGATCGCGGCGCGCACTTCGCCGGCCTGCTTCTCGCTCGTGACGGTGAACTGCTCGACCTTCTCGCCGCGATATTCGATCAGCCGGCCCGGGAACGCCTGCTGCGCCTTCTCGACGTCGGCATCGACGGTCCAGTACTCGCGCGCCTTGAAGCGCGCGATCTCTTCTTCGCGCTCGCAGATCATGCGCAGCGCGGGGCTCTGCACGCGGCCGGCGGAGGCGCCGGGCAAGCCGGCCTTCTTCCACAGGAGCGGCGACAGGTTGAAGCCGACCAGGTAGTCGAGCGCGCGCCGCGCCTGCTGCGCGTTCACGAGATCCTGCGAGATGCCGCGCGGCTGGGTGATCGCTTCGCGGATCGCGTTGCGCGTGATCTCGTAGAACACCACGCGATGCACGTCCTTGCCGTCGAGCGCGTCCAGCTCTTTCAGCAGCTCGACCAGGTGCCACGAGATCGCCTCGCCCTCGCGGTCCGGGTCGGTCGCGAGGTACAGCGCATCGGACTTCTTGAGCGCGCGCGCGATCGCGTGCACGTGCTTTTCGTTCTTCTCGAGGATCTGGTAGCGCATCGCAAACTTGCGCTTCGGGTCGACCGCGCCTTCCTTCGGCACCAGGTCGCGCACGTGACCATACGAAGCCAGCACCTCGAAGTTCTTGCCGAGGTACTTCTTGATGGTCTTCGCCTTGGCAGGCGATTCAACGATGACGAGGTTCTTCTGCTCCATAAAAAAGAAAACCGCGGGACGGCCGCGGCGCTCGAGCTTCAGTGGCTGGCGATGTGCGCTCCGGCGATCAGTGCACCGCTTCGGCGCGGCCGTCGAATACCAAATCCTCCATCCGCAACAATGCGTTTTCTTGTCCGGGCTGGCTGAAAAGGACCATCAGCACCACCCACTTCACCTGTTCTATGTCGATCTGTCGCGCGTCCAGCGCCAGCAACCGATCGATCACCAACTCGCGCTGCGCCGCGTTGACGATGCCGATGTTCTCCAGATACTGGATGTAGCCGCGGCACTCTGTGTCGAGCCGCGCCTGCTCGCGCGTGTCGAACACCCGTACCGATCGCGAGGGCGGGATCGCTCCAGCTCGCTCGGGATCCGCACACAGCTGCTCGAGCCATTCCAGGGCGCGGCTGACTTCGCGTTCGGAGAAGCCAGCCCGTTCCAGCTCCTCCTTGAGAGTATCGCGGTCGGGTTCGGGAGCGACGCTCTGCTCGGCGTCGAAATAATTCTCGAAAAGATAAATCAGGATATCGAGAACGCTTTCCTTCATTTCGCTGCCTTGAGAACGCGCCGGAGGTAACGCCCGCCGGGACGGGACTCGAGCTTGCCGTCGAGCTCCAGGATCAGCAGCATCGAAGCCACCTCGTCGGCCGCGAGCCCGGTGCGCTCGACCAGAACGTCGACGCTGGCCGGCTCGAAGCCGAGCGCATCTAACAGGATTTCATAGGCTTTGTCCAATACCGGGCCGGCAGCCGCGAAGTTTTGCTGACCCGGAACAGCAGCTTGCACCGCAGACGCCAGCGCGCCGGCGAGCGGGCGCAGCTCCGCAAGAATGTCGTCGCCGGTCTCGACCAGCTTCGCTCCCTGCCTGATGAGCTGGTGACAGCCGCGCGTCAGCGGATTGTGGATCGAGCCGGGAATGGCGAAGACCTCGCGGCCTTGCTCCGCCGCGAGCCGGGCGGTGATCAGCGAGCCGCTGCGCAGCGCCGCCTCCACGACCAGCGTGCCGAGCGCCAGTCCGCTGATGATGCGATTGCGGCGCGGGAAGTTGAGCTTGAGCGGCGGCGCTCCGAGCGGAAATTCGCTGACGAGCGCGCCGCGCGCTGCGATCGCTTCCGCCAGCGCGCTGTTCGCGGGCGGGTAGTCGATGTCGAGCCCGGTGCCGCAGACGGCCACGGTGACTCCTGCGGCGTCGAGCGCGCCCCGATGAGCGGCCGCGTCGATGCCCATCGCCAGCCCGCTCGTGATCGCGAGTCCGCAGCAAGCGAGATGCGTGGCGAAGCTCGCGGCATGGTCGCGACCACCGGCCGTGGGATTGCGCGAGCCGACGATTGCGAGCTGCGGCAACGACAAGACGGCGGGATCACCGCGCACAAACAGTCCGACCGGCGCGTCGCTCACCTCGCCGAGCAGCGGCGGATACGCGGCGGCAGCGAGCGGCACGAAGTGATGGCCTTCGCGCTCGAGCCAGCGTAGCTCGGCTTCGATCGCGACATCGCGTTGCTGTCGGCGGCTGTGCAGCCAATCCGCGAATGCAGGCGCGGCGCCGCTTTCGCGCAGCGCGGCGGGTGAGGCGGTCAGGATGGACTCAGCGGAGCCGAGACGCTCGAGCAGCGGACGCAGCGTGCCGGCGTGAAGTCCGGGCGCGTGCGCGAGCGTGAGCCAGGAGGAGAGCGAAGAGGGTGACACAGGTGACGATCGTCACCGATGTCACCCCTGTCGATTGAGTCAGTTTCTTAGGGATTTCCGGCCAAATCGCCCTGGCGGATCTCGTGCGTCGTTTCCATCACGAGCGCGTAGCTCATGCGGTCGAACGCCTTGAACACCATCGCCAGGCCGATGCGCTCGTCGGGCAGATCCACCGCCTTGCCCCAGCCGCGCGAAGTGCTGGTGGTGGTGGCGCGCATGCCGCCCTTCGAGTAGCTGTCGCGCACTGTGCCGCCGATCTGGCTGATCGCCAGGACGTGTCCCGGCTCGAGACCGGCGCGCTGACCGCGATTCAGTGCGATGACCTGGTACTGGCCCATCACCGTGTGATTGCGCACGGCAATGACGCGCGCCTGCACGTCGGACGCGGGCGCGTGCGGGACGAAGTCGACGTTCACGTCCACCGACTCCGGGAACAGCTTGTCGCCCTGCAGAGCTTCGCGCGTCGAGTCGGTCAGCACCAGCTTGGCGGGGTCGCCGGTCGTCGCGACCGGACCGGAGCCGACGTACGCGCCCGAGTATCCGAGCAGGTCGCCGTCTTCGGGGTCGTACAGCTTCTCGTCGACGTGAATCACGCTGTAGCGCGTGTCCGCCGCAGCGCTGCGAATGCCCCGGGCATAGATCTCGTTGCCCGCTGCGCCGATGATGTGACCGTCGCGCATCGCGACGACGTACGGCGCGCTCTTCACCTGGCTGTTGTCGAGCAGCGTCGGCCGGCCCATGAAGCTCGCGATGACGTCGTACGGGATCGCGGTGATCGCCTGGCTCAGCTGCTCGCGACGGACCTGCGGGGACAGCTTCTTGCCGCCGCCGCTCTCGGTCGCGCCGCCGCGCTCGCCGAGCGTCACGCGGGGCTGGCCGTCGATGTAAACCAGCTTGAGCTTGTCTCCCGGATAGATCAGGTGCGGGTTCTGCACCTGCGGGTTGACGTACCAGATTTCGGGCCAATACCACGGGTCGCGCAGGTACACCTTGGAGATGTCCCAGAGCGTGTCGCCGGTCTTCACGACGTACTCGTCGGGAGCGTCCGCGGTCAGCGGGATGTTGCTGCCGGTGGCGATGGTGCGCTGACTATCCTGTGCGGTGGAGCTGACAGGAAGCAGACCCGTGGTGACGGTCAGGCCGGCAATCAGGCCGAGAAGGATCGCCGGACGGAAGGGCAGATTCGCAGTCTTCATGCGCCGAACAAGCTCCTGATCGGTTGCGGCCGGATTCCGGCCGTATAATCTCGCCGCGTGGTGCGTGCGGCAGCGCAGGCGATTCGCCCAAGGATTCGCTTGAGACTGTTGCGACGCGGCACGCGTCGTCGGCAGCCTCTAGCGAAGCCGATATTAAGTTCAACTGCGGCCTAACTTTAGCAGCATCTTTGCAGCGATTGCACGAATAGGGTTCTGTTAATAGACGTGGTTCTCAGTTTGCCGCAGGCGCCTTTGCGTGCGCGGCGAGCAGAGTATGGGAATGAGCTGATTTCCGTCATGGCACTGCTTCAAATTCTGGAATTTCCCGACCCGCGGCTGCGTACGCGGGCCCAGCCCGTGACGCAGGTCGACGCGTCGCTGCGCAAGCTCGTCGACAACATGTTCGAGACGATGTACGCCGCGCCGGGCATCGGCCTGGCGGCGACGCAGGTGAACGTGGCGAAGCGGCTGCTCGTCATCGACATCAGCGAGAACCGCGATCGGCCGCTGGTGTTGATCAACCCGGACGTCGTCGCGCGCGAAGGCGTCGAGGAGACGGAGGAAGGCTGCCTGTCGGTACCGGGCGTATTCGACAAGGTGACGCGCGCCGAGAAGATTCTCGTGCGGGCGCTCGACCGCGACGGCAAGCCGCTCGAGCTCGAAGCGGACGGACTGCTCGCGGTGTGCATCCAGCACGAGATCGATCACCTGGACGGCAAGCTGTTCGTCGACTACCTGTCCGAGCTCAAGCGCACGCGGATCCGCAAGAAGCTGGAAAAGGAGCGCAAGGAGCGCGGCCCGGGCAGCGCGCGTTCCGCGCCGAAAGCGCTCTGAAGAACTCCCTGTCCATCGTCTTTGCGGGCACGCCGCAGTTCGCAGTGCCGGCGCTCGAAGCGTTGCTGCGCTCGTCGCACCGGATCGTCGCCGTCTACACGCAGCCCGACCGCCCGGCAGGCCGCGGTCAGCAAGTCGCTGCGAGCGCGGTCAAGCAATGCGCGATGCGCCACGGCGTGCCAGTCGAGCAGCCCGCGACGCTGAAAGATCCCGCTGCCGTCGAGAGATTGCAGCAATGGTCCGCCGATCTCATGATCGTCGCCGCCTACGGCTTGCTCCTTCCGCAGTCGGTCCTGGACGCGCCGCGACTGGGCTGCACCAACATTCATGCTTCGCTGTTGCCGCGCTGGCGTGGCGCTGCTCCGATCCAGCGTGCGATCCAGTTCGGCGATGCCGAGAGCGGCGTAACGATCATGCAGATGGAGGCCGGTCTCGACACCGGCCCGATGCTGCTCGCGCGTCCGACGCCGCTCGCGCCGCGCGAAACCGCCGCGACCCTGCACGATCGCCTCGCAGCGCTGGGCGCGCAGGCGTTACTCGACGCGCTCGATGCGATCGTGCTGGGCAGAGCGATGCCGCAAGCCCAGCCCGCCGCGGGCGTGACCTACGCTGCGAAGATCCGCAAGGAAGAGGCAGCGATCGACTGGTTACGCCCGGCCATGGAGATCGATCGGCAGATCCGCGCCTTCAATCCGTGGCCGATCGCACAGACGCAATGGAGTGGACAACAGCTGCGCGTGTGGGACGCCGAGCCGATCGAGTCGCCCGCAGCGCCGAGTCCCGGCCAGGTGTTGGCAACGAGCGCCGCGGGCATCGACGTCGGTACGGGCCGCGGCGTGCTGCGGCTGACGCGCGTGCAGGCAGCGGGCCGCAAGGCGATGTCCGCCGCCGAGTTCCTCAACGCGCATCGTCTGGACGGCGCGGTACTGGGATCGTGAGCCGCTCGGCCGCAGTTCGTGCCGATGCGGCGAAGATCGTTGCGGATGTCGCAACGCGCGGCCGCTCGCTCGACGCTGCGCTCTCATTCGACAACGCAGCGACGCGCCAGGAGCGCGGCCTGCTGCGCGCGCTCGCCTACGACAGCATCCGCTGGTACCTGCGCCTCGACGCGCTGCTCGAGCGCCTGCTCGCACGCCCGGGGCAGAAGCTCGATCCCGACGTGCGAGCGCTAGCGATCGTCGGACTGTGCCAGCTGCTATACACGGAGATCCCCGCGCACGCGGCCGTCGCTGAAACGGTCGAAGCAGCACGCGTGCTCGGCCATGCACGCGCGGCGGGCTTTATCAACGCGCTCCTGCGACGCTGCCAGCGCGAGCACGCGCAGCTCACCGTGCAGATCGATCGCGACATCACGGTCCGCACCGCGCATCCGCGCTGGCTCGTGAACGCACTCGCTGCCGATTGGGGCGAGCAGTCCGCGGCGATTCTCGCTGCGAACAATCAGCGTCCGCCGTTCTGGGTGCGCGTGAATCGACGCCGCATCAGCGGCCCCGACTATCGGAACCGCCTTGCGGCCAGCGGAATCGAGGTGGCGCAGAGCATGTTCGGCGACGAGGCGCTGCTGCTGGCGGACGCCATGGACGTCGCGGAGCTGCCCGGGTTCGCGGACGGCGAGGTCTCGATCCAGGACGCCGCCGCGCAGCTCGGAGCACGATTGGTCGCCCCGCGTGCGGGCGAGCGGGTGCTCGATGCCTGCGCCGCGCCGGGCGGCAAGACCGGACACTTGCTGGAGCTGCAGGCTGAACTTGCGCAGCTGGTTGCGGTCGATGTTTCTCCCGAGCGCCTGACGCGGATCGCCGACAACCTGCGCCGTCTCGGATTGTCGGCCACGCTGGTGGCTGGCGATGCGGCTGCGCCGGCAGACTGGTGGGACGGGCAGCCTTTTCAGCGGATCCTGCTCGATGTGCCCTGCTCGGCGACCGGCGTGATCCGGCGCCATCCGGACATCAAGCTGCTGCGCCGGCCCGAGGATGTGGCGGCGCTCGCGAACACGCAGTTGCAGCTGTTGCAAGCGTTGTGGGCGTTGCTTGCGCCGGGCGGGCGCCTGGTCTACGCGAGCTGCTCGGCGCTGCAGGCAGAAACCGTGGCCGTCGTCGAGGCATTTAGGGCGACAGGCGTGCAGGCGCGCGACACCACGGCCGCGGCATTCGCGGACATTGGAGCGATCGAAGCGACAGCGCCGGCCCGCGCGGGTCGGCGGATCGCGGCAGGGACAGCCGGCATGGACGGCTTTTATTATGCTTGCCTAGAAAAAACCGAAGGACAGTGAGTGGCTGCGAGCCTGACGCCTGGTCGCGAAGCGCGAGATCGCCCCCGTCTGCGACGTGGGCCGGCTGCATTGCAGCTGTTGCTCGCGCTCGCCCTCGTCGGCTTGTGCTACGCGCAGGACAGCCGGGCGCAGGGCCGCTTCGACATCCGCTCGGCGTACGTCGAGCGCGCCGAAGGCGTGTACCAGCTCAACGCCACGCTCGACTTCGAAGTCGTCGACGGCGCGCGTGCCGCCATTCGCGACGGCGCACCCTTCACGCTGCACCTGGAGATCGTCGTCCGGCGCGAGCGCTCGTACTGGCTCGATGAGGTGGTCGCGACGCTCGACCAGAGCTACGAGCTCGTCTATCACGCTCTCAGCGACCGCTACCTGGTCCGCAACGTGAACAGCGGCGAGCAGGTCTCGTTCGCCACGCTCGATGCCGCGCTCGACTCCCTGCGCGTCATCAGCAATCTGCCGATCCTCGACCAGGCGCTGGTCCGCCCCGAGCGCCGCCACGAGATCAGCCTGCGCGCCAGCGTCGACGTCCGTACTATGCCGGACACCTTGCGCTTCATCCTGTTCTGGTCGGACGATTGGCGTCAGCGCAGCGAGTGGTACACATGGTCCCCGCGGCTCTGAAGCGCACGCTGGTTTCGATCCTGGTCCTGATCGGCTCGGGACTGTGGGTCGCCGCGCTTCTCATCATGGCGCAGACGGTGCAGCAGTCGGCGCACTTCAGCGACCTGCATCCGTTCATCGTCGGCGTCAACGTCGCGGGTCTGCTCGTGCTGCTGATCCTGATCGGCGGGCGCCTCGTGCAGCTGGTCCGCGACTGGCGCAAGCGCGTGGTCGGCTCGCGCCTCGAGGCGCGCATGGTGTGGATGTCGGCGACGCTGGCGATGGCGCCGCTCCTGCTCGTGTTCTATTTCTCCGTCGTGTTCCTCAACCGCGGCATCGACAGCTGGTTCCACGTCGAGATCCGCGAAGGCCTGGAAGACGCGCTGAACCTGTCGCGCGCCGCGCTCGACCTGCGCATGCGCGAGTACATGACGCGCACGCGCGAGATCGCCAACGATCTCGCGCAGCGCGACGACCCGATCGCAGTGCTCGACGACGCGCGGCAGAAGAGCGAGGCGATCGAGTTGACGCTGCTCGGCACGAACCGCCGCATCCTCGGCACCAGCTCGGAGCGCCTCGGTCAGATCGTGCCGCCGCGTCCGAGCGACGAAATGGTCCTGCAGCGGCGCGAGTACGCGACGCTCGATCCGGTCGCCGGCGGCGGCTTTCTCGTGCGCACCGCGGTGCAGGTGCCACTGACTTCGCCGGGTGACGAGCCGCGCATGCTCGAGGCCGTGTACCCGGTCGAGCGCCGGCTCGGCGAGCTCGCGGACACCGTCGAGTCCGCGTATCAGCGCTACGGCGAAAAGGCGCGACTGCGCGAGCCGCTGAAGACCAGCTTCACGCTGACGCTGACCCTGGTGCTGTTGTTGTCGTTGTTTGCGGCGTTGTACGGCGCATTCTGGTCCGCGCGGCGCCTGGTGCGGCCGATCCAGGATCTCGTGGCCGGCACGCGCGCCGTCGCCAAAGGCGACTTCGACATGCGCCTGCCGCTCACCTCGCACGACGAGATGGGCATCCTGGTGCACTCGTTCAACGACATGACCAAGCGCCTGGCGCGCGCCCGCGAAGACAACAGGCGCAGCCAGTACGCGGTCGAGGCGGAACGCGCGAACCTCGCGGTCATCCTGGCGCGCCTGTCGACGGGCGTCATCTCGCTGGAGCCCGATCGCACCGTGCGCACGGCGAACCAGGCGGCGTGCACCATCCTCGGAGCGGACGTCGACAACGTGATCGGCAAGCCGCTCGCCGAGGCCGGCAAAGGCAGCTCGCTGTTCGAGCAGTTCGACGTCGCCTGCAGCGCGCACCTCGACGCGGGTCAGACCGAGTGGCGCGAGCAGCTGGTGCTGCAGGCCGAGTCGAGCCGCCGCATCCTGATGTGCGCCTGTACCACGCTGTCGGGCGAGGATCGCAGCCCGGGCGGCTTCGTCATCGTGTTCGATGACATCACCGCGCTGCTGCAGGCGCAGCGCGACGCGGCCTGGGGCGAGGTCGCGCGCCGGCTGGCGCACGAGATCAAGAACCCGCTGACGCCGATCCAGCTGTCGGCCGAGCGCATCCGCCGCAAGCTCCTCGGCTCGATGAACGAGGGCGAGGCGCAGATGCTGGACCGGGCCACGCACACGATCGTGCAGCAGGTCGAGGCGATGAAGGAGATGGTGAACGCGTTCAGCGAATATGCGCGCGCGCCGGAGATGGATGTGTCACGCTTCGACCTGAACCAGCTCATCGCCGAGGTCGCCGAGCTGTACCGCGCCGGCAGCCGCGAGACCGGCCCTGTCGGACGGCCGCAGCTCAAGCTGGATCCCGCCCTGACCGAGATCGAGGCCGACCGCGGGCGCCTGCGGCAGATCATTCACAATCTGCTTGCCAACGCCATCGAGGCGTTGGAAGGTGTTCGGGATCCGCAGATCCGCGTCGAGACGCGGCTGGTCGAGCGGCCGGACGGCCGGCTCGCCGAGATCACCGTCGAGGACAACGGCCCGGGCTTCCGGCCGGACGTCATCGGCCAGGTGTTCGACCCGTACGTGACCACGAAACCGAAGGGCACGGGCCTGGGGTTGGCGATCGTGAAGAAGATTGTCGAAGAGCATGGCGGCAGAATCGAAGCCGACAACGCGCGGACCGGCGGGGCGCGCGTGCGGATCGAGCTGCCGCTCGCCGCCGGCGTGCGGAGCGGACCGACGCGGGAGCGACGTACGGGAGCGAGGAGGGAACGTGCATGAGTGCAGCACGCATACTGGTCGTCGACGATGAATCCGAGATCCGCGGGCTCCTGAAGGAGATCCTCGCGGACGAAGGCTATGAGGTGGACGTCGCCGCCGACGCGTCCGAGGCGCGGGCGATCCGCACGCAGCACGATCCGGACCTGGTGCTGCTCGACATCTGGATGCCGGACACGGACGGCATCACGCTGCTGCGCGAATGGGCCCAGCCGAACGGCGCGTCCTGCCCGGTCGTGATGATGTCGGGCCATGGCACGGTCGAGACCGCCGTCGAAGCGACGCGGCTCGGCGCGTTCGATTTCGTCGAGAAGCCGTTGTCGCTCGCGAAGCTCCTGCGCACCGTCGAGCGCGCGCTCGACTCCGGTCGTAATCGCCGGCAGTCCGGCCGCTCGCTCGTTCCGCCGCTGATCGCACCGGTCGGCAAGAGCCGCGCGATGCACGCGGTGCGCGAGCAGGCCCAGCAGATCGCTCCGCACCAGACGCCGGTGCTGATCGTCGGCGAGCCGGGCTCCGGTCGCGAATCGTTCGCGCGCTACATTCATTCGCTGAGCCCGCGCTCGGCGGGACCGTTCGTGCAGCTGGTCGCGACGGGAGTCAGCGATGAGGGTGCCGCAGCGGCGCTGCACGGTACCGAAGACTCGAGCGGCATTCATGCCGGCGTGTTCGAACAGGCAGCGGGCGGCGTGCTGTTCATCAACGGCATCGAGGATTTGCCGCCGAGGGCGCAGGGACTGCTGGTCGCTGCGCTCGAAGCGCAGACGTTCACGCGCGTCGGCGGCGCGACGCCGGTCAATTCCAACGTGCGCATCATCGCTTCCGCGACGGCGCGATTCATGAATGCGGACGACAGCACGGCGGTGAGGCTCGAGCTGCTGTCGCGTCTCAACGTGATCACGCTGCAAGTGCCGCCGCTGCGCGAGTACGCGCAGGACGTGCCGGACCTGCTGCGTTACTACGTCGACCGGTTGGTTGACGAGCAGCATCTGCCGTTCCGCCGCTTCGGCGTGGCCGCGCAGAACCGGCTGCGCAACTATCCCTGGTCCGGCAACGTGCGCGAGCTGCGCAACCTCGTGCAGCGCTTGCTGATCATGGGCGGCGAAGAGGAGATCCGGCTCGAGGAGATCGAGCGCGAGCTCGCCGCGCACACGCCCACCAATGAGCCGCTGGTGAAGCAGGATCTGCTGGCTTTGCCGCTGCGCGAAGCGCGCGAGCACTTCGAGCGCGCGTATCTGCAGCAGCAGCTGATTCTGTGCAACGGCAAGGTCGGCCAGCTCGCCAAGCGCGTCGGCATGGAGCGCACGCATCTGTATCGCAAGCTGCGCTCGCTCGGCGTCGACTTCCGACAGCTGGCCGAGGATTAGCAGCGAGGCGACCGTGACTTTCCACCTGCGAATGCTCGGAACGCTGAGCGTGTCGCAGGATGGCCGTGCGCTCGAGTTGCCCGCATCGCGCAAAGCGCGCGCTCTGCTCGCGTACCTCGCGCTGGCGCCGCGCGCAACGCGAATCGATGGCCGCGACGATTCCCTGCGGCTCGGCGATTCCCTCGAAGGACTCGACGTCGACGGTTGCCCCGAGTTCACGGCCTGTTCGGCATGACCGCGGGACTGTGTGTGCGCGCCGGTCCGGTCACTGCGAGGAGCTCATCCATGACCCGTTTCATCGAAGTCAGTCACGTCATCGAGCCGGGCATGGTGACCTATCCCGGGCTGCCGGTTCCGCAGGCCGAAGTCATCGTCGATCACGACAGCTCGCGCGCCCGCTACCAGAACAAGTCGGAATTTCTGATCGCCTCGCTCCATCTGTGCGGCAATACCGGCACGTACGTGGACTCGCCGCTCCATCGGCATCGCGGAGCGACTGACCTCGCGGGCCTGCCGCTCGAGCGCGTGGCGCACGTTCCGGTGCGCGTGTTCGATGCACGCTCGCTCGGTCGCGCCGTAGGTCCCGAGCTTTTCCGGGGCATCGACCTGCGCGGCGCGGCCGTGCTGGTGCGGACCGACTTCAGCCAGCACTGGCGCACCGAGCGCTATGGCCGCGACAACCCGTTCCTGACTGCGGCGGCCTGCGAGCTGCTCGTCGACTCCGCAGCTGCGTTCGTCGGCATCGATTCGTTGAACATCGACGACGCGGCCGACATGGTTCGTCCCGCGCACACGATCCTGTTGGGCGCGGGCATTCCGATCTGCGAGCACATGACGAACCTGGCTGCACTTCCGCAGCAGGGCGGACGGCTGCACGCAGTGCCGATTGCGTGGAAGGGAGGGGCGACGTTTCCGGTGCGCGCGTACGTGCAGTTCGCCGGCGAGTCGGGCTAAAGCGAGCTACTCGCCGACTTTGATTACGAGCGCTTCGATGCGCGCATTGCGCAGCTTGCTGCGGGTCTCTTCGAGCTGCTTGAGGTTGGTGATCGGGCCGACGCGCACGCGATGCCAGGTGTCGCGATCGATCGTCACTTTCTGAATCTTCGACTCCACGCCCTGCATCGCGATCAGCGCGCGCACGCGATCGGCATCGGCGTGGTTGCGGAACGATCCTGCCTGCAGGATGTACGCGCCGGGCTTGTCCACCGGGCCGGCGACCGGTCCCGCTCCGGCAGCGGGCGTCGCGGCGCCCTCCTGCTCCTCCGGGATGACGACTTCGAACTTCGGCAACATTTCGTAGAACTCGAACTGCGTTTCCGCATCCTGGCCTGCGGAAGCCGGCGCGGGTTTCCCCGTCGGGGCGGGCGCTTCGTCGCGCGTCATCGGCGGCGCTTCCTGCGCGAGCCGCGCCGCGGGCCGGCGGTCGAACAGGTACACGCCGACTGCGACGACGAGACCGAGCGCGAGGCCGACGACGAAGCCGGCGATGCCCGACAAGCTGCCTGAGCCGCCGCGTTTCGAGTTCTTGTAGTCGCGTGCCACTACATCTTCTCCGGCGCGGACACGCCCAGCAGCTTCAGGCCGTTCTCCAGCACCTGGCGGGTCGCCGCGACCAGGTTGAGCCGCGCGTTGCGCAGGCCGACGTCGTCGACGATGAACGTGTGCGCGTTGTAATAGGTGTGGAAGTCGCCGGCGAGGTCGCGCAGGTAGTGCGCGAGCTGATGCGGCTCGAGGGCGCGCGTAGCGACTTCCAGCAGCTCCGGATAGTAAGAGACGCGGCGGATCAGCGCCTTCTCGTGCGGCTCGGTGAGGCGCGCGACGTTGCGCTCGCCGCCCTCGCGATCGTGCTCGAACCCCTTCTCCTGCAATTGCCGGAACACGCTGCAGACGCGCGCATGCGCGTACTGCACGTAGTAGACGGGATTCTCCTCGCTCTGCGACAACGCCAGGTCGATGTCGAACACGAACTCCGAATCGGCGCGGCGCGAGATGAGAAAGAAGCGCACGGCGTCGCGCCCGACCCACTCGATCAGGTCGCGCAGCGTGACGTACTCGCCGGCGCGCTTCGAGATCTTCACTTCCTCGCCGCCGCGCATGACGCGGACCATCTTGTGCAGCACGTAGTCCGGGTAGCCCTTCGGGATGCCCATGTCGAGCGCCTGCAGGCCGGCGCGCACGCGCGCGGTCGTGCCGTGATGATCGGAGCCCTGCACGTTGATCGCGACGCTGAAGCCGCGCTGCCATTTCGTGACGTGATAGGCGACGTCCGGCACGAAGTATGTGAACGTGCCGTCGGACTTGCGCATCACGCGGTCCTTGTCGTCGCCGAACTCGGTCGTGCGCAGCCACAACGCGCCGTCCTTCTCGTACGACTTGCCGCTGGCGACCAATGCGTTGACGGTCGTCTCGACCTTGCTGTCGGTGTAGAGACTCGACTCCAGGTAGTAGACGTCGAAGCGCACGCCGAACTTCTGCAGGTCGACGTCCTGCTCGTGGCGCAGGTAGGCCACCGCGAAGCGGCGCACTGCGTCGAGATCGTCGACCTTGCCCGTCGCCTTCACCGCGGCGCCGTCCAGCGCGTTCACGGTCTTCTTCGCCAGGAAATCGTCGGCGACGTCCTGGATGTACTCGCCGTTGTACGCCGCTTCTGGCCAGCCCGGCTCGCCCGGCTTGATGCCGCGCGCACGCGCCTGCACCGACAGCGCGAGATTCTGGATCTGCACGCCGGCGTCGTTGTAGTAGAACTCGCGCGCGACCTGGTAACCCTGCGATTGCAGGAGCGAGGCGAGCGCGTCGCCGAGCGCCGCCTGCCGGCCGTGACCGACGTGCAGCGGACCGGTCGGATTGGCCGAGACGAATTCGACGACAGTGCTCGTGCCGGCGCCGCGCTTGCTGTACCCGTAAGTCGGGCCGAGCGCGAAGATGTGCGACAGCTCCTGCTGGTATGCCTGCGCCGAGAGATGGAAGTTGATGAAGCCGGGTCCCGCGATCTCGGCCTTGTCGATCAGCTCGCTCGACGGCAGCGCGTCGAGGATCGCCTGCGCCAGCTGCCGCGGGTTGCGGCGCGCGGGCTTGGCCAGCTGCAACGCAACGTTCGTCGCGAAATCGCCGTGCGCGGCGTCGCGCGTGCGCTCGACGTCGACTGTGGGGCGGACGATGTCTGCGGGCAGGATGTCGGCCGGCAAAGTCGCGAGCGCGGCCTGGATGAGTTGTTCGATCCGATACTTCACGTGCAGCAGTGGGTTGAAACGGGTGACGGGTGACTATCCCAGATCGAGCGCGTCCACGTCTATGGACCAGCGAACGCGGCGGGCTTCCGGCAGCGCTTCCAGCGCCGGCAACCACGTGCTCATGAACTTCTGTAACGGAGAATGCGTAGCCGCGTGCAGTAGTACCTGAGCGCGGTAGCGGCCTGCGCGTCGTTCCATCGGCGCCGGCGCTGGGCCAAGCAGCTGCACGTCGCGCACCGGATGATCGCCAGCGATCGCCAGCGCCGCACGCAAGAATTTCATGGGCGCGAGCGCGGTCGCGGCTTCGGCGCGCAGCAGCGCGATGCGCGCGAACGGCGGCCACTCGCTCTGCTCGCGCTCCTGCAGCGCGCCGGCAGCGAACGCTTCGTAGCCGCCCGCCAGCAGCAATTTCAGCAGCGGGTGCTCGGGATATTCCGTCTGGATCAGCACTTCGCCGGGCCGCTCTGCGCGGCCGGCGCGGCCTGCGACCTGCACGATGGTCTGCGCCAGGCGCTCGCCGGCGCGGAAGTCGGCGCTGAACAGGCCCTGGTCGGCGTTGAGCACGACCACGAGCGTGACGTTCGGAAAATCGTGACCCTTGGTGAGCATCTGCGTGCCGACGAGGATGCGCACTTCCTTGCTGTCGACGCGCGCGAGCGTCGCTTCCAGCTCGCCGCGCCGGCGGATCGCGTCGCGGTCGATGCGGGCGAGCGGCGAGTCCGGGAACAGCTGTCGGACAGCTTCCTCGATGCGCTCGGTGCCTTGTCCGACCGGCTTGGTGGGCTGGCCGCAGTTGGCGCACGTCTCCGGCACCGATTGCTGCGAGCCGCAGTGATGGCAGATCAGATGATGCGAGCGGCCGTGAACCGTCAGGTGCGCGTCGCAGCGCTTGCAGTGCGCCGACCACCCGCACGCGGGACAGAACAGCACCGGAGCGTAGCCGCGCCGATTCAGGAACAGCATCACCTGCCCGCCGGCTTCGAGATGACGCTTGATTGCAAGCACAGCGGGCGTCGCAATGCCTTGCGTTTCCCCGTGCGCGCGCAGATCGACCAGTGCCATGCGCGGCGGCTGCGCGTTCGCCGCCGCGCGTTGCGGCAGCCTCGAAAGCCACTGCGGTTGCCGCTGCGCGCGATACAGGGTTTCGAGCGACGGCGTCGCCGAGCCGAGCACGACCGGAATCCCGAGCCGCTGCGCGCGCACGATCGCGAGATCGCGCGCCGAGTACCGGAAGCCTTCCTGCTGCTTGAACGACGCGTCGTGCTCTTCATCCACGACGATCAGTCCCGGTCGCGCCAGCGGACTGAAAACGGCCGAGCGCGTACCGATGACGATCCGGGCGCGGCCCTCGCGCGCGCTGCGCCACGCAGCAAGACGCTCGCCGTCGCTCAGGTTCGAATGCAGCACCGCCAGCGGCGAATCGAAGCGCGCGCGGAAACGCGCAATGAGCTGCGGCGTGAGTGCGATCTCGGGCACGAGCACCAGCGCCTGCTCGCCGCGCTCGATGACGGCAGCGATGGCGCGCAGATAGACTTCGGTCTTGCCGCTGCCGGTCACGCCATACAACAGGTGCGACGCGAAGCTGCCGAGCGTGCCGCTGATCCGTTGCACGGCGTCCCGCTGCGCATCGTTGAGGGGCGGGCCACCGCGTGCAGCCGCGGCTGCAGGCTCGCTCGCGGAAACTCGTTTCGACTGCACGACGTAGCCGCGCGCTTCGAGCTTGCGCAAGGAATCCGCTGTGCTATCTGCTGCGCTCGCGAGCTCGGAGGCGGTCATCTCGCCGGCGCGCGCGAGCGCTTCGACGATCGCCCGCAACCGGACCGCATTGGCTTTGAGCTGCGTCAGCGCCTCGTTGCGGCCCAGCTCCGTGAGCGACCAGACGACTGTCTCTTCGCGCAGCGCCGTACCCGTGCGCAACGGCGCCGGCATCGCGGCGGCGATCACTTCGCCGACCGGATGGCGGTAGTAGTCGGCCGACCAAAGCAGCAGCTGCAGGAGCCCGGCATCGAAAGTCGGCTCCGCGTCGACGGCTGTGAAGACCGAACGCAACTTGCCCGCCGGCACTTCTGTCCGCTCGCGCTGAGCGACGACGACGCCGACGACCTTGCGACGTCCGAACGGCGCCCAGACCCGCTGTCCGGGCACGAGGTCGGGCGGCGCGCGGTAGTCGAAGATCCGCCGCAGCGGCGTGTCGATGGCGACTGCGAGGATCACGTCGGCGCGCGCTCTATGCACAGAATCTGTGGACAAGTCTGTGCATGGGTTGGGGTGAAAGGGCCCAAGTGCGTACGCCACGGACGAATTCCGCTGTTGGTCATAATTTGTACGCCGCGCGCGCCGGGCGCGGTCAACGGAAGCTCCGTTCGAGCGTTGCTCTCATCGAATGACCTCTGGCGAGGATCTGTCTGCATGCCTTCTTCTGTTAGCCTGCCGGCGTTTCGCACGCTCCCCGCCCAGGTCCTGACGCTGGGCTGGGACGGCGGCGCACAGCCTTGCGTGGAGGAACCGATTCTGGAGCAGGCGCGGGCACTCGACCGCTTTCTCGCGAGCATCGAGAAACGCGCATTCCGCATGGCGCGCATCGCCCTGCGGCACGACGAAGATGCTCTCGACAGCGTCCAGGACGCGATGCTACAGCTCGCGCGCCGCTACGGCCGCCGGCCGAGCGAGGAGTGGCGTCCGCTGTTCTACCGTATTTTGCAGAACCGGATTCGCGATTGTCAGCGCCGCCGGCGCGTGCAGGCGCGCGTCATGGCGTGGCTGCCCGGCTTGCGATCGCAGGAAGACAGCGGCGCCGACGAGTACGCAGCGGTTCCGGACCGCTCGCCGCTGCCGCCGGAGCAGCTCGCCGCTGACCAGGCGATGCAGGCGCTGGAGCGCGGGCTGGCCGAGCTGCCGGGGCGGCAGCAGGAAGCTTTCATGCTGCGCGCCTTCGAGGGCCTGGACGTCGCCCAGACCGCCGCTGCGATGGGCTGCAGCGAAGGCAGCGTCAAGACACACTATTCACGGGCCGTGCACACGCTGCGCGAGCAGCTGGGAGTTGCGTGGTGAGCGACTTTGAAGACAAGGCGCGCGCGCTGTTCGAGGACAGCGTCGAGCGGCTGGACGCGGGTACGCGATCGAAGCTGACCCAGGCGCGCAATCGCGCGCTCGACGAGGTGAGCAAGGCCAGGGTGCAGCGGCGCTGGCTCTGGGCGCCCGCCGGCGGCGTCGCGCTCGCCGCGATCGTCGCGGTGGCGCTGAGCTGGAACGGCTGGCGCTCCGGCGGCGACACCGGCGCACTGGCGCTGGAGGACATCGACATCGTCGCCGACTCCGACAACATCGAGATGCTCGAGGACGTCGAGTTCTATCAGTGGCTCGGCGATACGGCTGTCGATGAGCACACTGGCTGAACGATGAGGACCGTGAGCGCAGTTTCGGTGCTGTTGTTCGCCTGTGCGTGGCCGGCCGCGGCCGCCGAAAAACTGCCGCCGCTCGACGCGGAGTTCCTCGAGTACCTGGCGAACTTCGGCAACGACGAGGAGGACTGGGCGCTGTTCGTCGACGACGAGGACGATGAGCCCGCGACGGAGCCGCCGGCCGCGAAGGATCCGGCCGCCAAGCGTGACGGGAGCAAGACAGAGGCCGCGGCCAAACCCGCCGCGGAGAAACGATGAAGATCGTGATATTGGGACTGCTGCTGCTGGCCGCGCCGCTGGCGAGTGCAGCCGAGCCGCAAGCCGAAGCCGGCGTCAGCTGGCAGTCGCTGTCGCCGCAGCAGCGCCAGCTGCTCGGGAATTTGGAATCGAAGTGGGCGCAGCTGCCGCCGCAGCGACAGGCGAAGCTCGCGCGGGGCTCGCAGCGCTGGCTGGCCATGCCGCCTGAGCAGCGCGCGCAGGCGGGTGAGCGGTTCAAGCGTTGGCAGTCGCTCAAGCCCGACCAGCGCCGCATGATCCGGCAGCGCTATCAGCAGTTCAAAAAGCTGCCGCCGGGCGAGCAGGCGCGCATCCGCAAGAACTTCCGTCAGTTCCAGAGCCTCACGCCGGAGCAGCGGCGTGAGCTGCGTCAGCGCTTTCGCGATCTGTCGCCGCAGGAGCGCCAGCGGCTCCGAGAGAGATGGCGGCGATGAGTGGCCACGGCGCAGGCCGCTGCGGCGGCCAGCTCCAGCATTCGATCGCTGGCGACGCGCCGATCGACGCCACAGCGAGTGTCAGGTCCGCACGCGGCTGATACACAGCGACGCTACCCGCTGAGGACGTCGGTGCGCGGGCCTGCCACTCGGGTCCGTCGACGACGAGCACGCAGGAACGCAGCGCGTCCAGCAGATGCAGCTGCAACGCCTTCGCGAGCGCCTCCTTCACGGTCCACATCGCATAGAAGAGTCGCGCGCGCTCGGCACCGGCGGCGCCTTCCAGCGCGTGCGCTTCGGCTTCGCTGAAGGCGGTGCGGGCTGTTGCCAGCACATCGCGCGGGCGGTGCACCTCCAGATCGACGCCAATCCGCAGTGCCGGGTGCGCTTGCGCCAGCGCGGCGTACCCGCCGCTGTGACTCAGGCTCTCGCTGGCCGGGTGTGCCGCGTTGAGCCGGACGTGCGCGCGCAGCGCCCGGCTGACCGCAAAGTCCTGACGCTTCGCGGCCCGGCGCAGGCGCGCCATGCGAACCCGTTCCGGCTCCGTGAGCTGAGCCGGATCAAAGTGTTGGGCGGCCTCGGGCGCTGCGAGCCACAGTTGCAGTTTGCCGTGCATGGCGCGCCCATCATAATTCCCCCCGATGGCAACCCACTCCGAATTCGCGCCCGAAGTGTCGCCGCTCGAACGGCGCCGGGACGCCTACCTTTGGCGGCTGCTGATGACGGGCGCGAGCTTCCTGGCGTTCGGGATCGGCGCGGTGGTCGTCGGCGTCGTGCTGCTGCCGCTGGTCAGAATCATTCCAACCACGCGGGAGCGCAGGCGCGCTCGCGCACGCGCGATCATGAGCGGCGCGCTGCGGCTGTTCATCGGCTTCATGCACCGGCTGGGCGTGCTCACGTACGAGTTCCGCGGCAGGGAACGGCTAGGCCTCTCCGGTCAGCTGATCCTCGCCAATCATCCCTCGCTGATCGACGTGGTGTTTTTGCTGGCGTTCGTGCCCGGGGCCGGCTGCGTCGTCAAAACCGGCCTGTGGCGCAATCCGCTCACGCGCAGCGCCGTGACCCTCACCGAGTTCATTCGCAACCATTCGACCGCGGACATGATCGTGTCCGCCGCCGCGGCTTTGCACGACGGGCAACCGTTGATCTTTTTCCCAGAAGGCACGCGCACCCGGCCGCAGCAACCGCTGGCCTTCCACCGTAGCGGCGCGAATATCGCCCTGCGCGCCGCCATCAGCGTCACGCCGGTATACATCCGCGTCGAGCCGACCACGCTGACCAAGGCCGAGCCGTGGTACCGGATTCCGGCGCGGCGTCCGCGGTTCACGCTCGTCGTCGGCGAGGACGTGGATCTGCAGGGCTATCGCGCGGCGCCGCTGCCGGCCGCCTCGCGCGAGCTGAACGAACGGCTGCAACAGCAGTTCGAGGCGCAACGGGGAGCGCCCGGCCTGTTAAACTGCGCTGTGCCTGGCAATGGCAGAATGCAGCACGCGCCAGACGTGCCTGAAGTACCTACAAATGCAATCGGAAGATGAAATCCTGGAGCGCATCCGCGGCACGCTGGTGGAGCTGTTCCAACTCGACGCCGCCGACATCACGCCTGCTTCGCGGCTGTACGAGGACCTGGAGATCGACAGCATCGACGTCGTCGATCTCATGGACGAAGTCCAGCGCCATACCGGCCGCAAGGTCACGCCGGAGGATTTCCGCTCGGTGCATACCGTCGGCGACCTGGTGGCGGTCATGCAGCGCCTGCTGCATGAGTGAGAATGGCTGAACCGGTCTTCGCGCCATGCGTGGTCATTCCCGTCTACAACCACGAGCATGCGATCGGCGCCGTCGTCGGCGAGATTCGCGCGCAAGGCTTGGCCGTGGTGCTGGTCGATGACGGCAGCAGCCAGGCCTGCGCCGACGTGCTGCAAGGACTGAGCGCGACACCCGACGTAACGCTGGTGCGCCACGAGCACAATCGCGGTAAAGGAGCGGCCGTCGTCACCGGTTTGCACACGGCGCACGAGCGCGGCTACACGCATGCAGTTCAGATCGACGCAGACGGCCAGCACACCGTGAGCGACGTGCCCCGTTTTCTGGAGGAGGCTCGGCAGCATCCTGACAAGGTGATCTGCGGCCGGCCGATGTTCGACGCCAGCATTCCGCGCTCCCGCTACTACGGCCGCTATCTGACGCACGGCCTGGTCTGGCTGGAGACGCTGTCGTTCGAGCTGATCGATACGATGTGCGGCTTTCGCGTCTATCCGCTCACCGCAACGCTCGCGCTGCTCGATCGCAGCGCCGTCGGCGAGCGCATGGACTTCGACACGGAAGTGCTGGTGCGCCTGCACTGGCGCGGCGTGCGGACCCGCTGGCTCGCGACGGCGGTGCGCTATCCGCGCGACGGTGTCTCGCACTACCGGATGTTCCGCGACAATGTGCGCATGACGAGCCTGCACATCACCCTTCTGCTCGGCATGCTCGTGCGCCTGCCACTGCTGTTGTGGCGCATGTTGTCGCGCAGAGCGCATGCGTAAGCACGGCGTGCTCGAGGCGACGGTCGAGGCGCACGTCGCATTTCATGACGTGGACGTGGCCGGCGTCGTCTGGCACGGTCACTACCTGAAGTACCTGGAGAACGCCCGCTGGGCGCTGATGGCGCGGCTCGACTTCGGCCTGGACGCGATGATCGCGTCCGGCTACATCTGGCCGATCGTCGACCTGCACGTCAAATTCGTGCAGGCGGCGCGCTTCGGCGACCGGCTGACAGTCCAGGCTTCGCTGGTCGAGTGGGAGAACCGCCTGACCATCAACTACCTGGTCAAGCAGGCAGCGACTGATGAGCGTGTCGCGCGCGCACGGACCGTCCAGGTTGCCGTCGAAGCCAGCACCGGAGTACTGCAATTCGCGACGCCTGCGGTGCTGCTGGAGCGCGTGGCCGCGGCTACACGAGGTGTGAAGTGGAACGACGCGATGTGATCGTGATCGGCGCCGGCCCGTCCGGCGCCATCGCCAGCGCGCTGCTGAAGCGGCGCGGCTGGGACGTGGTCGTACTGGAAGCGCAGCGCTTTCCGCGCTTTTCGATCGGCGAGAGCCTGCTGGCACATTGCCTGGATTTCGTCGAGGAGGCAGGCATGCTGCCGGCCGTCGAGGCCCATGGCTTCCAGTTCAAGAACGGCGCTGCGTTCGTCCGCGGCGACGACTACGGCGAGTTCGAGTTCCACGACAAGTTCACGCCGGGTCGCAACTCGACCTTCCAGGTGGAGCGAGCGAAGTTCGACGCGCTGCTGGCCAATGAAGCGGCGAAGCAGGGCGTCGACGTCCGCTACGAGGTTCGCGTCGGCGCCGTCACAGTCGGCGCAGAGCCGCGCGTGCACGCTATCGAAGCCGGCGGGCGCGAATACGACATCGCGGGCCGCTTCATTCTCGATGGCAGCGGTTTCGGCCGCACGCTGCCGCAGCTGCTGCAGCTTGAGACGCCGTCGAATTTCCCGGTGCGCAATGCAGTGTTCACGCACGTCGCCGACCGCATTCCGGACGGCGCCTTCGATCGCAACAAGATCCAGGTCGTCGTCCACCCGCAGCACAAGGACGTGTGGTACTGGCTGATTCCGTTCCCGCAGGGGCGTTGCTCGCTCGGCTGCGTCGCGAGCAAGGAGTTCTTCGCGACGCGGCCCGTCGATCTCGCCGTGCGCCTGCGCCAGCTGGTCGGCGAGGAGCCGTTCCTCGCACGGTTGCTGGCGAACGCGGAATGGGACACGCCGTCGCGCGAGCTGTCCGGGTACGCCGCCAACGTGCGGACGATGCACGGCGCAGGATTCGCGCTGCTCGGCAATGCCGCCGAGTTCCTCGATCCGGTGTTCTCGTCCGGCGTCACGATCGCGATGCGCTCCGCCAGCATGGCGGCGCAGTTGCTCGATCGGCAGCTGCGCGGCGAGCAAGTGGACTGGCAGTCGGAGTTCGAGGTTCCGCTGCGCAGGGGTGTCGACACCTTCCGCGCCTACGTGCGCGCGTGGTACGACGGGCGCTTTCAGGACATCATGTTCGCCAGGACCCAGCCGCCCAACGTGCGCCGCATGATTTGCTCGATCCTCGCCGGCTATGCCTGGGACGAGAGCAACCCGTTCGTCGCCGAGCCGGAGAAGCGCCTGCAGATGGTCGCGGAGCTGTGCGCCGCATGACAGATGCTGTTTTCGTCACGGGCTCGAGCCGCGGCATCGGACGCGCGATCGCCTTGCGTGCGGCGGCCGGCGGCTTTGACGTCGTCGTCCACTGTCGCTCGCGCCGCGAGGAAGCCGAGGCCGTCGCGAGAGAGGTCATGACAGCGGGGCGTCATTCGCGCGTGCTGCAGTTCGACGTCACCGATCGGGCGGCCTGCGCCGAAGCGCTCGCCATGGATATGGACAGGCACGGCGCGTACTACGGTGTGGTTTGCAACGCCGGTGTGCACTCCGACGCTGCGTTCCCGGCGATGACCGGCGAGCAGTGGGACGGCGTGCTCAAGACCAACCTCGACGCCTTCTACAACGTGCTGCAACCTGTGATCATGCCGATGGTGCGGCGGCGGGCGCCCGGCAGAATCGTGACCCTGTCGTCGGTCGCCGGCGTGGTCGGCAATCGCGGCCAGGTCAACTACAGCGCCGCGAAGGCCGGCATCATCGGCGCGACCAAGGCGCTCGCGGTCGAGCTGGCAAAGCGGCAGATCACGGTCAACTGCGTCGCGCCGGGGCTGATCGCAACGGAAATGATCGACGAGCACGTGCCGATGGAGGAGATTCTGCAAGCGATTCCGGCGCAGCGCGTCGGGACGGCCGAGGAGGTAGCGGCGGCGGTGGCGTTCCTGCTGTCGGCCGAGGCGTCGTACGTGACTCGGCAGGTGCTCGCAGTCAACGGGGGGTTGTGCTGATGAGGCGGGTTGTCGTCACCGGCGTCGGCGGCGTGTGTGCGCTGGGCTCCAGCTGGCCGGAAATCATGCGCGGTCTGAAGGCGTGCCGGAACTCGATCCGCCGCATGGACGAATGGGATCGCTACAGCGAAATGAATACGCGGCTCGCCGGACCGGTCGCCGATTTCGTGCCGCCCGCGCACTGGACGCGCAAGCAACTGCGCAGCATGGGGCGCGTCTCGCAGCTCGCCGTGCGCGCGGCCGAGCTCGCGATCGACGACGCCGGCCTCGCCGGCAACCCGGTGATCGCGAGCGGCGAAACAGGAGTTGCCTGCGGCTCCTCGACCGGCAGCACGGCCGACGTCAAGGATTTCGCGGCGATGATGATCAACAACGACTCGAGCGGGCTGAACGCCAACTCGTACGTGCGCATGATGCCGCATACCACTGCCGCGAACATCAGCATCTTCTTCGGCACGCGGGGCCGGATCATTCCGACGTCGAGCGCGTGCACATCCGGGAGCCAGGGTATCGGCTACGCCTACGAGGCGATCAAGTACGGACGGCAGACGCTGATGCTGGCGGGCGGGGCCGAAGAGTTGTGTGCGACCGAGGCGATGGCGTTCGACACGCTGTACGCCACCAGCCGGCGCAATGAGGCGCCGCAGACGACGCCGCGTCCCTACGATCGCGATCGCGACGGTCTGGTGATCGGCGAAGGCGGCGCGATCATGGTGCTCGAAGAGCTGGAGCATGCGCAGCGGCGCGGCGCGCGCATCCACGCGGAGCTGGTCGGCTTCGGCACGAACTCCGACGGCGTGCACGTCACGAAGCCCGAGGAAGTGACGATGCGCAAAGTGATGGAGCTGGCGCTGCGCGACGCCGGCCTCGAGCCCGGCGCGGTCGGCTACGTGAACGGCCACGGCACCGCAACCGAGCACGGCGACATCGCCGAGACTCGCGCCACGGCGTCGTTGTTCGGGCGCGTGCCGCTCAGCTCGCAGAAGAGCTATCTCGGCCATACGCTCGGCGCGTGCGGCGCGCTCGAAGCGTGGTTCAGTATCGAGATGATGAATGCCGGCTGGTTCGCGCCGTCGCTGAACCTGGAGAACGTCGATCCGCGCTGCGGCGACCTCGACTACATCGTCGAGGGCGGGCGCGAGCTGAGCGCCGGCTATGTGATGAACAACAACTTCGCCTTCGGCGGCGTCAACACTTCGATGATCTTCCGGCGCCTGGAGCGCTGAGCGTGCACTCCTTGCCGTTGCTGGCGCCGGCCGACCCGGCGCGTCCCGTGGCCTATCTGCAGGGCCGAGCGGTGTCGCTCGCGCAGTTCTGCGCGCACGTGCAGGCGATCGTGCAGCGGCTGCCGCCCGCCGGCCCGATGCTCAATCTGTGTGAGGACCGCTATCGGTTTCTCGTTGCGTACGCCGCCGCGCTGAGCGTGGGTCATGCGGTGCTGTTGCCGCCGTCGCGTGCCGAGCAAGTCGTCGCGGAAGTCGGCAACGCGCACGCCGGCAGCTATCGCTGGCAGGATGAAGATGTCGCGGCAGCGAGCGATTGCGGGTCGGGCTTCAGCCCGACACTCATTCCTGCCGAACGCACGGTGATGATCGGCTGCACGTCCGGCAGCACTGGACAACCAAAGGCGTATCCCAAGCTCTGGCGCAGCATGCACGGCAGCTCTGCGCGCAACGCGGCCGCGATCCGGCGCGCGCTGGACGTCGATGACGCAACGGTTCCCGCGATCGTCGCGACGGTTCCGCCGCAGCACATGTACGGAATGGAGCTGAGCATCCTGCTGCCGCTCATTGGCGGTATGGCCGTGCACGCCGGCCGCCCGCTGTTTCCGGCTGATATCGCGCTCGCGCTCGGCGAGTTGCCCGCACCGCGGGTGCTCGTCAGCACTCCGCTGCATTTGCGCACGCTCGTCGAGTCCTCGCAGCCGTTCCCGGAGACGGCACTGATCGTTTCCGCGACGGCCCCACTCGATCGCGAGCTGGCCGCAGCCGTCGAAGCGCGGCTCGGCGGCCGGTTGCTGGAGATGTTCGGTTCGACCGAGACCTGCGTGATCGCCTGCCGCCGGACGGCGAACGGCGACGCATGGCGTGCGCACGAAGGCGTCGAGCTGCATCCGCGCGACGACGGGACGCTGGTGACGGCGCCGTGGTTCGTCGAGCCGATCCTCCTGCAGGACATCGTCGAGTTGCGTGGCGGCGGCGAGTTCGTCGTGCGCGGCCGCAGCAGCGACATGATCGAAGTCGCGGGCAAGCGCGCCTCGCTCGCCGATCTGACGCAGCGGCTGCTCGCCGTCGAGGGTGTACGCGACGCGGTGTTGTTTCAGCCGCAGCCGGACTCGATCGCGACGATCCGGCGGCTCGCTGCGCTGGTGGTCGCGCCGGGTTGCAATGCGAAGCAGATTCGCGAGCGGCTCGCCGCGAGTGTCGATCCAGCGTTCCTGCCGCGTCCGCTCAAGATCGTCGACGCATTGCCGCGCAATGAACTGGGAAAGCTGCCGCGGGAGCGGTTGCTGGCGATGCTGCGGAAAGAAGCAGAATAGGAGAAGAACGTCTCTCGCCAAGATCGCCGAGAACGCCAGGGAAGAGAAGAAGGAAATGAAGTAAGAAAAATAAGAGATTCTTCTGGTGGATCTACCACTCTGGTTCTTCTTGGCGCGCTTGGGGAGAGTTCTTCCGGGTTCCAGCTACAATTGTATGCACTCGATCTCGAGCAGCAGCTCGTGGCGGCAGACGTCGCCCGCGAAGTAGATCGGCGTCGCGCCCGGATACGCTTCCTGCAGCCGCGCGGCGATCATCGGCACTAGAGCCGGGTCGCGCACGTAAACCTTAAGCAGATCCTGGCGGCGCGCCGCGTCGTGTCTCACGCCGGCGTGCGCCGTGACCGCGGCGAGATTACGTAAGGTCTCCGCCAGCTGCGCCTGCGCATCGCCTTCGTGTTGCGAGACATGTCCCACGATGCTTGCGGTGCCGGACACGAGCACGGTGCTGTCGGGTGCGACCATCGCGCGCGAGAAGCTCGGGCTCACCGGGCCGTGCGCGCGCGGGTAATGATAGGCGCTCACCTGCCGCGGATTCTCGATTGCGGCGCCGTCGACGCGCGCTGCCACCCAGAAAACCTGCACGAGATGCGTCGTCTGCTGCCGGCCGATCGCAGTGGCCGCAGGCAGGCGCTTGCTATGGGGCCGGCCGAGGCCGAGCGCGCGGCCGACGCAGAACTGGCGATAGCGCTCCGCGTCGCCGTCGCCCTCGTTGATCGCGTCGAGGTAGTTCCACATGCGCAGCAGGTGCGGAAAGTCGCTCTGCTCCTGGAATCTACGGACCGCGCCGTAAAGCGTTTCCGCGGTCGAGCGGATGCCGCCGTAGGCGCGCTCGTCTTCCTCGATGACTGCGATCAGCAGCTCGTCGTCGTGCGCGTAACGCACGATCCCGTCCCGGCCGGCGCGCACCGGGCCGTTTGCATACCAGACTTCGGCCGCGGGGCCGCGCAGGCGCTGCATCCGGACGTCGATGCTCAGCGGCGCGGCGCTGGCCGCGCGGCAGCCGCTGTGGATGACGCAGAGCACGTCCTCTGACAGCGCTTCGGGGTCGCGATACTCGACCCGGATGCGTCCGGCGGGAGAAGGGACCGGTTCCGGACCGGCGCTGGTCGTTCTGGGCAGATCGTCGAAGAGGTCGTCGGCTCGCAAGGTCAAGGATTCCGTCGTCTTCTGTAGGGTGCGCGCCGCATACGGCGCGCGGACGCGGATGATACACTTTGCGCGCGGCGGTTCGCCGCACCTCGATCGATTCCCACGGCGTCCACGTTCATGTCAGCAACCCAGTCCCCTGCCGAGCGCGAGCTCGCGGAACTCATCGTCGGCGCTCTCAACCTGGAGGGCGTCGCGCCCACGGAAATCGACCCCGAGGCGCCGCTGTTCAAGACCGGCCTCGGGCTGGACTCGATCGACGCGCTGGAGCTTGCGCTGGAAATTTCCAAGCGTTACGGTTTCCAGCTGCGCTCCGATGACGAGAACAACATCCGGATCTTCAGCTCGCTGCGCTCGCTCGCCGGGCACATCGCGCAGCATCGCGTTACCTGAGCGCCCAGAAGTTCACGAAGACGGACAACACGACACGTAAGTTCAGGTCATAGCCTGGGGAGGTCTCCATGTTCCGCGCACGCGCCTGGTCCGGCTTGCTGCTGGTTTCCGCGTTGGTCTTCCTGATGGGCGCACGGCAGGTGCCGCTCACGGATCCCGATCCGATCGCCGTGCCCGCCGGGCTCAAGATCGATCAGGTCACGAAAGCCATCAAGGCGGCGCTGGTCGGCCGCACCTGGGCGGTCACGCAGGAAGACGCCGGCCACATCGTCTCGACGCTGCACCTGCGCGAGCACATGGCGAAGATCGACATCGTGTACGACGCGCAGACGATCACGATCAAGTACCTCGATTCCGGCGAGCTCATGTACGCCGACAAGAAGGGGCAGCGCGTGATCCATCGCAACTACCTGACCTGGATTCAGAACCTCGTGAACGACATGAGTCGCAATCTCACGCTGGTTCAGTCCTGACGCCGATGCGCCCGCTGGCGATCACCGCGTATTCGCTGTGCTCCGCTGCGGGCGACGGCCAGGTTGCAACGCTGCGCGCGCTGCGTGAGCGCCGCAGCGGCCTGCAACGCAATGACTTCGGTACGGCGCCGCTCGCAACCTGGATCGGGCGGGTCGCAGGGCTCGAAGATCGCGCGCTGCCGCCGCACCTCGCCGAATGGGATTGCCGTAACAACCGGCTCGCCTGGCGCGGGCTGCTCGCAGACGGATTCAACGATGCGGTTGCTGCCGCTCGCGAGCGCTACGGCAGTGCGCGCGTGGCCGTCGTCGTCGGGACTTCGACGTCCAGCATCGGCGCCAGCGAAGATGCATATACCCGGCTGGAGCCGGACGGGCGGTACCCCGCCGACCTGCGCCGCGCGATCATCCACACGCCGCACTCGCTCGGCGATTTCGTGCAGCACGCGCTCGGGCTTTGCGGATTGAGCGTCACGGTCGCGACGGCGTGCTCGTCGAGCGCCAAGGTTTTCGCGCAGGCCGAGCGGCTGATCCGCACGGGCATCGCCGATGCTGCCGTGGTCGGCGGCGTCGACACGCTCTGCGGCAGCGTGTTGTTCGGCTTCAACTCCCTCGAGCTCGTCTCGCCCGATCCCTGCCGTCCGTTCGACGTCGAGCGCCGCGGCATCAACCTCGGCGAGGCTGCGGGCTTCGCGCTGCTGGAGCGCGAAGGTCCGGCGCCGGCGTGGCTGCTCGGCTACGGTGAATCGAGCGACGCCCACCACATGTCGACGCCGCATCCCGAAGGTCGCGGCGCACGCCTCGCGCTGGCAGCGGCGCTCGGGCGCGCACAGCTCACGCCCGGCGACATCGACTACATCAATCTGCACGGCACGGCAAGCCAGAAGAACGACGAAGTCGAGGCGCGTCTCGTCGCCGAGCTGTTTCCGGCGCGCACCTTCGCCAGCTCGACGAAGGGCTGGACCGGTCACGCGCTCGGCGCGGCGGGAATCGTCGAAGCGGCGATCAGCCTGCTCGCGATCGAGCACGGCCTGCTGCCCGGCACGTTGAATTCGCAGACGCTGGATCCGGTCTGCGGCCCGCAGATCCGCCGCGACAACGAGGAGCGCGCCACGCGCACCGCGCTGAGTTTTTCCTTCGGCTTCGGCGGCAGCAATTGCGTGCTCGCTTTCGGTCGTGCGGCGTGACCCAAGTGCTGCGCAACCAGAGGGAGCGCTGCACGGGGGAATCCCCCGTGGAGAATACGCAGCTGCCAGAACTAATCGCGGAGGGCGTGGCGTTCTGGGCGTCGCGATTGCCAGGCTGGGACGTCGCGCGCGCGGTGATTCGCGGCGAGCAGGCGGCGCCGGAAACTGCGGTCTCGCGTCCCGCGCCGGCGTTGCTCGGGCCGACCGAGCGCCGTCGTGCGCCCGATACCGTCGCGATTGCACTGGAAGTTGCAGCGCGCGCGTGCGCTGCGGCCGGACGCTCGCCGAGCGAGCTGCCCGCGGTGTTCGCATCGACTCATGGCGATCTGGCGATCAGCGACTACATGTGCGCGACGCTCGTCGCAACGCCGGCGCTGATCTCGCCGATCAAGTTCCACAATTCCGTGCACAACGCCGCGGCCGGCTACTGGAGCATCGGCACTTCGAGCCATGCGCCGTACACCGCGATCAGTGCATTCCATCACACGTTCGGCGCAGGTCTGCTGGAGACCGCAATACAGATCGCGTGCGAGCAGCAGCCCGTGCTGTACGTCGCGTTCGACGTGGAAGCGAAGGGCGCGTTGTCGACGATGGCGCCGAGTCGCGGCCTGCTCGGCGTGGCGCTCGTGCTCGCGCCGGCAGTGTCGGCGCGTCCGGGTGGTCGGCATCTGACGCTGCGCGTTGCCACGGACGAGCCTTCCGCGGCGCCGCCGCCGCGCTCGGTCGCCGCGAATCTCGTGGCGGATAACGCGCTCGCGCCGTGCATGCCGCTGCTGGAAGCGCTGGCCACCGATGCACCGGCGACGTTGCAACTAACGCTCGGTGAGCGCACGACATTGAACATCCAGGTGAGTCCGGCGTGAACGCGAAGTACGACGTCGTCATTCTCGGCGGCGGGCTCGCGGGTCTCACGCTGGCGATTCAGCTGCGGCAACAGTTTGCCGCGATGCAGGTCCTGGTCATCGAGCGCCGCAGCCATCCGGTGCCGCCGGCCGCGCACAAGGTCGGCGAATCGTCGGTCGAGATCGGCTCGCACTACTTCGACACCGTGCTCGGCCTCAAAGAGCACCTCAGTCGTCACCAGCTGCGCAAGTTCGGCTTCCGCTTCTTCTTCAACGAGGCGCGCAGCGACATCGACCAGGTCGCGGAGCTCGGCGCGAGCCGTTATCTCGCGACGCCGACCTACCAGCTGGACCGCGGCATCTTCGAGAACTTCCTCGGCGAGCACGCTCGCTCGCTCGGCGTGCAGTTCACCGATGGCGCAGTCGTGCGCAGCTTCGACATCGGCGCGAACGGTGCGGCGCATCGCGTGCGCTTCGCCAAAGACGAAGCGAGCAGCGAAGTGCAATGCCGCTGGCTCATCGACGCCTCGGGCCGCGCGGGCCTCATCAAGCGCAAGCTCGGTCTCGCCGAGGACAACGCGCACGACGCGAACGCCGTGTGGTTTCGCCTTTCCTGCAAGGTCGACGTCGACGAGTGGTCGTCGGACTCCGCGTGGCTCAAACGCTGCGATCCGCCGCTGCGCTGGCTCTCGACCAATCATTTGTGCGGCGAAGGCTACTGGGCGTGGCTGATCCCGCTGTCCTCCGGCTCGCACTCGGTCGGCATCGTCTGCGACGCGAAGCTCCATCCGCTGGAGACGATGAACACGTTCGAGAAGGCGCTCGAATGGTTCCACGTCCACCAGCCGCGGCTCGCGCAGGAGATCCAGAGCAAGCGGCACCTGCTGCAGGACTTCCTGTTCCTGCGCAATTTCTCCTACGGCTGCAAGCAGGTGTTTTCGTCGGACCGCTGGGCGCTCACCGGCGAAGCCGGCCTGTTCCTCGATCCGTTCTATTCGCCCGGCAGCGACTTCATCGCGATCAGCAACACGTACATCATGGACCTGATCGCGCGCGACCGCGCCGGCGAGCCGTTCGGCGGCCGCGCGCACGCGTACCAGCAGCTGTATTTCTCGTTCTACGAGAGCACGCTGTCGCTCTACACGGATCAGTACGCAATTTTCGGCGATCCGGAAGTGATGCCGGTCAAGGTGATCTGGGACTACACGTATTACTGGGGCGTGCTGTGCCAGCTGTTCTTCCAGCGCCGACTCACGGACACCGCGAACATCTCGCGGCTGTCGGTGCAGCTCGGCCACGCGAAGGCGCTGAACCTGGCGATGCAGACCTTCATGCGCGAGTGGTCGCTGCTCAGCCCGAAGCGCAATGACGCCGTGCTGCTGGATCAAGCGTCGCTCCCCTGGTTCGCGGAGCTGAACCGCGGCCTGCGCGACAAGCTCGACGAAGAGGGATTCCGCGCGCGCATCATAGAGGGCGTGGCATTGCTGGACACGCTCGCCCATGAAATCATCACGCGCGCCGTGCAGCGCTGTCCGCAGGTCGATGCGGGCGCCGTGCTGAAGTTGTTGCACGATCCGGCCGCTGCAGGCGCCGCGCCGCTGCTGTTCGAGGATGCAGCCTGATGGGACATTCACCGCTCCTGCTGCAGCTCGTGATCATCCTCGCGACCGCGCGCGTGCTCGGCCTGGTGCTGCGCTACTTCGGGCAGTCGTCGGTGATAGGCGAGATGGCTGCGGGCATCGTTCTCGGCCCCGTCGTGTTCGGCGCGGTGGCGCCCGAGCTGCACGCGCATGTGTTCGAGAAAGGCAGCATCGGCGTGCTCGGCAGCCTGTCGCAGCTCGGCCTGGTGCTGTTCATGTTCATCGTCGGCGCGGAGCTGCGCCTGCCGACGGGCGCTCGCAAGCAGATTGCGGATGCAAGCTGGATCGGCGTGCTGTCCGTGCTGGTGCCGATGGCGCTAGGGCTGCTCATCGCCGTGCCGCTGCACGACCAGCTGGCGCCGGCGGGCGTGACTTTCTGGCCGTTCGCGTTGTTCATGGCCGCGGCGATGTCGATCACGGCGTTCCCCGTCATGGCGCGCATCCTCAAGGATCGCGAGATGACGCAGACGACGATCGGCCGGCTGTCGCTGACGAGCGCCGCCATCGCCGACGTGCTCGCGTGGGTCCTGCTGGCGCTGGTGGTCGTACTCGCCGGCAGCGGTCACGACTGGGTTCAGTTCAGCTACACCGTCAGTGGGCTGGCGGCGCTGTGCCTCGTGCTCTTCCTCGGCGTCAGGCCGCTGCTGGCGCGACTGATCGCTCGCCACGCAAGCAACGGCCGTCCGAGCGGGCCGCTGCTCGCAGTATTGCTGATCGGCACGTTCGGGTGCGCGTACCTGACTGACATTCTGCAAGTGCATGCGGTGTTCGGCGCGTTCCTGTTCGGTGCGTGCCTGCCGCGCGACGATCGTCTGCTCGCGACGCTGATCGAGCGCATCGAATACGTTGCGATCCTGGTGCTGATGCCGGTGTTCTTCGCGCTCGCCGGTCTGAATACCACGCCCGGCGCATTCGGTGGCGCCGGGCTCGGCGCGCTGCTGCTCATCCTCGCGGTGGCAGTCGTCGGCAAGATCGCCGGCGGCGCTGCCGGCGCGCGCATCGCGGGTCAGCCCTGGTCGGTCTCGTTCGCGGTCAGCTCGCTGCTGAATGCGCGCGGCCTGATGGAGCTGATCGTGATCAAGGTCGGGCTCGACGTCGGCGTGATCGGCAAAGACCTGTTCACGATGCTGATGGTGATGGCGATCGTCACCACGCTCATGACCGGCCCGCTGCTCACGCTGTGCGCGGGAAGAAAGGCCCTTCCTGCCCTACACGAGAACCACCGCAGCCCGCCCTTCCGCTAGCAACGCCTCGCCGTGCCTGACCCGGAAGCGGTACTGCAAACTCGCCGCATCCGCTTGCAGGCATTCCGCCTCCACACGCAGGTCTCCCGGCAGATCGTCGATGTAGTCGCGCGTAAACTGCACCGCGCGCAGCGACACGAGCATGCCGGGCTTTGGCTTGACGCCCGTCACCGTCCCGCGCAGCCCGCCGTGCACGGCCATCGCTTGCGCGCCGTACTCGCAAAGATGCAGCGCCCGCAAACGGCCGTTTGCGCGCAGCGGATTCGCCGGCGAGCGATGAGTGGCGGTTTCGAGCACGACGTGCCGATCGTCCCACTCGATCACGCGCTCGAGCAGGCACATCAAACCTTGATGCGGGACGAGCGCAGAAACGGGGATGTTCGTCATGCCGCGTCTCCCGGCGGCGGACGCGTCAGCAGCAGTGCGAACACGAAATTGAAGATCACGCCGAGCGTCACCGTCACGCCGATCGCGCGCAGCACCGGCACATCGGAGAGCCCGAGCAGCGCGAAGACCATCAGCGTCGAGAGCGAGCACACGAGCACTGCATGCAGAGTGCGCCGCTGTTCGGCGCGATCCGCCGACGCGTGCTCGAAGAACAGCGCGTAGTCGAGTCCAAGGCCGGCGGCCAGAATCAGCGCAATCAGGTGGAACAGGTTGAGCGATTCGCCGCTCGCGCGCAGCACCGCGAGCACGAGTACCGTCGTGAGCGCCATCGGCGCGAGCACGCGTAACACTCGTGAGCGACCACGCAGAGCGACTGCGATAACGATGATGAGGAGCACCGCGGCCGCAGCGAGGGACCAGAGAATGCGCGTGCGTTGTGCCGCGATCAGCTGCTCCGACGCATCTTTGATATCGAGCAGGCTAACGTTTCCGGCCTTGCGCACGAACGCCTGCAGCGCCGCGACGTCATTCACTCCGCTCAACGTCACGAGCGCACTGACGCCGCCGCTTCGCTGCGTCAACAGCATATCGATGCTCGCTCCGAGCGGCGACCCGCGCAGCTTTTCAACCGTCAGCGGCGGCAACGAACGCGCATGCTCGACGTCCTGCACGAACGGATCGAATACGCCGGCCCGGAACGGCGTGCCGGTCTGCGAGCGCTGCAGGGTTTCGCGCAAGGTGGCGGCGTCCGATAGTCGTTGCTGACGCCGCAGCTGTGTTTCCGGGCTTGGGACGTAGCGCGCGGCATCGTCGTAGCCGCCGATCGCGCCGCTTTTCACCAGCGCCTGCAGCGACGGCTCCATCGTTTCGAGCGTGCGCAACGCCTGTTCGCTGTCCGTGGCGCCGACGACGAGCAGATAGCGAGCGTCCGCCGTGCCCAGCTCGGAGCGCAGCTGCGCATCGGTGATCAACAGATCGCGCGGCACGGGCGTGAGTCGCGACAGATCGTTTTCCCAGAAGGCTTGCGGCGCGAGCACGATGACGCCGATCCCGACCGCGGCCAGCGCCGCCGCAGTCCAACGCATGTGCGGCAGCGCCGCGATGCGATCCCACAGCCGGTCGAGGAACCTGGAGTCGCCGAAGTCGCGACCTGCACGCGCCATCAGCACGGGCAGCCCGAATCGCGTCGTCACGCCGGCGACGGCCAGCGACGCGACCGTGAAGCAGGCGAGCTGCGCGAGGCCATTCACGCCCGAGAACATGAAAGTCAGGTACGCGATGCACGTGCTCGCGACGCCGGTCGCCAGCGTCGGCCACAGGCCGCGCGCAATATCCGCCGGCTCGTGATCCGGGCGGCGGTGACTGAGCAGATGCAGCGGATAGTCCTGCGCGACGCCGATCAGCGTGAAGCCGAACGCGAGCGTGATGCCGTGCACCGTACCGAAGATCGCGCTGACCGCGGCCATGCCGGCGATCGCAGCGCTCGCGAGCGGCAGACTGCTCAGGACGATGCTGCCGAAACTGCGATAGGCGACGAGCAGCAACAGGATCATGCCGACGGTCGCGGCCGTGCCGAACGCCTGCGCCTGGCCGCGCGTGCGCGCTTCCATCAGCACCGAGAATTTGCCGGCGCCACTCACCGTCATCTTCACCTTGCGATCGCCCGCGACCTGCTGCAGCGCATGTTCGAGATCGCCGAGCGCGACCTTCTGGCGGTCGGGATCGAATCCGGGCGCGTGCGTGACCACGAGCAGCAGCGCGCGCCGTCCGGCGCGATCGAACCAGACGTCGAACTCGCGATGCGGCTCCTGCATCGGTTGCCAGCGCTGCAACAGCTGCAACAGCTCCAGCGTCGGATCGCGCGGCAGCCACTCCTCGAGGAACGCACCGGCGGGCGAGGCGAGGTCGCGCCCGCGCGCCAGCAGCTCGCCATGCAGATACTTTTCATCGAGCGGTTGCGTGTCGAGAGTCGGCGAGAGCAGGAAGCGATACGGCAGCAGCTCGTCGGGCACTGCGTCCGGCGACATCTCGCCGTTGGTGATGACGCTGAAGTTCGGGTTTTCGCGCAGCGAGTCGACGAGCGCGCGCGACACGTCTGCGAGCACCGGCGCATCCGCGCCTTCCAGCGCGACGACCAGCACGCGCGACGCGGGGCCTTCGCCGATTTCTTCCAGCAGCAGGCGCTGTTCGGGCGTGACGGGATTCGGCAGGAATAAGCGCAGGTCCGCGCCGATGACCAGCTGCCGCTGCACGAACCAGCCGAGCAGCGCGAGGGCCGCGATCCACAGCGTCAGGAGCGCCAGCGCTGCCGGAGTGCGCTTCATTCAGCGCTGCACAGATGCTTGAGGGCGTCGAGAGTGGTCGGCTTGGGCAGCTCGCGATCCGCTGTCGCGCCAAGCAACAGCACACTGGCGCCGCCCTTCGCGGTGAGCATCGTGAAACACTGCGGCACGTCGGCGCGACCGTTCACGACGATCTGTTGCAAGCGCCGCCGCGCGCGGGCATCGATGGGTGTCAGTTCGAGCGTCCAGGCCTGATCGGTACCGCTCGCCTCGACCTTGAAGCTGTGCTCGAGCACGGCCGGATCGCCTGCGAGCAGGGCAGTGAAGCCGCTCAGCAAACCTCGCAGCTCCGGCGCGCGATTCAGGCCGAAGCTGCGCACGGGCTCGCCTTCGCGCTCGACGCGCACGGACTCGCCGCGGATCGCGACCGTTTCGCGATAGGGCTCGCTGACGCGACGGTCGAGACTGGTCGGACCGTCGTAGCCGAGCTCGCCGGCGACGATCAGCGGCTCGTTCACCAGCGGCGAGAAGCGCACCTCGCGGAATGCGACGGTGGCCGGCGCGGGCTTCGCGAGCCGCCCGATCAGCGCGTCCGCGTCAAGCGTTGCCGCCGTCGCGGACAGCACCGGCAGCATCGTCAGCGCTGCGAGCAGTCTGCGAAGGTTCGATTTTCCAGAAGTCATAAAAGTTGAACCAATTGTACGGGGCAGCGCGCGCGTAATGCTCCAGGCGGGCGGCAAAGCGCGCCGTCAATTCTCTTAGATGCTCTGCGCGTCGCGTGCGTTCCACTGCCAGCGTGTCGGCGAACGGCTCGAAGTACAGGTCGTAACGGTTGCCGCCGCGGTACAGGCCGAAACACAGGACCACCGGCACCTTGAGCGCCGCCGCGAGCTGCCAGGGTCCCACCGGGAACGGCGCGGGCGCTCCAAGGAAGTCGCAGATCGCGACCTCGTTGCCGGGCCGTGCACGATCGACGAGCAACGTGACCAGCGCCTTCTCATCGAGCGCTTCCTTGATCGCGAGCGCCGTCGTCATGCCTTCGCGCCGCGCGTTGATGATGGAGCGCGCGAGCTCGGGATTGAGCGCATTGAGGAAGTGCGACAACGCCGGGTTCTGGTCGGTGTCGAGAACGACGCGCACTTGTACGTCGGGGCGCACCTGCGCGAGCACGCGCAGCGCATCGAAGCTGCCGAGGTGCGAGCCGAACACGAGCACGCCCCGCTGCTGTGCCCACGCGGAACGCAGGTCGTCGAGCCCGTAGACGCGGATGTCGAAGCGCTTGAAGCGCTCGGACAGCAGGAAGGCGCGATCCAGGATCACCGAGGCGAACCACAGGATGTGCCGCGCGATCTGCCGCAGGCTCGCCGGCTTGCCGGTGACGCGCTCCAGGTAGGCACGCGAGGCGCGCCGCTCGGGACCGCGCCGGATCAGGAAGTACAGCGTGATCGGATAGAGCACGAGCCGCGCCGCGCCTCGCCCGCAGCTTCTCGCAAATGCACTGATCAGCTTGTAAGCGAAGACGTTGCCGGCTTCGGGGCGCTCGAGCCATTGCTGTTTCACGAGCCGTCCTTCACAAGATCGTGAACGTACCCCGTGCGACGCTGTCCGCGTCGCGCGTGAGGCTGAAACGCAATTCGCTCCCCTGCAATGTGAGCTGCAGCTGCGCCGTCTGCTCGGGCAACAACGGCGCCGTGAACTTGGCTTGCGACAGACCGGTCGCCACCGGCGCAGCGCCGAGCCAGCGCTCCGCTTCGCCGAGCACGCAGTCGAGCAGCACGACGGCCGGCACGACCGGACGGCCGGGGAAGTGCCCGGCGAGAGAAGGGTGGCTGCTCGGGATGCACACGATCGCTGTGTGCGTTCGGGCCGGGGTCATTGCGAGCGCCTGATGAGCCGCGGCATGGCCGCAGCCATGCGGCGCAGGAAGTCGAACATGTTGCGATAAGGCTGACGCGGGAATTTTTGCCGCCGGTAAGCGTATTCGATCGCGAAGAACGCCGCGACCAGCAGGTACTCGATCAGGTTCGTGAACAGCGACCAGACCTCGTGCGACACCGCGAGCCCTGGGTCGATGCCGCTGGCGCGCAGCAGCCCGTCCGGCTCGGCCAGCGCAGCGAGCAGCAGATTGAATGTGGCGAGCGCGACGAACAGCGCTGTCCACGTCGCTGTCAGCCGCCGCGCGTAGGACCAGACCGCGGGTTCCGGATCTTCCCCCGGCCCGTGCAGCAGGCGGATCAGCTGCGAGATCAAGGGCGTACGGCCCGGCCGCAAGGTCGTGCCGAACACGTACGCGAGGAACGCCGGCACGATGATCGGCGGCAGATACAAAGGCAGGAGCGGCTGATCGACGCCGGACAGCCACCAGTACACCGCGCCGACGATCGGCACGGCGAGCCACGCCGCCGCAGCGCCCCGCGCCAGCCCCGGCAACAGGGAAATCGCTGCGAGCAGAGTCAGAGCGGCAATCGTCAGCCCCGCGCTGTTGCGCGCGATGGCGAAGTGGGCCAGGACGGGATAGGCGAAAGACAGGGCGGTCGTGACTTGGCGGACTGCGGCGGGTTCGGTCATCGCGACATGTCGTGGTTCGGGCGGGGCGCAAGCATGCGCGTGTTGCCCAGTCGGGACAAGGCATCCACAATTGCGCCCTTTGTTCGGCGGAGCGTTCATGCCAGTCAAGATTGCGGTGCTCAAAGAAACCCGGCCGCACGAGCGGCGGGTCGCGCTGGTTCCCGCGGTCGCGGACAAGCTCGCCAAGCTCGGCGCGCAGCTGCACCTGCAGGCCGGCGCCGGCACGGCCGTGAAGCTCGCCGACGAGGCTTACAAGAACGTGGCGCTGCACGCCGCTCCGATCGAGATGGTGCGCGACGCGGACATCGTGCTGTCGGTCCAGCCGCCCGATGCGGCAATCGTCGCCGCGATGAAGGAGGGCGCGATCCTGATCTCCTTCGTCTACGCGCACAAAGAGCCGGAGCTGACGCGCCTGCTGCGCGATCGCAAGATCACGTGCTTCGCGATGGAGCTGGTCCCGCGCATCACGCGCGCGCAGGCGATGGATGCGCTATCGAGTCAGGCCGCACTCGCCGGGTACTACGCGGTGCTGGTCGGCGCGACCAACATTGCACGCATGCTGCCGATGATGACCACAGCCGTCGGGTCGATCCGCCCGGCGCGCGCGTTGGTGATGGGTCTCGGTGTTGCGGGCCTGCAGGCGCTCGCGACGGCGCGCCGCCTCGGGGCGATGACTGAAGGCTACGACGTGCGCCCGGAGACGAAGGAGCAGGCCGAATCGCTCGGCGCGCGTTTCGTCGATACCGGCGTCGATGCACGCGGCGCGGGCGGCTATGCACGCGAGCTGACGCAGGAAGAGAAAGACCAGGTCGCTGCCGTCATCACCAAGCACATCCAGCAGTCCGACATTGTCATCACGACCGCCGCCATCCCGGGCCGTCCCTCGCCGAAGCTGATCAGCAAGGCGCAGGTCGAAGGCATGAAAGCGGGCGCTGTGATCGTCGATCTCGCCGCGGAAGGCGGCGGCAACTGCGAGCTGACGAAGCCCGGCGAGACCGTGCAGGTCGGGCAGGTGACGATCGTCGCGCCGCTCAACGTGCCGAGCCTGCTCGGCGAGCACGCGAGCGAGCTGTACGCCAAGAATCAACTGAATCTGCTGGAGCTCTTCGTCAAGGACGGCGCACTCCAGCTCGACTGGAGCGATGAAGTCCTCGCCAAAACCGTGCTGACGCACGACGGCGAGATCAAGAACGAAGCCGCCAAAAAAGCCGTCGAAGGTTAATCGCCATCATGGATCTCGCTACTACGCTGACGGGCTTCGTGGCCCTGTACATCTTCATGCTCGCCGCTTTCACCGGCTACGAGATCATCGGCCGCGTGCCGGCGATCCTGCACACGCCGCTGATGTCCGGCTCGAACTTCGTGCACGGCATCGTCGTGGTCGGCGCGATGTACGCGCTGCTCAACGCGTCGTCGCACACCGAGCAGTTCATCGGCACGCTCGGCGTGTTTCTCGGCGCGATGAACGCGGCCGGCGGCTACGTCGTCACCGAGCGCATGCTCGAGATGTTCAAGCCCAGCACCAAGAAGACCGATGAGAAGAAGGGCTGAGCGCGCATGAACCTGCATCCTCAATTCATCATCGACGCGAGCTATCTCGCGGCCGCGTTCCTTTTCATCTACGGCCTGAAGCGCATGTCGTCGCCGGTCACGGCGCGCTCCGGGATCGTGGTCGCCGGCATCGGCATGCTGGTCGCGACGCTCGCGAGCTTCCTCTACTACTTCGGCGTCACCGGGGCAGCGCATGCGCAGCTCGGCATGAACATGCTTCTGGCCGCAACAGCTCTGGTCGTCGGCACGGGCGTGGCCTGGTGGAGCGGCAAGCGCGTGGCGATCACGGCTATCCCGCAGATGGTCGCGCTGTACAACGGCATGGGCGGCGGCGCAGCGGCGGCGATCGCGGCGGTCGAGTTATTGCGGCCGACCTTGGGCCAGCGCCTGCAGGGAAACATCGAGACGGTCGGTGAGCTGGTGCAGATCGTGGCTGAGGCGGCGTCGCAGCACAACGCACCGTCGCACGGCGTCGTGCACCTGCTGGCGACGGTCGTCGGCGGACTGATCGGCGCGATCTCGCTCTCCGGCTCGCTGATCGCGTGGGCGAAGCTCGACGGCAAGATCGAGAAGACCTGGCGCATGCGCGGCCAGCAGCTCGTCAACGGCACGCTGTTCGTCGCGACTATGGCGATCGGCGCGTACATCATCTTCGGCGCGGAAGGGCACGCACAGCCCGCGCTCGTCGCGGCGTTCTTCTTCGGCGCGCTGATCTTCGGCGTGCTCATGACGATGCCAATCGGCGGCGCCGACATGCCGGTCGTCATCTCGCTGTACAACGCGTTCACCGGCCTCGCGGTCGGCTTCGAAGGCTACGTGCTGCAGAACCCGGCGCTAATGATCGCCGGTATGGTCGTCGGCTCGGCCGGCACACTGCTGACGCTGCTGATGGCGCGCGCGATGAACCGCAGCGTCGCCAATGTCATCTTCAGCAACTTCGGCGTCACGGGCGACGAGCAGCAGGGCGAGATCAAGGGCAGCATGAAGGCCGCCGAGGCCTCCGACGCCGCCGTGAACATGCGCTATGCGGCCAAGGTCATCATCGCGCCCGGCTACGGCTTGGCGGTCGCCCAGGCGCAGCACAAGTTGTACGAGTTCGTGAAACTGCTGGGGGATGCGGGCGTGGAAGTGAAGTTTGCGATCCACCCGGTCGCGGGCCGCATGCCCGGCCACATGAACGTGCTGCTGGCGGAAGCCGGCGTGCCGTACGACATGATCTACGACCTCGAAGACATCAACGGCGAGTTCAAGGAAGCGGACGTCGCGATCGTGATCGGCGCGAACGACACCGTGAACCCGGCGGCGCGCACCAACAAGTCGAGCCCGATCTACGGCATGCCGATCCTGAACGTGGACCAGGCGAAACAGGCGTACGTGATCAAGCGCGGCCAGGGCAAAGGCTACTCGGGCGTGGAGAACGAGCTGTTCTTTGCCGACAACTGCAACATGGTCTACGGCGACGCGCAGAAGGTGATGGTCGCCATGATCCACGCCGTGAAATCGCTGGAAGGCGGCCACTAACCTGCATCCGGGAGCCGCGTCTAATCCGTAACAGCTCGTCCAAGGACGTTACTGGATTCTCGAGATGCGATCTATCGGCCTGGGTTTCCTTCTGCTGTGCGCGGGCTTCGCGGGCGCGACGGACGCGCCGCAGACCTTTTCTCCTCAGGAGCTCCGGCAGGACCTGGCCGAGCTCGAAGCCGAGATCGGTCGCATTCACCCGGACGTCGAGCATTCCGTGCGCAAGGCGGACCTCGCGCGAGCGCTGTCCGACGTCAGAGCGCGCCTGAATCGGCCGATGACCCGGGACGAGGCGTGGCTGACCCTGGCGGCGCTGAATCCGCTGATGGCCGACGGCCATCTGGTCGTGACGTTCCCGGGCGGGACGAGCGCAGAGCTCAGCCGTCACCTGAGCGGCGGCGGTCGACTGTTTCCGTTCGACGTGCACGTCGCCGCGGATGGAGAGCTGTTCATCCGATCCGCACTCAATGGCGAGGCGAGCGCATTGCAGGGCCGGCGCATCGACGCCATCGACGGAGTCCCCGGGCGGCAGATATCCGAACGCCTGCTCGCGTACGTCAATGGCGACACGCCGGCGTTTCAGGCGGCCCTGCTGTCGGCGCGCTTCCCGTTCTTCTATTGGAAGCTGTTCGGCGACAAGCAGTCGTACCGATTGAAGGTGGCGGGCGTCGAGTCGGTCGTCGAGGGCCGCGGCGACATGCCGCTGGTGTACGCGGACCGGTCGTTCGAGCAGCTGTTTCGTTTCGAGATGCCGAACGCCCGGCAGGCGGTGCTCACCGTCAACCAGTTCTACTGGCGCGAGAAGTCGCAGTTCTACGACTTCACGCGAGACGCGTTCGCACGCATGCAGGCAGCGGGAACGCAGACGCTCGTCATCGACATTCGCGGCAACTCCGGCGGCGACGACGACATGTGGATCGAGGGCATCATGCCCTACATCGCCAGCAAGCCGTTCCGCAACGGCTCCGACTACGTGCTCAAGATCATCGAAGGACGGCAGAAAGAGGGACAGAAGGTCGGCGAGGTCGTGCGCGGATCGCAGAGCACCTATCAAGCGGCTCTGGACAATCCGCTGCGGTTCACGGGCAAGGTCTATGTGTTGATCGGCCCGTATACCTACTCGTCCGCCATCCTCTTCACGACCGCCGTCCAGGACTACGGCTTTGCCACCGTCGTCGGCACGGGTGGCGCGGCGCGCGCCACGCAGAGCGGCGGCACGCAATCGGTGAAGCTGAGCCGCACGGAGATCGGCCTGGTCGTGCCGCGCTTTCTGCTGAAACGCGCGTCGGGCGTGGAGGGCCTGGTGCAGCCCGACGTCCTGATCCCGGAGGACCCGTTTCGCGCTGCGACGGCTATCGAGGCGTTGCTGCGTCTGTAATTGTTGTCGCGCAGTCACTCCGTGACAGGCGTCACAAGTGCGGCTCCGCGGCGCGCTGTTGTGCGGGTACGACGCCCGCTGTTGGATATTCGCATGACCCTCGCGTATCTTACCCAGCGTCGTGCAAGCGCCGTACACCCTCAATCAAGAAATCCTGAGGACGGACGTCTCGGGAATGCCCCTGGAGTGGATTGACTACCGGGATGCGGTGCGGCTGTACCACACGGAACAGGTGGCCTACGCCTGCGGCACGCGCCTGTACCGGCTCTTCGGCGGCACCAACGCCCGCTCGGGCCTGCAGACGGTCGTCGAGGTGAACTCGATCATCGCGACCACCGGGCAGACGCACAATCCCGGGAACCTGCGCAACGACTACACGCCGCCGCTGAACAACCAGACGCTGTTCAAGCGCGATGCGCACCTGTGCCTGTACTGCGGTAATCGCTTCCCGACCAGCCAGCTGTCGCGCGACCACATCCGGCCGCTGAGCCAGGGCGGGCGCGACACGTGGATGAACGTCGTGACGGCCTGCCGCCGCTGCAACAACCTGAAGGCGTCGAAGACGCCGGAGCAGGCGGGGCTGCAACTGCTCGCGGTGCCGTTCAAGCCGACGTACGCCGAGTACATCTATCTCAAGGGCCGGCGCGTGCTCGCCGACCAGATGGAATACCTGCTGGCGCACTTCCCGCGCACCAGTCCGCTGCACGCGAGGCTCCGCGCCAACGCGATGCAATGAGCGGTGCGCGGGTTTAGACTCGCGTCCGTGCTCTATCTGATCGACGCTTCCGTTTTCGTCTGGCGCGCCTACCACTCGGTCCCGATCGCGCTCGTCGATCCCGACGGCAATCCTGTCAACGCGCTCCACGGCTTCGCACGCTTCCTCGGCGATCTCATCGAGCGCGTGCGCCCCGTGCACATCGCGGTTGCGTTCGACGCGCAGCTCGCCGACTCGTTCCGCGCGCGGCTGTTCCCCGCGTACAAGGCGAATCGCGACCCGGCGCCGCAGGAGCTGAAACGGCAGTTCGTCCTGTGCCGTTACATCTGCGAAGCGCTCGGCATCAAGAGCTTCACCAGCCACGAATACGAGGCCGACGACATCGTCGGCACGCTCGCGACGCGCATGCGCGCGGCCGGGCAGAACGTCACGGTCGTCACGCGCGACAAGGACCTGGCGCAGCTGATCCGCCCGGGCGATGAGTACTGGGATTACATCGGCGAGGAGCGCTTCCGGTACGACCAGATCGCCGGGCGCTTCGGCGTGCAGCCCGAGCGCATGGCCTGCTTCCTCGCCTTGACCGGCGACGCCGTCGACAACATTCCCGGGGTGCCCGGCGTCGGCCGCAAGACCGCCTCGATGCTGTTCCACCACTTCGAGTCGCTCGCGCATCTCTACGACGACCTCGATCGCGTGCTCGAGCTCAAGCAGCTGCGCAACCCGGGATTCGTCTGCGGCCAGTTGCGCGACCATCGCGAGTCCGCGTTCCTCGCGCGCCAGCTGACGCAGATCGCGTGCGACGTGCCGATCGAGGTGGACCTGGACCGCATCGCGCGCCGGCCGCCGGACCTGGACGCGCTCAACGATTTCTACGACACCGTCGGGTTCGGACGCCTGCTGCGCAACCAGGCCGAGCGCATCGCCGACGCCGCCTGAGTTTCGGCCCGAATCGCCGGCTACTTCGCGCTTCACCCCGGCGCTGCGGCGCTAGCCTCGCCGCATGCACCTGCAGATCATTGCCGCGCAGTTCGCGATCGCCGTCGTCGCCGTTTATCGGTGCACGGTCCACGACGTCACGGTTTTCTCTGACCGACCCTGTGAGCCCGACGCGGTGACCTACGAGGCGGACACCAGCCGGGTCAGTACGTACAGTCCGCCGCCACCGAGCCCTGCCACCAAGCCTGCCCCGCAGCCGCGAACCCACCGGAATCGCGCACACGCCGCCGCCGGCGCAGACCAAGCCCGGCACGCGGCGGACTGCGAGCGCCTGGACAACGCGCTCAAGGACGTCGCCGCACGAATGCGAGCCGGGTACAACGCCCGGCAGGGCGAACAGCTGCGGGAGCGCAAGGCGCGGCTGGAGGGGCAGCGGCGCGCGAAGAAGTGCAAATAGTCGGCAAAAGCACGCCTTTTGCCGGCGTTGTCGAAAGGGCCTTGGGCGCTTTCGACCGGAAAAGTAGTGCCGTTTCCGGCGCCTCGAACCTGAGCGCATAATCGGATCGGCGCACACTGGCGCGCCCGATTCGAACACGAGATCAGCTCAGGGGGTTGCCATGTCTCAGACACGTTCACGAGGACTGCTGCGTCTCCTGGCCTGTGGATTCCTGACCGCAGCCTTTGCGGTCGCCGCCCACGCGCAGGACGCCAAGAAGCAGGCCCACGACCTCATGACGCAAGGTCAACAGCAGATGAGCAAGGGCCAGCCGCGCGACGCCATGCGAACGTTCAGCAAGGCGATCGATCTCGACCCGACCCTGCCGGAGCTGTACATGCAGCGCGCGCGGGCGCGCGAGTCGTCCGGCCAGTTCGATGGCGCGATCGAAGACTCGACCAAGTACATCGAGCTCGAGCCGAACGACGAGTACGGGTATCTGAATCGCGCGCGCGTCTACCTGGCGATGGACAAGCCGGAGAAGGCGCTGGATGACGCCAACAAGGCGATCGCGCTGAAACCGGACGAGCCGGACGGCTACTACCGCCGCGCCGACGTGTACACGGAGATGAAGAAGGACGCCGAAGCGAAGGCGGACGAAAAGAAGGCCGAAGAGCTGGACGCCAAAGCCCGCCGCTGATGCCGGCGTTCAATTTCTGCCCCAGCTGCACTGCGCCGCTGGTCGACAAAGTCGTCGAGGGCGAGCCGCGGCGCATCTGCGGCGCCGGCTGCGGCTTCGTTCACTACGACAACCCGACGCCGGTCGTCGCCGCGATCGTCGAGCACGAAGGGCAGGTCGTGCTCGCGCGCAACCGCGCCTGGCCGCGCACCTTCTATGGGTTGATCACGGGATTCCTCGAGCGCGCGGAGACGCCGGAGCGCTGCGTCGTGCGCGAGGTCAAGGAAGAGCTGAACCTCGACTCGGGCGCGCCGACGCTGGTCGGCGTGTACGCCTTCGAGCGCATGAATCAGGTGATCATCGCCTATCACGTGACGGCCACCGGCACGATCACGCTCAACGACGAGCTCGATGATTACAAGCACGTGCCCTTCGAGCGCTGCCGCGTGTGGCCCGGCGGTACGGGCCTCGCACTGCGCGACTGGCTGCGCACTAAGGGCTACGAGCCGCAATCCTTCGAGCTGCCGTAACGCCCCGGTGCAGACAGATCAGGGCGCCGCGTCGACCCGGTACACCGGATACAGGTTGTAGCGCTCGTCCCAGGCCGAATGGCGGCGATAGAAGAAGTCGAGCCGCGCGTTCGGATCGCGCGCGAAGCCGGCATCCTCGCTCAGCCGCTTCTCGAACTCGTTGCGCACGGCCGGATCGCTCTTCAGCATTTGCTCGGCCACGTCTTCGGCGACGTACGCTTCCATGTACTCCTTGCGCTCGAACGCCGTGGCGAAGAAGCCCCAGCTGACCAGCGAGTCCGGATCCTGCGGCTCGAGCAGCGTCATCGCCATGAACGAGCGCGCCTGCGCGATCGGCACGAACAGCGAGCCCGCCGGAATGTCGCGCCGCTCGTGGGCCCACTGACCTTCGAGCGCGAGCGGCGTGTGTCCTTCGAACGATGCGGGAGCCGGCGTGACCTTCGTCGCGCGGAACACTTCCGTGTCCACTCCTGCGCTCGCGCCTGCGAGCTTGCGGAACTCGACGGCATGCAGCGCGAGCTTCTCGCCGACCAGCTGCGCATACGCGGCCGGGATGATGTAGCCGCCGCGCGGTGCGGCGACGCTTCCCGCCGGGCGCACTTCATCGGCGAGCGGGATGCGCCAGATCTGCGGCTTCTTCGGGTTGTAGCGCGTCAGCAGCGCTCCGGAGACAGCCGAGGGCTCGCGCGCGTACTCGTAACCGCGGAACTCGATCGTCCGCACGTGCGGCGTGTTCTCGTACGTCATCGCGACGCTCGTTCCGCCCGCGCGCGCCGCGTGCTCGTCCGCAGTCTTCGCGGCCTCCAGCCACTTGCGGCCATCGCGCGCGGCCATCTCCATCATCGCGATGATCGAATTGCGCGTGATACGCACGCGCGTCGGGTAGTTCTTCCACGAATGCGTTTCGACCAGCACGCCGATGCGGTTGCGCGCGGCCCAGTACTCCTGCGAGAAGCGCTTCGGCCCGACCTGGACTGCGAAGCCCGACGTCGGATCGTCGTCGCGTACGAACGCAGGATAGAAGTCGAGCGGCAGCGAGCCGGCGTCGCGAATGCGCTGCATGAGCTCGTCGCGCATGGCGACCGCCGCACGCCGCAGATCGGCGTCGCCGGTCAGCGTCGGCGCGATGTTGTACGAGACGTCGTGCTCGAACTGCGCGCCGTCGGTGACGTGCAGGTCGACGTACAGGATCGGATCCCACTCGTCCAGCAGCCGCAACATCGCCTGCATTTCCGGCGCGTCGGCTTTGACGTAGTCGCGGTTGAGGTTGTAGTTCTGCGCGGTCGCGCGCCAGCCCATCTGTTCCGGGCCGACCTGGTTCGGCCGGTTCCAGCGGCCGAAGCGCTCGTGGCCGTCGACGTTGAACACCGGCACGAACACGAACGTCGTCGCCGCGAGCGCACCCGACGCAGCGGTGCCGTCGAGCATCTCGCGCAGCGCGAAGAAGCCCGCATCCTTGCCATCGATCTCGCCCGCGTGGATGCCGCCCTGCATGAGCACGATCGGCCGTTGCGCACGATGAGCTGCAGCCGCGTCGAGCACGCCATCGGCAGACGCGACGAGCGCGAGCATCGGGCGGCCTTCGGGTGTGCGTCCGAACTCGAAGCAGCGAACCTGCTTCGGCCACGTCTGCTGATACGCGGGACACAAGCGCTCGACTTCGTCGTAGCGCCCGGTGCGCTGATTGCCTGATTGCTCCGCGATGGTACGCAGCGCTGGATGCGCTGGCTCACGCGGTGCTGCTGTCGCAGGCTGCAGTGGCGCAAGCAGCGAAAGCAAAATGGCCCCACTCAGTAGAGTCGTCGTGCGCGAAAACATGCCGCAGCTCCGTGATTGAAGAGCGCGACAGCCTACTGCATTCGCGTGCCAGGATGTGTCAGCGTTGGAGAGAGTGTCGGCCACGCTGTCAAGCGGCGGTCGGCCGTCAGTATCACCAAATTTGCCAAGCCGACAGGCGCTTACGCAAATCGCAAATAAATAGTCGCTGGCCTCGGTGCTGCGCGGTATCAACATGTCGGCCGCGCGGGTTTCGCGTGCATCGGAGCAGCAACGTGTTCATCGGTGGTGTCGCAGCGATCGTCGTGGTTGTCGTCGCCCTTTCAGGCTTGCGTGTTGCACAGGAGTACCAGCGTGGCGTCGTCTTTCGGCTGGGACGCTTTACAGGACTGCGCGGGCCCGGGCTGTATTGGATCATTCCGTTGCGCATCGAGCGCGTCGTGACCATCGATCTGCGGACCCGGACTGTCTCCGCCGAACAGCAGGAAACGATCACGCGCGATAGCGTGACCGTCAAGTTGAACGCCGTTCTGTGGTACAGGATCGTCGATCCCGGGAAAGCCGTCATCGCCGTCACCGATGCGTCCGCTGCGGTCTATCAGCTTGCACTCACGGGGCTGCGCAACATCATTGGTCAGCACGACCTCGATGAAGTCCTGCAGGAGCGGAACAAGATCAACGATCTCCTGCGAGAGAACATCGGCGGCTCGGCGCTGCGCTGGGGTCTGGAAGTCGAGCGTTTCGAGATGAAGGACGTCGAGCTGCCCGAGGCGATGCAGCAGGTCATGGCAATGCAGGCCGAGGCAATCCGGGAGAAGCGGGCGCGGATCATCAAGGCCGAAGCGGAGCTGGAGGCGTCGGCGAAGCTCGCTGCCGCTGCCGCGCAGATGGTGAACAATCCCGCCGCGGTGGAGCTGCGACGCATGCAGATGATTGCGGAGGTCGGTGCTGAGAACAACAGCACCACGGTGCTGATGATTCCTTCGGATTTCGTGACGCTCGCGGGGACCCTGACCGAGCAGCTGCGAGGACGCGCTACGGGCAGTGCCGTGCGCGAGGTGGCGTAACGTCGGCTGCGCTACGCGCCGGGCTCGAGTGCCGCGATCTCGGCGCGATGTCCCTGCAGGTCCACTTCGTCGCCGAGCTCGCGACCGATCAGCGCCTGCGCGATCGGCGAGATGTAGCTGATGCTGCCGTGCGCAGGATCCGCTTCGTCTTCGCCGACGAGGGTGTAGCTGCGCTGCGCGCCGTCCTCCAGGTGCAGAGTGACGCGCACGCCGAAGCGCGCCTTCGTGGGTGCAGCTTCCGGCTCCACCAGCTTCGCCGTCGACTTGCGCTGCTGCCAGTAACGCAAGTCGCGATCCACACGCCCGAGCGCATCTTTGTCTTCGCTGCGCTTGGGCTCCTCGCGCGCAGCTTCCAGCTCGCGGATGTGATCTTCGATCTGTTGCAAGCCGCGGGCGGTCACGAAATTCGGGTGCGAGCTGACCGGCCGCTCCGGCAGGTCCTGCGGCACCTCGGCTCCGTCGGTCTCGCGTACGAATGCCCGGCTCATGCCCCGAGCATAGCGCCGGGCTTGCGATAGAGGCATCGGCAGCTTTCCGGCAGTAAACTGACCACCGGTCAACGGCTGCAAAATCAATCATGTCCGCACTTTCGAAATCCGTCGCCAACCTCGACATGAACGCGCGCGGCGCAGACGTCGCGCAGGCACTGCGGGAATCGGGTTGTTCGCTGCTCGCGCCGGCACAGTTGCAAAGCGCGTGCGCGGTACAGCTCGGCGATCTCGACGGGCTCCGCGCCAGCTGGGAGCGATTGCCGCGCGACACGTATCTGCTCGACGGCGGCCGCTATCGCTTTCGTCGCCACAGTTGTTTCGTGCATGAGCTGGCAGTGGATTCGTTGCAGCTCGTGCCGCATCGCGCGCACTGGCAGCCGCGCGACTACAACGCACTGCACGGCGGCCTGGAGCGCTGGTTCGAGCCGATCGAAGGCGCCGTGCTCGACGCGCCAGCCTGGGGCGGACTCCTGCGCGCGCTCGGTAACATTTTCGCGTCCGTGAGGCCGGCGCCGCGCTGGTATGTCGAAGCGCACCAATTCCGGATCGACACGACCGAAGGCATCGGCCGGCCTACACCGGAGGGTGCGCACCGCGATGGCGTCGATTATGTCGCCGTGATCCTGGTCAAGCGCAACGAGGTGAGCGGCGGCGAAACGCGCGTGTTCGATGCGCAAGGGCCGGCGGGTGTGCGGTTTACGATGTCCGAGCCGTGGACCGCGTTGCTGCTGGACGACGCGCAAGTCGTACACGAGACCACGCCGATCCAGAAAGCCGGCCCGCACGGCGTTCGCGACACGCTGGTGCTGACGTTTCGCGCCGACAGCTTCCAAGCGCCGTAGCCGCCCGTACAATGACGGCATGCCTACGTTTGCTGACCGCCTGCAGCAGAAAATCCGCGAGCACAGCCCGTTGTGCGTCGGGATCGATCCCTCCGCTGCGCTGCTGAAGTCCTGCGGACTCCCGGATTCCGCGGAAGGCGCGCTCGACTTCGGCAAGCGCGTGCTCGAAGCCGCGGACTTCCGCATCGGCGTGCTGAAACCGCAATCCGCGTTCTTCGAGCGCTTCGGCAGCTCTGGCTTGTGCGCGCTCGAAGAGCTGGTGCGGCTGGCGCGCTCACGCGAAGTGCCCGTGCTGCTCGACGGCAAGCGCGGCGATATCGACACGACTGCGGCGGCTTACGCTGAAGGTTACTTCTCCGCGACGACGACGTTGCGCGTCGATGCGATCACGACGCATTGCTATCTCGGTCTCGCCGCGCTCGAACCGTTCTTTGCTGCGGCGATCGCAGCCGACGGCGGCGTGTTCGTAGTCGTGCGCTCGTCCAACCCCGAGGGCCAAGCGTTGCAAACAGCGCGTATGGCGAGCGGTGAGACTGTGGCCCAAAGCCTGTGCCGCGAGATCACCGCACGCAATCTGCGGCAGCGGCAGGAAGGGCTCGGTCCGATCGGCGCAGTGGTTGGCGCAACCTGCGAAGACGCGGACGTCACGGTCGCGGCGATGCCCAACTCTTTCGTGCTCGCACCCGGTGTCGGCGCGCAGGGCGCGACGATGAAAGATGTGCTCGCGCGCATGCCCGCCGGTCGCGGCCGCGTGCTGCCGAACGTTTCGCGTGCGATTCTTGCGAACGGCAGCAAGCGCGAAGAAATCAGGACCACGATCGCCAGCCTCCAGGAGCAGGCTCGCTCGCTGCTGTGACAGCTCGGGCGAGCGTTCGGAGAGAGCCTTGAAGGACAAGACCATCGCTGCCGCGTTGTCGCGGGCGGTCGGCACGCCGATCGACGACCGTTCCAGACGGGCCGTGTCCGGCGGCTCGGTCAGCCAGTGCTGGCGTTACGAGACCGCGCGCGGGCCGCTGTTCGTCAAGACCGGCACTGCGGATTCGGCGGCGGCCCTGGAGTGCGAAGCGGCCGGGTTGAACGCACTGGCGCGCACCGAAGCTGTCCGCGTGCCGAAGGTCGTGATGTGCGGCGCCACCGACGAAGGCGCATACCTAGCACTCGAGTGGATCACTCTTGGCTCGCCGACCAAGGCGAGCGAAGCGCTGCTCGGCGAGCAGCTGGCCTGGCAGCATCGGCAGACGAGCGCGCAGTTCGGCTGGGAGCGCGACAACACGATCGGCGCAACTCCGCAACCGAACGCCTGGTGCGAGCAGTGGGTGACGTTCCTGCGCGACCGTCGGCTAGTGCATCAGCTCGATCTGGCGGCAGCGAAAGGCGCGGACGCACGCATCGTCGAACGCGGCCGCAGACTGTGCGAGTTGCTCGACGCGTTCTTCTCCAGTTATCGTCCGGTGCCGTCGCTTCTGCACGGCGATCTGTGGGGCGGCAACTGGGGCACCGATGACGATGGCCTGCCGGTGATCTTCGATCCGGCCGTGTACTTCGGCGACCGCGAGGCCGACATCGCGATGACGCGGCTGTTCGGCGGCTTCGGGCACGCGTTCTACACGACGTATCAATCGACGTGGCCGCTCGATCCGGCGGCCGGCACGCGCAGCACGCTCTACAACCTCTACCACGTGCTGAACCACTTCAACCTGTTCGGCGGCGACTACCTCGCGAAGGCGCAGGCGATGACCGATCGCCTGCTGGCCGAGCTCGGTCACTGATCCGCGTTCAGTCGGAGGGCACGTGCACCGTGCCGGCCACGCGGTCGTAGTGAATGCCGCCGCTGCCGTCGCTGCCCACCGTGAAGTTGCCGCCGACGTCGCGCACTGCGATGCCGCCGGAGCTGTCGTCGTCGATGGTGACGTCGCGCTTGACGTCCGTGATCTCGATGTCGCCCGAGCTGTCGCTCACGATGTGCACGCCGCCCGTGACGTGGCTGATGTCCAGATCGCCGGAGCTGTCGACGGTCACGAGCACGTCGCCCCGCACGCTGTTCACGTCCACGTCGCCGGAGCTGTCGCGCAGGCGCAAACCGCCGGTGACATCGCTGATCCGGATCTCGCCCGAGCTATCGGCCACGTCGAGGTCGCCGGCGATGCGCTCCACCGTCTGGTCGCCGGAACTGTCCGTGATCTGCGCCCCCTGCACGTTGCTGACGTGCATGTCGCCGCTCGAGTCGTCGACCTTGACCGTCGCGGTCTTCGGCACGTCCACTGTCACGTCGATGTATGCATAGCGCGTGAAGCTGAACAGGCCGCTGGAGAATTCCGGCAGCACGGTGCGCACGTAAACCGTGTCGCCTTCGCGGCGGATTTCCAGCTTGATGTCTTCGAGCAGCTCGGCCGTGGACGCGCAGGCTTTGCCATCGACCTTCACGTCGCGGCCGTCGCCGCCGCGCACGACCAGGTCGCCGGCGCCGGCTTCGACGACGACCCGCGTGATATCCGGCCCGGCGGAGTTCGCCGTGCGGTGGGTCGAGTGGTTGCAGTCGTTCGCGTAGGCGGGTACGGCCAGGGCGCAGGCAAGGACGGCGAAGCCGACTTTATCGTTCATGGCGAATCCTTCCAGAGTGCGGATGCTCGGTTGGACGCGCGGGCGCTGCGAAAGGTTGCGGGAGCCGCGCCAGCGCATCCTGCGCCCGCGCCATTCGCGCATCCCTGCGCAGCAGCTTCAGCCTGACTCTTTTCTGAGCTCTTCCGCCACCGCATTCGCCACCAGCCCGCGCTGCAGACGCTCGCCGAACGTCCGTGGCTCCGCCAGCCCCATCCGGGCCAGATAGGGACGCAGTTGCGGCGCGGTCGCGTTGGCCAGCAGCGCGCGCAGGGCCGCGCTAACTTTCCCGCTCCATGAATGAGTCGCGGCTTGCAGTCCGCGCAGTGCTTTCGACAGCACGACCTCTTCCGGCGTGATGTCGCTGCCGAACGGCAGATCTTCGAACAACCCGCGCGTGCGCCACGGTGCGAAACGCTGGTCCAGGCATTGCGGATGATTGTTGCGGGCCGCATCCGGAACGCGGTAGTCGCGCGGCAGCTTGCCCGCGCGCTGCGCCTCCGCGATGAAGCGGCCCTGGAAGCGCGCGTCCATGATCGCCACCAGCGCCTCGACGACCTCGCGGTCGGTGCGGCCGCGCAGGTCGGCGATGCCGTACTCAGTGACGACGATGTCGCGCAGGTGCCGCGGGATCGTAACGTTGCCGTAGCTCCACGGGAGGCTGGACGACAGCTCGCCGCGCGATGAGCGAGTCGCACGCACGCACAGGATCGAGCGCGCTTCGGGCAGCGCATGCGCCATCGCGACGAAGTTGTACTGGCCGCCAACGCCGCTCACGACTCTGCCGTTGTCCAGCGTGTCGGAGACCGCGCCGCCGAGGCCCGTGACCATCATGGTCGTGTTGACGAAGCGCGCATGGCGGCGCTGCGCCACCTTCAGCTCCCATTCGTGGCCGTACAGCTCGTTGACGAAACTGATCGCGCGCATCGCGAACAGCCGGCGCTCGGCGACCGTCATCGTTCGCAGCGCCTCGTAAAACCCTTGCGGACCGAAGAAGAAGCCGGCGTCCGCGACCACGCCATTGCGCAGGCGTTCGCCGAGGCAGGTCTTCGCGATCTGCCGGCGTTGCTCCGGGTCGTCGAAGTTGGCGCGCAGCTGCGTGCCGTCGGGCGTGATCAGCATGCCGCGGTCGTACTCGACGTCGTCGCGAAACAGTCCGACGTCGCGGAACTCGTGGAAGTCGACGAACGACATGCGGCGCATGCCGCCTTCGTGCAGCGCCGCCAGCGTGCGCTCGCCGACGAGCTCGTCGATGATGTGACCTTCATCGGTCAGCCGCTGCACTTTCGCGCTCGCGTAAACGCGGCGTTTGAGCACGCCGCTGCGATACAGATCGAGGAATCCGTCGGCGAGCATCTCCGAACAGCCGTACAGGCCGCGCTCGAACGGCGCGGTGCCGCCCTCGGTTTCGATCAGGCGGCGATGCCGCGCGAGGAGTCCGAAGGATTCGACGACGTCGCGATAGATGGCGGGTTGCTGGTGCCGCAGCTGCAGGGCGTACACGATCGCGTCGCCGAGCTCGCCGATGCCGAGCTGCAGCGTGCCGCCATCGCGAATCAGCGTGCTGACGTTGAGCGCGATCGAGTACTCGGCGCGCGGGATCGGCGCATTCGGCGGACAGAACAGCCGCGTGCCGGGATCGTCGAGCAGGAAGTCGAACGTGTCCGCGGCCACCAGCGCATCGCCGTACATGAAAGGCAGCTCGCTGTGCACCTGGCCGATCAGCGCGAACGGCTGGCCGCTCGCGCGCATCTGCGCGATCTGCGGCAGCAGGTCGGCTGTAAGGTCCGGGTTGGCGCCGAGGCTGAGCAGACCGGCGGGCGCTTCGCCGGCCGGTGGACGCGCGACCAGCTGCGCGATCACGTTCAGGCCGCGCCGCAGGGCGTCGCGCGCGACGTGCGTGTAGTTCGAGCTGAGATAGTGCTGTTGCAGCGGCGCGCTATTCAGCCACGCACCGGGCTCCAGGAAGAATTCGACGACCTCGATGTTGTCGGGCAGCCGGCCCTGCTCGATCAGCCGCACGTATTCCAGCTCGGGAAAGCCGCCGAAAATCCGCTGCGCGAGCGGCTCGACCAGCCGCCGCTCGAGATCCGAGCGACCCCGCGGCCGGCGCAGCGACAGCGCCGTGACGATCGTGAGGCGGATCGAAGGATCGGCGAGCGCGCGGGCGACGAACGAGTTGACCAGGCCGTTCGGCTTGCCGATCGCGACGGGCAGCCCCATCACCACGTGCTTGCCGACGCGGCTCAGGGCGGCTTCGACGCAATCCTCGGGACTGGTGTAGCGAACCGGCGCCGGCTGATTCATGCCGCCAATCGAGTTCCTTTGGTTGTTGAGACCGAAGGGTAACCGCAATTGGCGCTGCGCGCTCGCCGCGCGCGGGTTGTTGTACGTTTTACTGCTTGAGGAGCAGCACGAAGCTCACCTTGACGTCGTTGCCGACGTTCTCGGTGTCTTTCCAGTCGCCCTGGCCGACGCCGAAGTCCAGGCGCTTCAACTGCGCCGAGCCCTTCAGCCAGGCGCTGCCGCTCTTGTGCTCGAACGTGAACTCGATCGGCACTTCGCGCGTCACGTTGCGCAGGGTCAGCTTGCCGGCGCCGCTGAATTTGTTGGCGCTTTTGGCGGTGAACTTGTCGGCCACGTAGTGCGCGGTCGGGAACTGCGTGACGGCGAACAGGTCGTCGCTCTTGATCGTGTCGTCGCGCTCGCTGTCCTTCGAATCGACCGAGGCCGTCTCGATCTTCACGTCGAAGCGGGCGCCGGCGAGGTCCTGCGGGTCGAACTTGATGTCCGCGCTGAAGCGCTGGAAGGCGCCTTCGAACTCGGCGCCGGCCTGGGTTCCGGCGAAAGTCAGTTTGCTTTCCTTCGGCTGCAGGGTCCACTGCGTGGCGGCGAAGGCCACGCTGCCGCAGACCAGGACGAGGACGAGCAGGTAGGAGAGTTGCGGGTATTTGCGCATGATGGATGGCCGGGTCGGATTACGAATGGGACCTGCGACCGGGCACCGGCAGCATCCGCCGCAGGACGTCGTCGCGATCGAGGAAATGATGCTTGAGCGCGGCCGCTGCGTGCACGATCGCGATCGCGGCGAGGCTGTACGCCATGAATTCGTGCGCTTGGTGCAGCGTCTCGAACGCGGCCTTGTTCGGCTTGATGAAGTCGGGCAGCGTCACGAGCCCGAACCAGCTGACGCTGAAGGCGCGCGCCGAGGACATGAGCCAGCCGAGCAGCGGAGTGATGAAAAGCAGCGCATACAGCAGGAAATGCGAGACGTACGCGGCCCGGTCCTGCCAGCGCGGCGTGCCGGGCGGCAGCGGCGGGACCGGATTGAACAAACGCCAGGCGAGCCGCAGCAGCGCCAGGCCGAGTATGGTGATGCCGACGGACTTGTGCGTGGCCAGGATGCCGATCTTCGCGACCGGCGATAAACCTTTCGCCCGCAGGGCGAGCACGAACTGCGTGATGATCAATGCGACGATTGCCCAATGGAACAACTGCGCCACCGCGCCATACCGCTCGAGGGTGTTCTTCAGGTGCATGGGTATGAGTACCGCGCAGATAGTCCGTAGTTTAAGCGACTAACCTGAATGGCATACATACAGGAGACAGCATGCGTCAGCTAACTCGAGTGGGGGGTCTGATTGGCCTGAGCCTGTTATTGGCTGCATGCCCCCGCCCGTTGCGTCCGCCGCCGCCCGCGCCTGCTCAGCCGCAAGCTCCAGCAGCGCCCGATACGCGGGGCGCCACCGTGTACGAGGTCAGCTCACAGAGCTCGCAGCTCGCCATCTACGTGTTCCGCGGCGGCAAATTCTCCAAGCTCGGCCACAATCACGTGATGACTTCGCAGCACCTGACCGGTCGCGTCTGGGTGCATCCGGAGCTAGCGCGCTCGGGCTTCGAGTTGTCGTTCCCGGTCGCGCAGCTGGTCGTCGACGACGCGGAAGCGCGGCGCGCGGCCGGCGCCGACTTCCCGCCGGACATCCCGCAATCGGATAAGGACGGCACGCGCAAGAACATGCTGAAGCCCGAGGTGCTGGACGGCGAGCACTACCCGGACGTGAAGCTGCTCTCCGCGAAAGTCGGCGGCACACCCGAGGCACCGCAGGTAACAGCGCACATCACGATCAAGGACAAGAGCCGCGACGTCGAAGTTCCGGTGAAGCTCGCAGTCGCGGGCGAGCAGCTGACCGCGAGCGGAGAGTTCGACATTCTGCAGACCGAGTTTGGGATGAAGCCGTTCAGCGTGGCGCTCGGCGCGCTCGAAGTGCAGGACCGCCTGCACATCAAGTTCAAGATTGTGGCGGAGAAGAAGCAATAGTCCGGAGAGGCCTTCCCGTCCCGGCCTCTCCTGCGGTCGCGGGTTATTCGCGGTCGCTGCTACCGAGGAGCTCGGTGGCGATTGCTTTGGCGCCGTAGACGTCGCGGAGCGCGGTGACGATGATCGCCGGATGCACGGCGACGGCGCGGTTCATGCGCTCGTCGTACCAGTAGCTGCCGGCAATCGAGTGGATGTTGCCGTCGAATGCGAGGCCGACCAGCCGCCCCTGCGCGTCGACGAGGGGGCTGCCGGAATTGCCGCCGACGATATCGTGCGTCGTGACGTAATCGAACGGCGTGTTCGGATCGAGCTTGCCGCGCGCGTCGAGCCAGCGCTGCGGCAGGCGGAACGGATCCTGGCCTGTGGTGCGCTCGTACAGGCGCGAGAGCTTCGTGAACGGCTCGACCTGCTGGCCCTTCTCGGTCCAGCCGCGCACATCGCCGTAGCTCATGCGCAGCGTGAACGTCGCATCGGGGTACACCTTCGTGCCGAGCACTGCGAAGCGCGCCTTGGCGATTTTCTCCTGGCCCGTCGCGACCGGCGCCTGCACCTGGTCCTCGTAGATCTTGCGCAGGGAGCGCGCATCGGGATCGATCGAGCGGGCGAGGGCGATCATCGGATCCGATGACGCCTCGACGGCGGCGGCGCCGCCTTCCCACAGCGCCTTGCGAACCGCGGGATCGGCGAGCTTCGAGCTGCCGATGAGCTTGGCGGCGAGCGAGTCGGGCGATTCCTTGCTCATCAGGCGCCGCACGACGTCGTCGTCCGGGCCGAGCACCTCGCGCATCTTGTCGAGCGAGAACGACAGCGTCAGCCGCTCGTATTCGGGATAGATAGGCACCGTCGCGAGCATGCCCGCGCTCATCTTCGGCAGATTCGAGTCGGCGAACTCGCGCAGGCGTTGCTCGTTCGGCTTGGCGCGCTCGGTGGCGCCGCGCACGAGCTGGCGCGCATAGGCGAACAGCTTGCTGTTGAAGCCCGTGCCGCTTTCCAGATAGGCGTAGCGATCGTAGATCTCGCGATAGCGCGCCTGCGCCTTGGCCACGTCGTCCCACGCGCTCGCGCTCTGCTGTGAGAGTTTCGGATCGGCGGCGACCTGCGCACGCAGAGCGCGCTCCTGCGTCGCCTTCTGCTGCATGAGTGCGTCGTCGAGCAGCGCGGACTGCAGGCCGCGATAAACCTTCAGCCCGTTCTCCAGGCCGAGCAGCGTTTCATCGACGATGCGCCGCGGCTCGTCGCCCGTCTTCGCCCACTCGATCATGCGGCCGCGCAGCTCGGAGTTGCGCGCGATGTAAGCCGGTGCGCTGACGCTGCGTTGAAACTTCAGCTGCTCCGTCGTCAGCAAGCGCGCGGTGCTGCCGGGATGACCGGCGAGGAACACCGGCTCGCCGGCGCCCGGCCCTTCGATGCGCCAGCGCAGGTGATCGGGCGTGCGCGCGGGTTTGCCGTTCTCATAGACGCGCATCAGGCTGAAGTCGAGGCACCAGCGCGGAAAGTTGAAGTTGTCGGGATCGCCGCCGAACGCGGCGATCGACTGCTCGGGCGCGAACACGAGCCGCACGTCGTCGTAGCGCTTGTACTTGTAGAGGAAGTACTGGCCGCCCTGGTACAGCGTCACGGACTCGCAGGCCAGCGCGCCCGCGCGGCCTTTGGAGGCGGCGGCCGTGCACTCCGATTCCAGACGGCTCAGTGTCTGCTTGCGCACTTCGTTCGCCTTGGCGTCGGCGAGGCTGGCCGTCGCGGCACTCACCTTCGCAGTGACGTCCTCGATGCTGACCAGCACCGAGACGATCCCGCTCGGACACTTGCGCTCGCCGGCGCGTGTGCCGGAGTTGAAACCGTTCTCGATGAAGTTCTCGCCGGCGCTCGACAGGTCGCCGATGCATTCGCGCGCGCAGTGATGATTGGTCAAGACCAGGCCGTCGGGCGAGACGAACGAGCCGGTGCAACCGCCTTCCAGGCGCGCGATCGAGCGCTGCAGGCGCCCGAGCCAGGCATCGTCGATGTCCACGCCGTACTTCTGCTTGACGGCCGCCTTCGGGAAATTGTCGAACGTCCACATGCCTTCGTCCGCGACGGCGGGGCAGGCGAAGCCGGCAAGCAGCAGCAGGCAGAGTCGCTTCATGAGCCCGGTCCTGTTCCGAGGAGTTGTGACGTCAATGTAAGACGCGGCGCAGGGCGCTCGGGAGTTCTTACGTTGCTATTTTTCAGTTCGTCGCGGTCAGAAGGAGCAGGCGCGTGCCTTCGGGCGCGATCAGGACACCGTTGCTGGAATCGTCCAAAGTGTCCGGTATCTCGTCGGACACCTGCACGCCGCGAGCACGCAGGCGCGTCAGCCGCTGCGTCATTTCGCTGTCCTCGAACGTGAGCACGGGGTGCCGCAGCGCACGCGTGCGGTACAGCGCCAGGTCGAGGCCGTCGCTGACCAGCGGTGTCCGGGGGAACGGCTGCGCTTCCTCGTCGAGCGCGACGAACCCGACCGATTCCCAGAAGCCGCGGGCGTCGGCGGCGCGCGCCGGAATGCCGAGCTCGCTGAAGTAGCCGCAGGCGGATTCGATCGGCGCATCGAGCTGCGGCGGCGAGAACGTGCGCGCTTCGAGCAGCACGACGCTCAGCCCGCCCGGATCGCGCAACTGCGCCTGGTTGAACACCTCCTCGCCCAGGCGCTCTTCCTCGAACTCGATGCCCCGCTCCTTGAGCCGGCTCACGCCGAGCTGCAGCTCCGGCAGCACGAATGTCAGCGACGGCGACGCCATCTCGCGGCCATGCAGGCCGATGAACAGATGTCCGTCGGTGACGACCGCGTACGGATGCGCCCACGTCTCGCCGACGGCCGCCTGCACGAAGCCCAGCGACTCGTAGAAATCGAGCGACTCGCGAATGACCCGCGTGCCGATGCTGATCTCGAGAAACCGGCCGAGAGGCGCGCTGAGCAACGTCATCCCGCGCTAGCGCGCGGCACCCTGGCGCAGAGCGCGCTGTCGCGATTCGTCGAGCTCGCCCTTTGCGACCGGCTCGGCCGCCGGCCAGCCGCTCGCGTGTCGGCCGATGAGATCGGCGAGCAGCCCGGCGTGCGCATCGCTGGCATTGAGCGCCGGGATGTAGTCATAGAATTCGCCGCCGTTCGCGCTGAACAACGCGCGGTTGCGAATCGCGATTTCCTCCAGCGTTTCGAGACAGTCCGTCGCGAAGCCGGGGCAGACGACGCTGACGCGCTTCTGACCCTCGCGCGCCAGGCGCAGCAGCGTCTCGTCGGTGTACGGACGCAGCCATTCCTCGCGTCCGACCTGCGACTGGAAGCTGACAGTCCACGCGCCTTCGCCGAGCCCGAGGCGATCTGCGACCAAACGTGCCGTCTTCAGGCACTGACAGTGATACGGATCACCCGCGAGCTGATAGCGCTGCGGCACTCCGTGAAACGAGAACAGCAGATGGCCGAGCTCTTGCGTCTGCCAGTGCTCGCGGATGCTCGCGGCAATCGCTTCGATGTAGGCGGGGTCATCGTGATAGTTGCTGATGAAGCGCAGCTCCGGCACCCAGCGCCAGCGTTGCAGCTGCGCAGTCACACGATCGAACACTGATGCTGTAGTGGTGCACGAGTACTGCGGATAGAGCGGCAGCACGACGAGGCGACGAATGCCGGCGCGGCGCAGTTGTTCGAGCGCATCGGGAATTCCGGGCGAGCCGTACGACATGCCCAGCACGACAGTCATTGGCAACTGCCGCTGCAGCGTCGTGCGGACCCGGTCGACGAGCGCGCGAGTGTGCAGCAGGAGCGGGGAGCCCTCGGGCGTCCAGATCTGCCGGTACGCATGAGCGCTGCGTGAGGGTCTGAATCGCAGAATCACCCCGTGCAGCGCGAGCCACCACAGCCAGCGGGGGGCCTCGACGACCCGCGGGTCCCACAGGAACTCGGCGAGAAAGCGCCGGATCGCGGCCGGCGTCGGGGCGTCGGGCGTGCCCAGATTCACGAGCAACGCGCCGGTCGTGGCGCTGCTGCCGTGTTCGAACGCAGGGTCGCCCAGGTAGGAAGCCATGCACGGTAGTGTGGCCGAACGAAACGGTAACGGCATCTCAATCGTGGAATTCCGCAACCGGCCGCGCCGGGCGTTTAAGTGGAATCCAGCGCACAAAACCAGCGAAAGACCCGGGTCGCTGTGAGGGGAAACACCCGGATTTGTCGCTTAGTAAAGATAGGAACAGCGTGTTTGTGATCAGGGAGGCCCTTCACACGGACCCGCAAGACTTGGGGCACGCTCACCGGGCAGGGAAGCCCATCGTCAGAACAGCTTCGGTCAGTCAGGTCTTGAGTCGAGTTGCCCGCTGTGTCGGGGTTCGCGATCGTTACTGCCCCCTCCCCGGGATCGCGATAGCTTCGAACGGCGGCAGGCTGCAAGGAACTCCTACCCTGCAGCCGCCTGGACGGCGGTCGGCAGTGTCAGGGCCGCAGTTCGCTGCGGACCCGGATGCTGCCGGCCGCTTTCCAATTTACCTTTCCAGAATTGCCGTGACGCCCATTCCGCCGGCGGTGCAGATCGAGATCAGCCCGCGCCCGCTGCCGCGCGTCGCGAGCAGCTTGGCCAGCGTTGCGAGAATGCGCGCGCCGGTTGCGGCGAACGGATGGCCGATCGCGACGCTCCCGCCCTTCACGTTCAACCTGCTGCGATCGATCGTACCGAGCGGCTGCGCGAGCCCGAGCCGGTCGCGGCAGAACTCCTGTGACTGCCACGCCTTGAGCGTGCACAGCACCTGCGCCTCGAACGCTTCGTGAATCTCGTAGAAGTCGAAGTCCTGCAGCTTCAGGCCTGCGTCGGCGAGCATGCGCGGCACGGCGTACGCCGGCGCCATCAGCAGGCCTTCCTTGTCGATGAAGTCGACCGCCGCGTACTTGCCGAAGCTCAGGTACGCGAGCACCGGTAGGCCGCGCTGCTGGGCCCATTCTTCGCTCGCGAGCAGCACCGCTGCAGCGCCGTCCGTCATCGGCGTGGAATTGCCCGCTGTCAGCGTGCCTTGCCTGTCGAACGAGGGCTTGAGCGCTGCGAGCTTCTCCATCGAGCTGTCGCGGCGAACGTTGTTGTCGCGCTTCAGACCGCGGAATTCGACGACCAGATCGTCGAAGAACCCCTCTTCGTACGCCGCGGCGGCCTTGCGATGGCTCTCCAGCGCCAGCTGATCCTGTTCGACGCGCGGGATCTGCCAGGTTTTCGCCATCAGCTCGCAGCTCTGGCCCATCGACAGCCCGGTGTGCGGCTCCGCGACCGCGGGCAGTTGCGGCTTGAAGTGGCGCGGCCGCAATCCGAACCATGGCGAGAGCCGCGCGCCGAGCGACTTGCCGCGCGAGCTGCGCAGCAGGATGCGCCGATAGGAATCGGGATAGACCATCGGCACGTCGCTGGCCGTGTCCACGCCCGCGGCGATGCCCGAATCGATCTGCCCCATCGCGATCTTCAGGCCGATGACGATCGCAGTGTCGAGGCTCGTGCCGCACGCGCGTTGCAGGTCGAACGCCGGCGTTGCGCGCGCCAGGCCGGAATCGAGCACGCATTCGCGCGTCAGGCCGAAGTCGCGGGAATGCTTCAGGACGGCACCGGCGCCGACGTCGCCGAGCGTCGCGCCCTTCAGTCGATAGCGCTCGACCAGCGCCGCCAGCGTCGCCGTCAGCATTTCCTGATTGCTGGCTTCGGCGTACGCGCCCATCGAGCGCGCGAACGGGATGCGCAGGCCGCCGAGGATGGCGACCCGGCGTACTGAAGATCCGACGAGCATGGCGGCCTCGCTGTGAGAGAATGGCGACCTCCGGCCAGCATGCCAGCGCGCGCCTTTGGTGGTCAAAGCAGGGCGGCGCGGTCAAAAAAGCGATGACTATCTCCACACCCAGCCGCTTCGCAGCGGACGCCCGGGCCATTTGCGTTCTCGGGCTGCCGCTGCTCGGCAACAACCTGTCCATCATGGGCATGCAGTTCGCCGACACGGTGATGGCGGGGCAGCTCGGCGCGCGCGATTTGGCTGCGCTTGCGGTGGGCGTCGGCTATTACCACCTGTTCCTGCTGTTCGGGCTCGGCGTGCTGATGGCGGTATCGCCGAGCGTTGCCCATGCGTTCGGCGCGAACGACGCACAGAAAGTCACGCGTTACTGCCGTCAGGCGTGGTGGCTCGCGCTCGCGCTGGCCGTGGTGCTGGTCACTGGTCTGTGGCAAGTCGCGCGCGTCCTGCCCGCGATCGGTATCGCGCCGGAAATCATCCCGACCGCCGTCGGCTACGTGCACGCGATGTCGTTCGGCATGCCGGGGCTGCTCGCGTTCCTGGCGCTGCGCTACACGAGCGAGGGCCTGGGGCGCACCAAGCCGATCATGTATTTCGGCTTCCTCGGCCTCTCCGCGAACGTGCTCGGCAACTGGGTCTTCATGTACGGCAAGTGGGGCATGCCGCAGCTCGGCGCGATCGGCTGCGGCGTCGCGACCGCGATCTCCGAGTGGCTGATGTTCGCCTCGATGTTGACCTACATGCGCACGCAGCGCGCGTATCGCGAGTTCGATTTCTTCGCGCGCGTCGATCCGCCGGACTGGCGCGTGCTGCGCGATTTGACGCGGATCGGCGCGCCGATCGCCGGCAGCATTCTCGCGGAAGGCGGCTTGTTCGTGACTGCGGCGCTGATGATCGGCGGCATGGGCGCGACGCTCACCGCGGGTCACCAGATCGCGCTGAACTACGCGTCATTCATGTTCATGGTGCCGCTGGCGATCAGCTCCGCGACGACGATTCACGTCGGTCACACGCTCGGCCGCGGCGAGCGCGAGCGCGGCCGCTTCGCGGGACTGCTCGGCATCGGCATGTGCGCGAGCGTGATGGCGCTGTCGGCCATCGGCATCCTGCTGTTCGACGACGCGATCGCGAGTCTCTACACCCGCGATCGCGCGGTGCGCGAAGTTGCCGCGACGCTGCTGTTGATGGCGGCGATCTTTCAGCTGTCCGACGGCGTGCAGGTCGGTGCGCAGGGCGCGCTGCGCGGCTTCAAGGACACCGCCATCCCGATGGCGATGTGCATCTTCTCGTACTGGGTGGTGGGCTTTCCGCTCGCGTACACGCTCGGCGTGCACGACGGCGGCGGTCCGCGCTACGTGTGGATCGGCTTCATCGCGGGCCTCACGGTCAGCGCCGTGCTGCTCGTCAGCCGCTATTTGTATGTATCGCGGCGGTCGCTGTCGCCGTCGGCGGTGGAAGCCGGCGTGCTGTGATAGCCGTATCCGAGCGTCTCGATGTCCTCGACCAGGCCGTCGACGAAGCGCACCTGGCGCATCAACTTGTACGGGCCGAAGTTGTAGGTCCAGATCTCGACCGGTATTTCGACGTAACCGTCGCCGTAGCTGAGGATGCGGCCGCCGAAATTGAACGTCGGGCGGCGCAGGATCGAGCGCGTCTGGATGTCGGTGGGCTCACCGCAGAACTGCCGCACCTTGGCGCGCGGATCGCCATTGGTCATGAGCCTGTTCCCGCAACGCATGCCATCGGCGCTCGCGGGAACCGCGATGGCGAGGAGCAGGGCAGCGAGAGTGGCTGAGACGAAGGCGCGCATGGCGTCACTATGCCCCTGGGGGGATGAATTGCCAATGAACAAGGGTGTCAGGCTAAACGCTGACCCACACACGTTAGAGACCCTTACCCTCGATACAGTTCTGGTAAAGCTCGGCGAACTTCTGCGGTGTCATCGGCAGCGGGTTGCCGCCGGTCGAGGGGTCGTCGTACGCCTGCTGCGCGAAAATCGACGCGTGCGCAGGCTCCACGCCGAGATCGGCGAGTGTGGCGGGAATGCCGATCTGCTCGCGCAACGCCAGGATCCACGCCTGGACCGCGTCGAACGAAGGCCGCGGCAATCCGAGATACGCCCCCAGTCGCGTCATCTTTTCTTCCAGCACGCTGCGGTTCCACGCGAGCACGTAAGGCATCACGACGCCGTTGGTCAGCCCATGATGAGTATTGAGATTCGCGGAGCACGGGTGGCTCAGGCTGTGCATCGCGCCGAGCCCCTTCTGGAACGCCGTCGCGCCCATCGCCGACGCGACCATCATCTGTGCGCGCGCTTCGATGTTCTTGCCGTCTGCGACCGCGATCGGCAGCCACTCTTTGACGAGCCGCATGCCTTCGACCGCGATGCCGTCGGCCATCGGGTGATGGAACGGCGCGCAGTACGCCTCGAGATTGTGCGACAGCGCGTCCATGCCGACCGCCGCAGTCACTTTCGCCGGCAGCCCGATCGTCAGCTCCGGATCGGCGATCACCAGCGCCGGCTGCATGCGCGGATGGAAGATGATCTTCTTCGTGTGATCGCGCAGGTCGGTGATGACCGAGGCGCGCCCGACTTCCGAGCCGGTCCCTGACGTTGTGGGCACGCCGATCGTCGGCGCCATGCCGGCGACGTTCACGCGCGTGTACCAGTCCTCGCGATCCTCGAAATCCCAGATCGGCCGCGTCTGGCCGACCATCAGCGCGATCGCCTTGCCCGTGTCGAGCGCGCTGCCGCCGCCGAACGCGATCACGCCGTCGTGCTTGCCTTGGCCGTACGCCGCAACGCCGTTCGTGACGTTGGACTCGACCGGGTTCGCTTGCACATCGCAGAACACTTCGCACGCGAGCCCGGCGGCGCGGCACGACTCGACCGCCTGCGCGATCATCGGCAACGCGGCGAGCGCGGGGTCGGTGACGAGCAGCGGGCGGGAGATGCGCAGCGTCTTGCACGCATCCGGCAGCTCCGCGATGCGGCCGGCACCGAAGCGGATCGCAGTCGGGTAATTCCAGTTGCCGCGTAAGGTCGTCATCGTTCAGACCGTGGTTCGCAGGTGAAACGATTTCGGGCGCGTGAGGTGCTCGTAGCCGACGACGGACAGCGTGCAGCCGCGCCCCGAATCCTTGACGCCGACCCAGGCCAGCGCCGGATCGAGATAGTCGCAGCGGTTCATGAACCACGTGCCGGTCTCGACGCGCGCCCCGATCGACAACGCGGCGTCCGCGTCGGATGTCCAGATCGCGGCCGTCAGGCCGTACGGGCTGTCGTTCATCAGAGAGATCGCTTCTTCGTCCGACTGCACTTTCATGATGCCCGCGACCGGACCGAAGATCTCCTCGCGCATCACCGGCGTCGAGTGATCGACTTCGAGCAGCAGCTGCGGCGCGAGGTACGGCGTGCCCGGGTTGCTCGCGGGGAAGTCCTCTTCGCGAATCGCTCCCTTGGCGCCGGCTTCGATCGAAGCCGCGATCTGCGTGCGAATGTTATCGGCGGCGGTGGTGCGCACGACCGGACCCAATGTCGTCGCTGCTTCGGTCGGATTGCCGAGCACATACTTGCGCGTCAGGTCGACGAAGCCGTCGACGAACGCGCCGTACAGCCGCTCGTGCACGTAAATGCGTTGCAGGCCGCAACAGGATTGGCCGCTGTTGAAGTACGCGCCGTCGACGATGTTCTCGACCGCATGTGCGAGGTTCGCATCGTTGCGCACGTACACGGGATCGCAGCCGCCGAGCTCGAGCCCGACGCCGATGAAGCGCTCCGACGCTGCGCGCTGCACGGCGTGACCGCCCGCGACCGATCCGGTGAACGCGACGAAGTCGACGCGCGGATCGCGAATCGCACGCTCGGTATCCTCGTGGCTCATGTGCAGCGCCTGGAACACGCCGTGCGGCAGACCCGCCTCCTGCAGCGCGCTCGCGAACCTTTCGGCACACAGCGGCGTCTGCGCCGAGTGCTTCAGGATGACTGCGTTGCCCGCCATCAGCGCCGGCACGACGCTGTTCACCGCGATGAGATACGGGTAATTCCACGCGGCGATCGTCAGCACGACGCCCAGCGGTTCACGACGCACGAAGCGCTGGAAGTGCTCTTTCGGTCCGGCGTCGATGTCGGCGAGCGCTTGCGGGGCAATCGCGATCATGTGACGCGCGCGTTCGAGCGTGCCGCGGACTTCGTTCGGCGCGTAGCGGATCGGGCGGCCCATCTGCCACGTGAGCTCGCGCGCAATATCATCGCGCTTCGCTTCGAACAGATCGCAGAAGCGGCTGAGAATCCGCGCGCGCTCAGTGATCGGGACCGTGCGCCACGCGCGCTGTGCGATCCGCGCCCGTTCGAGTGCACTTTCGACCTCAGCCGCCTTCGCGAGCGGACGCTCGACGTAGACGCTGTTGTCGACCGGGGAGACGACCTTGATCATCTCTAGATAATCTCGAAGTACCGCGCAAGTTCCCAATCGGTAATGTGCTTGCGGAACTCGCGCTCTTCCCATTCGCGGGTCGCGGCGAAGTGTTGCACGAAGGCGTCGCCGAAATATTCGCGCGCTGCTTTCGACTGCTTCAGCCGCTGCGCCGCATCCCACAGCGTGCGCGGCAGCGCCAGCGCTTCGGGATGCTTGCGGTCGTACGAGTTGCCTTCCACCAGCGGTTCCGGCTCGATGCGCTGCTCGATGCCGTACAGACCCGAGGCCAGCGCCGCCGCGAGGATCACGTACGGATTCGCGTCGGCCGCGGCGACGCGGTATTCGACGCGTTGCGACTTGGCGCTGCCCGGAATGATGCGCAGTGCGCACGTGCGATTCTCGACGCCGACGGTCGCGTCGGTCGGCGCCCAGAATCCCGGGATCAGCCGCGTGTAGGAGTTGACGGTGGGCGCGATCATCGCGAGCAGCTCCGGCATCAGCCGCTGCTGGCCGCCGACGAAGTGACGCATGGTCGTGCTCATCGAGTGCGGCTGCGTCGGATCGTGGAACACCGGCTTGCCGTCGCGCGAGCGCAGCGACAGGTGAATGTGACCGCTCTGGCCGGGCCAGTCGCGCGACCACTTCGCCATGAACGTCGCTATCATCGCATTGCGCTGTGCGAGCACCTTGATGAAGGTTTTGAACAGCGCAGCTTTGTCGGCCGCAGCGAGCGCGTTGTCGTAGCCGATCGCTGCTTCGATGACGCCGGGGCCGGTTTCCTCGTGCAATCCTTCGATGCCGAAATCCATGGTCTCGCACATCGCCAGCATCTGGCGATAGAACTCCGCACCGACGCTGTTGCGGATCACCGAATAACCGAACCAGCCGGGCGCCATCGGTTGCAGATTGCGGTAGTTCTTGTCGCGGATGGATTGCGGCGTCTCGTTGAAGAAGAACACTTCGTACTCGAAGCCCGCGTACGGCTCGAAGCCCAGCGTGCGCGCGCGCTCCAGCACGCGGCGCAGGATGCCGCGCGGACAAACCTGCTCGGCGCTCGACGCGAACTCGCTGAGGAACAGCAGGTTGGTGTCCTCGAACGGCAACGGCCGGCACGAATCGGGGAGGATCCGCACCGGCGCGTCCGGATAGCCCGTGTGCCAGCCGGTGAACTGCACGTTGTCGTAGAGCTGGTCCTGGCAGTCCCAGCCGAGCACGACGTCGCAGAAGCCGTAGCCGCTCTCGAGCGCCGACAGGAACTTCGCGCGCGACATGTATTTGCCGCGCATGATGCCGTCGACGTCGAACACGCCGACCTTGACGTGCGAGAGATTGCGCTGCTCGACGATCGCCTTGGCGTCGGCGATCGTCTTCACTTGCCGCGGTTCGAGCATTGTCACACCTTGGTCGTGCCGTAGCCTTCGCGCTCCGGATGGCCGTGCTGGCCGCCGGTGATCGCGAACTCCTCCTCGGGCGAGAGCACCAGCCGGTGCCGGCCGACGAAGGCGAAGTACAGAACGCCGAGCACGTACCAGGCAACTGCAGCATAGACGCCGTTGCGGTACACCGGATCCTGCAGTTGATAGTAGAGCGTCACCAGTGCGATCAGCACCGTGGCGGCCGCACCCGGAATACCGAGCGGGCTGCGATACGGCCGCTCGATGTTCGGCATCTTGCGTCGCAGCTGAATGAACGAGATACCCTGGAACGCATACGAGATCATCGCGCCGAACACCGCCATGTTGAGCAGCGTCGCACCGATCACCGCGCCGCCCTTCTCGGCGCCGAGCGCGTACCAGACGGCCATGATGATCGCGAGACCCATCGCAGTACCGGTGAACAACGCGATGTGCGGCGTTTTGCGCGAGCCGTGCGTGACCGACATGATCGCCGGATAGTACCCGGCGCGCGACAGCGAGAAGATCTGCCGGCCGTACGCGAAGATGATCGTATGGAAGCTCGCGATCAGGCCGATCACCGCGAACAGCGACAGGAGCTTTGCGAACTGCTCGGGATAGATGACGCGGAAGCCGTCGAGCAGCGGCTCGGCCGAGGTCGCGAGCGAGAACGAGCCGTGCAGCCGGCCTTGCTCCGGCGTGCCGATCGATGCGTTCAGCAGCATGATCATCAGCGCCGAGACGATCAGCGTGAACATGCCGAAGATCAGGCCTTTCGGCATGTCGCGTTGCGGATCGACCGATTCCTCGGCGGCGAGCGGCAGCTCTTCGATCGCCAGGAACAGCCACACCGCGAAAGGCAACGCCGCGAGCACGCCGGTCCAGCCCTTCGGCAGGAACGGGCCGCCGCCTTCGGGCAGCTCCACCAGCGCGCCGTCCGGACCGACGGCGACGTTCAGCGCCCAGCGCGTGAAGTCGGCGTAGGGAATCGCGCTGATCCAGAACACGATCAGCACGCCGAGCGCGAGCAGCGTCACGATCACCGAGATCTTGAACGACAGCTCCACGCCCCAGTAGTTGAGCGCGACAAACACCAGGTAGCAGCCGATCCACCACAGCGGCTGATAGACCGGCGCAGTCTCGAAGATGCTCGTCAGGTACGAGCCGATGAAGAACACGATCACCGCCGGCGTCATGATGTACTCGATGCTCTCGGCGAGGCCGGTGATGAAGCCGCCCCATGGGCCGAGCGCGCTGCGTGCGAACGAGTACGCGCCGCCGGTGTGCGGCAACGCCGGCGACATCTCGGCGAGACTGAAGATCAGCCCGAGATACATGATGGCGATGACGATCGCGGCGATGAACAGGCCGCCCCAGCCGCCGACGCCGATGCCGAAATTCCAGCCGGAGAAGTGGCCGGAGATGACGGCGCCCACACCGAGCGCCCACAGTGACCACACGCGCGCGTGCCGTCTCAGCCCGCGCTTCTCGAAGTAATCCTTGCCGGCATCCTGGTACGTGACGCTGCCGACGGTTTTCTTGTCAGTCATGCGACTCTCCCCTTTTGTTCTTGCCGATCGAGCGCCGGCCACTATACGCCGGGCCACCGGATCGGGCAGGGGGAGGAATGCTTGGAGGTCGGTCTTTGGCCCGACTGCGTGCTCAGGCTGAAGCCTGACCCGCAACAGCGTGCTGCACTTCGGCAGTAGCGATGCGATTGCGGCCCAGGCACTTCGCGCGGTACAGGGCCTGGTCCGCCGCGAACAACAGCTCGTCGGGCCCGACGATCGCGGGCGGGTAGATCGTCGCGACGCCGCCGCTGATCGTGACGCGATCCGTCTGCTGCGAGGCGTTGTACGGAATCGCCAGCCGCCAGATGCGCCGGCGCAGGCGTTCTGCATAGAGGCCCGCCCGGCGCCCATCGACGCCCGGCAACACGACCGCAAATTCCTCGCCGCCGTAGCGCGCGACCAGGTCGCCGCCGCGGCGGAACGTTTCGTCGAGCGTCTGCGCGACCCGGCGCAGCACTTCGTCGCCGCGTGTGTGGCCGTAGCTGTCATTGAACAGCTTGAACTCATCGAGATCGAGGAACACGAGCGACAGCGGCTGCCCGTCGCGACGCGCACGGCGTATCTCGCGCTCGAGTGCGCGGTCGAAGTGACGACGGTTCGCGATGCCGGTGAGCGCGTCGACGCCGACGAGATGCTTGAGCCGACGGTTCGCCGTTTCCAGCGCGAATCGCAGCCGCGTCAGCTCTTCATTGTGCGCTTCGAGTGCATGCGTGCGCTCGACGAAGCGACGCTGCAGATCGCGATACACGTCGTTGAGCTCGGTTTCGACCTCGCGGCGTCGCGCCAGCTCGCTCTCTAGTTCGCGCGTACGACGAGCGATCCGCGAATGCAGATACAGCACGCGCGCAAGCGCGCCGCCGACCGCCGCGGCGAGCAGGAAAAGCAACGCGAGCTCGAAGCCAGACATGGCGGGAGGGTCGCACACGTTGCCCGGGCGCAGGGGGTGACTTGACGGAACGCCCGCCGCTGTCGGCACTACACAAATGATGCAAACGTCGCAATCTCCCTCAGCCTCTTGCTTGACGCCTTTGATGCGGCTGAGGAAACTGGACGCCCACTGGAACCAGACCGGCCCGCCATGAATCCCGCCGCGCCTTCCGCCTCGCAGGGCCGTTTCCGCAGCTTCGCGGACTTTTATCCGTTCTATCTGTCGGAGCACAGCCATCCGGTGTGCCGCCGGCTGCATTTCATCGGCACCGTGCTGGTGCTCTCATCGCTGGTCGTAGCCGCGGTCACTGGCGCGGCATGGTGGCTGCTGGTTGCGCCGCTCGCGGGCTACGGCTGCGCGTGGATCGGTCACTTCTTCTTCGAGCACAACCGGCCCGCGACCTTCTCGCATCCCTGGTACAGCCTGGTGGGGGACTTCGTCCTGTTCCGCGACATGCTGTCCGGCCGCATCCGGTTCTGATCGATGAGCAGCTCACCCATCGATCGCGCCTTCGAGCGGCGGCTCGCCTCGCTGGTGAACGCCCGCGAGCCCCGCGTCTTGCAGGGCGGACTGAAGGGCGTCGAGAAGGAATCGCTGCGCGTTTCGCCCGACGGCTACATCGAGCAGAGCGAGCATCCGCGCGAGCTCGGCTCCACGCTCACGCACGAGCACATCACCACCGACTACTCCGAAGCGCTCATCGAGCTGGTGACGCCGGCATTCAAGGAGTCGTGGGAGCTGCTGCAGTATCTGTGCGACCTGCATCAATTCGTCTATCGCCATCTCGGCGAGCAGCTGCTGTGGGCGACCAGCATGCCGTGCATCATCGACGGCGATCCGAGCATCCCGATCGCGCGCTACGGGCGCTCGAACATCGGCAAGATGAAAGAGGCGTATCGCCGCGGCCTCGGCTGGCGCTACGGCCGGATGATGCAGGCGATCTCCGGCGTGCACTACAACTATTCGTTCCCGGCGCACTTCTGGCCGGTGCTGGCCGCGACGCTGCAGGTGAAGAACGCCGACCAGGATTTCGTCTCGGCGCAGTACTTCGGCTTGCTGCGCAACTATCGTCGCTACGGCTGGCTCGTCCTGTACCTGTTCGGCAATTCGCCGGCGTTGTGCGCGTCGTTCGTCAAGGGGCGCGAGCACAACCTGCAGCAGTTCGCGCCCGGCACGCTGTACGAGCCGTACGCGACGTCGCTGCGCATGAGCGATCTCGGTTATCGCAACAAGAGTCAGGCCGGCGTGCAGATCTCGGTCAACAGTCTCGAAGAGTACGTGCGCGATTTGTCGGCGGCAGTGAGCACGCCGCATCCGGAATACGAGCGCATCGGCGTCAAAGTCGACGGCGAGTATCGCCAGCTCAACACCAACCTGCTGCAGATCGAGAACGAGTACTACAGCTACATCCGCCCGAAGCGCGTGGCGCGCTCCGGCGAACGTCCGACCAACGCGTTGCGCCGGGGCGGCGTCGAGTACGTGGAGTTCCGCGCGCTCGACGTCAGCGCGTTCGATCCGGTCGGTGTGAACCAGAACAAGCTGCGGTTCCTCGAGGCGTTCGCCGCATTGTGCGTGGTGAAGCCGAGCGAGCCGATCGACGCAGCGGAGTGGCAGCAGCTCGACGCGAACCACTCGCTGGTCGCCCATCGCGGACGTGAACCGGGACTGACACTGAACCGCAACGGAAGGCCGATAGAGTTGCGCGCATGGGGGCTGGAGCTGATCGATTCGATGCGCGGCATCTGCGAGTTGCTGGACCACGGCGATCCGCAGCGGCCCTACGCGGCCGCGCTCGACCTGCAACAGGCGAAGATCGACGACCCGCGGCTGACGCCGTCGGCACGAAGTCTCGAGGAGTTGCGCTCGACCGGCGAATCGTTCGCGCAGCTCGCGCTGCGCATGTCGCGGGTGCACAAGGCGTATTTCCTGGACCTGTATCCGCCGAACGAGCAGCGCCTGGCGGAATTCGCGGCGGAAGCCGCCGAATCGCTGGAGCGCCAACTTTCGGTGGAGGCTGCCGACCGCGTGACTTTCGACCAGTTTCTGGCGAACTACTTCCGGACATAAAGTCGGCGCGACGGTCGGCGAGGGTTTTTTCGCGCCATCCGCCATTGACCACTGGCCAACCGTGACGACGAGGTCTAATCTTGCTCGCCTGGCTTCCGCGGCGACGCAACTGCTTGAACATAATGGGGCAATTGCCGCGGGAATGGGGAAGCCGTCGAGCATCGAAAAGGCGAAATCGCCGTCAGCGGCCGACTGAAACTCCTCAAACTGAGAACTGCGCACGCTTCAGCAGCGGCGCCGGTGACTACGATGAGCACCGTTTTTACTCCGCCCGGACCTCCCAGCGATCTGTCCGGCAAGCATATGAACAACATTTCACCCGCTCTGCCCGCTCATGTCATTGCCTCGGGCGCGGCTGCCAACGCCGACCATCTGGGCGAGCGCAGCGTCGTCCCTGCGCCGGATCTGACCGAGACTCACGCCGGCTGGGATTCGTATGAAGTCTGGCGCCGATTCATCAAGGACGCGCGGGACCGACGCCAGCACCAGGAATGAGTTGACCTCGGGCCGGGACACCGCTCGACCCCCGGGCGCGCCGCCGCCGTCGCCGCACGCTCTGCAACTGCAGCGCGGCTTTCCTCGCCTGAAGTTCGCCGCGCCGCTCGAAGCGGAGTTCCGCGGAGTTCACCTCGCCGAGACGCTGCCGCAGATCCGCCGCAACCTGTGGCTGGCGATCGCATTCGTCGTCGCCTTCTCCGCGCTCACCCACCTCGTGCTGGACGTGCGCGTCAACCGGCTGCTCGATCTGATCCGGATCGCGCTGTTCACGCCGATCCTCATCGCCGGCCTCGCCGTGGTGTATTCGCGCCTGTACCACCGGCTGTATCCGCTGGTGTGCTTGATCGGTGCGCCGGCGTTCGGCATCGGCGTCACCATCCTGGCAGTGATCGCCGCCTCGCACAGTGTCAGCCTGATCGCGACCGTCGTGCTCGTGTCGATCTACATCTATTTCATGCTCGGCATGACGTTCTACGCGGCGTTCGGCTCCTCGCTATTCGTGTTCGCCTCGTACTTCATCAGTGCGGCTGCAGTCGGCTTGCCGGCCTCCGTGCAGGTGATCGACGGCGGCGTGCTGATTTTCACCAACGTGATCGGCGCGATGGTCTGCTACACGCTGGAGCGCGCGACGCGCACCAACTATCTCGAAGAGCGCCTGCTGATCGAGACCGCGAGCCGCGACGGCCTGACGGGGATTCACAACCGCCGGCTGTTCGACGAGCACGTCGATCGCATCTGGCCGCAGGCAACGCGTGACAACGCGGCGCTCGGCATGCTGCTGATCGATATCGACCACTTCAAGGCTTACAACGACTACTACGGGCACCAGGCGGGCGACGAATGCCTGCGCCAGGTCGCGTGGTGCCTGAGCCGCTGTGCGCGCCGGCCGCTCGACATCACGGCGCGCTATGGCGGCGAGGAATTCGCGATCGTGCTGTACGAAGCCGACCGCGGCCACGTCGAAGCCGCGGCGCGCCGCATCCAGATGGAGATCGAATCGCTCGCCATCGTGCACGCCGCCTCGCCCGCGCCGGGCCAGCGGCTAACGGTGAGCATCGGCGCGGCGTGCGTCGTGCCGAGGCCGGGCCGCACGCACTACGGCCTCATCCAGCTGGCGGACGAAGCGCTGTACGACGCGAAGGAGCGCGGCCGCAACTGCGTCGTGATCATGGACAAGGAATACGAGCAGCTGCACACCGGCGAATTTCGCAAGGGCTCCTCGCCGCAGCCGCTCGACTCAGCCCGCCGGGCGTAACGGGACATTCCTCATTTCGATCGGGCCATCGTTATTTGCGATGGCGTGGACACGAAATGAGCAATGTCCCCTTGGTATGCTCCGGCCATGCCCGGACGTATCCGCAGTCTCCTGGTTGCCAATCGCGGCGAGATCGCGATCCGCGTCATGCGCGCGGCGACCGAGCTCGGCATTCGCACCGTCGCGATCTATTCCCAGGAAGACCGCTTCTCGCTGCACCGGATGAAGGCGGACGAGAGCTACCTCGTCGGCGCCGGGCGCACGCCCGTCGATGCCTACCTGGATATCGCCGACATCGTGCGCATCGCGCAGGCCGCGCAGGTCGATGCGATTCATCCCGGCTACGGTTTTCTGTCGGAGAATCCCGCATTCGCCGAGGCGTGCGCCGCCGCAGGGCTGATCTTCGTCGGCCCGACGCCGCAGATCATGCGCAAGCTCGGCAACAAGGTCAGCGCGCGCGAGCTCGCGGTTGCGGCGGGCGTTCCCGTGATGCCAGCGACTCCGCCGCTCCCGCGCGACGATGCCGCTTCCGCGCGGCTCGCAGCCGAGGTCGGCTATCCCGTGATGCTCAAGGCGAGCTGGGGCGGCGGCGGCCGCGGCATGCGCGTCGTGAACAGCGAGTCCGAGCTCGCCGAGAACGTCGCAACCGCACGCCGCGAGGCGAAGGCGGCGTTCGGCAACGACGAGGTGTATCTCGAAAAGCTGGTGCAGCGCGCGCGGCACATTGAAGTGCAGCTGCTCGGCGACTCGCACGGCAACCTCGTGCACCTGTTCGAGCGCGATTGCACGGTGCAGCGGCGCAACCAGAAGGTGGTCGAGCGAGCGCCCGCGACGTTCTTCGACGAACAGCAGCGGCGCGATCTGTGCGAGCAGGCACTGAAGATCGGCCGCGCCGTGCGGTACCTCAACGCGGGCACGGTCGAGTTCCTGCAGGACGCGGACACCGGCAAGTTCTACTTCATCGAAGTGAATCCGCGCGTGCAGGTCGAGCACACCGTGACCGAGGCCGTCACGGGCATCGATATCGTGCGTGCGCAGATCCGCATCGCCGAGGGCGCGGCGATCGGGGCTCCCGCAAGCGGCGTGCCGCGCCAGGAAGACATCCGGCTCAACGGCTACGCGATGCAGTGCCGGGTGACTTCGGAAGACCCCGAGAACAATTTCATCCCCGACTACGGGCGCATCTCCGCGTATCGCAGCCCGGCGGGTTTCGGCATCCGGCTCGATGCCGGCACCGCGTACTCCGGCGCGATCATCACGCCTTCCTACGACTCGCTGCTCGTGAAAGTGACGGCGTGGGCGCAGACGCCGCAGGACACGATCATGCGCATGCATCGTGCGCTGTGGGAATTCCGCGTGCGCGGCGTGGCGACCAACCTGCGCTTCCTCGATCAGCTGATCATGCATCCGCGCTTCGCGCAGGCGCAGTACACGACGAAGTTCATCGACGAGACGCCGGAGCTGTTTCGCTTCCCGCGCCGGCGCGACCGCGCCACGCGGCTGCTGACCTTCATCGGCGAAGTGATCGTCAACGGCAACGACGAAGTGAAGGGTCGCAGACGCCCGGCGCGGCTGACGAATCCGAAGCTGCCGAAGCTGGACCTGCCGGCGCCCGCGCCGGGCACGAAACAGAAACTCGATGAGCTGGGCCCTGAGCGATTCGCCACCTGGATGCTAGACCAGCAGCGCGTGCTGCTGACGGACACGACGATGCGCGACGCGCACCAGTCGCTGCTCGCCACGCGCTTCCGCACGCACGATCTCGCTGTCATCGCGCCGTACTACGCGAGCCTCATGCCGAACCTGTTCTCGGTCGAATGCTGGGGCGGAGCGACGTTCGACGTGGCGATGCGCTTCCTGCAGGAGTGTCCCTGGCAACGCCTGCACGAGCTGCGTGCGGCCATGCCGAACCTGCTGTTGCAAATGCTGCTGCGCTCGGCGAATGCCGTCGGCTACACGAACTACCCCGACAACGTCGTGCGCTACTTCGTGCAGCAGGCGGCGCGCGGCGGCATCGACCTGTTCCGCATTTTCGATTCGCTGAACTGGGTCGAGAACATGCGCGTCGCAATCGACGCCGTGCGCGAGTCCGGCAAGCTGTGCGAAGCGGCCATCTGCTACACCGGCAATCTCAGCGATCCGCGCCAGACCAAGTACGACCTGAAGTACTACGTGACGCTCGCGCGCGAGCTGCAGCGCGCCGGCGCGCACATTCTCGGCATCAAGGACATGGCGGGCCTGTGTCAGCCGCGCGCCGCGTACGCACTGGTCAAGACGCTGAAGGAAGAAACCGGCCTGCCGATTCATTTCCACACGCACGACACCAGCGGCATCGCCGCGGCGAGCGTTCTCGCGGCAGTCGACGCAGGCGCGGACGCGGTCGACGGCGCGCTCGACTCGATGAGCGGCCTGACGTCGCAGCCGAATCTCGGCTCGATCGTCGAGGCGCTGCGCCACAGCCCGCGCGATAGCGGCGTCGACACAGAGAACCTGCGCATCCTGTCGGGTTACTGGGAGCAGGTGCGTCACTGCTACGCGGCGTTCGAGAGCGATCTACGCTCGGGCGCGTCCGAGGTTTACGTGCACGGCATGCCCGGCGGGCAGTTCACGAATCTGCGCGAGCAGGCGCGCTCGCTCGGTATTGACGACACGCGCTGGCCGGAAGTGGCGCGCGCTTACGCGCAGGTCAACGAAATGTTCGGCGACATCGTCAAGGTGACGCCGACTTCGAAAGTCGTCGGCGATCTGGCGCTGCTGATGGTGACCAGCGGGCTGACGCCGGAGCAGGTGCTCGATCCGCACACGCAGATCGCGTTTCCGGAATCGGTGGTCTCGCTGTTCCGCGGTGACCTCGGCCAGCCGTACGGCGGCTTTCCGCCGGCGCTGCAGAAGAAAGTGCTGAAGGGCGTGGAGCCGCTGCAGGTGCGGCCGGGCGAAGTGCTGCCGGCGATCGATCTGGCGCAGGCGCATGCGGACCTCAATCGCAAGACCTGGCGCGAGACGACCGAAGAGGAGCTCGCGTCCTATTTGATGTATCCGAAGGTCTTCCTCGACTACATGCAGGCGCGGCAGACCTTCGGACAGGTCACGGTGCTGCCGACGCCGATGTTCTTCTACGGTCTCGAGCCGGGCGACGAAGTGAGCGTCGACATCGAGCGCGGCAAGACGCTGATCGTGCGCTTCGTCGCAGTCAGCGACGGCCAGGAAGACGGCACGCGCACGGTGTTCTTCGAGCTCAACGGTCAGCCGCGGTCCGTCAAAGTGCAGGATCGCAGTCACGTTGCGGTCAAGCCGCCGCGCCGCAAAGCGGATCCCACTAACGCGAACCATGTCGCTGCCCCGATGCCGGGGACTGTCGCGACCGTGCCGGTCAGCCAGGGCGGCCGCGTGTCGCGCGGCGACGTGCTGGTGACGATCGAAGCGATGAAGATGGAGACGACGGTGCGCGCCGATCGGGATGCCACCATCGCGGAAGTGGTGACGCATCCGGGCGAGCCGATCGACTCGAAGGATCTGCTGGTGGTGTTGGCGTGAACGAACTACAACGACGTGAGGGGTTGGGGGGCGCCGAGGGCGTGACCCTGCGCGTAGTCGACGCCGATGTCCTTTAGCCGCGCCAGCACTGCGGCGCTTTCGACCGACTCCGCGACCACCTTCTTGCCCATCACGTGCCCGATGTCGGTGATCGAGCGCACCATCTCGTAGTCGATGCGGTCGTGCACGATGTTGCCGACGAACAGCCCGTCGATCTTCAGCCAGTCGACAGTAAGCGCCTTGAGATACGCGAACGAGGAGACGCCGCTGCCGAAGTCGTCGAGGCTGAACGAGCAGCCGAGGCGGCGCAGGTCCGCGATCAGCTGGTTGGCGCGCGTCAGGTTGCCGATCGCCGCGGTCTCGGTGATCTCGAAGCCGATCTTCGTCGGGGCAACGCGTGTCTCGTCGAGGGTGGCGCGAATGAACTCGTGCAGCTGCGGATCGCCGACCGAATCGCCGGACAGGTTCACATAGACGCGCGCGATGCGCGCTGACGGCGCCGGATTCGCCGCGAGCCAATGCAGCGCGCTCGAGATCACCCAGCGGTCCAGGCGTAGCGACAGGTTGTAGCGCTCGACCGCGGGCAGGAACGCGCCGGGCGGCACGACATGACCGTTCTCGTCGCGCATTCGCAGCAGCAGCTCATACGACAGCGCCGCTGCCGTCGCGCCATCGCCGGCGATCGGCACGATCGGCTGCGCTTCCAGCAGGAAGCGGTTCTCGCTCAGCGCTCGCTTGACGCGCGCCACCCATTGCATCTCGCCGTGGCGCTGCGCGACGACCGTGTCGTCTTCCTGATAGACGTGCACGCGATTGCGGCCCTGGTCCTTGGCCGCGTAGCACGCCGCGTCCGCCGCTTGCAGAACTTGCGTGATGCGGCGGAAGTTGCCGGTCAGCGGCACGAGCCCGATGCTCGCGCCGACGGTGAACGTGCTCGCGCCCCACACGAACTGATACTGCTCGACGGCCTTGAGCAGGGCGTTCGCAATATTCGTCGCATCGGCCACGGAACAGTCGTGCAACAGCAAACCGAACTCGTCGCCGCCGAGCCGCGCGAGCGCGTCGTTGCTGCGCACGCGGCTCTGCAAGACCTGCGCGAGCTGTCGCAGCAGCTCGTCGCCCGCGATGTGACCGCACGTGTCGTTGATCACCTTGAACTGATCGAGGTCGAGGTAGCACACGGCGTGGAACGCACCGGTCGCCTGCGCGGAATCGAGCGCGCGCTGCAGACGGATCTCGAACTCGCGGCGGTTGATCAGGCCGGACAGCGCATCGTGGCTCGCCTCATACGAAAGTTGCCGGGAGAGCTCGTGCGCTTCGGTGATGTCGGTGAGCGTGCCTTCGTAGTAGAGAGTGCGTCCGTGCTCATCGCGGACCGTGCGCGAGTTCTCCAGTACGACGATCTTGCGACCGTCCTTGCGCCGGAGCACGAGCTCGGCGTTACGGATTTCGCCGGCCGTCGCCATGCTGCGCAACCAGTTGGCGCGATCCTCGGCGTGTACGTATAAATCCTCACCGATGTTGATCTCCAGCAGCTCGTCTTCGGAGGCATAGCCGAGCAGGCGCACCAGCGCCGGGTTCGCCGCCATGAACTTTCCGTCCGGCGTGGTCTGGAACACGCCCGCCACGACGTTCTCGTACAGCTCACGATACCGGCTTTCCGAAGCCTTGAGCGCCAGCATCGTGTGCGTGCGCTCGGTCGCGTAGCGCAGCGCCTTCGCGAGCAGCGTGCTGACGATCTGCTGCTTGATGAGGAAATCGAGCGCGCCGCGCTCGACCGCTTCCGCGCCGACGTCCTCGTCCGCCTGGCCCACGAGCACGACGATCGGTTGCAGCCCGGCCTTCGGCTGCAGGCGCAGGAAGGTCGTCAGGCCGAGGCTGTCGGGCAGGTTGAGGTCGAGCAGGATGACGTCGAACCTCTGCTCCTTGAGCCGCGCGAGGGCCGCGCCCAGGCTGCGCACGACCTCGAGCGCGAACGGCTGGTCGCGCACCAGCGCCAGCTCCTCGCGGAACAGACGCTCGTCGTCCGTGTTCGCGTCGATCAGCAGAACGTTCGCATGCGTCATTGCCGACGCGAAGTATAATCCTCCGCCATGACCCTACTGCGAGTCGCGGAGCTTCAGGAGGAGCGGGCGCACCGGCTGGAACGGGAGTTTCAGGCCGTACTCGACGCGGCAGTGGACGCGGTCGTGCTGTTCGATCACGAGGGGCGGATCGAGCTGCTGAATCACGCCGGCGAGCGCATGTTCGGCTACAACGAGCAGGAGGTCATCGGACTGAAGGTGAACATGCTGCTGCCCGAGCCGTACCGCTCGCAGCACGAGGACTACCTGCGCCATTACATCGAGGCCGGCGAGCCGCGCATCATCGGCATCGGCCGCGAGCTGATCGCCAAGCGGCGCGACGGCAGCGAGTTCTCCGCGGAGCTGGCGGTGGGACGCGTGCAGGGCACGGAGCCGCCGCGCTTCGTCGGCTTCATCCGCGACATCACGGTGCGGCGCAATGCTGAGGAAGCGCTGCGCCGGAGCGAAGCGCAGCTGACGATCGCTCAGGAGATCGCCAATCTCGGCAACTACGTCGTGCACTTCGACGGCAAGTACGAGGACTATTGGTCGCCGCACCTGTACCGCGTGCTCGGCCGCCGCTACGGCGAGCCGTACATCGCGGTTTACGAATACCTGGAACCCATGGTTCATCCGGCGGACCGCGCACGCTGGCAGCAGGCGCGCGCCGAGCTGGACGCAAGCGGACGACAGATGGATACCGAGTACCGCGTGATTCATCCCGACGGCTCGCTGCGCTACGTGCATCACCTGGCGCAGACGACGCGTGCAGCGGACGGACGTCCGTTGCGTCAGGTCGGCACGCTGCACGACATCACCGATCGCCGTCGCGCCGAAGATGAAGCGCGGCAGATGCAGGATCGCATCGCGCACTTCGGCCGCATCTCGACGATGGGCGAGATGGCGGCGGGCATCGCGCACGAAGTGAATCAGCCGCTCACCGCCATCGCGACCTACGCGCAGGCATGTCAGCGCCTGATCGGACAGGACGACGCGAGCAAGGACGAGGTCGAGGCCGCGCTCAATCACATCGGCGCGCAGGCGTTGCGCGCCGGCGAAGTGATCCGCCGGCTGCGCACGTTCGTGAAAAATCGCGAAGTGCGGCGCGAGCTGATCGAAGCGAATCGCCTGCTCGAGGACGTGCTGACGCTCGCGCAGACCGACGCGCGTCACAACGGCGTGCGCATGCTGCTCGAACCCGCGCCGCAAGCGCCGCTCGTGCAGGCCGACGCCGTGCAAATCCAGCAGGTCATTCTCAACCTGGTCCGCAACAGCATCGACGCGATGGTCGAAGTGCCCGAAGCACGGCGCGAGATCGTGCTGCGCACGCTCGTCGACAGCGAGGGCGACGTCGAGTTCATGGTCGCGGACCGCGGCGTCGGCGTCGACGCCACGACGATGGCGGAGCTGTTCAATCCGTTCTTCACGACCAAGCCGGGCGGCACCGGCCTCGGCCTGTCGATCAGCCGCTCGATCGTGCGCGCACATGGCGGCAAGCTGTGGTGCGGCGCCAATCCGGGCGGAGGCGCGCGCTTCTTTTTCACGTTGCCGGCAGTTCCGGCGTCAGCAGGGAGTTGATCAATGAGGGGAAATTCCAATCATGCACGGCCGACCATCTTCGTCGTGGACGACGACGCCGCGGTCCGCGATGCGCTGAAGCTGTTGCTGCGCTCGGTCGGACACGCGGTCGAGACGTTCGGCTCGGCGCAGGAGTTTCTCGATGCGTACGGCGAGGATCGGGCCGGCTGCCTGGTGCTCGACATCCGCATGCCGGGCATGTCGGGCCTGGAATTGCAGCAGAAGCTGAACGAAAAGCACTCGATCCTGCCGATCATCTTCATCACCGGCCACGGCGACGTGCCGATGGCGGTCGAAGCGATGCAGGCGGGCGCGGTGGATTTCATCCAGAAGCCGTTCCGCGACCAGGACCTCATCGATCGCATCAACCAGGCATTGGAAAAGGACAGCAGCAATCGCGCTGCACTCGGCGAGCGCAACGACATCCGCCGCCGTCTGGAAACGCTGACTCCGCGCGAGCGCGAAGTGCTCGACCTCGTGGTGCACGGCAAGGCGAACAAAGTGATCGCCGGCGACCTGAAGCTGAGTCAGCGCACCGTCGAGATCCATCGCGCGCGCGTGATGGAGAAAATGCAGGCGTCCTCGCTCGCACACCTGGTGCGCATGGTGCTGGAAGTCGGACAGGTCTGAGAGCAAAGTTTCTTGCCGCAAATTCGCATTTGCACGCACTGCGCAAACCTTAAGTACAAGTGCGACTTCTAGCTGCGGTCGCTCGGAAGGAAAGATGCGGGCCATGCGACCACGGCCCACAGGCGAGTCCACCGCCCCCAATCCTCCCTGCGGCTCGGGCTCTCTATGTACGGTGGCCGTGGCCGCTTTTTTCTCAGCAATCATTATTCCGTGCGCATCTCCCGTCCCATCGTCGCAGTGATCGAAGCCGATGAGGCGGCCCGCCGCCTGCTGTGCTCACTGCTCAGCTCCCTCGACGCCGAAATACAGGACTACGACAGCGCCGAAAGCTACCTCGCGGCCAAAGTCGACACGCTTGGCTGCGACACTCTCTGTTGTGTAATTACCGACGTGCTGCTGCCGGGCATGTCCGGCCTCGATCTGTTGCGGCGGCTGCGCGCTGCGGAAACTTCGCCGCCCGTGATCGTGCTCGGCGAGGAGACGGACGTACGCGCTGCAGTGGATGCGATGCGCGAAGGCGCGGCCGATTTCATCGAGAAGGAGCACATGGACCTGGCGATCCCGCGCCGGGTCGCGTACCTGTTGGACAGGACGCACTGAGCTTCGTCACTCTGCCCTTGGATCGAACGGCAACTCGCGCTGCATCTGCTCGTAGAGCTCTTTCGCGCGCGGCGTGTCGGCCGGCGGCAGCACGATCTTCAGCACGACGTATTGATCGCCGGCGCTCGGGCCGGGGAGGCCGCGGCCTTTGAGGCGCATCTTCTGTCCAGCCTTCGCGTTCGGCGGAATGCGCAGGTCGACGGGACCCGCGAGCGTCGGCGTCTGCACCGTTGCGCCCAGTGCGGCTTCCCACGGCGCGATCGGTAACGTCAGCGTGATATCGCGACCGTCAGCCGTGAACAGACGGTGCGGGCGAAAGCCAATTTCCAGGTACAGATCACCGGCCGGGCCGCCGCCGACGCCGGGACTGCCCTGTCCGGCGAGACGAATGCGCTGACCTTCGATCACGCCGGCGGGAATCGTCACCTTGAGCGTGCGCGGGTGCACGACGACGCGTCCGTCGTCGCCGAGCTGCGGCGCCTTGAGCTCGAGCGTGTGAGCGCCGCCGTTGAATGCGTCTTCGAGATCGATCTGGATCTTGGCGACGTGGTCCTCGCCGGCGGCGGCGAAGGCGCGAGCGCGCCCGCCGCCGCCCGGGCCGCTACGTCCACTGAAGGGTTGCCCGAACGGACTGCGCTGGCCGAACAAAGAAGCGAAGAAATCGCTGAAGTCCCCATCATTGATATGGGCGCCGCCGCCGAACGAGGACGCGGAGAACTCGAAGTCGCGGCCCCAGTCGGGCGGCGGACGGAATTCCTGGCCGGCGCGCCAGTTCGAGCCGAGCTGATCGTAGGCGGCGCGGCGCTGCGGATCCTTCAGGACCTCGTTCGCCTCCTGCACTTCCTTGAATTTCTCTTCCGCGTTCGCTTCCTTGCTGACGTCCGGGTGAAATTTACGCGCCAGCCGCCGATAGGCGCGCTTGATCTCGTCCTGGCTCGCGTCGCGAGCCACGCCCATGATCTGGTAGTAGTCCTTGTAAGTTGCCACCGTGCGTTCTCACACCTGCGGGAACCGCAAGCATGCGAGCCAAGATGGCGACAGTCGAGCGCGCTTTCAAGCGCGCCGGCGGCGGGCGAATTGCAGCGGGGCGAGCGCCAGGAGCAGCAGCAGTCCGAACGAGCCGCCACCGCCGCCGGATGACGGGGGCTCGGCAGTCGCAGGGGAGGACGCGCTGCTGACGGCGACGACGAGCTCGGCGGTGTCGTTGGCGCTGTTCGAATCGTAGTAGTCGCCGGAGACCGCGGCGTGCAGGGTCGCGCTGCCCGGCGCCGACGCCATCAGCGACACAGAGCCGCTCGCCACGATGCCGGGTCCGAGCGGCGCCAGCGTGCACTCGATCTGCGCCGCGGCTGTCGTGCAGCTGCCGTTGGCGAGCGAAGCGCTGCCGACAGTCGTGCCCGCGGGAATGTCGATCTGCACTCTGACCGTTCCGGCGTTGTCGGCCGCGATGTTGGCGATCTGGAATCCGACGGTGAACGTCTTCTTGGCGGTCGCGGTCGTCGGACCCTGCAGCGTCACGGAGACGTCGGCCGGCGCTTCGATGACGACCGAGCCCGAGCCCTCGTTGTCCCTGCGATTGGAGTCGTTGTCGGCCGTGACCTGCGCAGTGATCGTGTTCGTCCCAGCGACATCGCCCCGGAGCTGCAGATCGATCGCGCGCGAGCCACCGCCCGCCAGGTCGCCGATCTCACATTGCACGCCGCCGCCGCCGCTCGTGCACGAGCCGCCGATGACGCTCGCATCGACGATCGTGAGGGCCGCGGGCAGCGCCAGCTCGACGCGCACACCTGTCGCTGTCAGGCCGCCCGCATTCATGACGTACATCTGCCAGGCGAAGGGCGTGCCGAGCGGTCCGTGCAGGGAGCCGAGGCTGTCCGAGATGCGCACGTTCGCAGGGGGGAGGTTGCTGATGCAGCTCGCGTGCTGCGCGCCCTGCCGCATGCGGCTGAGGCTGCAGGCCGAGAAATCGTCGGTGCCGCTCACGACCGGCGCCATGAGGAAGCCGGAGGAGGGCGTGTTCGGGCAGCTGCCGTTCTGGTCCCCGTCGTGATCCGCGCCGAAGTTGTGGCCGAGCTCGTGCGCTGCGACCAGCGAGTCCAGCCAGACGTTGCGCGACTCGGTCAGGCCGACCGCGTTCTGCTTGTCGCACAGCGAGCCGAGGTACGCGATGCCGATCGTGCTGCCGTCGAGGTCGCGATCGGTGAACAGGTGCGTGACGCCCTGCGAGTTCAGATCCGCCGAGCGCTTGCGCAGATTCGCGAGCTCGCGCAGCAGGCTCTTCGGATCGGTGGCCGCCGACAACTGATCGTGGGCGGCGTCCGGCACCGCCAGCGTGCCGACGCGGATTTCGATCGCCAGCTGCGAGCTGTAGATGCCGTCGACGTTGTTGAGGCGCGTCAGGATCGCGTCGCGCGCGTCCTTCTCGTTACCGTAGCGTTGCAGGAAGCGAGCATCGCCCAGCGCCGACAGATCGAGACGGCGCGTCGCGCCGGCCGCCTGCATCGCCAGCGTCGTGCTCTTCAGCTCGGTCGTCAGCGCGTCGAATGCTTCGCTCGCCTTCATCGGCGCGCTCTCGGAGCCGCACGCTGCCGCGCCCGGATCCATCGTCGCGTCGGCGAGGCGGAAGACGACCGTCTGTGACTCATCTGGGGGCGGGGAGTCGAGCGAGTCGCTGACTTCGGCCGCGGGCTCGATCGCATACAGTTGCGAGCCGTCCCACATCATTCCGTGCAGGGCCTCGCCTTTCGTTGCGAGCCGCACCCACGATCCGGGCATGCCGTCGATCGAGCCGCGATAGAGCTGGAGCGACGACTGCTCCGGCTTGTTCTCCATGAGGCGGGTGTTCAGGCCGAGGGAAATTTCGAAGCGGCGACCGAACGCGTCGAAGCGCAACTGCTGCAGCCCGGCGCCGCTCTTCTGCTCGGCGCTGCCGGCGGCGGAGGGCAGGAGATAGAGAGGCTCGAAATAGGTGATATGTGCCGGGCGCGCACTGTCGCTCGCAGCCGCGACGCACGGCGCGAGTGTCGCGATTGCGACGACCCACAGACCGGCGCGCACCGCGGCGCCGGCGACCTGACCCAATCCCATGCTTCCTCCCCAGGAAACGTGGCGCCTTTGTGTCATAGCCGCCCCGGGCCCACAAGGAAGCGGCGCAACCTTTGCCGACATTCGCGAAGCAGTTCCGGGAGTGTCGGAATTCTTTGCAGTTTCGTCTGCGGGACTGGCTTATATTTAAACACATGTTTAATATTGCGCCGAGGCTGCAAATGAGTACTACCGCACACACGCCGCGCCGCCGGCGGCTCCGGGTCCGCAGTCGCGGGCGTCCACCCGTGGACGCCGACAGCGACGTCCGCAGCGCATTGCTGGACGCCGCGAGCAAGCTGTTCCTCAAGCACGGCTTCGAGCGTGTGACGGCGCGACAGATCGCGGTCGCGGCGGAGACGACTCCCGCGATGATTCACTACTACTTCGGCAACAAGCTCGGGCTGTTCCGCGCAATGCTCGAGCGCGCCATCGGACCGGTGCGCGAGCTGATCGCCGGCTCGCTCTCGCAGGCGGGCGCTGTGATCGATCCCGCGATGCTGATCCGCATGCACATGCGCACCGCCGCGGCGAACCCGTGGATCGCGACGCTGATCGTCAACGAAGTGCTGGCGGAGAAAGGGCGGTTCCGCGCCACGTTCATTCGCGACGTGGCGGGGCGGCAGGCGCCGCTCGTCATGGAGTTGCTGCAGCGGGCGCGCGGCGCCGGCAGCCTGCGCCAGGACCTCGACGTGCGCCTGGCCGCCTTGTCCCTCATGTCGCTGTGCATCTTTCCGTTCCTCGCGCGCGCGGTCGCGGGTCCCGTGCTCGGCTTGACGTACGACGACGAGGAAATCGAGCGGCTCATTACACACACAGCGCGGCTGTTCGTGGCGGGCGCGGCCTCGGCGGCGAGTCCGGAGCATCACGCATGAAACTCAGAGCCCTGTTACTGATCCCAGCCACGCTCGCGCTCGTCGCGTGCGGCGACAGCTACGACGGCCAGATTCTCGGCACGCTGGAGCGCGACCGCCTGGAGCTGATCGCGGAATCCAACGAGCCGATCGTCGAGATTGCCGTGCGCGAAGGCGACGCCGTCGCGGCCGGCGCGACACTGATGCGTCAGGAGCTCGGTTCGATGCAGGCGCGTCTCGATCAGGCTGCCGCTGCCAAGAACGTCGCGGAGCATCGCCTCGCCGAGCTCGTCAAGGGGCCGCGCGCCCAGGAGATCGTCGAGGCGCGCGCGGCGCTCGAATCCGCGCGCAGCGCGCTCGAGACGGAAACCAACGAGTATCGGCGCGTGCAGGATCTCGTCGAGCGCAAGCTCGTGAGCCAGTCGCAGCTCGACCAGGCCCGCGCGCGGCGCGACAGCGCGGCCGGTACGGACAAGCAAACCACGGCGCGGCTCAACCTGCTGCTCGAAGGTACGCGAGTCGAGGAGCTCGATCAGGCCGAAGCCTCGCTCAAGCAAGCGCAGGCGGCGCTCGTCGAATTGCAGACGAGCGCGGCGCGCTATGTCGTCAAGGCGCCGCGCGCCGGACGCATCGAAGCCATCCCGTACAAGCTCGGCGAGCGGCCGACCGCCGGCAGGCCGCTGATCGTCATGCTCGCGGATGGCACGCCCTATGCTCGCGTGTACGTGCCAGAACCGCTGCGCACGCGCTTCCAGCCCGGCACGCGCACGCACGTGCGTGTCGATGGGCGCGACGAGGATCTGAGCGGAGTCGTTCGCTTCGTCTCGGCGGAAGCTGCATTCACGCCGTACTACGCGCTGACGCAGGAAGATCGTTCGCGGCTCTCGTATCTCACGCTGATCGATCTGGATCAGCGCGCGGCCGCGAACGTGCCGACCGGCATGCCTGTACAGGTCACGCTGGCGGACCGCAGCAAATGAACGCTCGCGCCGAATCCGAGCCGGCCATCAGCGCGCGCAATCTGACTCGCCGCTTCGGCAAGCTCACGGCGGTCGATCACGTGAGCCTCGATATCCCGCGCGCATCGATCTACGGCTTTCTCGGTCCGAACGGCTCCGGCAAGTCGACGACGATCCGCATGCTCTGCGGCCTGCTGCGGCCGAGCGACGGCGAGTGCACGGTTCTCGGCCATCCAGTGCCGCGCGATGCCGAGCAGCTGCGCATGAAGATCGGCTACATGACGCAGCGCTTCTCGCTGTGGGAAGACCTGACGGTCCAGGAGAATCTCGACTTCATGAGCCGCATCTTCGGGCTCTCGGGCACCTTGCGCACGGCGCGCGTCGATGAGCGGCTCGAGCAGTACCGCCTCGACGATCGGCGCAATCAGCGCGCCGGCACGATGAGCGGCGGTCAGAAGCAACGCCTCGCGCTCGCCGCCGCCACGCTGCACGAGCCCGAACTGCTGTTGCTCGACGAGCCGACCAGCGCAGTCGATCCACAAAGCCGCCGCGACTTCTGGGAGAGCCTGTTCGAGCTGGTCGACCGGGGGACGACGATCCTGGTGTCGACGCATTACATGGACGAGGCGGAGCGTTGCCACGGCCTTGCGATTCTCGATCGCGGGCGTCTCGTCGCAGAAGGCGCGCCGCGGCGGCTGATGGACTCCATCGACGCGGCAGTCATCGAAATCGAAGCGGACGATGTTCGCGGCGCGCGTCACGCGCTCGACGGCCAGGACTTCGTGAAGAGCGTTGCTCAGCTCGGCAACCGATTGCATGCGCTGCTCGCGCGGGATCGCGCAGATCCCGAAGGCAGCATCCGCGCGTTGCTCGCACAGCACGGCGTGCAGGGCAAAGTCGAGCGCGTCCATGCGAGTCTCGAAGACGTGTTCGTCGCCGCCACCCAATTCAGTCATTGATGAATCAGCAATTGATCATGAGACGCATCTTCGCCATCGCCAGCAAAGAGATCCGCCAGCTGCGGCGCGACCGGCTGACGTTCGGCATGATCGTCGGCCTGCCGCTGCTGCAGATGATCTTGTTCGGCTACGCGATCAACTTCGACGTGCGCGGCCTGAGCGCTGCGGTCGTCGACGACGCGCGTACGTCGATGTCGCGCGCTCTGGTCGCGGACATGGAGGCGACTGGCACCCTGAAAGTGCGCGAATACGCGTCGTCTGAGGCGGATCTGCGCCGGCGCCTGCGCTCGGGCGAAGTGTCGATCGGCGTCTACATCCCGGCGGACTTCGAGCGACGCCGCGTCGTCGGCGGCCAGCCCCTCGCGCAGTTGCTCGTCGATGGCAGTGAGCCGACGATCGAGAACATCGCGCGCGGGTTCGCCGCGATGCCGCTGCCGGTGCGCGAGGGCATCTACGGCAGCAGTCAGCAGGTGTTCGAGGTCCGGACGGAATACAACCCGGAGAAGCGCACGGCCGTGCAGATCGTGCCGACGCTGATCGGCGTGATCCTGACGATGACCATGACGATGTTCACGGCGATGGCGATCGTGCGCGAGCGCGAGCGCGGCAATCTCGAGCTGCTGATCACGACGCCGGCGAGCTCGCTCGAGCTGATGCTGGGCAAGCTCGTGCCCTACATTTTCATCGGGCTGATCCAGGCCACACTGGTGCTGATGCTCGGCGTGCTGCTGTTCGGCGTCCCGATCAACGGCAGCCTGTTCGCGTTCTATGCGGCGGCGTTGCTGTTCATTGCCGCCACGCTGACGCTCGGCCTGATCGCCTCGACGCTTGCGCAGACGCAGATCCAGGCGTTCCAGATGTCGATCTTCGTGCTGCTGCCCTCGATCCTGCTGTCGGGTTTCGTGTTCCCCTTCGACGGCATGCCGCCGGCGGCGCGCTGGATTGCGCAGCTCCTGCCGCTGACGCATTTCGTCGAGCTCGTGCGCGGAATCGTGCTGCGCGGCGCCGGCCTGGCCGAGCTGCAGGTCCCCATCTACAAGCTGCTTGCGTTCACGGCCGTGGCGCTCACGGTCGTCACCCTGCGCTTCCACAAGCGGCTCGACTGATGCACCCCCTCTGAAGTGTTCATGACGCACTAAAGACGCGCGCCGCCGCCGCGGGCCGCGCTAAACTGGTGCAGCGACACGCCACTAGTCAGCGGTCACCCGTCACTTCCGCGCCGGCATAGAACGTGCATTTGCGGTTCGAGGCACTTCGCGACAGGAGCCCAGGGGAATGAAACTCATCAGCGCAATCATCAAGCCCTTCAAACTCGACGACGTCCGTGCCGCGCTGTCGGAGATCGGCGTCTCGGGAATGACCGTCACGGAGGTCAAAGGCTTCGGCCGGCAACGCGGCCACACCGAGCTGTATCGCGGCGCCGAGTACGTGGTGGATTTCGTCCCGAAGACCCGCATCGAGGTCGCCGTCTCGGACGCGCTCGAAGACCAGGTCGTGGAAGCGATCATCGGCGCGGCCAAGACCGGCAAGGTCGGCGACGGCAAGATTTTCATCACCGACGTCGAGCGCGTGGTCCGCATCCGGACGGGGGAGACCGACGACCAGGCGTTGTAACATGCGTGCATGACGCACGCGATTCGCATCCACAGTTTCGGCGGTCCGGAAGTCCTGCGCTGGGAGACGGTCGACGTCCCCGAGCCGGGCGCCGGCCAGGTACGAGTCCGGCACACGGCCATCGGCCTGAACTTCATCGATACCTACGAGCGCACCGGCCTGTACGTGGTGACGCTGCCCGCCGTGCTCGGCCGCGAGGCCGCGGGTGTGGTCGAAGCCGTCGGCCCGCGCGTCACCCAGGTCAAGGTCGGCGACCGTGTCGCTTACGCATTCAATTCCTCCGGCGCATACAGCGAAGCGCGCGTGCTGCCCGCCGAACGGCTGGTGCGCATTCCCGAAGGTGTCGACGATCGGCAGGCCGCGGCTCTGATGCTGAAAGGCATGACCGCCCAGATGCTGTTGCGCCAGGTCTATCGTGTGCGCAAGGGCAACACGCTCCTGGTCCACGCCGCCGTCGGCGGTGTCGGCTCGATCCTCGTGCAATGGGCGAAGCACCTCGGCGCGACGGTCGTCGCGGTGGTCGGCTCGAACGAGAAAGCGCAACGTGCGCGCGAGCTCGGCGCCGATCACGTGCTCTTGTCCGGCGACGACTGGGTTGCGAAGACGAAGGCAGCGACCGGCGGGCGCGGCGTCGACGTGGTCTACGATTCCGTCGGCAAGGACACCTTCATCGGCTCGCTCGATTCGCTGCGGCCGCGCGGTCTGATGGTGACGTACGGCAACGCTTCGGGTCCCGTGCCGCCGATGGCGCCGCTCGAGCTGAGCAAGCGCGGCTCGCTGTTTCTGACGCGGCCGACGCTGTTCCACTACATTCCGACCCGCACCACGCTGATGCGAGCGGCGAGCGAGATGTTCGACCTCGTCTCGAAGTCAGTGATCGGTGTGCAGATCGGTCAGGACTATCCGCTGCAGGACGCAGCGCGCGCTCATGCCGACCTGGAAGCACGGCGCACCATCGGCGCGACCGTGCTCATCCCCTAGTCAGCGTTCGGTAATCGGCGCCCACGACGGCTGCTTCTCCACTCGCTCGCACCAGGCGCGGATCGCCGGATACGGCGCGAGATCGAAGCCGCCTTCGTGCGCGACGTGCGTGTACGCGTACAGCGAGATGTCCGCGAGCGAGTACTGTCCGGCCGCGAGGTACTCCCGATCGCGCAGCGATTCTTCGAGCACGTCGAGCGCCGCGTAGCCGTTCTTCTTTTTCTCGACCAGCTTGTCGCCGAGCTCCGCGCGCGTGCGGCCGAGCTTCAGCCAGAAACGCAGCGTCGCGATGTTCGGCTCGAGGTTGTATTGCTCGAAGCACATCCATTGCCACATGCGCGCGCGCTCGAACGGATCGGCGGGAATCAGCCGCGTGCCTTCTGCGAGATACGCGATGATGGCGTGACTCTCCGGCAGAAAGCCCTTGCCGGGCACTTCCAGCAGCGGAATGCGGCCGTTGGGATTCTTCGTGAGGAAATCGCCGGTGCGTGTCGCGCCGGTGCGGATGTCGAGCTCGATCAGCTCGTACTGCAGCGCCAGCTGCTTGAGCACCAGGCGCACCTTGTAGCCGTTTCCGGAGGGCAGGTAGTCGTATAACCGGTACATCGTCTCTCCGCTGTCCATGAGCGCCCGCGGCAGCGTCACTCCCGAACACCCTGCCCGATGTCCGAAAGTCGCAATGCTGCCCGCGGTATGTGGACCTGTGACGTCTCGCAGTTCTATGCGCGCAGCGTCGTTGCTCCTCGCAACATCGCCAGCGCGCCACTGCGCACGACCTCGAGTACTTCGCCGAGATTCCCCGCTTCGGCGATGAACTTGTTGATCTGCGACTCACTGTCCGTAAGCTCGACGGTAAAGCTTTCCGCTTCATCCGACAATACTTTGCCGCCTGCTTTCTGCACGCACGCCTGCACCGCGGCGAGTTGCGCCGCCGGCGCGCGCAGCTTGATCAGCAGCAGCTCGCGCTCGACGTGCTGATCGCGCGTCACGTCATCGACGTTCACGACGTCGATGAGCTTCAGCGACTGGTTGACGATCTGCTGGATCACCGCGTCGGTGCCGGTCGTCACCAGCGTCAGGCGCGACACGGTCGGGTCGTCGGTGGCGGCGACGCTGAGCGATTCGATGTTGTAGCCGCGCGTGGCGAACAGGCTCGCGACGCGCGTCAGCGCGCCCACTTCGTTCTGCAGCAGGATCGAAATGATGTGGCGCTTGCGCGTGCTCATTCCGGGGCTTCCTGTGGGCGGGCTGGTCCAGGCTTGCGGTGGAGGCGTCACGACGGTCATCGCCGGAGCATACGGGAAGCCTGCGAGGCTCGTATACATCCGCGGGCGAATGCTGCTAGTCTCGGCCGCTCTTCCGGGGAATCAATTGGTTGAAAAGGTCGTGAAAGAGAATCACGCCGCGCGCCCTGCGCACGCCGCACATCCGCTCGCTGGCCAGCCAATGGCGGGCGCGGAAATCATCGTCCAGGTGCTCGCCGACGAGGGCGTCGAAACCGTTTTCGGCTACAGCGGCGGCGCGATCCTGCCGACCTACGACGCCATTTTCGTATACAACCAAGCCAGTGCAGCGGCCGGACGCAAGCCGATGCCGCTGGTCGTGCCGGCCAACGAGCAGGGCGCCGGGTTCATGGCCGCGGGCTATGCGCGCGCGACGGGTAAGGTCGGCGTCTGCGTGGTCACGTCCGGACCGGGTGCAACCAATACGGTCACCCCGGTCCGCGACTGTATGGCCGACTCGGTGCCGATCGTCGTGATCTGCGGCCAGGTGCCGACCGCCGCGATCGGCAGCGATGCGTTCCAGGAAGCGCCGGTCGCCAGCATCATGGGCTCGGTCGCCAAGCACGTGTTCCTCGTCACCGACGCGTCGAAGCTCGAAGCGACGCTGCGCACTGCGTTCGAGATCGCGCGCACCGGACGCCCCGGGCCGGTCGTCATCGACATCCCCAAGGACGTGCAGAACTGGCGCGGCGAGTTCCATGGCACGGGCCGGCTGCCCGTGAGCGGCTATCGCCATCGCATGAACCGACTCATGCGCAGCGTCGTCTCGGATGCGCAATGCGCTGAGTTCTTCACGATGCTCGGCGAGGCACAACGGCCCCTCATCTACGCGGGCGGCGGCGTGGTCCGCTCGGACGGCGCGGCCGCGCTGCGCGAGTTCTCGCTCGAATTCGGCCTGCCGGTCGTGACGACGCTGATGGGCCTGGGCGCATTCGACACGACGCATTCTTTGTCCATGAGCATGCTCGGCATGCACGGCGCGGCATTCGCCAACTACGCCGTGGACGACTGCGACTTCCTGTTCGCGCTCGGCGCGCGCTTCGACGATCGCGTCGCCGGCAATCCGCCGAAGTTCGCGCCGAACGCGCGACGCATCGCGCAGATCGACATCGACGCGTCCGAGATCAACAAGGTCAAGCCGGTCAGCTGGAGTCACATCGGCCTGCTGCCGGAAGGTTTGCGTGCGTTGCTCGCCTACGGCCGGCGCATCGGCTTCAAGCGCGACTGGTCGAAGTGGCATGCGCACTGCGCGGAGCTCAAGCGCGCGCATCCGATGAACTACGATCGCGGCAGCCCGCTGATCCAGCCGTACCACGTCATCGAAGAGATCAACAAGCTGACGCGCGGCGAGGCGATCATCGCGACCGGCGTCGGCCAGCACCAGATGTGGGCCGCGCAGTACTTCGACTTCCGCGCGCCGCGCCTGTGGCTGAGCTCAGGCAGCATGGGGACGATGGGCTTTGGCTTGCCGGCTGCGATTGGTGCCCAAGTGGGCAACCCCGACAAGCTTGTGATCGACATCGATGGCGATGCGAGCATCCGCATGAACCTCGGCGAGCTCGAAACCGTCACGACGTACGAGCTGCCGGTCAAGATCGTCGTGCTCAACAACTTCGGCGACGGCATGGTCAAGCAGTGGCAGAAGCTGTTCTTCAAGGGCCGCCTGTCCGCGAGCGACAAGTCGCTGCACAAGAAAGACTTCGTCAAGGCGGCGCAGGCCGACGGCTTCCGCTACGCGGTGCGTCTCGAACGCAAGCAGGACCTGCCGCGCGTCATCGCCGAGTTCGTCGCGTTCCGCGGCCCGGCGTTCCTCGAAGTGATCATCGATCCCGACGCCGGCGTGTATCCGATGGTCGGTCCCGGCCAGGCGTACGACGAGATGATCACCGGCGACCACATCACCGCCCGCCACACGAGCACCATTCGGCCCCCGGACGCGTCGGAAATGTTTTGATGAGCCGCGAGGGCCCGTTCTGGGACGTGATGCAAGGCCGCAAGCCGCCGCCGCCCGCGGCCGTGACGCTCGGTTTCAAGCTCCTCGAAATCGATCCCGAGCGCGGCGCGATCCGCGTGCAGTTCGAAGCGAAGCAGGAGTTCCTCAATCCGATGGGCGTCGTGCAGGGCGGGTTCGTCGCGGCGATGCTCGACGACACGCTCGGCCCCGCGCTCGTGTGCACGCTGCCACCCGGTCACTTCGCGCCGACTATAGAACTGAAAGTGAATTTCATCCGGCCGGCGCCGCTCGGCACGCTCACCGGCGAGGGCCGCGTCGTGGCGCGCGGCGGGACGATCGCATTTCTTGCAGGCGAGCTGCGCACGGGGCAGGGCGAGCTCGTCGCCACTGCGACTGCTACTGCGCGGATAGTGAAGCAGGGTGACGGAGTGACGAAGTGACGTGACTTCCGTCACTGCGTCACTTCATCTCGAGAATATCCCCGTCAGCGCCGGCTTCGCATACAGCGCCGGCGCATGCGCGCGATCCACATCCGGAATCCACCAGCGGATCTCCGCCGACGCATTCAGCGTCGCAGTCAGCATCTGCGCCGCGATGTAGGGATCGACGGCGCGCACCGAGCCGGACGCGATCCCGTCAGAGATCATCGAGGCGAAACGATCGCTGACGCGGTTCGACGCTTCAACCATCTGCAGGCCGATCTGCTCTGGCAGGGCAGCGAGCGCCGATGTGCGCAGCAACGGTCCGCGCTTGGACAGCTGATAGTCGACCAGCGCAGATGCCGCAGTCGCGAGCTTCGTCAGCTCGTCCTGTTCTTCGCTGCCGACCGCGCGCTGCACGCGTCGCATGACTTCGAAGCTGCGCTTGAAGCAATCGACGACGAGGTCGTCCTTCGCTTCGTGATGGTGATAGAACGAGCCCTTGGTCACGTTCAGCCTCGAGGAGATCTTCTCGACCGAAGCGCCGCGGTAACCCTGCTCGTTGATCAGGCGCGTGGCCGCGATCAGAAACGTCTCGCGCGGCGTGAATTCCTGCGCGGATGACTCGAGCACGGCGTCGAGCGACAGCGCTTGCGGTTTCCAGCGGCGGCCGGACGCTGCGAGTCCGTGCACGAATATGTCGTACATGCGCTCGCGGATGCGGTCGTAGTCCTCGAGGTCGTAGCGCGGCAGCCAGGCGACCGCCCAGAAGATCTGTTCGGTCAGCATCTGCGCGCGCGCCGTGCGGGCCTGCGCGTCGAGCCATGCCAGCTCCGGCGCGACGAAGATCTCGCGGATCTTGTCGAAGAAGCGCATGTACGCCTGCAGCACGACGCCGCGTTGCGGTTTCTGCAACGCGCGGATGTCGCTGAACACCGCGATCGCCGGCGCTGCGCCGGCGGCGATGCGCCGTCGCAGGCCGAGCCACGTTTCGAGCAGCCGGTGCACGCGCGCCTGCGGTCCATGCATGCGCAGCGCATCGATCGCCAGCTCGTCGAATCTCGCGATGCCGTCGAGGAAACAGGCGACCGCGAGATCTTCCTTCTTCTTGAAGTAGTAGGTGACGCTCGTGGTGATGAGTCCCACGCGGCTCGCCACGCCGGCGAGCGTCATGCCCTTCACACCCTGGTGATTCAGAATGTCGCTGGCCGCTGCGACGATCGCCTGCTTCTTCCTGGCGTAGCGAGCGGTCGCAGCGCCGCTGCGCACGACCGTCTCCGGTGTCGTCGCCATGCTCCTAGAAGATCTCGAACAATCCCGCTGCGCCCATGCCGCCGCCGACGCACATCGTCACGACGCCGTACTTCGCGCCGCGCCGCTTGCCTTCGATCAGCAGGTGGCCGGTCATGCGTGCGCCCGACATGCCGTACGGATGGCCGATGGAGATCGCGCCGCCCGAGACGTTGAGCTTGTCGTTCGGAATGCCGAGCTTGTCGCGGATGTAGAGCACCTGGCTGGCGAACGCTTCGTTCAGCTCCCAGATGCCGATGTCGTCCATCGACAGGCCGTGCGCCTTCAGGAGTTTCGGCACCGCGAACACCGGGCCGATGCCCATCTCGTCCGGGTCGCACGCCGCGACCATCATGCCGCGATACGCGCCGAGCGGCTTGAGTCCGCGCTTTTCCGCTTCCTTCGCTTCCATCAGCACCGACGCCGATGCGCCGTCCGAGAGCTGCGAAGCGTTGCCGGCGGTGATGAAGCGGCCTTCCTTGATGCGTTGCCCGTTCTTGAACACGGGTTGCAGCGCCTGCAGGTCGGCGAGCGTCGTCTTCGGCCGATTGCCTTCGTCGAGCTTCAGCGTGACTTCCTTCTCCGAAGTCGCGCCGGTCTCTTTGTCGGTGACGGTCATCATCGACGTGAACGGCGCGAGCTCGGCGTCGTGGCGGCCTTCGGCTTGCGCCTGCGCCGTGCGCTGCTGCGATTGCAGCGAGTATTGATCCTGCGCCTCGCGGCTCACGCCGTAACGCTCGGCGACGATCTCCGCCGTCTCGATCATCGTCATGTAGATCTGCGGCAGGTTCTTCACCAGCCATGGATCGGCGGCGCGGAAGCGATTCGTCTTGTCGTTCTGCACCAGCGAGATCGACTCGACGCCGGCGCCGATCGTGACCTGCATGCCGTCGCTGACGATCTGCTTCGCGGCCGTCGCGATCGCCATCAGGCCGGACGAGCACTGCCGATCGATCGACATGCCGGGCACCGTTACGGGAAAGCCGGCGCGCAGCAGTCCCTGGCGCGCGACGTTGCCGCCGGTCGAGCCCTGCTGCATGGCGCAGCCGACCACGATGTCTTCGACTTCGGCGGAGTCGATGCCCGCGCGCTTCACGGCTTGCGCCAGCGCGTGGCCGATCAGTTCCTGGCCCTGAGTGTTGTTGAAAGCGCCGCGATAGGCTTTGCCGATCGGCGTGCGCGCGGTGGAGACGATGACTGCTTCACGCATGAGATACCCCGGTGCTTGCAAAGCTACTTCAGGTCCTGGAAGCGCTTACCGTCGGCGGCGAGCTGCTCCAGGAGCGGTGACAGAGTGAAATCCGCGCCCAGCTTCGGTCCGTACTCCTTGAGCTTCGCGACCACGCTCTGCAGGCCGACCGTGTCGCCGTAGAACATCGGGCCGCCGCGATACACCGGCCAGCCATAGCCGTTGATGTAAACGATGTCGATGTCGGACGGGCGGATCGCGATCTTCTCTTCGAGAATCTTCGCGCCCTCGTTGATCATCGGGTACACGCAGCGCTCGAGGATTTCCTGCTCGCTGACCGTGCGCGGCGCCGTGCCGGCCTTCGTCATGAAGTCCTTGATGATCTTCTCGGTGACGGGCGAGGGCCTGGCGTTGCGCTCGGCGTCGTAGTCGTAGAAGCCGGCGCCGGTCTTCTGGCCGCGCCGATCCATCTCGCACAGCACTTCGCGCACCGTCGAGCTCTTCGACTTCTCCTTGCTCCAGCCGATGTCGAGGCCCGCGAGATCGGACATCGCGAACGGTCCCATCGGCATGCCGAACTCGTACAGCACCTTGTCGACGTCCCACGGCATCGCGCCTTCCAGCAGCATCGCGTTCGCTTGCGCCTGCCGCGCGAACAGCATGCGGTTGCCGACGAAGCCGGGGCACACGCCGACGAGCGCGGCGATCTTGCCGATCTTCTTCGCGAGCTGCATCGAGGTCGCGATGACGGGCTTCGAGGTCTTCGCGCCGCGCACGATCTCCAGCAGGCGCATCACGTTCGCCGGCGAGAAGAAGTGCAGGCCGATGACCGACTCGGGACGCTGCGTCGCGCTCGCGATCTCGTTCACGTCCAGGTACGAAGTATTGGTGGCGAGGATCGCGCCCTGCTTGACGATGCCGTCGAGCCGCGCGAACACGTCCTTCTTGATGTCCATGTTCTCGAACACGGCTTCGATCACCAGGTCGCAGTCGGCGAGCGCCTGGAAGTCGAGCGTGCCGGTGAGCAGGCTCATGCGCTTCTCGACGTCCTCGGGCTTGAGCTTGCCGCGCTTCGCGGTGGTGTCGTAGTTCTTGCGGATCACGCCGAGGCCGCGGTCGAGCGCATCCTGCTTCACCTCGACGATCGTCACCGGGACGCCGACGTTGGCGAAGTTCATCGAGATGCCGCCGCCCATCGTGCCGGCGCCGATGACGCCGACCTTCCTGACCGGGATCGGCGGCGTGTCGTCCGCAACATCCGGAATCTTCCACACCTGGCGCTCGGCGAAGAACACGTAGCGCTGCGCGGCCGATTGCGTACCGGTTATCAGCTCCATGAACAGCTTGCGCTCGGTCGCGATCCCCTGCTCGAACGGCAGGTTCACGGCCGCTTCGATGCAGCGGATGTTGTACTCGGGCGCGAGGAAGCCGCGGAACTTGCGCGCGTTGGCCTTGCGGAACTCGGCGAAGAGCTCCGGCTTGCCGCGTGCGGCTTCGACCTTCTCATTCATGTCGCGCACTTTGCGCAGCGGCCGCTTTTCCGCGAGAACTTTCTTCGCGTACGCGATGGCGCCGGCGCGCAGCTCGCCTTCGGGCACGATCTCATCGAGCAGGCCGGCAGCGCGCGACGACTTGGCGTCGACGTGTCTGCCCGAGGTCACCATGTCGAGGGCCGCTTCCGGGCCGACGATGCGCGGCAGGCGCTGCGTGCCGCCCGCGCCGGGCAACAAGCCGAGATGCACTTCGGGTAGTCCGCACTTCGCCGACGGCACGGCCACGCGGTAGTGACAGCACAATGCGGTTTCGAGTCCGCCGCCGAGCGCGGTGCCGTGAATCGCCGCGACGACGGGCTTCGGCGAATTCTCGATGGTGTCGCAGACATCGTGCAGGCTCGGCGGCTGCGGGGGCTTGCCGAACTCGGTGATGTCGGCGCCCGCGATGAAGGTGCGGCCGTCGCAGATCAGCACGATGGCCTTGACGGCGGCATTGGCGAACGCCTGCTGCATGCCTTTGACGATACCGTCGCGAACCTGCTGCGACAGCGCGTTCACGGGCGGCGAATTGACGGTCAGCACGGCGATCTCGCCCTCGGCGGCCAGATCCGTTACGGCATTGATTGCCCCCATCTGCATCTCCCCTGGCTAAAAAATGATCAGGACAATTTTTCGAAAACGCGGTGTGTGCGGCGGGCGGGCATTATAGGCGCAAGTCCGCGCCGATGGCCGCACCGGGGAGGTGCTCCTGTCCGAAGATCGTCCGACAGTCGGACCGCTCTGCGGTCAGGGCTCGCGCGCCTGGGCGCCTGTCGTCCGCGTCTTGCAACCGTATGTCTGTGGCTCGGCGGCGCAGGTATCGGGCGTGCCGTATTCCTGCCAGAAGGCGGGCAGTCCGGCGGCGCCTACGATCTGCTCGAACCGCGCGTGACGCCGCAGAAACGCTGTCTGCGGCATCCAGAGCAGCCGCAGCGGCACGGGCTCGTGGTCGCGCTGTAACCGCGCCATCCGGTTGAACACGAATTCCGCGCGGCGCAACGCAGCGCCGCACAGGATCTCGGTCGAGGCGTCGATGTGCCGGTCGCTCGCCGCGCGCGTGATCGACTGCAGCGCATCGGGAACGCGCTTGCGATCCGTCGCCGCCTGCAGCAGCGGCTCGGCCCACTCGCGAAATTCTTCGTCGCTCGAGGACTCGCGCAGCACGCCTCGGGCGGTGTCGACGTCGCCTGCGAGAATCGATGCGAGTGCCTCGACGCGCGCGACTGCGCTCGGCGGATTCGCAGTCTTCGGATCAGGCTGCAGCTTGACCTTCGTGACGGCCGCAGCGGCGTTGAGATACGCGAGACATTCGAGCGCGCCGATGTTCCTCGGCTGCAGACGAACTGCATGCTCGATCAGCGGTCGCGCCGCTTCGTAGCGTCCAGCGTCCACGAGCAAACAACCCGAGCCTTCCAGCGCCGCCGCACTGTTCGCATCCAACGCGAGTGCACGATCGAACTGCTCGCGCGCCGCGGTCCAGTCGCCGCTGCGCATGTGAACCAGCCCGAGCGCCGCGTGTGCTTCAGCGATTCCGTCGTCTGCAGCGAGCGCGCGCTCCGCGGTGGTCTTCGCCAGCTTCGACAGCGACGCTTCATCCTGTCCGCCGAGACTGAGGTAACCGATGGCGAGCGCCGCGCGCGCCCGTGCGAAATGCGGTTGATGCCGCGTCAGCGATTCGAGCCCGTCGACCGTGCGGGTGCTCTGCGGCATGCCGGGACGCGTGAGGCCCGGGCCATTCGGCCCGAGCAGCTCGAGCGCGTCGGCGAGATACGCGTCGTACGCCTTCGCGTCGTCGGTGCCGATCAGCGCAACCCAGTCCGGCGAGCCCGCCGGTTGCGCGTTGAGAAACTGCGGCAGGCGTTTCGCGAGCGCGCTGATCGTCGCAAGACGACTCTCGGTCGGCAGCTGGACCTGCTCCTCTCGCTCGACGACGCCGTCGGGCGCCAGCAGCGCGAGCGTCGCGCCGTTCGCATCCGCGTTGAGCGTGACTCGCAGCGCGAACCCGCCGGTTTCGTCGATCGGGGTGACGCGCATCCGGCCGCGGTTGAGCAGATGCCGCAGCTCGTAGTCGAGCCACGCGGTCTCGGCCGGCGGTCGCGTCGATGCGACTTCGATGCGCAGCGGTTTCGAGCTGTGGAAGACCTCGCGCGCCGGCGGCGACGTGGGGGCAACCGGCGGCGGCGCGGGCTTCAGCCACCACACCAGCAGCGATCCCGCGAGCAGCGCGAGCACGATGAGCCCGACTATGCGCCACCGGTTCATGAGCGAAGGTTGCCGAGGCCGCACGGACCGCGCAAGCTCTGCGACCTTCGCAGTGCTCCAGGCTCACCCATGGACCGACCCAATCTGTATCTATTGCGCGCCGCCGACGTCGCCGCGGGCTCGCAGACCTTCTCGCATCCGTGGAGCGCGAACTCGCAGGTCACGGGCTACCAGATGGGCAAGGCGACCGGCCTGAAGCGGAGCGGCGTGAACCTCGCGCGGATTCCGCCGGGCAAGGAAGCGTTTCCCTATCACTCGCACTGGCAGGAAGAGGAGTGGGTTTACATCCTCGAAGGCCGCGGCGTCGCGCGGATCGATGGCGTCGAGTACGAAGTCGCCGCCGGCGACTTCATGGCGTTCCCGACGCCGGGCGTGGCGCACTCGCTGCGCAATCCGTTCGAGCGCGAGCTGGTGTACCTGATGGGCGGCGAGAGCCGCGAGCTGGACGTCGCCGATTTCCCCGATCTCGGCCGGCGCATGTTCCGGCACAAGCAGGGCGCGGAGGTCTTCGACCTCGGCGATGGCAAGCCGTTAGAAGCGGTGCGCTGAGCGCTCGCTCAGCGCCACTTGTTGCCGCCCTGGTCCTGCACCAGCGCGAGCTCGGCGCGGCGCGGCACGCCCTGGAACGTCGAGCCGCGCACGTACATCTTCGCGCGGTCGTCCGCCTCGAACGAGGCGCTCGCACCTTGGACGTGGCTGTTCGAGATGTGCACGATCGCGTCCTGCACGACGATGCCGGTGCCCGAAGCGACGATGTTGCTGTTGGTGAGGAACAGCTCGCAGCCGCCACGCACCGTGATCGCGTCGCCGTCGACGTAGATGTCGCGATTGTCGAGTTGCAAGGTGCGGCGGCCTTCGCAAATGAACGGATCGACGGTGCGACGTGCGCCGCCTGCCTGGTTGTCGGCTGCAGCGTTCGAGCCGGAGCTCACGATGCTCACGCCCGGACCGCTGACGCGAAGCTGGCCGTTGGCTCGCTCGACGGTGTAACCGCTCGGAGTGGCGCCGGGTACAGGCGCACTGCCTTCACCGCGATTCGGCGCTGTCGCCTGTGCTGTCTGCTCCGGACTCGCCGGTTCTGCCTGCGTCGCGGCCTGCGTGTTCATCGCCTTCAACTGCGAAGGCGACACTGCAGCGAGCTCACTCGCCTTGACCGTTTCGACCTCGCCTGTGCCGCGATGCTTGACGGTGACCACGCCGCTCTGCTGATCGGTCGCGACGACTTCGAGATCGGGATTGCGCTGGAGGGCAGCGCGCGCCCACGCGATCTCTGACTCGTCCTTCGTGGCGTTCGCAGCTGCATCGGACGTCTGTGGCTCGGGAGCCGCGCCGCGATTGCACGCCGCGAGCGCGAGCGCCGCGGCGATTGCGAATCCAACGTTGGGAGAAACGAGGCGCGTGAGCTGAGTGGACATAATTCACTCCACCGATCGACTGGGCTCTATCCTCACCCCCTCAAGCCTGCGAGTCCATCCCCAGTTTTCTTGGCTTAGTTTCCTGGCGGACGCTTTTCACGCCGGCAGCTTTTTCAACAGCTCCGCTTCGCGCTCGGGCGTGAGGCCGGCGCGCAGCTTCGCTTGCTGTTCCGCGGGCCGCTGCTCATGCCACGCGAGCAGATCGCGCACAGTCGTTTCGACGCTGCGGAAGCGCAGGCCCTTCGCGACCGCGCGCGCCGAGCTCACCAGCGAAAAGCCCGCAGTGTCGCCGCTCGGCGGCGACCAGGTCGTCAGCTCGCCGCTCTCGAGGAGCTTGTTGTCTTCGAGGAACTTGAGCGGCGCCCAGCGGAATTTCGTGCTGGCCTTCGTCACGCGCTTGGCGGCTTCGAGCACGTCGCCCATCGTGACCGCGCCCGGTGGATTGCACAGGTTGTAGCGGCCTGCGATGCGCTGCTCGACGCAACGACGCGTGAAGTCCGCGAGATCGCGCACGTCGATGAACTGCATCGGATCCTCGGGCGAGCCGGGCACGAGCATTTCGCCGCCACGCGCGACCCGCCACGGCCAGTACGTGAAGCGATCGGTGTGGTCGCCGGGTCCGACGATGTACGTCGGGCGGATCACCGCCTGACGCGCGCCGAACGTCTTCTCCACGATTTGCTCGCACGCGGCCTTCAGTCCGCCGTAGTTCTTCTCGGTGATCTCCTTCGCGTCCGGATCTTCCAGCGGCGCGAGCTTGTAGTCCTCATCGATACCTGGCGGTATGGGCTCGGCGTACGCGGAGATGCTCGAGATATAGATGTAGTGCTGCACGCGGTCCTGCAGCGCATCCGCGCTGGCCTGCACCTGGCGCGGGAAGTAACCGGAGTCGTCGATCACCACGTCCCACTCGCGACCCTTCAGCCCATCCATGTAGCCCGCGACGTTGCGATCGCCGAGCAGCGTCTCGACGTCCGGGAACAGCCCGGGATTGCGCTTGCCGCGATTGAGCAGCGTCAGCTTGTGACCGCCGGCGCGCAGCTCGCGCACGAAGTGCGGGCCGATGAAGCCGGTGCCGCCGAGGATCAGCACCTTGAGCGGCTTCGATCCGGCGCTCTGCGCCCACGCGTTCTCTTGCAACAGCAATCCGGCCGCCGCCGCAGTTCCCATCTTCACCAGATCTCTTCTGTTCATCGTCAGCGACCTCATTCGGACGTTTGTGCGGTGGGAGCGGGGCTGGCGTCGCCAGGCCCGGGCTTGACGTACTGCGCGAGCCACTGGCGCTTGGTCTCGTACCAGAAGAGCGAGTTCTGCGGCTTCAGCACCCAGTGGTTCTCGTCGGGGAAGTAGACGAACTTGCTCGGCACGCCGCGGTTCTGCAGCGTGTTGAACAGCTCGATGCCGTGATTGACCGGCACGCGCCGATCGAGCTGGCCGTGAATCACCAGCGTCGGCGTGTTGAAGTTCGCCGCATGCAGGTGCGGCGAGTTGCGGTTGAAGCGCTCCAGGTCTTCCCAGAATTCGCCGTAGCGATTCTTCTGCGCGCCGCCGTCGCTCGCGTATTGCGTGAAGCTGTTGTAGACGGCGGCGTGCGCGACCAGCGTCTTGAACGGATGCGGCCGGCCGAGAATCGTCGCCGCGAGATAACCGCCGAAGCTGCCGCCGCCCGCGGCCATGCGGTCCGCATCGATCCACGGCTGCGCGCGGAAGTAGTCGGCCGCCTTGATCGTGTCCTGGTAGGGCAGCTCGGCCCATTCTTTCGTGATCGAATCCGCCCACGCCTGGCCGAAGCCGCTCGAGCCGTGGAAGTTGTGCCACGCGGTGACGTAGCCCCAGTTCGCAAACACCTGCGCGTTCCAGCGCCACTGCGTGCCGTCGGTCACGCCGTTGTGCGGGCCGCCGTGCAGCAGCATGTACAGCGGCCACTTCCTGTCGGGCGTGAAGTTCGGCGGATACACGATCCACATCTGGATGTCGTCGCCGTTCGCGCCCTTATATGTGACGCTCTCGACGCGGCCCTGCGTGAGGTCCGCGAGCGCGGCGTCGTTGAAGTCGGAGAGCTTGGTCGCAGCGCCGGTGCGCGCAATGATGCTGACCAGCGTCGGCGGCTCGGTGAAGCTCTGACGCAGGCCGACGATGACCGGTCCGCTGCCCGCAACCGCGAGCGAGCTGAAACTGTGCTCGCGCGTGACCGCGCGCGGCGCGCCGCCGGACACGTCGAAGCGATAGATCCGCCGCGTGCCGGCATCATCGATCGAGCCGAACAGCGAGTCCGAGTCGGGCGACCACACCAGCCCGTCCGCCGAGCGGTCCCAATCCTCGGTCAGGTTGCGGATCTTGCCGGCGCGCCGGTCGAACAGCATCAGGCGCGTGCGGTCCGCGTAGAAATCGGGAATCAGCTGGCGCTGGAAAGCCAGCAGCCGGCCGTCGGGGCTGTACTTCGGGCCGCCGTCGTTCGCCGTGTTGTCGGTCGTGATATTGCGCGGTGCGGCGCTGCGGTCCACCGGCGACACATAGATGTCGAAGTTCGGCCGGACACCGCTGCGGTCGGTATCGGCAGCGAATGCGATCTCCAGGCCGTCCGGTGCGATGTCATAGGAGTTGTCGTCGGGCTCGGCGACCTCGAGCGACACGCCGGTGCCGAGCGTGAGCGCCTGCGGCTCGCCGCCGTCGATGCCGATCGAGTACACGTGCGTCTCGCGATGATCGAGGAAGCGGTCCCAGTAGCTGACCGGCGCCTTGTCCCACACCTGCGCGCTCATCTTCGGCTCGGCGCGGTCCTTCATCCGCTGCTCCTGCTCCGCCCAGGTCTTCAGGTCGGGCCACACCTGCGACAGGAAGGCGATGCGCTTGGAGTCCGGGAACCACTTCGGCGCGATCACGCCGGTCGGCACGTTGGTCACGCGGCGGGCCTCGCCGCCGTTCACAGGAATCACGTACAGCTGCGGTTGCTTGTCGTCGCCGCGCTTGGACACGAATGCGATCAGCTCGCCGTCCGGGCTCCAGGCCGGCGCGGAATCGTTGCCCGCGTCGCTCGTCAGCTGGCGCGCCTTGCCGGGCTTGGTCGGCACGAGCCACAGGTCCGCGTCGCCCTTGTTCTTCTCCATGTCGTACTTCGTGACCGGCACGACCGCCAGGCGTCCGTCGGGAGAAATCGCCGGATCCGCCAAACGTTGCAGTTGCCACATCGCCTCGGCGGTGTAAGGCTGCGCAGCGCGCACCGCAGGAGCGAGCGCGATACCGGCGGCGAGGACGAGGAGTGCGCGGGCCGCGGCGCGCGGCTGTGGTTTGTGCTTATGACACGTGCCGATCATTCGCGGACCTCTAGTTCTTCGTGGCGGTGGAGGATTCGCGGTAGTGTAGCCGAGGGATCCGGCTCGGCTGTGCAAGCTGAGAAGTGCATCCATTTCTTCGCGAGAACTGCTCCGTAAACTGTCCGGACTACTAATCGACCACCAGTCAGGGGCGCTCGAAGTGATCCAGGCCAAGCACCGCAACCGTTTGCCTCTGCCGCAGCCCGCCGTCGTACACGTTCGTCGCTCGTACTCCGAAAGTCGCTTCGGCCAGATTCATCTGTGGACGGCCTATCCGTCCGGTGGTGGCTTCGATGAGCGCGTGCCGGTCGTCTGCCTGCACCACGGCGGCGGCTCGGGGCGGGTGTTCGCGCCGATGCTGCGCGAGGTCGGTCATGACCGCAGCATCTATGCGCCGGACCTGCCGGGTCACGGCTCGTCGGACGGCGCCGGCGCCAAGACCTCGGTCATGGACCTCGCCGCGGCCATCGGGGATTTTCTGGACAGCCTGAGACTGCGGTCCGTCGACGTGTTCGGCTATCAGCTCGGCGCGCTCATCGCGGCGGAGCTGGCGATCGCGCGGCCGCAGACTGTGCGGCGCGTGATGCTGTGGGCCGCTCCGTGCTATTCGCCGCAGGAGCGCGCGGCACTGTTGCAGAGTACGACGACTCCCGGAACGCGTGAGGACGGCAGCGACGTCACCGAAGAGTGGCAGCGCGTGCTGCAGCGTCGCGGCGCGAATGTTCCTCCGGGCGCGCTCGCCGAGGATTTCGGCGATCGCCTGCGCGCCGGCACCCAAGGCACACGCGCGCTGACAGCGGCACTCGACTATTCGACTGTCGAACGTCTGCCGCTCGTGAAGCAGCCGACGCTGGTCCTGCGTCTGCGCGACGAGTTCTGGGAGCAGGCGCCGCGCGTGCGCGCAGCGCTGCCGCACGGCTCGATGCTGGACGTGGCCGACTACGGCCAGGGATTCCTCAGCGCGGCCCCGCAGCGGTTCGCCTCGATCGCGCGCGAGTTCCTCGACCGCTAGCCGGCAAAAGTCGCGCCTTTCAGACCATCCGCTGCCAGCTCCAGGCGCACGCGAGTCCGGCGATCACGGAAGTGGTCGCCCAGCGCAAGGAGAGCGCTGCGATCGTCGCGGTGGCCAGTCCGCGCGACAGCGCGACACCGACGACGCCCGGCACACTGAAGAAAAGCCAGCACAGACTGCCGAAACTCAGGCCGCGCACCCACCACGGCACGGCCACCACTGCCGCGAGTCCCCAGCTCAGCCAGAACAACAGCGCGAAGCCACAGCCGTAGAGCATGTGAAGCACCGCGTCGGAGATCTGTAGCGGCGGAATCACCGCGCCCGGACGCACGGCCGTGCGTGCAGACGCCAGGATCGAATGCAGCAGCACGCTCACCAGCCCGCTAAGGCCGCCGGTCAGCATGAGATAAGTGAGGTCCATGTCAGCGCAGCGCCAGCTGCAGGCCCTGCACGAACTTTTCGATATCGTCGTGCGTGGTGAAGATGTGCGGCGACAGGCGCAAGGCGCCGCCTTCGTCATTCGGCAAGCGCACGACGCGCACGTGAGCGCGATGCGTACGCTCGATCGCCGCCGCGAGATCGATCGCCTGCTTGCCCGGTGCACGGAAGGTCAGGATGCCCGCCCACAGGCCCGGCCGCGCCGGCGTCAGCATCTCGATGCCCGTCACCTGCTGCAGCCGCAAACGCGCGTAGATCGCGAGCTCGCGGACGCGCGCTTCGATCTTGCTGCGACCGACGGTTTGCTGGAATTCGAGCGCGGCTTCGACGCCGCGCAGCGCCGGCCAGGCATAGGGCACGATGTTGCCGAGCTTGTGCAGAGCAGCCGGCACCTCGGCGTTGCCGTCCGCGTCCGTCGGCGTGAACACCGGCGGCACACTGTCGAGGCCGCGAGGCTCGACCGGCCAGAGCTTGTCCAGCACTTCGCGCCGCACGTAGAGCGCACCGGTGCCATGACTGCCGCTGAGCCACTTGTGGCAGCACGTCGCGTACAGATCGCAGCCGAGCTCGTGCAGCGAGAACTCGACCATGCCGAGCGCCTGGGCGCCATCGACGATGCTGAGGATGCCTTTCTGGCGCGCGAAAGCGCACAGCTCTTTGACCGGCAGCACCGCGCCATCGTCGTGCTGGACGTGGGCGAACGCGATGACCTTGGTGCGCTCGGTCACCGCCCCGGCAAATAACCCCAGCGGCTGCTCCGGGCCCGTCAGTGGCGCCGGCAGCTCGATCTGTTTCACGACGATCTCGCGGCGCCGCGCCTGCACCAGCCACGGGGTGAGCGCGGCGGGGTGCTCGCGAGTGGTCGTGACGATTTCATCGCCGGGCGCGAGATCGAGTCCTGCGATGGCCAGGCCGAGCGCCTCACCCGCGCCGCGCGTGAACAGGACTTCGTCAGCGTCGCAGCCGAGGAACGCGGCGAAGCGCGCTGCCAGCCGGTTGGTTTCTTCGGTCCAGCGTGCGGCGGCGCTCGCCAGCCCGAGGCTCTGCGCCTCGCGGGCCCGATACTCGGAGGCCATCGCTGCGCGCAGCGTCGGTCCGCCGCCCGCCACGTCCAGGTATGCCACTTGCGTGTCGAGCATCGGTTGAGTGCGCACCCACTGCCAGAGCTCGCGGGACGAGGTCGGCATGTTCGGCACCTGCGCGACCTGGGCGTCGGCGGCCGGCAGTGCGGTGGCGGCGGCGAGGCCGGCGCTTGCGGCCAGCAGCTCGCGACGGGTCAGCGAGGAGTTCGTGTCGGTCATTGGCGGCGCATGTTACCGTACCCGCGTCTCCCCGATCTCTCTCACGTCCGCATGTCACACGAGTATCTCGAACGCATTCTCAAGGCGCGCGTGTACGACGTCGCGATCGAGTCGCCGCTCGAAGACGCGCCGCGGCTGAGCCGCCGGCTCGGCAACGCCGTGCTGTTCAAGCGCGAGGACCTGCAGCCGGTGTTCTCGTTCAAGGTGCGCGGCGCATACAACAAGATCGCGCACCTGTCCGAGACGATCGCCCAGCGCGGTGTCATCTGTGCTTCGGCCGGCAACCACGCGCAGGGCGTGGCGCTCGCTGCCCGGCGGCGCGGCATTCCGGCGACGATCGTGATGCCGCAGACCACGCCGCGGATCAAGGTCCAGTCAGTGATCGACCTCGGCGGCGAGGTGGTCCTGCACGGCGACGAATACGAACAGGCGTATGAGCACGCGCTGGCGATCGCCCGCGAGCGGCATCTCACTTTCATCCATCCGTTCGACGATCCGGACGTGATCGCGGGGCAGGGCACGATTGGCATGGAGATCCTGCGGCAGCAACCCGGCGAGACGCTCGATGCGATCTTCGTCGCGGTCGGCGGCGGCGGGCTGATCGCCGGCGTCGGCGCGTACGTGAAGTATCTGCATCCGAAGATCCGCGTGATCGGCGTCGAGCCGGAGGATGCGGACGCGATGTACCGCTCGCTGCAGGCGCGCAAGCGCGTGACGCTGGAGCGGGTCGGCATCTTCGCCGACGGCGTCGCAGTGCGCCGGGTCGGCGAGGAGCCGTTCCGGCTGGCGCAGCAGTACGTCGACGAGGTCATCACCGTGACCACGGACGAGATCTGCGCGGCGATCCAGGACATCTTCGAAGACAACCGCTCGATCGTCGAGCCGGCCGGCGCGTTGTCGGTCGCCGGCATCAAGCGCTACGTCGCGCGCGAGCAATGCCGCGACCGCAGGTTCGTCGCGATCAACTGCGGCGCGAACATGAACTTCGACCGGCTGCGGCACGTCGCCGAGCGCGCCGACATCGGCGGTCAGCGCGAAGCGCTGGTCTCGGTGCAGATCCCCGAGCGCAAAGGCAGCTTCCTGCGCTTCTGCGAGATGCTCGGCAAGCGCAACGTCACCGAGTTCAACTATCGCTACCACGACGACGCGGCGGCGCAGCTGTTCGTCGGCCTGGGCCTCGCGGAAGGTCGCAAGGAGAAGGAGGCGCTGCTCGTTTCATTGCGTGACGCCGGCTACCCGGTGCTCGACATGAGCGACAACGAGATGGCGAAGCTGCACGTGCGCTACATGGTGGGCGGCCACGGCTTACGGCTCGCGCACGAGCGGCTGTTCCGCTTCGAGTTCCCGGAGCGTCCGGGCGCGCTGCTGAAATTCCTGAACGCGATCGGCACGCAGTGGAACATCACGCTGTTCCACTACCGCAATCACGGCTCGGACCACGGCCGCGTGCTGGCCGGCGTGCAGGTGCCGCCGCAAGAGAGCGTCGACTTCGACCTGCACGTGCGGGAGCTGAAGTACGTGTACGTGGAAGAGACCGACAACCCGGCCTACAAGATGTTTCTGTAGGAGTCAGGCTCTAGCCTGACTCTTCAGCGCGGCGTGGCGTCGAGCTGCGCGATCGCTTCTCGCGCGCGCTGAGTGATCACTGCGTTCTCGCCCTGGACCTGCAGCAGGATCGGGTAACTCTCGCGCAGCAGCGGCGTCGCCTCGTCCCTGCGTCGTTGCGCCATCAGCACGCGACCCAATGAGCTGTTCGCGGCCGCGAGCTGCGGACTGTCGGGCGCGAAGGATTTCGTTGCGATCTCCTTCGCATGCCGCAACGTCTGCTCGGCTTCGGTCAGACGATTCTGCTCGAGCAGGCTCCGGCCGAGACCGGACAGCGCCGACGCGACGTACGGATGATCGGCCGGCAACGTTGCCGCGTAGATATCGAGCGCGGCGCGGAAGTCCTGCTCGGCCTGCGGCTGCTCCTGCGTATCCAGGCGCACCATCGCGAGATTGACGAGATCGTGAGCGACGAAAGCATGGCGCGGCCCGCGCGCCTGCCGGTCGAGCTCGACCACTTTGCTCAGCACTTCTTCCGCGCGCGCCAGCTCGCCGCGTCGATGCAGGAAGCGGCCGTAGTTCGCCGCGGCATCGATTGTCTGCGGATGGTTCTCGCCGAGCACGCGCCGCAGGATCTGCATCGATTCCTGGTACAGCGGCGCGGCTTCGTCGAGCTTGCCCTGCTCGTGCAGCGCGACCGCGAGATTCTGCAGATGCATGCCGATCTGCGGATGATCGTTGCCGAGCGCCCGCCGATCGATGTCGAGCGCGGCGCGATACAGCGTCTCCGCCTGGTCATGCTGGCCGCGATACGAGTACAACCCGGCGAGCTCGTTCATCACGGAAGTGGCGTCGGTCGTGCGCTCCTTGCCGTGCGAGCGATACATCTGCAGGCTCTGGTCGTACAGCTGCTGCGCGGTGTCGAAGTCGCCGCGCAGTTGCGCGAGCTTTGCCTGCGCCGTCAGCGTCGGTGCGATCTCGAGCGAGTCCGCGCCGAGCAGCTGCCGCTGCATGTCGAGCGCGGCGGTCAGTCGCGCTTCGCATTGCGCGAGATCGCCGCGGTCGCACAACGCATCGCCGAGCTCACGCAGCGCTTCCGCGACCGCCGGATGCCGCGGGCCGTGAATGAGGATGCGCGATTGCAGACCTTGCTCGAGCAGCGCGATCGAGTCCGAGTACAAGCCGAGACTCTGATACACGGTGCCGATCGTGCCCAGCAGCGTCGCGCGCGTTTCCGGCTGATCGGTGAGACCGAGGCTGACGCGGCGCGCGCCGATATCGAGCAGCTCGCGCGCGGTCACCTGATTGCCGCGGCTGCGCGAAGGATCGGACAGCTCGAACAGCTCGACGAGGAACGAGGAGACTTGTTCTGCACGCGTGCGCTCGGTCGTCGCGACGTCGCGCTCGTACGCGATGCGCTGCGCCTGCACGAACGTGATCGTCGCAAACGCTGCGAGCGTGATGACCGCTGCGGTCGACGCGGCGACGGCCAGCGTGTGCCGGCCGATGAACTTGCGCGTGCGATACAGCCAGGTGTCCTTCGAGGCGACCACGGGCTTGCCGCCGAGATGACGCTCCAGGTCCGCGGCGAGCTGCTCGGCCGAGCTGTAGCGCCGCTCGGGATCCTTGCGCATCGCCATGCCGACGATGTTGTCGATGTCGCCGCGCAGATATTTTTGCAGCCGCGCCGGCGTCGTCGAACGGCACGCGACGATGTCGGTCATCAGGTCCGGCGATTCGCGCCCGGTGCGCGCGGCCATTTCGCTTGGGCTGGGCGCTTCCTGCTCGCAGATGATGCGCTCCATCTCCAGCAGGCTCGCGCCGACCAGGTGGAACGGACGTCGCCCGCACAACAGCTCGTACAGCAGCACGCCGAGCACGTAGATGTCGCTCGACGTCGTGATCACGTCGCCGCGCACCTGCTCGGGGCTCGCGTGCGCCGGCGTCATCACGCGGTACTCGGCGTGCGTAACGGTGAGCGTCTGCGCCGATTGACGGGTGTCGAGCAGCTTGGCGATGCCGAAGTCGAGCAGCTTCGGCACGCCCTGCGGCGTGATGAGGATGTTGTTCGGCTTCAGGTCGCGATGAACGATCAGGTTCTGGTGCGCGTACTGCACGGCCGTGCACACGGTGCGCACGAGCGCGATCCGCTCCTCGGGCGCGAGCCGGCGCCGGTCGCAGTACGCATCGATCGGCTCGCCGTCGATGTACTCCATGACCAGATATGGCGTGCCGTCCGGCGCGCGGCCGCCGTCGAGCAACCGTGCGATGTTCGGGTGCTGCAGCGTCGCCAGGATCTGCCGCTCCATGCGCAGCCGGCCTTGCACCTGCCGCGAGAACACGCCGCTGCGGACCAGCTTGATGGCGACCTGCTGCTGATACTCATCGTCGGCGCGCTCGGCGAGATAGACATCGCCCATGCCGCCGGCGCCGAGCTTGCGCACGATGCGATACGGGCCGAGGCGCGTGCCTTCGAGCGCTCCAGCGACTTCATGCGAGTCGCTCTCGCCGGCGGCGACCTCGTCCCAGAATCCGGATTGCGAAACGGCGTCGCCGAGCCCGAGCAGCACCTGCGACAGCAATGTTTCATCCGAGCCGCACGCGTGGCGCACGTACTGCGAGCGCTCGCGCGGACCGAGGGCGCGGGCGCGCTCGATGATCGTCGCGGCGGCTGCGGGAGCGGAGCTCATGGGCGGCAATCATGCATCAGCGGCCGGCTCGCGTGTAATAATGAAATCGGCGCTGGGGCCCGGAAAAGCGCCACGTGATCCACAATCGGAGGCCATTTCATGGCAATGAAGAAGAGGAAGGCAGGCAAGAAGAAGGCGGCGAAGAAGAAAACCGCCAAGAAGCGCTCGCGTCCCGTCGGAGCGCGCGTAGTGCGCCTGCCGCAGACGCAATAGCTCGTCGTCTCGTGCTGCCTGCCCTGGCGGGCAGCACACTTCGCAAACTCATCACGATGACCTACCAGCTCCGCCGCGCGCCGCAGAGCGAGACGCTCGCGCTGCGCGGACTGAAGTTTCAACTGTACCGCTGGCCCGGCGCGGATCCGCGGCCGGTCGTGCTCGTGCACGGCTGGGGCGATACCAGCGAGACCTGGCAGTTCGTCATCGACCAGCTGCCGCCGACACGCACCTGGGTCGCGATGGACATGCGCGGCTTCGGACGCACGCAGCGGCCGGACGATGGCTACTGGTTCCCCGACTACCTGGCCGATCTCGATGCGCTGCTCGACCACTTGTCGCCGGATGCGCCGCTCGATCTCGTCGGACACAGCATGGGCGGCAACATCGTGATGCTGTACGCGGGCGCGCGGCCGCAGCGCGTGCGCAAGGTCGTCAGCCTGGAAGCGTTCGGGTTACCGCGCACGAACGCCGATCAGGCGCCGGCGCGCTACGCGGAATGGCTCGACGAGGTGAAGCACGGCAGCCGCTTCGCGACCTACGACACGCACGAGCAGTTCATGCGCGCGCTGGCGCGGCGCAATCCACGCACGCCGCCGGATCGCCTCGAGTTCGTCGCGCGCTCGTGGGCGCGCGAGGGCGCGCAGGGTCGCATCGAGTTGTGGGCCGACGCGAAGCACAAGCGCGTCAATCCCGTGCTGTATCAGCGCGACCAGGCAGAGGCGTGCTGGCGCGCGATCGTCGCGCCGCTCCTGCTGGTGTTCGCGGAGGATTCAGAGCTGACGAAGCGCATGGCTGGCGAGATCGAAGAGGAGCGTCTGCGCGCGCTCTTCGCGAACCTGACGACCGTAACGATGCGCGGCGCCGGGCACATGATCCATCACGAGCGTCCGGAGGAAACCGCGCAGCTGCTCACGCGCTTCCTCGATTGACTACAACCAATACGAGAACAGGCTGCTCGTGAATTCCTTGAAGCGGTCGAGCCGCGGCCGCTTGCGCCAGCTCTGCAGCTCACCGCGTTCACCTCGTCTGGAATTCGGCAGCGACCGGTCCTTCGATCTCGACGTGCGTGTCGCGCCACGCTTCGTCCTGGCCGCTCTTCGGGCCGGGCCGCGAAGTCGACGCGCTCGCATGCGCGCCGCTGATGTTGATGCCGCCGGTGAATGCGATGCGGCCGTCGACGACGACGATCTTGCGGTGATCGCGATTGTTGAGCCTCCACGGCATCGTGCGCGCGGGATTCAGCGGCCGGAACTGCAGCACTTTGACGCCGGCCTGCCGCATCGGCTCGAAGAACGCCGCCAGCGTCGTCACGCTGCCGATCGCGTCGTACAGCACGCGCACTTCGATGCCAGATCTTCGAGCCGCTGATCGACGACGTCAGCAGGACGTAGAGACAGCGGCGATGTCGATGCACGTCCGTAAAACGTGCACGCATCTGCCGGGGTTCCGCGCAACGCGAATGCCTGCAAATGACCGCAGCGAGCGCGGGGAACCCGATGAATGGTCGCGCGTTTCAGCTTCGACTCGGGGCAGGAGCGCGGAAGCACCGGGCTTCCGGTCGGAACTGTACTGAAGGCGACGGAGGTTTCTTATGCTCTCTTGGGCATTGACGTTCTTCATCGTGGCGATCATCGCTGCGGTGCTCGGGTTCACCACCATTGCAGGTGCGGCAGCGGGGATCGCGAAGATCCTGTTCTTCATCTTCCTGGTGCTGACACTGGTCGCCCTCGTGGCGGGCGCCTTGCGCGGCCGGCCACCTGTCTGAAGCGCGCGGACGCGCTGCGACGACCAGACTCCTCAATGAAGGCGGGGCCCACGGCAAGGGGGGCCCCGCTTTTTTGCGTTCTTGCTCTAGGTGAAGAGCAGCGCCTGGCTCACGGCCACGCGCACGGTTTCCGGCACGAACGGCTTCGTGACCAGGAACGTCGGCTCCGGCCGCTCGCCGGTGAGCAGGCGCTCCGGGTAGGCCGTGATGAACACGATCGGCACCTGCACTTCGCTCAGGATCTGGCGCACGGCATCGATGCCGGAGCTGCCGTCGGCGAGCTTGATGTCCGCGAGCACGAGGCCCGGCTCGGTCTTGCGTGCAGCGCGCACAGCTTCGTCGCGCGTGGTCGCGATCGCGGCGACCGTATGACCCATCTCGCGCACGATGCTCTGCAGGTCCAGCGAGATGATCGGCTCGTCTTCGATGATGAGCACCTTGGTGCTCGGCTGGTCGGAAATTTCGCGCACCGCCTGCGCGACCATCTGTTTCACTTCCTCTTCGCCCACCGCGAGGATGCGCGCTGTGTCGCCGATGTTGAATCCTTCCATCGCGGTCAGTAGCAGGGCCTGGCGCCGCGCCGGGGTCAGCTCGCCGAGCTTCCTCTCGACGCCTGCCGCGGCGGTTTGCGGCCGCGACCCGGCCGCCGAGCGCAAATCGACATTGGCGCTGCCCCATAGCTTGTGGAACAGCCGATACAGGGCAACCCGAGGGGTGGTGTCGCTGCCGACCACCGAGGGGTCGGCGACGATGGTCTCCAGGCAGGCGCGTACATAGGCGTCGCCGCTCTTCTGAGTCCCGCACAGCGCCCGGGCATACCGGCGCAGATACGGCAGATGTTCGGCAATAGCGTGAGCCAAAGCCATGAGGGCACTCCTTCGGTTTCTTTATGGGCGCTGCGTTGCGCGCGCCGATAATGGCCGTTGTAGTATGTGCGAGAGGGGAGAAAGGTTCCTTGCGACTTGGAACTTTTTCAATCGTGGGGCGTTCCGGCTCGACATGCGAATTCCATGCGTCGCGCGGCGCGGCGCTCCGATTCGAGCCCATCCATGGTCATGAGCGAGAAAATCAAGCCAGGCGACCCGCCTGAAACGGCGGCTGCGAATCCCGGGGAGCCCGTCCCAGACTGGCTCCAGAGCCGGCTGCGCCGCATGTTCAGCGATGTCATGGACGAGCCGGTGCCCGACGAGTTCAAGGCGCTGCTGAAGCAACTGGAAGACAAGGAGCGCGGCTCCTGATGGGGCTGCGCGCCGGTCTTCTGCCACCTCTCCCGGCGGGTTCATGACAGCAGGTCACGATAAATTCCTGGAACAGGTTACGGCGCTGCTGCCAGCGTTGCGCGCCTTCGGACGCTCGCTGTGCGGAGACCCTGCGCGCGCCGACGACCTGGTGCAGGACACCGTGCTCAAGGCCTGGACCAATCGCGAGCAGTTCCAGTCCGGCAGCAACCTGAAGGCGTGGCTGTTCACGATCCTGCGCAACTGCTACTACTCGGAGCTCCGCCATCGCAAGTTCGAGATCGAGGATCCGGACGGCGTCTGCGCCGGCCAGGTCGCGATCGCCCCGGACCACGACGCGAAGCTCCACCTGCGCGATCTGAGCCGCGCGCTGCAGCAGCTGCCGGTGGACCAGCGCGAAGCCCTGATCCTGGTGTGCGCCACCGGCCTGTCGTACGAAGAGGCAGCGGATGTCTGCCAGGTGGCCGTTGGCACCATCAAGAGCCGCATCGCGCGCGCGCGCGACCGGCTCGTCGAGTTGCTCGGCGACGATGCCGCGCTCGTGACCGGGCACCCAGTTGTCGGCGCGCGCGCCGACAACGAGGGCGCCACCGAGCCGCGCTCGGGCGGACTCTAAAGTACTGCTCAGCGGATCGCGCTGCTGCGGGGTCCATTGAAGACTCTCAAGACCGCACTGGCACCGCGCACCTGGTTCGGCCGCAATGCCGGGCTGCGGCCGCGGCTGGTGCTGATCGTCGGGATCGCGATGCTCGCGCCCGGCGCCCTCGCAGTGCTGCAAGCCATCTCGAGCTACGGCAGCAGCATGCGCATCATCGAGCAGAACCTCGCGCAGGCGGCGCAGCTCGCCGCAAGCGAAGAGGTCAACGTGATCGCGGCCTCGCGCGAAATCCTCACGAGTCTGGCAGCACAGCCCGACGTGCGCGCGGGCACCGGCATTGCGTGTCGCCGCGCTCTGCAGCGAGCGATCGGCGGACTCGATCAATACGAGGGCGCGCTGGTCGTGAACGCGGAAGGCGTCGTGACCTGCGCGTCCGGGCCGATGCCGCAGGTCGTGAAGGTCGACGACCGCGTCTGGTTCCGCGACATCATGGCGGGCGACGGCTTCGTCGTCAGCGACCTCATCGTGAGCCGCTGGCTCGGCAGCTGGGGCATCGTCACCGCGGTGCCGCTCGTCGACGACCAGGGGCTGATCCAGGGCTCGGTGTCGTTGTTCATCGGTCTCGATTGGCTCGCGCAGCGCTATCAGCGCGGCGCGCGCAGCGAGGACGGCGCAGCGTTCGCGCTGCTCGACAGCCGCGGCGAGATCATCACGCGCGATGCGAGTCGCACGCCGTCGAAGTCGCCGCTGCCGCGCAATAGCCTCATTCACGAACAGTTGCGCGAGCAGCTTCCGACCGGACAGACGCGCACGTTCCGTTCGCGTGGCCACGACGGCATCTGGCGGCTGTACGCGGTCAGTCCGCTGCTCGGCGGCAGGATCTTCGTCATCCGCGGCACACCGGTGCTGACCGCGATCGGTCCGCTGGCGTTGCAGGTCGCGTGGGGTGTGCTCACGCCGCTGCTGATGTGGACGCTCGCGATTGCGGTCGTGTGGTTCGGCATCGAGCACCTGGTCGTGCGCTGGATCAGTTATCTCGAGCGCATCACGTCGGCGTATGCAGCCGGCAGGCACAACGTGCGGCCGGAGCGAGTGAGCGCGGCGCCGGCCGAGATTCGCCTCCTCGGCGAGACGTTCTCGCGCATGGCGGATCTGATCTCCGCGCGCGAGTCCGAGCTGCGCGAGTCGCTCGCGCAGAAGGAAGTGCTGGTGCGCGAGATCCATCATCGCGTGAAGAACAACCTGCAGCTGGTGATGAGCCTGCTCAACCTGCACGCGCGGCGCATTCGCGATCCGCGCGCCGAGCTGGCGTTCGCGGAAGCGCGCAGCCGCATCAACGCGCTCGCCACGCTCCATCGCCGGCTCTACGAATCCGAGAGCCTGCAGGAGATCGACCTGAAGTGGTTCCTCGAGGATCTGTGCGCGGAGCTGCGGCGCGGCGGCTTGTCGCGTGGCCGGCAGGTCGAGCTGATCACGAATTCGCCGAGCGAAGTGATCGGTCCGGACATCGCCGTGCCGCTCGGCCTGCTCGTCACCGAAGCGATCACGAACGCATACAAGCATGCGTTCAACGAAGGCACCGGCGGTCACATCTACGTCGAGGTGAAGCGCCCATCGGACGCGACGCTGGAGCTCGCGGTGCGCGACGACGGCTCGGGCTTCGACTCCGCGTCCGGTGAGGACAGCACGGGACTCGGCCGTTCGCTGATCGAAGCATTCGTGCGGCAGCTGCGCGGCGAGCTGGAGATCACCGGCGACGCCGGCACCTCGCTGGTCGTGCGCTTCCCCGCGCCTGCGCGACATCCGGGCGAGGGCACAGCGCCCGCGCCGGGACCGGCTGTCAGCCCTGCCATCGGGCCGGAAACGCAAGTCGCTGCGCCGCTGCCGAAAACGGAGTCGGGCTGACGCAGCGCTGGCCAACTGGAGTTATATCCAGTAGCATCGGTCCATGACGTCTCCCACGCGACCCGCAACGCGCACCGGGCGCGGCGCGGTGTCCAATCCCGCCGGCCGATTCGAATCGACGCGCACCGAAGCCGTCGATGACGGCTGGGGCAGCCTCGACGAAGAGCTGCCGCCGCTCGCGACCATCGTGCAGCCCGAGCCCGCGCGCTCGATCATCTCGCGCAACGACTCGCCCGATATCTCGTTCGATCAGTCGATCAATCCGTATCGCGGATGCGAGCATGGTTGCACTTACTGCTACGCCCGCCCGTCGCACGCCTATCTCAATCTCTCGCCGGGTCTCGATTTCGAAACGCGGCTTTTCTACAAGCAAGACGCTGCGCGGCTGCTCGAGCAGGAGCTCGCGGCGCCGAGCTATCGCTGCTCCCCGATCACGATCGGCGCGAACACCGATCCTTATCAACCGATCGAGCGCGAGTACCGCGTCACACGCAACATCATCGAAGTGCTGGCGAAGTATCAGCATCCGTTTTCCATCATCACCAAGAGCGCGATGATCGAGCGCGACATCGATCTGCTCGCGCCGCTCGCGGCGCAAGGGCTCGTGTACGTGATGATCAGCGTGACCACGCTGTCGAATGAACTAAAACGCACGCTCGAGCCACGTACTGCTTCGCCGGCAGCGCGCTTGCGTGCGATCCGTCGTCTGCACGAAGCGGGCGTTCCCGTCGGCGTGATGGTCGCGCCGATCATTCCGGTGCTCACCGATTGCGAAATGGAACGCATTCTCGCCGCGGCCGCCGCATCCGGCGCGCGCTCGGCGGCGTACGTGTTGTTGAGATTGCCTTACGAGCTGAAGGATCTGTTCCGCGAATGGCTGGAGCACAACGAGCCGCTGAAAGCGAAGCACGTGATGTCGCGCCTGCAGGCGATGCGCGGTGGACGCGACAACGATCCGCGATTCGGCATGCGCCAGCGCGGCGAAGGCGAGTACGCGCAGCTGCTGGCGCAGCGCTTCGCTGCGGCGTGCACGCGGCTCGGGCTCAATCAGCGCGAGCGCTTCGCCCACAATCGGGCGCTGTTTCGTCCGCCCGTGCTCGGGCCGGAACAGATGTCGCTGCTTTAAGGCGATGGACCCATGGACGGCGCGCTCGCGCGGCGTTATTTGACATTTGGAGCCGGCGGAACGTTGTGCGCTTTCCCGGCATTGACTGCGAGACGGTTGGCGTATACTCGATTCGCAGTTCATTTCGGCCTCAAACCGAAATTTCGCACCGGGGATTTCGCTCGAGCCTCCTTGGAGAGAGTCAGCATGCAATCCGTCTCAGGTCGTAGCGCCCTGCGCTTGGTCGTCGCTGCCGTTTTGTGCTCAAGCGCCGCGGGTTGCATGACTGCCAAGATCGAGGAGATGCGTGAGGCGCCCACGCAAATCACATCCGACGAAGCGATCGTGCTGCTGGCGAAGCCGCATCTGGAAGGCACGGGCACCGAAGACAAATTCCTCGACTGCCTGGAGCGCGAGCTGGTTGGCGAGAGCGTGTCCGCAGACGTTGCTGACCGGCAACGCGCCGGCAAGCAGGTCGACCCGCGCAGCAGCCTGAAGAACGGACCGTTCCAGATTTACGCCGACCACAATTTCGTCGACGCGCTGTATCCGTGGCTGGAGCCGAGCACTGCGCCCGCCAACGCGCAGGGCTTCACTACATTCCTCGCCCGGCCCGGTGTGACCGAGCGCGTCAATTCAATGGGCGTGCGCTTCATCGTGTGGATCGATGGCGTGACGCAGAAGACCGATGGCGGCGGCAGCATCGCGTGCGCGGCCGGCCCGGGCGGCGCCGGCTGTCTGGGTCTCGGCTGGTGGGAAAAGACGTCCGATTACGAGGCGACGATCTGGGATCTGAAGCAGGGCGTGAGTGCAGGCAGCCTGACGACCGACGTGAAAGGCACGTCGGTGATGATCGGCGCCATCGCGCCGATCCCGCTGATCGCGCCGGTCCAGAGCACGGCCTGCGACCGGCTTGCCGGGCAGCTGAAAGCATTCCTGCTCGGCTCCAGCGCCGAGGAGAACACGGTGGTCTCGCGACCGCAGTAGTCGAATCTCCTTCCCCCGCGCAATTGAACCTGCGGTGGGCGGCGCGGATCGAATGTTTGCTGGGCGGGGCGGTCAGCCCGCGTTCAGCTGACGCGTCGCAGAGTCAAATGGCGGCGGCGGCCGCCGATGGCAGGCGGCACGGGGAACGAGGAGAAACGATGCAAATTCAGCGCTCGCGCAGATCTCTGCCCGTCGTCGCCGTACAAGCGACAGCCGTCGGAGCCGTCTGCGCATTCTTGATGGGCGGCTGCCCGCAGCAGCAGCAGTCTTCCTCCTCCATGCCCTCATCGCCGTCGATGCCTTCGTCGTCGTCATCGAGCGGCTCGTCCGGGCGCAGCTCGCCCAGCATGCCCTCGCCTTCGTCGGGCCGCAGCGGCGGCTCCAGCTCGTCGATGCCGAGCGGTCAGTCAGGCTCGCAGTCCTCGTCTTCTTCTTCTTCCGGCGGCAGCAGCGGCGGTTCGTCGGCATCCGTTCCGGGCCAGAGCGGCGGCGGTCAGAGCGGATCGAATTCCGGCAGCTCGGGCGGAAGCTCGGGCGGCTCCCAGTCCGGTGGCTCGTCGGGCGGCCAGAGCGGCGGCAGCCAGGGTCAGAGCGGCAACGGCCAGAGCGGCGGCGGGCAGACGGGCCCGACAGTCTCGGGGGGCGTGAACATGCCGGGCTTGCCGACCATCGGCATTCCGATGCCGAGCACGGGCATGCCGAGTGGCGGCGGTGCCCAGAGCCCGCAGCAAGGCGGCACTAGCTCGCCTGACTCCGGCAGCGGCGGTTCGTCGGGTGGCGGTAACAGTCAGAGCGAAAGCATCTTCCGTGGCTCGAGCGGCGGGGGCGGCGGCGCCCAGTCCCAGAGTGCCGGCGGCGGTGCCCAAGGCGGCGGCGCACAAGGGGGCGGTGGAGCCTCGGGCGGTGGCGCTCAGGGTGGCGGTGCGGCCGGCGGCGGCCAATCCGGTGGCAGCAGCGGCGGCGGCTCGTCCGGCGGTGGCGGCTCTGCAGGCGGCTCACCCAATGCAGGTGGCGGCTCGTCTGGCGGTGGTGCGGGCGGTTTTCCCTCTTCCGGTAGTGCCGGCGGTGGCGGTGGCGGCGCAGGATCTCAGGGCGGCGGTAACCCGGGTGGCGGTGGCGGCGGTATGACGACCGGCGAGCGCACTGCCCAGATCGACCATGAACTTGATGCCTCGCTGGGCGTTTTCGATGGGCGGATTCGCGACGAGCAGGCAGTCATTGCCGGACAGCGTGGTGGACGCGGCGGCTCCGGCGGCGACAGTCCGAACGGCGAAGAGAACGGCGGTGGCTCCGGCGGCGGCGCGGGAGCGAACGGTAAAGACGGCGGTGGCCAGGGCGGCGCAGCCGGTGGCGGTCAGCAGGGCGGCCAGGGTCAAGGTCAAGGCCAGGGTCAAGGTCAGGGCCAGGGTCAAGGCAAGGGCTCGGGCAGTCAGCAGGGCGGGGGCGGTGGCGTGGGCGGCGGCGCGGCGGGCGGCAGCGGGCCGAACACAGTGCCGGCCGACATTCCGGATGGCAGCGATGACGACATCGTCGCGCGTCAGCTGCGCGAAGCGGCGCAAAAGGAAACCGATCCGGAGCTGCGCGAGAAACTGTGGCAGGAATACAGGGATTACAAGAAGAACACGGGCTGATTGGCGGCGAATATTTTGTTTGCAGGTTGGATCTAAACGCACATGAATCGCTCCATCGCACTCGTCGTTCTGGCCGCGGCCGCGTTTGGCGTCGCGGGTTGCGTCACTCACGAGACCCGGCCGCAGACGCGCATCAATGCGATTCAGGCCTCGCAGGAAATTCCGCAGGATCAGCTGCTCGACGTCGCAGTGAAGCTGTTCGAGGAGAACACGCCGACGGACGAGAAGAAGCTCGAGAAGGAGCACATCTTCCCGGAAGTGCGTAAAGCCGAGGCGCGCTACTTCCCGATGCAGATCCGCAATACGCTGGAAGGCAGCGGCCAGTGGGGCCAGGTGCGCGTGATCCCCGCGGACACCAACGCGCTCGACGTGCAGGTCACCGGCAAGATCATCGAGTCGAATGGCCAGCTGCTGCGCATCGACATCGCCGTCGCCGACGCGACCGGCCGCTTGTGGTTCAGGCGCGAGTACCAGCAGAACGCCGATACGCGCTCGTACAAGGATCAGAGCGGCCAGCCGCGCGATCCGTTCCAGAATCTCTACAGCACGCTCGCGAACGACATGCTCACCTACCGGCAGCAGCTGGTGGGCGCTGATCTGGAGAACGTGCGGCGCGTTTCCGAGCTGCGCTTCGCGAAGGACCTGGCGCCCTACGCGTTCCAGCCGTATCTCGCCGAGGACAAGAAGAAGGGCGTGTACCAGGTCGTGCGCCTGCCCGCCGACGGCGATCCGATGCTGCAGCGGATGGACCGCATCCGCGAGCGCGACTACGCGCTGCTCGACACCGTCGACGAGCACTACTCGCTGTTCGCCGAGAACATGGCGGAGCCGTACACGAACTGGCGGCGCTACAGCTACGCCGAGCTCGAGGCCGAGGACGAAGCGAAGCGCTCGGCGCTGACGCGCAAGCTCCTCGGCGCAGCGGCGATCGTCGGCGGCCTGGTCGTCGGCTCAGAAGCGAACACTTATGCCGGGCAGGCTGCGGCCACCGGCGCGATTTTTGGCGGCGCGTATGCGATCAAGAGCGGCTTCGACAAGGGCGCGGAAGTGAAGATGCACTCCGACTCGCTCAAGCAGCTCGGGGAATCCTTCCAGGCCGAAGTCCAGCCGATGGTCGTCGAGGTCGAGGGCCGCACTCTGCAGCTCAAAGGCACGGCCGAAGAGCAGTACCACGAGTGGCGGCGCCTGTTGAAGGAGCTCTACGAGAACGAGACCGGCGTTCCGGTCCAGACGCCTGCAGCGGCCGAACCTGCTGCACCCGCCCCGACCCCGAACGGCGGCGGGTAAGCGCACTCGATTTCTTTCGACACGAAACATCGCACCATGCTGGAGAGCGGGCAGGAACTGTCTGCGAGATTCGTTCTCGTCCGACGTCTGGGGACAGGCGGCAGCGGCGAAGTCTGGCTTGCGCAGGACCGCGAGCGCGGCTGCTTCGTCGCGATCAAGGTCCTCAGCGACGAATTGATGCAGGACGTCGCTGCGACGGCGGCCGTGCAACGCGAATGCGAGCACGTGCGGATGCTCGATCATCCGAACATCCTGCGCGTCGACGGCCTGTATCGCTCGGCGCGGCACAGCTGGATCGCGATGGACTACGCGTCGGGCGGCGATCTGTCGCAGCTGCGCGGTCGCGGTTATGTCGAAATCCTTCGCGCAACCGCGCCGATCGCAGCGGCGCTCGCATACGCACATCGCGCAGGTGTCGTTCACCGCGACGTGAAGCCGTCCAACGTGCTGCTGACGTCCGACGGTTCGCCGCGGCTCGCAGATTTCGGCATGGCGCTCGTGATTGCGACAGCGCCCGCGGCTAATGCAGGGCGCGGCTCGCCGCACAGCATGAGCCCACAGCAGGCGGCCGGTGCGGCTGCCAGCGCGGCCGACGACCTCTACGGCTTCGGTGCAATGCTGTACGAGCTGCTCTCGGGCTATCCGCCGTCGTACGGCGATGGCAAGCTGAACACAGCAGGCAAAAACATTACGGCATTGCCAGCATCGGTGCCGGAGCCGCTCGCGCGATTGATCGCGCGGCTGCTCGCAGAATCACCGGCAGACAGGCCCGCCGACATGACGAGCGTCGAGCGCGAGCTGGCTGCAGTGCTGGCGACGCCGCCCATTGCAACGGTCGAACGCGTGAATCAACCCACTCCGACTCCGAAGCAGAATCCGGTCCGCATCGAGCCTCCGAGCATCCGTGCGCCCGCGCAGAGCGAGCCGTTGCGCGGCGAATGGCGACGCTCGGCAGCCCCGACATCGGACGCAGACGATCTGCGCCGCCAGGGATTCCGCCGCGGCGTCGGCGCGGCGGCGCTCGGCGTGAGCATCGTCGCAGTGGCCCTGGTGTTCTTCGTGCTGCCTCGCTGGTTCGAGCAGGAGAAACCTGCGCGCTACGTCCCAGCCGCTTCGTCGGTGCCGGCCAAGCCCGCTGCAGAGCCGCAGAAGAAGGAAGTGGACTTCGCTGCGCTCGCGCGCGCCAAGCAGGACGCGGACGACAAGCGCGCCCCGATCGAAGAGCGCCTGAAGAAGCTGGCCGCGCGCGCCGCCGATCAGTGGGGCGGCGAAGAGTTCCGGCGCGCGAACGAAGAGCTTGCGGCCGGCGACAAGGATTACGAGGCGCGCGAATACATCACAGCGCTCGAGCATTTCTCGGCGATCGAGCCGCTGCTGACCACGCTGGACAAGCGTGCCGGCGAAGTGCTGGCTGCGCAGCTCAAGAACGGCGCGACCGCGTTGCAGGAAGGACGCTCCGCGGACGCCAAAGCAGCGTTCGTGCTCGCGACGAAGGTCGAGCCGGGCAACAAGGTCGCCGAGCACGGGCTGAAGCGCGCCAACACGCTCGACGAAGTGCTGAACCTGATCGCGACGGCGGAGCGGATGGAGAAGGAATCCAATCCGGCCGGCGCGCTCGAACAATTCCGCAAGGCTCTCTCGCTGGACGGCGAAGCGCCGCGCGCCGCTGACGGCATCGCGCGCATCGAAGCACGGTTTGCCTCCGACGCTTTCGCCGGCACGATGGCGCGAGGCTACGCAGCGCTTGCGAAGACCGACTACGTCGGCGCCCGCTCTGCGTTCGAAGCAGCGCGCCGCGTGCGGCCGAACGCTCCGGAGATTCCGCAGGCGCTGAAGCAGATCGAGCAGGAGCAGCGCACGGGCGTCATCTCCGCGAAGCTGCAGGTTGCGCAAGAGCACGAAGCCAACGAGCGGTGGGCCGAGGCGTTGAAGGAATATCGCGCAGTGGCCGAACTCGATGCGACGGTCGCCGCGGCCCAGGAGGGCATCGCGCGCGTCACGCCGCGCTCCTCGCTCAACGAGCAGCTCGAGCTGTATCTGACTCAGCCCGAGCGACTCTTCAGCCAGCCGGTGCGCGCAGCTGCGCGCGACACGCTGGCGCGTGCGGCGAGCATCGCCAATCCCGGTCCGGTGCTGCAGAAGCAGCTGGCGACGCTCAAGGACTGGATTGCGCGCGCGGACGTGCCGGTCGCGATCGCGCTGCAGTCGGACAATGTCACGCAAGTCACTATCTATCGCGTCGGTCCGCTGGGCACGTTCGCCGAGCGCTCGCTCGAGCTCGTTCCCGGCAGCTACACCGTCGTCGGCACGCGTCCCGGGTATCGCGACGTGCGGCGCGAGATCAATGTGCGGCCCGGCGCGGCGTCGGAGCCGGTCGTGATCCGCTGCGAGGATCGCATTTGAGCGGGCTCGTCGTTCGCGAATCCCTCGGTGAGCGCCGCTTCGCGGCCACGGATTTCCCGATCGCGGTCGGCGGCGCCGGCAGCGTGATCGTGATGACGGGCCGCCCGCCCGGCGCCGAAGCCTACATCGGCGTGCACGAGGAGCAGTTGTTCGTGCAACCTGCCGACGGCGCCGAAGTGCTGCACAACGGCGTGCGCGTGCAGAGCTCCACGTGGCTGCGCAGCGGCGACGTGGTGAATCTCGGCGCGGCGCGGTTGCGTATTGCCGAGAGCGACAGCGAGCCTGTGGTCGAGGTCGACGACGGCAGCAGCGGCAACATCACTGCACCGCCGATCATCACCGCGGGCGCGCGCCTCCAGGGACAGAGCGACAGCGACGCCGAGCGAATCGACGCGATTCGCTTCCGCGCTTCCGAAGCAGCGAAGCCGGAGCGCCGCATCTCGCTGAGTCCGTTGAAGGTCGTGCTCGCTGCGGTCATTGCGGTTGTCGCTGGCGTGCTGTGGTTCATTTTCACGGCAATGTCGGTCAGCCTGCGCACCGATCCGGCTGCGGCCGACGTGCACGTTTCCGGCGGGCTGCCCGCCGTGCGTATGGGAGATCGAGTGCTGCTGCGTCCGGGCAACTATCGCGTTCGCGCCGAGCAGGCGGGCTACAAGCCCGCCGAGATGCAGATGAAGGTGACGAAGGCGTCGAACCAGCAGTTCGTGCTGGCGCTCGTCAAGCTGCCCGGCATCCTGCGCATCGAAGTTCCCGCAGCCGCGCGTGTGACCGTGGACGACAAGGAAGCCGGCAATGCACCCGGCGAATTCGAGCTCACGGCCGGACGTCACAGCGTTGCGATCGCGAGCGAGCGCTATCAGCCGTTCAAGGCGGATGTCGAAGTGCAGGGTCTCGGCAAGACGCAGACGTTCAAGCCGCAGCTCGTGCCGGGCTGGGGCGTCGTGAGCGTGACCTCTGAGCCTGCGGGCGCGCAGTTGCTCGTCAACGGCGAGCCGCGCGGAGTCACGCCGCTGCAGGCGGAGATCATGGCGGGCGCGCATCCGATCGAGCTGCGCCTGCAAGGTTTCAAGCCCTGGACGACGGATATCCAGGTCAAAGCAAACGAGCCGCTGTCGCTCGGTCTCGTCAAGCTCGGTCTGCCGGACGGCAAGCTCGCGTTGCGCTCCGATCCGCCGGGCGCGAGTGTGTCCGTCGCTGGCGTGTATCGCGGACAAACGCCGATCGATCTGGAGCTGCGTCCCGACATCGATCACAGCATCGTGCTCACGCGGCCGGGGTACGAAGGGGCCACTCGCCAGATATCGTTGAGCGCCGGCGAACAGCGCACGCTGGCAGTGCCGCTGTCGGGCGTATTCGGCGAAGTTGCGGTGCGCGCGCTGCCTGCGGATGCGCAGCTGTATATCGACGGCAAGCTCAGCGGCGCCGCGAACCAGACTTTGCGACTGGTCGCGACGACGCACGACATCGAGATCCGCAAGACCGGGTTCGTCGATTTCAAGACCAGCGTGACCCCGCGTCCGGGCGTGCAGCAGCGGGTCGAGACGACGCTGCTGACGCCGGAGCAATCGCGCATCGCCGCAACGCCGGCCGTCACGAAGACGAAGTTCGACCAGCAGCTGCGCCTGATGCCGATCGGCCGCTTCACCATGGGCAGCCCGCGGCGCGAGCCGGGCCGCCGCGCCAACGAGCAGCAGCGCGACGTCGAGTTCAAGCGCGGCTTCTACATGAGCGTCACGGAAGTGACCAACGGCCAGTTCCGGCGCTTCAAGCCCGAGCACCGCTCCGGCATCGTCGGCAATCACACGCTCGATCTCGACAACCAGCCGGTCGTTGCAGTCACCTGGATGGAAGCGGCGCTGTACTGCAACTGGCTGTCCGAGCAGGAAGGGCTGCCGCCCGCGTACGAAAAGAAGGGCGAGACGCTGGTCGCGGTGAATCCGATGACAAAGGGCTACCGGCTGCCCTCCGACGCGGAGTGGGAATGGGCCGCCCGCAACGTCGGCGGCGGCAAGCTCCTGCGCTATCCGTGGGGCGACACGCTGCCGGTCGGGCCGCGCTCGGGGAATTACGCGGACGTAACCGCACGGCTGATCGTCCAGGATGTCATTCCGGATTACGACGACGGTTTCGCGGCCTCGGCGCCGGTCGGCAAATTCCCGCCGAACGCGCTCGGGCTGCAGGACCTCGGCGGCAATGTCGCCGAGTGGGTGCACGACTACTACACTGTGAGCGTGGATTCGAGCCAGACGCTGGTCGACCCGCTCGGCACCGCGGACGGCAAGCAGCACGTCATTCGCGGCGCGAGCTGGAAACAATCGGGCGTCACGGATCTGCGGCTCTCCGCGCGCGACTTCGGCGAAGGCGCGCGCAACGACGTCGGCTTCCGCATTGCGCGCTACGCTGAGTGATGTGAGCCGAGTAAGCCATGGGTGCAACTATGAAACCGATGCGAATGTTGATCCTGCTCGCGGTGTTCTGGGCGGCGGGCTCGTTGTTGCTCGCGGCGGAGTCGCCGCAAACCCCGAAACCGGCGCAGCCGGCGGCGACACAGAGCACGACCCCTGCACAACCCAGCGCCGCCAAGAGTGACGATGCCAAGAGCGGCGCCGCGGCCACCACCCAGGAAGCCGCGAAGGACGCGAACAAGGACGACAAGGACGGCAGCAAGCCAAGCATCTCCGAGCAGGCCGAGGCGGCGTTGAAAGCCGCAGCTGAAGCTGACGTCAGCGCTGCCAAGGAGCCGCCGAAGAGCACGGACGAAGAGCCGCCGCCGCCGGGCGCGGGCAAAGGACCCTCCCCGCAACGCTTCGTGCCGAGCGAGCAGGTTCGCGCCGACTTCGACGTCTCATTCCCGATCGACATCTGACGCAAAGAGCACACCATGGTTACCGCCGCAGCACCGGCCCCTTCCCGCCGGTTCCAGTATCCCAGCGAGTTCTGGGTCACGATGATCGCGCTCATCTTCACCGTGCTCTTCGTCCACGCGACCTACGTCGCGTGGATCCGGCCTACCGGCGACGCGCTCATCGCAGCAGAGCAGGCGCGCATGCGCGCCGATCCGAACTTCGTGCCAGAGCGCTCGTTCTTCCTCATCATCGATGCTCCGGAGCAGGAAGCCGAGATCATCCACTTCATGTGGGCGATGCTGATCTTGTCGTATAAGGCACTGTTGGTGCGCCGCGAGCGCAAGCTCCTCGACCGCGACCTGATCCACGTGCCCGAAGGCATCAAGGTGCTGCCGGAGGACGCAAAAGATTACGCGCGGCAGTTGGAGCAGCTCCCGCCGGAAGAGAAGGGAATGCTCGTAGTGCGCGCTCTGCAGCGCACGCTCGATCGATTCGCCACGACGCGCAGCATCCGCGACTCGGCTGAGGCGTCCCGCGCGGTGTGCGATTCCGAGGCGGACCGGCTCGACTCGGGCTTCGCGATGATCCGTTACATCGCCTGGGCAATTCCGGCGATCGGCTTCATCGGCACCGTTCGGCACATCAGCGAGGCGCTGCTGCAAGCCCACAAGGCGGTCACCGGCGACATCATCAACGTGACCTCGAGCCTCGGCATCGCCTTCAACGCGACGTTCGTCGCACTGTCGCTGACGATCGTGCTGATGCTCTTCCTGCACCAGATGCAGCAGATGCAGGAAAGCTTCGTGCACAACACGGATCACTGGATCGATCAGCATCTGATCCGGCACATGCAGGTGAGATAACTTGCTGGCGCTCGAGCTCATAGATTCAGGCCTCCTGCTGGCTCGCCACCGCGGCGAGACCGGCGAGGTGCTGACCGAAGCGCCGGGCCTCGCGGTCCTCGACGACGACAAGACGCGCACGGGGAACGAAGCGGCGGATCGCGTGCGCCTCAAGCCGCTGCTCGCGCAGACGAACTTCTGGCGCGCACTGGGCACCGAGCAGCTCACGCGGCCGTCGCGCCTCGCCCGGACGACCGCGGACATCGCCTTCGCACAGGCTGAGGCGATCCTCGCGTCGTACAAAGCCGAAGGCGAAAGTGTTCTGCTCGCCGTGCCGGCCGGCTACAGCCGCGAGCAACTCGCACTGTTGCTCGGCGTGATCAACGAAACCGGCGTGCCGGTCGCGGGCCTCGTCGACGCCGCGCTCGCGGCGTGCAGTCTCGAACCCGCGCCGGCGCGCGTGCTGCACCTGGACCTGGAGTTGCACCAGGCGATTCTCACTGTGCTGGAGTATGCCGGCGGCGATCGCCCGGGACTCAAGCGCAGCCGCTATGAGATCGCTTTGGGTAACGGCATGCTCGACATCCAGCAAACGCTGATGCAGTTCATCGCCGAAACTTTCATCCGCAAGACGCGCTTCGATCCGCTGCACGACGCAAGCACCGAGCAGCGACTGGTCGACAGCCTGCCCGCGTGGCTCGGCCAGCTGCGCGATCAGGAGCAGATCACCGTCAGCATGCAATTCGGTGATCGCCCGCTAGAGGTCGAAATCGAGCGCGCGCAGCTGATCGCCGCAGTGGAACGGCACTATGCGGAGCTGCTGCGGCTCGTACAGGCTGCGCGCGTTGCAGGTATGCAGATCGAGCTGCGCTTGTCGCCGCGCATCGCCGGGTTTCCGGGACTGCTCGATCGGCTCGGCACGTTGCGCGATTGCGAGATGCGTGTGCTGCCGCACGGAGCTGCTGCAATCGGCACGTTGCAGAACGAAGCCACGATCGCCCGTCCGGACTCGCTCGCACTCGTGTATCACCTACCGATCGCGCGCGCTGCGGGAGGCGCGGCGTCGGCTGCGCAGCCGGACGCAACGCCCGCGCCGCTGCGGCCCACGCATCTGCTTTTCCAGGGACGCGCATGGCGCATCTCGGAGCAACCGCTCGTGATCGGCTGGTCGGTCGACGCGGGCCCGCGATCGCTGATGTTGCCGAGTGCCTCGCCCGGTCTGTCGCGAGCCCATTGCACGGTCGTGCGACGCAATGGCGCCGTCATGATCGAGGATCACAGTACTTACGGTTCATACGTAAACGAAGAACGCGTGGCCGGCCGTACGGCACTTACGGTGGGCGACCGTCTGCGCCTGGGCTCGCCCGGCGTCACGCTCGAGCTGATTCAACTGGTGAACGACGATGGCGCGCCGCAAGACTGAAGTCTTCAGCATGTCGTTCCTCGATTGCATTACCTGTGCATTCGGGTCGGTGGTGCTCGTCTACGTGCTGATCAATGCGCAGGGCGGCCTGCGCAAGGTCAGCGAGAACCAGGCGCAGCGCGCCGAGGTCGCGAAGCTCGAAGAGCAGGTGCTCGAGGGCTATCAACGGCTCGTGCAACTGCGCAACTCCATGATCATGACCGAAGCCGAGCAGGTGAAAACCGAAGGGCTCGGCACGCGCGTCATGACCGAGACCGAGCGGTTGAAGGTGGAGCTGGCCGACGCCGACAAGGAAACCCTGTCGCGACGTGAGGCGATCGAGCGCCTCAAGGCAGACCTGAAATCGCTCGACGAGGGCGCGCGGCGGCTGGAAGGCGCGAGCCGCGATTCGAGCGCCACCGGCACTCGCGTGCGCGGCTTCGTCGGCACCGGCGACCGTCAGTACCTCACGGGCCTCAAGGTCGGCGGCGAGCACATCCTGATCCTGGTCGACGTCTCCGCGAGCATGCTCGACGAGACGGTCGTGAACATTCTGCGCATGCGCAACATGTCCGAGACGCGCAAGCTGATGTCGGACAAGTGGCGGCGCACGGTTTCCACCATCGACTGGATCGCGGCGCAGTTGCCGCTGGAATCGCAATTCCAGCTGTACGCGTTCAACACCAAGACCTGGGCGCTCTCGCCGAACAGCGACGGGAAATGGCTGAAGACCAACGACCCGAACGCGCTGAGCGAGGGATTGCAGGCGCTGCACAAGGTCGTGCCCAAGGACGGCACCAGCATGGAGAACGCCTTCGTCGCGCTCAACGCGCTCAATCCGCGGCCGGACAACGTGATCATCATCACCGACGGCCTGCCGACGCAGGGTGCGAGCGCGCCGCTGATCCGCAAGACCATCGACGGCGACGCGCGCCTCAAGCTGTTCGAGCGTGCGTTCACGAAATATCCGCGCAACGTGCCGTTCAACGTGATCCTGATGCCGATGGAAGGCGATCCGAATGCGCCGAGCGCGTTCTGGGTCGCGGCGCGCGCCACCGGCGGCTCGTTCCTCAGCCCTTCGAAGGACTGGCCGTAACATGGCACGACGTCAGAAACGCCGCGAAACCGAGATCTTCAGCATCTCGTTCCTCGACTGCATCACCTGCGGTCTCGGTTCGGTCGTGCTGCTGCTCGTGCTCAGCAATATGCGCTCGCCGAATATCGAGCAGTCCGAGGAGGACATGCAGCAGCAGCTGCTGAAATTGCAGGACGAGATGATCGACATCCAGGGCCAGAGCGACATCCTGAATCGCGACCTGAAGGCGAAGCAGATCCAGCTGTCGGACGAGAAGCAGCGCATCGCGCGGCTGCAGGGCGACCTGAGCGACGTGCGCGGCAAGTACCACGCGTCCAAGCAGGAGGCGGACGTCGCCAATCAAATCGAAGGACGGCTCGCTTCCGCACAGCAGTCGCTGACGGACGAAATGAAGCGCCTGCTCGGCCAGGGCTTCCGCCGCAAGAAGGACGACGCCATCGGCGGCATCCCGGTGGACAGCGAGTACATCATCTTCTGCATCGATACGTCGGGCAGCATGTTCAACTATGTCTGGCCGATGATGCTGCAGAAGGTCGAGGAGACCCTGAACGCCTACCCCAAGGTGAAGGGTTTCCAGGTGATGAACGACGAAGGCGTCTACATGTTCACTGGCTACAAGGGCAAGTGGATTCCCGACACGCCCTCGCAGCGGCGCACGGTGATCGAGCGGCTGCGCACCTGGAACGCGTTCTCGAACTCCAGTCCGATCGAGGGCATCGTCGAGGCCATTCGTACCTATCACTCCAAGGACAAGAAGATTAGCGTGTACGTGTTCGGTGACGAGTTCACAGGCTCCTCGATCGACTCGGTCGTGAAGGGCGTGGACATCATCAACCGCGCAGATGAAACCGGCGAGCGTCGTGTGCGTATTCATGCTATCGGCTTCCCGGTACGCCCTGACGCTCCGCAATACACCAGCATCCGGTTCGCGACCTTGATGCGCATACTCTGTCAACGCAACGGCGGCACTTTCGTCGGTCTCCAGGAGCCGGAGCGCGGGCGCACCCGCTTCCAGATCGGCGCGCTGGAGCAGCCGGCGGACCCGGCGCAACCGAGGCCATCGCCCATATGAAAACCGCGGCTCGTATTGGTCGGACACACGCGCCGCTGGCTTGGGGGCTGGCTGCGCTCGCCCTGGTAGCGCTGGCGGGCTGCGGCCCGGTGAAGCTGATCGCGAACACCAACATCCCGACGCCGCTGGTCGTGAAGATGCCGATCGCCGTCGCGCTCTTCATTCCGAAGGAATTCTCGACCTACGTGCACAACGAGGAGCGCTGGAGCACCGACTGGCACGTCGAGCTCGGCGCGGCGCAGTCCGAGGGCATTTCGCGGCTGATGAGCGCAATGTTCGAGCGCGTGGTATCGGTCGACAGCGTCAGCGCCGGCCAGGCGCACGCAGGCAGCGGCGTGCGCGCGATCCTCGAGCCAAGCGTCGAAGAGTTCGCATTCGTCACGCCGCGCGACGCCGGCTCGCCGTTCTTCGCGGTCAGCATCAAGTACCGCGTGAACATCTATCTGCCGAACGGCAAGCTCGCGGACTCGTGGGGCTTCACCGGCTACGGCACCGCGCCGGCGCAAGGACTGTCGAGCGCGCCGCCGCTGCAGACTGCAACTGCACTTGCGATGCGCGACGCGGGCGCGAAGCTCGCCGTGGAATTCCGCGAGCAGGCGACGGTGCGCGGACTTCTGCCGGACAGCGCGACGGCCGATTCGCTGGCTCAGCCGGGTGAGCAGGCTGCGGGAAGCTCGTCCAATGCTGCGGGTTCGTCCAATCCGGCTGCGCCTGCGGTTCCGGTGAGCACGCAGCAGCCGATTCCGGTGACCCCTGAGAAATCGGACGACGCTGCGCAGCAGGCCGCGCCCGGGAAAGAAGAACCTGCGAAAGAGGAACCTGCCAAACAGGAGCCTCCCAAAGAGGAGCCGCCTGCCGCAGCAGCGCCGAAGGATCCGCCGGCCGGCTAGCGATCAGCGGCCGCCGTCCACGCTTTCCTTGCGTGTCCGGAATACTTCGCGGTTCGTCATGCCTGTCGTTGCGACGGGCCCGCCGTTGACGAATTTGGGACGGAAGCGGGCAGCGCGGATGGCCGCGAGCGTGTCCGCGGACTGACGCTGCGTGCCGTTGGCTTCGGTGATCTTTGCGTCGGTCACATCCCCCGAGTCGGTTACGGTGAACTGCACTTCGACGAATGTCTCGTCCACCTGTTCGGCGGGCAGGGTGATATTGCGCGTCGCCTGCGAGGGTGTCGGGTAATAAACGCGCACCGGGAAGCTGAGCGGCTCAGGCTCCGTCGACGCCGCTGCGGTCGTGCCGGCCGGAGCCGGCGTTGCGGCTGACGCGGCCGCGAGTGTGGTGCTCAACGCTGCTGCCCGCCGGTAGTAGGGCATCGCCTTCTCGGGCATATGCTTGATCTGGTACCAATCGCCGGTCTGGATCAGCGTGGCCAGCAGTGTGTCCTGTGCCGACGGCGGCTGCGCTTCGAGGATCTTCACCGCGCGCTCCAGCGCCTTCTCGCCCTCGGTGCCCAGGTACCGCGGATTGAGCTCCTTCTGCTGATTGCTGCTGCCGTCGGCGGAGGTCGGCTGGCGCTCGATGGTCTGCGTTCTCAGCCCGAGCGTCGAGAAGTACAGCTCCTGCGTGTACGTGTCGGCCAGGCCGCGCAACGGCTCGATCATTCCCGGGTCGTTCGCTCCGAGCTTCTTGTCGACGATATCGACGGCCTGCCGGTAGATCATGCGCGCCGCGAAGAAGTCGCCGATGTCGGCATGCCAGCCCGCGGCAAAGCACAGGATGGGCACCTGGCGCGGGTCACGCTTGCCGTAGACGCGATCCCCCAGCTGCACCAGGTAGGCTACGTGGCGCTCGGCGTCGGCCGGGCGGCCGACCTTCACCAGGCTCTCGGCGAGCTGTCGCAGCACCTTCTGCTGGGCCATGTCATACAGGCCGAAACTGCGACGATCGATCAGCAGTGCCCGCTCGAGCGGCGGGATCGCTTCCTTGTGCTGGTCGCTCGCAGCGAGCGTGTAGCCGAGGCCTCGCAGTGGATCGAGCAGCTTCGGGCTCGCGGCCCCGGCGCGCGCCTCGGCGAGCTGCAGAGCCTCCTTGAAGGCGGCCTCCGCGTCGTTGTAGTTCTTGGCGCCGAACTGGGCGTTGCCGAGCAACGTGAGTGCCTCGGCGAGCGCCAATGGTTGCTGCGTGGCCCGGGCGCGTGCCGCGGTCACCAGCTCCTGGGCGGCCGCGACGGCGGCGCTCCAGTCCTTGCGATCGATCTGGGCCCAGTATTCCTGCTGCGATTCCGGCCGGTGCGGCGTCTCCGCGGCCTGTGCGGGACAGACAGCGGCCACGAGGGTCGCGACGACGACACAAATCGGACGAAGCATGGTCGTGGGATGCAGCGAGCGGGTGCCTGATCTGCCCACAGGCTACGTTCTGCCGCGGCCCCGCACAAGCCGCTTTCGGCAGCGGTCATGCGGCTGCGATCGGTCGGCAAAAAGCGGGCGCGCAGCTGCGCGCGGCAATCTGCCATGCATGCTGGAACCGGGCGTTGCCGCTGCCGGCATGCACTGCCAGGCGCATGCGCCGGTTGACTAGTCATCAGGGAGTGCAATCTCAGAACGGCGCCCGGCCCGCCTGCGGAACGTAGATCGAGTTCTTCACGGTCGCGAACACCCGGCGCACCAGCGGCTCGAACTCCTCGAGCGGCATGCTGACGAAGCGCGGGTCGAACGCCGGACCGTCGTACAGCCGGCAGAACTCCTCGGTGACGCCGTAGCACGGGTGCTCGCGAAACTCATCGCGCATGTTGCGGTCGAGCCCGAGGTGATGGAAGAAGTAGTAGCCCTGGAAGATCGCGTGCTTCTCGACCATCCAGTGGTTCTGCTCGGAGACGAACGGCTTCAAGATCGCGGCTGCGACGTCGGCATGGTTGCGCGGGCCGAGGATGTCGCCCATGTCGTGCAGCAGCGCGCAGACCACGTACTCCTCGTCGCGACCGTCGCGGTGGGCGCGTGTCGCAGTCTGCAGGCAGTGCTCGAGCCGGTCGATGGCGAAGCCGCCGCAGTCCCCCCGCAGCATCTTGAGGTGCGCGAGCACGCGGTCGGGCAGCTCGATGATGAACGGCTTCATCGCCTGGCTGATGCAGTCCCAGTCCGCCTTCGTCCCGTCGCACATCGTGTGAAAACGTGCGCGCGGCGTGTCGCCATCGGCCATGGCAGCTCTCCGCAAACAGCGCTAAAAGAATGAGTGTCCGCATCGGCAAAGTAAGAGTCGCCTGCGCCACCTGTCAATGCGGGCGCGGGTCCGGCCCGCTGTGCGGGAACCTTCGGGCCCACTGTGGGCGTTACTGCCCATCAGCGGTACGGGCTAAGCGACACCATGATCGACGACCCGCTCTGGTACAAGGACGCCATCATCTACCAGATGCACGTCAAGGCGTTCCACGACGCGAACGGCGACGGCATCGGCGATTTCGCCGGCCTGGCGCAGCGCCTCGACTACATCCAGGAGCTCGGCGTGAACACGCTGTGGCTGCTGCCGTTCTATCCGTCGCCGCTGCGCGACGACGGCTATGACATCGCCGATTACACCAACGTCCATCCCGACTACGGCACGCTGGACGATTTCCGCGAGTTCGTGGCGGAGGCGCACCGCCGCGGGCTGAAGGTCATCACCGAGCTCGTCATCAACCACACGTCCGAGCAGCACCCGTGGTTTCAGCGCGCGCGGCGCGCGCCCCCCGGCTCGCCGGATCGCGAGTTCTACGTATGGAGCGACGACGACAAGAAGCTCGCCGGCACGCGCATCATCTTCACCGATACCGAGAGCTCGAACTGGAGCTGGGACCCGGTCGCCGGCCAGTACTACTGGCATCGCTTCTTCTCGCACCAGCCCGATCTGAATCACAACAACCCGCAGGTCGTCGAGGCCGTGATCCAGGTCATGCGCTTCTGGATGGACATGGGCGTCGACGGCATGCGGCTCGACGCCATTCCGTACCTGTGCGTGCGCGAAGGCACGAACAACGAGAACCTGCCGGAGACGCACGCGGTGCTCAAGCGCATGCGCGCAGCCATGGACGCCGAGTACACCGGCCGCATGTTCCTAGCCGAGGCGAACCAGTGGCCCGAGGACGTGCGCGAGTACTTCGGCGACGGCGACGAGTGCCACATGGCCTATCACTTCCCGCTGATGCCGCGCATCTTCATGTCGGTCGCGCTCGAGGACCGCTACCCGGTCGCGGAGATCATGCGGCAGACGCCGGACATCCCCGACAACTGCCAGTGGGCGATCTTCCTGCGCAACCACGACGAGCTGACGCTCGAGATGGTCACCGACCGCGAGCGCGACTACATGTACAAGATGTACGCGCAGGAGCCGCGCATGCGCGTCAACGTCGGCATCCGCCGCCGGCTCGCGCCGCTGCTCAGCAACGACGTCGACCGCATCAAGCTGATGAACAGCCTGCTGCTGTCGATGCCCGGCTCGCCGATCATCTACTACGGCGACGAGATCGGCATGGGCGACAACATCTACGTCGGCGACCGCAACGGCGTGCGCACGCCGATGCAGTGGAGCATCGATCGCAACGCCGGTTTCTCGCGCACCGATCCGCAGCGGCTGTACCTGCCGGTGATCATGGATCCGATCTACGGCTACCAGGCGGTGAACGTCGAGGCGCAGAGCCGCGATCCCGGCTCGCTGCTCAACTGGACGCGTCGCATCCTCGCGGTGCGCCGCCAGCACCAGTGCTTCGGCCGCGGCTCGCTGGAGTTCGTGCGGCCGCAGAACCGCAAGATCATCGCGTACGTCCGCACGTTCGGCGCGGAGATCGTGCTGTGCGTCGCCAACCTGTCGCAGACCGCGCAGGCGGTCGAGCTGGACCTGTCGAAGTACAAGGGCCGCGTGCCGGTCGAGCTGATGGGCCGCAATGCGTTTCCGCCGATCGGCGACCTGCCGTACTTCCTGACGCTCGCGGCGCACGGATTCTTCTGGATGTTGCTCAGCGATTCGGCGCAGCCGCCGGCGTGGCACGTCGAGCGGTTGCCCGCGACCGAGCTGCCGGTGCTGGTCCTGTCGCAGGAGCTGGCGACATTCCTCGCGGACAACGTCGTCGGCGGCAGGCCAAGCAGTCTCACACGCCGCGCGCGGCAGCAACTCGAACAGGAAGTTCTGCCCGAATTCCTGCGGCCTCGCTGCTGGCTCGCGCGCGACAACGGCGCGCTCACCGCAACGCGTCTCGGGCCGGGATCGCTCTGGCGCAACGAGCACCGCACATTCCTGCTGTCGTTCGTGGACGCGGAGTTCGGCAGCGAACGCAAGCGCTATTTCCTGCCGCTCGCGCTCGCCTGGGAAGATGGCCAGGACACCGGCGCGCTGCGCACCGCTGAGTGGAGTCTCGCGAAGGTGCGAGAGCACGCGCGTATCGGCGTACTGATCGACGCCTTCGCCGACCCCGCATTCTGTATCGGTCTCGTACACTGCATGGCGACGAATGCGAGCGTGCCTTTCGCCGGCGGCGAGCTGCAGTTCCATTCGACAGGCGAAGTCCCCGCGCTCGCCACCGTGCGGGGCCAGTCGACCACTCACGTCGGCGCGGACGCCACCAACACCAGCGTGATCCTCGACGAGGCCGTGTTTCTCAAGGCCTATCGCCGCGCCGAAGCAGGACCGAATCCGGACGTCGAGATGACGAGCTTCCTGACGCGCGCCGGCTCTCGATCGATTGCGCCGCTCGCGGGCAGCGTCCTGCACGTCGCGGGCGAAAGCACCGTGCTCGCAGCGGTCTTCGCTGCCGTCCGTCACCAGGGCGATGTCTGGACCTACGCACTCAATCACCTGGAGCGTTTCGCGATGACCAACTTTGCTGCGCAGAGCGGCGCGGCGGCCGATTCGCCGCACGCGCTGTTCACCGCACAGATGCACACGCTCGGACGTCGCGTTGGTCAATTGCACTGCGTGCTTGCGGGCGCCGGCGACGGCGATCCGGCGTTTGCCCCGGAGCCGCTCAAGAGCGCCGACCAGTCGCGTTGGTACAGCTCGATTCATTTCGAAGCCGACACGACGCTGCGCCTGATCCGCGAGCGTATGCCCACGCTCAGCGACCGCAGCGCAGTCGCAGCGCAGGACCTGCTCGCGCACGCCGAGCCGTTGCTGACGCGCATCCGCGAGTTGTGCAGCGGATCGGTCGCGGGGCTGAAGATGCGCCATCACGGCAACCTGCACCTGGGCAAGGTCCTGCTCGTGGAAGACGATCTGTTGATCACGGGCTTCGAGGGCAACGCGTCGCTGCCGATCGATGAGCGACGCGCCAAGGATTCGCCGTTGCGCGACGTGGCCACGCTGGTGCGCTCGTTCGACTATGCGCGCGCCACTGCGCTGGAGCGTGTCGGGATGGGCCGGCCCGATCTGCGTGAGCCGCTGGCGCCTGCGCTCGAGGAGTGGCTGCGGCAGAGCACGGAGTTCTTCCTGCAGGGTTATCGTCGCGCCGTCATGGAATCCCAATGCGTTCCTGCGGACGATGCGACGTTCAAGACACTGGTCACGCTGTTCGAGATCGACTGTGCGCTGCGCGAGTTGCGGCGTGAGGTAGAGCGGCGTCCCGCATGGATCGAAGTACCGATCCGCGCGTTGCTCGCGCTCATCGGTCGTCAGGCCTCGAGCGATTCCTCTCCGAAGCTCTCGGTGGTGTAGCGCGACACGCGCACGCGGTCGGACCAGTATCCGGCCGGCCAGCCCGCTTTCATCTTGAGCTGGCGCACGAATTGCGCCGGATCCGGCAGTTGTTCCCACACCGCCGGCAGGAACGTCGCGCGGCCGGTTTCGGCTTCGAGGATCAGGCCGTCGACCGACGGTCGCAACATCGCGAGCAATTGCGATTCCGTCGTGACGTCGAGCCGTTCGGGCGGCGTGAGCAAGGAGAGGTGCAGGCTCAATTGCGGCCATTCCGCCGCGGTGAGCGTCGGGAACCGATGATCGCTGAACGCCGCGGCCCACGCATTGCGCCACACGTCCTCGGCGAGCGGTCGCGGTGCGTCCAGCGTGCCGCAGCAGCCGCGCAGCTCTTCGCCGTGTCGCAGGGTCACGAACGAGGAGCGGCGCACCGTGAGATCGGGCCGCAACGACAGCGCAGGGAAGGGTGCAGGACCCGCGGACGCGCCGGCCGCGACCGAAGCGTCGATGGACTTTCGCGCGAGCCGGAGCAGCTCGCGTCGCTCAGGCGCGGCCAGGCTCATGAACCGCGAATGCTCCGTAGCCCACGACCCTCGATCGATCGCCGGCGGTGTCGCCGGAGTTGCAGCGTGCGATCTGCGATACCGCGAGACCGCGCTGGCTTGCCAGATACAACAGCCCGTTGATGCCCACGGCGCCGCATGCCTGCTCGCCCACGAGCGTCGGCTCGCGGCGCAGGATCGACGTACTGGTGACAGCGTCGATCTGCCGCGCCTGTTCGTAGCTGTGGTAGTGGCTGAGATCGGAGCTCACGAGAACGAGCGTCGCCGCATCTCCCCACACCGCTGCGAGCGCGGCCGCGACGTGCTCCGGTGCGATCGAGCCGAGCACGAGCGGCAGCAGCGTGAAATCGTCGAACAGCATTTGCAGGAACGGCAGCTGCACTTCGAGGCAGTGCTCCTGCGCGTGCGGCGTATCGGACTCGACGACGTCCTCTCGCTGCAGCAGCGCGGACTTCAGCGCGCGATCGATCTCGATTTTGCCGAGCGGCGTCGCGAACGAGCTTGCCGCCGGCGCTGCCATGCCGCGCAGATACACGCGATGGCTCGGTCCGATCAGCACGATGCGACGAATGGTCTGCCGCAATCGCGCGACCTTCGCGTACGCGGCCGCCGCGGTGCCGCCGGAATAGATGTAGCCCGCGTGCGGCACGATCAGCGCCTTCGGCGGCGCGCCGGCAGGCTCGGTCTGGTGTTGTGCGAGGTACGCCGACACAGCAGCGCGCAGCTCGTGCTCATCGTCCGGATAAAACAGCCCAGCGACCGCGGGCGGGCGAACGCTTGAGTTTCCTCGTTCGGGGAGCATGATGCGTGTATGTATCACCCGACGAAGTACTGGCACAAGCTCGACGACGGCCGGGTGCAGTGCGACGTGTGTCCGCGTGCGTGCAAGATGCACGACGGGCAGCGCGGGTTGTGCTTCGTGCGCGGCGTCGAAGACGGTGAGGTGAAGCTCTACACCTACGGACGCTCCAGCGGCTTCTGCGTCGACCCGATCGAGAAGAAGCCGCTCAACCATTTCCTGCCGGGCAGCTCGGTGCTGTCGTTCGGCACTGCCGGTTGCAATCTTGCCTGCAAGTTCTGCCAGAACTGGGACATGAGCAAGTCGCGCGAGATGGACACGCTCGCGGATCGCGCGACGCCGGAAATGCTCGCGTCGACTGCCGAGCGTCTCGGCTGCGCGAGCGTCGCATACACGTACAACGATCCGGTCGTGTTCATGGAGTACGCAATCGACGTCGCCGATGCATGCCGCGAACGAGGAGTTCGCAGCGTCGCCGTCACCGCTGGCTACATGTGCGAGCAGCCGCGGGCAGAGTTCTATCGCCACATGGACGCGGCCAATGTCGATCTCAAAGCGTTCACCGAGCGCTTCTACCGGAAGATCTGCGGCGGCGAGCTCGCCCCCGTGCTCGAGACGCTCGAGTACCTGCGCCACGAGACCCGCGTGTGGTTCGAGATCACGACGCTCCTGATCCCGGATGAGAACGACTCGAACGCCGAGCTCGAACAGATGACGCGCTGGATCGCCGACAAGCTCGGGCCCGACGTGCCGCTGCACTTCACTGCGTTCCATCCGGACTGGAAGATGATGGACAAGTCGCGCACGCCCGCGGCAACGCTCACCCGCGCACGCGAGATTGCAGTGAAGAACGGTCTGCACTACGTCTACACGGGCAACGTTCACGACACCGCAGGTTCGAGCACGTACTGCGCGAGTTGCGGCAGCCGCGTGATCGAGCGCGATTGGTATGAGCTGGGAGAGTGGCGACTGGATGAACAGGGCCGCTGCCTGCACTGCGCAGCGCAACTCCCTGGTGTCTTCAAAGGAGCGCCGGGCACCTGGGGCGCCCGGCGCCTACCGGTCAGGATCGCGGTCTAGACGCTAGAATCTCCACTGCCCGGAGAACCAGAACGCGTCCGCGTCATTGATCACGCTGGAATCGATCCGCTCGTACTCCAGGCGCGCGTTGAGATGGCCGAGGAACGTCATGCCGACGCCGCCGCCGTACGTGAGGTCCTGCTCGCTCGAGCTGGAGTCGAAGCCCGGGCCGTTGTCGAGATCCACGGACGCGTCGACGTCATAGAACAGGTAGCCGATTTTGCCGAACAGCTCGACCGGGCCGAGCGGTATCGTGCCGATGACAGACGGCTCGAAGCCACTGACGTCCGCGGTGAAGTCGCCGCCCGAGCCGGCTGTCTCGAAGCGATCGCTCGGCCGGCCGAAGTCGACGTACGCCGCTTCCACCGCGAAGTACGGATTGACGCGATAGCCGACGAACGCCTTCCAGGCAGTGTCGTTATCGTCGAGTCGCTCGATCGCCTCGTCCGTCTGGTCGACGTCGTCGAGCTGCAGATTGAACTGGCCCACGCCGCCGCCGAGGTAGAAGCCGGAGTCGTTCTCGACTCCTTGCGCGAGCGCGCTTGCGCAGACCAGGGAGCCGGCGCCAGCCCCCGCGGCCATCATTGCCAACACAACTGCTCGATTCATTCCATATCTCCTGCGTACCTTCGGTGTGGAGCCCGCGGTGTAGCGTCAGCAACACAACGCCCGACAGTGCGGGCTCGTAACAGCAAAACGGGGCGGCGGCGCAACCGGTTCCGCAGTTGCTCGCGCAAAACAGTTCGCAGGTAGGAATTCGCCGTAGGGAAATTGGCGCGGAAATTATTGACCGAACACCCAGCGAATCAGCTCCGCCTGAATCGCTTCGCCGCTGCCGGTGTGCGCGCCCGGATGATTGATCATGATGACGAGAATATAAGTGCGTCCCGACGCAGCGTTGACGAAGCCCGCCAGCGCGCTGACGTCGTCGATGCGTCCGGTCTTCAGCCGGATGCGACCGTGCATGCCGGGCGAGTCGAAGCGGTTGCGCAGCGTGCCGTCCGTCGCGGAAAGCGGCAGCGACGCTGCGAATTCCGGCATGAACGGACTGTGCCACGCGATGTCGAGCATCTCGCCCATGCCGCGCGCGGTGACTCGCTCGGTGCGCGACAAGCCGGAGCCGTTCTCGAGCACGAAGCCGTTGGCGTGGATGCCGCGCTTTGCGAGCCAGGCGCGCATCGCGTTGCGGCCGCGCTCGGCAGTTGCGGGCGGACCGAATGCGTCGACGCCCAGCGTCAGCATCAGATGCCGCGCCATCAGGTTGTTCGAGAACTTGTTCACCAGCCGGATGATCTCGGCGAGCGGCAGCGAGTCGAACTCGAACAGCAGCTTCGCATCCGCCGGCACGGGCGCCATGCGCGCTGCGCCGTCGATGACGCCGCCGGCCTGCGTCCACATCGTGCGGAACGTGCCGTATGCATAGTCCGGCGCCGTCATGATCGCTCGCGACACCGAATAGACGCCGCACGAGACCGGAAACATGCCGCGCACGACCAGCGTGTTCGGGTCAGTACGATCGGGCATGTCGAACACGAGGCCGCCGTCGGCGGCATTGCAGCGGCCGGCGCCGAGCCGCACTTCGTTCTTGAGCACGAGGTTCGCCGGCAGCGGGCTGACGACGATCTGCGGGCGCGAGCGCTGGCCGTACGGATTCACGGTGAAGCGCGAGCTCTGAAAGTTCACCATGAGCGCATCCGGCAGCACGTTGTAGCTGCGGAACGGCTGCGCATCGAAATCGGCGCGGCTGTCGGTGATCGGCGCGAAGTAGTTGTTGTCGATCACGACGTCGCCGGTGATCTTCGCCAGCCCGCGCTCGCGCAGGCCCTGCACGAAGCTCCACCAGCGCTCGTCGGTCATGTACGGATCGCCGCCGCCGACCAGGTACAGGTCGCCGTAGAGCACGCCGTGCTCGATCCGGCCCGCGGCATAGGCGCGCGTCTTCCACGTGTACGCGGGCCCGAGCGTGTCGAGCGCGGCGAACGTCGTCAGGGACTTGATCGTCGACGCCGGGCTGAATGGCGTGTCGCTGCCGAGATCGACGACGACTTCATTGGAGCCCGCGTCGCGCACGTAGATGCTGACGTGCTGCGCCGGAATGCCGACTCGCGCCATCGCGCGCGACACGGCGGGCGGCAGCTGCGCGCCTTGAGCAGGATCCTGGCTGCCGAGCGCGAGCAGCGTCGTCAGCGCGATGAGACGGTTGAGCATTACAAAGACGTTTCGACCAGAGGCGTGGCGGCCAAGAGTTTATACTGCGCGCGCCCCGTTGGTGGGCGCGAGCGGAGCCGCAATGCGTCGGTTGTGGAATACGTTTCTGAAGGGCCTGGTCGCGGTGCTGCCGGTGACCCTGACGGTCTACCTGGTCTTCTGGCTCGGCAGCACGGCCGAGTCGATTCTCAGCGGCCCGTTGCGCGCGCTGCTGCCCGCGGATCGCTACTGGCCCGGCCTCGGCCTCGTGGTCGGATTCCTGCTCGTGCTGCTCGTCGGCGTGCTGGTCAACGCGTACGTCGTTCGCTACCTGCTGCGTATCGGCGAGTCGTTCCTCGCGCGCATCCCGATCGTCAAGACGATCTTCGGCGCCTTCAAGGACATCACTCAGTTCCTGCCGGCCGGCGGCAAGGAGCGCGACCTCAAGCGCGTCGTGCTGTGGAAGTTCGGCAACGCGCAACTCATCGGCTTCGTCACCGAAGAGCACGTCAGCCCGCGGCTGTTCGGCGACAACGCCGCACGCCTGGTTGCCGTCTACTTCCCCATGAGCTACCAGATCGGCGGCTACACCCTGTACCTGCCGGTCGCGGAGCTCGCCGAAACCGATCTTTCGGTGCAGGAAGCGATGCGCATGGTGCTGATCGGCGGTGTCACCAGCCACGGCGCACAGCCTGCGCCTGCTGCCAGATAGCTGCGCCGTCATGCTCGTCGGTCACCTGGCGGTCCGTCCGCCGTTCCCCTGGCGTCACCTGCTCGACTATTTCGCGCACCGGCTGATCCCGCAGTTCGAGCGCATCGAGAACGACTGCTACGTCCGGCAGGTCGGTGCGCGCACGATCTCGGTCGGCTACGACGCGAAGACCGCGCAACTGCAGGTCAGTGCGAACGGACGCGTCAAGAGCGAGCAAGTGCTCGCCAACGTCGCGCGACTGCTCGACGTCGGGCACGACGCAGAGAAGATCCAGAAGCATTTGCGACGCTCGCCCGTGCTGAAGCGGCGGATTGCGAACGTGCCGGGGATGCGGCCGCTGGGCGCATGGTCGCCGTTCGAGCTGTGCGTGCGCACGATCCTCGGCCAGCAGGTCACGGTGGCTGCAGCGGGCACGCTCATGCGCCGTCTCGTGGAGCGCTGCGGCACCGTGACGCCGGAGTGCGTGGCCGATGCGGACTTCGCTGCGATCGGCATGCCGGGCAAGCGCGTCGAAACGATCCGCACCTTCGCGCGCGCGGCTCGCGACGGCCGAGTGGATTTCGCGCTGCCGTGGGCGGGCGTCGAGGCCGCTCTCAAGGAGTTGCCGGGATTCGGGCCGTGGACGCGCGCCTACCTCGCAATTCGTCTCGGGCGCGACCCGGATGCGTTCCCGGAAACCGACCTGGGCCTGATCCGCGCCGCGCAGGTCGACTCGCCGGTGCAGTTGCTGGCGCTCGCGGACGGCTGGCGGCCGTACCGGGCCTATGCGGCCACTTATCTCTGGGCAGTCGCCGAAAGCGCGACGGCGGTGTGATCCGCGTCTCGTAGTGCCAAATCTTGTCACCCGGGAATTGTGGGCGGTTTAACAATTCCTGCGTGTGCCGGGATGTCCTCAATCGCAGTACTGTTAGCATCTGCGCCTGTTAAATCTTCGCGCGCACAAGATCGTGTCCGAAGCAAACCTTCGACAAATTCGCATCCTGCATGTAGTGAGCTCCGCGGCCGTCGCGGCGAGCCTGCAGCAGTCTTTGCTCATGCCGGTCCTGACCCGCATGCCGAAGCAGCGCGTCAAGACGCAGGTGGTCTGCCTCGCGCCGGGCGCTGTCCCGGCTGCAGTGCTGCGTCAGAGCGGCGTACCCGTTCACGACGTCGCGTTGTCGCGCCGGCGATTCTCGTTCGGCGGCTTCGGCGAGCTGCTCAAGACCGCGAAGGCCTTCAAGCCCGACGTCATCCAGGCGTGGGGCTACACCGCGCAGATCGTCGCCAACCAGGTGCGCAAGCGCTGCGATCGCAAGATCAAGGTGGTGTGGACGGTGACCAGCACGGCGCCGCTCCCGCGCGGCGCGGGCATGATCGATCGCCGCAAGATCAAGTACGCCGCCAAAGCTGCGCCGACCGCGGACCGCATCGTGTACGCGTCGGAGGCTGGCGCGGCCCAGCACCGTCGCGCCGGCTTCCCGGAAGACGAGCACCTGACGATTCCGCCCGGCATCGACGCGACGCGCTTCAAGCCCGATCCGGCTGCGCGCCTCAAGATCCGCGAGCAGCTGCATCTCGCGCCCGAGGCGTTCGTCATCGGCATGGTCGCGCCGTTCCAGCCCGAGTTCGACCACCCGACGTTCCTCAAGGCGGTCGGCGAGCTGATCAAGATGAACCCGCACATTTCGGTGGTGCTCGCCGGGCACGGCGTGCAGAAGGGCAATGGACCGCTGATGGCGCTGGTCGGCGGCGGCAACCTCGGCACCCGCGTGCAGCTGCTCGGCGAATGGTCGGATCTGGCGTCGCTGTTCAACGCCTGCGATGTCGTGTGCTCGAGCGCGCAGAACGACGGCGCTCGCATGACGCTCGTGGCCGCGATGCTCTGCGGCGTTCCGTGCGTCGCGACCGGGCTGGGCGCGCAGGGTGAAGTGATCGGACACTACGGCGTTGCGATCGAAGCCGGCAGCGCGCCGGCGTTCGTGAAGGGCATCCAGCGCGTGCTGCAGCTCACGCCGGAAAAGCGCGCCGCGATGGCGCAGGGCGCCCGCAAGCACGCGCTGACGAACTATGTTTCCGTGAAGTCGTTGCAGCGCTATCTGCAGCTGTACTACGACCTGATCGGCCGGCAGTCGCTGGTGAGCCAGGAGATGCCGACGCCGGAGATCGATGCGAGCGTGCCGGTGCCGGCCAAGGTCGGCGCGACGGCCGACAAGAAGAAGCCGCTGGTCACGATGGCCGAGCTCGCCGATCCGGACTCGCTCGAGACCAAGGTCACCGAGCGTTCGGCGGAGGAGCTGCCGAAGTGGCGCCTGGAGCAGGAACAGGAGCGCAGCAGGCGCGAACAGGACCTGTCGCAACAGATCGCGGCGAAGCAGTCCAACGGCGACGTGCTGCAGGTCTTCGAAGCCGAGATGGCGAAACCGACCAGCACCAAGTCGGCGTTCTCGGAGCGCGCGCGCGGCGTGGCGGACGAGAGCGAAGAATTGCTGTCGATGGATGCGCTGGCGACGAAGCCCGGCGCCAACGCCGTGACGCTGCCGCCGCAACCCGCCAAGCCTGCGGAGGCGAAAGTCGAGCCGCCGAAGGTCGAGCTCTCGCTGGCGCCTGCTGAGCCCGCGTCGGTCACGCAGCCGCTCGCGGCGCTCGCACTCCTCGAAGCGCCTGTCGAACAGCCGATGCAGCTGGGACTGCTCGGCAGCGATCCGGCGCCCGCGAAGGACGACCCGCTGAAAGACGATTCGCTGCAGCTCGAGCTGCTCCCCGAGCCGGTGCGGCAGTCCGGCTAACGTCGCAGCGAGGCTGCCTCGCGCGCCAACTCCTCGATGCCTTTCCAGTCGCCCGCGCTGACGCGCTCGGCCGGCGCCACCCATGAGCCGCCGACGCACGCGACATTCTTCAACGCCAGGTAGTCGGGCGCCGTCGCGCGCGTGATGCCGCCGGTCGGGCAGAACATCACCAGCGGGAACGGACCCGCGAACGCCTTCAGCATGTTCACGCCGCCGGCCTGCTGCGCCGGAAACAGCTTGAACGTGTCATAGCCCCAGCCGAGGCCCGCGAGCAGCTCCGTCGGGGTCATCACGCCGGGCAGCAGCGGAAACGAAACCTCGGCGGCTGCGGCCGCGAGCTCCGCCGTCAGGCCGGGGCTGACGCCGAACTGCGCGCCGGCATTGCTCGCATCGACGAAATCGCGCGGCCGCGTGAGTGTGCCCACGCCGACGATCGCGTCCGGCAGCGCCTTGCGCATCGCTTCGATCGCCGGCAGACAGGCCGGCGTGCGCAGCGTTATTTCCAGTGCGCGCAGTCCGCCTTCGCTCAATGCGCGGCCGAGCGGCACGGCGTCGGCGACCTTCTCGATCGTCAGAACCGGAACGACCGGCGCGAGCGCCAACAGCGAGCGGATGTTCATTCAGTTACCACCGTTACCCGGAGTCAGAAATAGATCTCGCCAAGATCGCCAAGATCGCCAAGGTCGGAAAGGAAAAACCGGTCGGGAATGCGGGCAATAAATTCATTTCTTCCTTGGCGATCCTGGCGAGAGGCTTTCTTCATTCGCCTCCAAACACAGACACGGCGCCGGTTTCCGCGTCACTGGCGACGCTGCGGAACGTCGCGAACAACTCGCGCCCGACGCCGTACGCGTGGTGCGTGAGGTCCGGGCGCGGCGCCGGCCGGCTCCGCAGCGTCGCCTCCGGCACGCGCACTTCGAGTGTGCCGGAGTAACTGTCGAGCCGCACGATGTCGCCATCCTGCACCTTGCAGAGCGGGCCGCCGGCGAGGCATTCGGGCGTCATGTGAATGGCCGCAGGCACTGCACCCGATGCTCCGGACATGCGTCCGTCGGTGACCAGCGCGACCTTGTGACCCTTGCTTTGCAGCGAGCTGAGCGCCGGCGTCAGCTGGTGCAGCTCCGGCATGCCGTTGGCGCGCGGACCCTGGTAGCGCACGACCACGATGCAATCGCGTGTCAGCGTGCCGGCCTTGTACGCGGCGATCACGCTTTCCTGATCGTCGAACACCGCAGCCGGCGCCTCGATGACGCGGTGTTGCGGCTGGACGGCGGAGGTCTTGATGACGGCGCGACCTAAATTGCCGCGCAGGACCTTCAGGCCGCCGTCGGCGCCGAACGGATCGTGCATCGGGCGCAGCACATCGGTGTCGCCGCTCGCCTCCGGCGCTGCGCGCCAGGCGAGACCGCTCTCCGACAACCACGGTTCGTGCGTATAGGCAGCGAGTCCGTTGCCCATGACCGTCGTCGTGTCCGCGTGCAGCAGCCCGGAGCTCAAGAGCTCGCGAAACAGGAAGCCGCTGCCGCCGGCCGCGTGAAAGTGGTTCACGTCGGCGCTGCCGTTCGGATAGATGCGCGTCAGCAGCGGCACGATCTCCGAGAGGTCGGCGAAGTCGTCCCAATCGATGCGCATGCCCGCGGCGCGTGCGATCGCGACCAGGTGCAGCGTGTGATTGGTCGAGCCGCCCGTCGCGAGCAGCGCCACGATCGCATTCACGATGGCGCGCTCGTCGACGACGCTGGCGATCGGCAGATGCTCGTTGCCGAGCGCCGTGATAACCGCAGCGCGCCGCGCAGCCGCGCTGGTCAATGCATCGCGGAGCGAAGTGTTCGGCGGCACGAACGCAGCTCCGGGCAGGTGCAGGCCCATCACTTCCATCAGCACCTGGTTGCTGTTCGCGGTCCCGTAGAACGTGCAGGTGCCCTGCGAGTGGTAGCTCTGCGCCTCGGACTCCAGCAGCGCGTCCCGTCCGACCTTGCCCTCAGCGAACAGCTGGCGAGTGCGCGCCTTCTCCTTGTTCGGGATGCCGGACGGCATCGGTCCGCCCGGAACGAAGATGCCGGGCACGTGGCCGAACGTCAGCGCCCCCATCAGCAGGCCGGGGACGATCTTGTCGCAGATGCCGAGGTACAGGGCGGCGTCGAACATGTTGTGAGAGAGCGCGACGGCGGTTGCCATCGCGATGACGTCGCGGCTGAACAGCGACAGCTCCATGCCGGGCTGACCCTGAGTCACTCCGTCGCACATGGCCGGTACGCCGCCCGCGAACTGCGCGACTGCCCCCGCCTCGCGCGCCGCCAGCTTGATGAGCTCGGGAAAGCGCTCGAGCGGGCGATGCGCCGAGAGCATGTCGTTGTACGAGGAGACGATCGCGAGGTTCGGCCAGCGCGTGCCGCGCAGGGCCTGCTTGTCGGCCGCGTCCATGCCGGCGAAGCCGTGCGCCAGGTTCGTGCACGAGAGCGTCGTGCGGGTCGCCTGGGCGCTGCTCGCCTGCGCAGCCCGCTCCAGGTATTCCGTACGAGCCCCGGCGCTGCGGGTGCGGATGCGTTCGGTCACGGAGCGCACGCGCTCGTGCAATGGGGCGGCAGTATTCATAGAGCAGGGGATTCTAGAGAGTTGGCGGCCGAGGTGGCATCGCCCGGAGCAAAACGGTCTCGCTCAAAACGGAATGGCGATCCGCGTATTGAAACGCATCGCAGCAGTGCGGGCCGCTTGGTTTGCCGGGGCCGGAGTCCTTCGTTAACGTAGCTACCGCTCGAGAATCAACTGTTCCATGAAGGTTCTGCATGCAGTCACTTCCCTCGTTCGACCTGATCCTGTTCGGCGGCACCGGCGACCTGGCAATGCGCAAGCTCCTGCCGGCGCTCTATCGACGCAGTTGCGCCGGCCAGATCAACAAGGAGTCGCGCATCATCGGCGCGGCGCGCAGCAAGCTGTCGCGCGATGAGTATCTCGAACAGGTGCGCGCCACCTGCGAGATGCACCTCGGGGGTGCATTCGACGCCGCAAAGTGGTCGCAGTTCGCCGAGCGCCTCGAATACGTGCGCATCGACGCACAGAACGACGGCGACTTCGCACGACTGGCGGAGATGCTGCGCGGGCAGGAGAGCCGCGTGCGCGCATTCTTTCTCTCGACCGGGCCCGACCTGTTCGCGCCGATCACCGAGGGGCTGGCGCGGCACTCGCTCGTGTCGGGCAACTCGCGCGTCGTGCTCGAGAAGCCGCTCGGCTACGACGGCGCCTCGTCCGCGGAGATCAACGAGCGGATCGGCAAGCTGTTCGCCGAGCACTCCATCTTTCGCATCGATCACTACCTCGGCAAAGAGACAGTGCAGAACCTGCTCGCGCTGCGTTTCGGCAATACGCTGTTCGAGCCGCTGTGGCGGCGTGGCCGCGTCCAGCACGTGCAGATCACCGTCGCAGAGGACGTTGGCGTCGAGCGCCGCGCGCAGTTCTACGACCAGGTCGGCGCGCTGCGCGACATGATCCAGAACCACATGCTGCAGCTCCTGTGCATCATCGCGATGGAGCCGCCCGCGACGGGCGCCGCGGATGCGATGCGCGACGAGAAACTGAAAGTGCTGCGCGCGTTGCGGCCGCTGACCGGTCGCGACGTGCTGCAGAAGACGGTGCGCGGGCAGTACAGGGCGGGCGCGGTCGCCGGCAAGCCCGTCGTGGGCTATCTCGACGAGAAGGACGTGCCGAAGGACAGCAGCACCGAGACGTTCGTGGCGCTGCGCGCGGAAATCGACTCGTGGCGCTGGGCCGGCGTGCCGTTCTATCTGCGCACCGGCAAGCGCTTGCAGGAGAAGCAGGCCGAGATCGTGATCACCTTCGAGGACGTGCCGCTGTCGCACTACGAGCGGCCGGACACGCCGCACTCGCTCAACCGGCTGGTGATCCAGCTGCAGCCCGAAGAGAGCATCACGCTGACGGTGCTCGCCAAGAGTCCGGGCCATGGCATGGTCCTGAAGCCCGTCGACCTGAGCCTGGATTTCGCCGATGCATTCAAGGCGCGGCAGCTGGACGCCTACGAGCGATTGCTCACGGACGTGATCAACGGCACGCTCACGCTGTTCATGCGTCGCGACGAGCTGGATGCGGCCTGGTCGTGGATCGACCCGATCCGCGCAGCCTGGCAGCAATACGACGAGCGTCCGAAAACCTATACTGCAGGCAGCTGGGGGCCGGCCGCCGCCAGCTCCCTGATCGGTCGCGACGGGTTTGCCTGGAGAAACGAGTTGTAATGCCGTCCCGCTGGGTCCACGAGCACCGCTTCCCCGACCGCCAGGCGCTGGCCGCGGCGCTCGCGGGCGAGATCAAGGTGGACCTGGATGAAGCGATCCCGGCGCGCGGCGCGGGCAGCCTCGTGGTTTCCGGCGGCCGCACGCCGACCCTGTTGTTCACGCGGCTGCGCGGCGAAAAGCTCGATTGGATGCGGATCTGGGTGACGCTCGCCGACGAGCGCTGGGTCGAGACGACCGCCGAAGCGAGCAATGAGCGCCTGGTCCGCGAGACGTTGCTGGTCGGACCGGCCGCCGCCGCGCACTTCGTCGGCCTGAAGAATCCGGCGCCGACGCCCGAGGCGGGAGCCGACTGGGCCAGTCGCGCGTTGACTCGTGTGCCGCATCCATTCGACGTGGTCGTGCTCGGAATGGGCGAGGACGGGCACACAGCTTCGCTGTTCCCGGGCTCGCTGGCGCTGGCGCGCGGCCTCGATCCCGGCGCGCCGCCGGGGTGCATCGCCGTCAATGCGCTGGTCGCGCCGCACGCGCGCGTCAGCCTGAACCTCGCGGCGCTGCTCGATGCACGACGCATCGTGTTGCACATCGAAGGCGACAAGAAATGGGAGGTCTACCAGCGTGCCCGCACACCGGGTACGGCCGCCGAGATGCCGGTGCGAGCGGTGTTGCAGCAGAAGGAAGTGCCGGTCGATGTCTATTGGTCGCCATGAGTCCGCAGATATGAGCGAGCATTCAACTCCACCGCCCGGCCCACCGCGACTGATTGCCGACATCGGCGGCACCAACGCGCGCTTCGCCTTGCTCCGCGACGGCAAGCGGCACGACGAGCAGGTGCTCGCGTGCGCCGACTATCCCGACATCGTGAGTGCGATCGAGCATTACCTCGAGTCCGTCGATGCGGCGAAAGGTGCTGAGCGCCCGCTCGAGGCGGCGCTCGCGATCGCGGGCCCTATCACGGGCGACATCGTGCGCATGACGAACCACGTCTGGCAGTTCTCGGCGGCGCGTACCCGCCAGTCGCTCGGCTGGCGCCGCCTCATTATGGTCAACGACTTCACCGCGCTCGCGATGGCGATCCGCCATCTGCCGCCCGAGGAGCTGCAACAGATCGGCGGCGGTCAGTCGGTTCCTGGCGCACCGCTCGCACTGCTGGGGCCCGGCACCGGGCTGGGCGTCTCGGGATTGATTCCCGCGGGCGAGCACTGGATTCCGCTGCAAGGCGAGGGCGGGCACTCCACGCTGTCGGTGATGAACGAGCGCGAGATCGCGGTGCTGAAGCAGCTCCACCAGCGCTTCACGCACGTCTCGGCGGAACGGGTCATCTGCGGCCCCGGGCTGGTGAATCTCTACGATGCCCTGTGCGCACTCGAAGGCGTCGTGCCGAAAGTGCTGACGCCGCCAGAGATCACGCGGCGCGCGCGCGAAGGGTCGTGCCGTCTCTGCCTCGAGGCGCTCAATATGTTCTGCGCGTTGCTGGGAACGCTCGCGAGCAACCTCGTGCTGACGCTCGGAGCAGTCGGCGGGTGCTACATCGGCGGCGGCATCGTGCCCGGCCTCGGCAGCTTCTTCACCAACTCGCACTTCCGCGATCGTTTCGAAGACAAGGGCCGCTTCGCCGACTACCTGTCGCGCGTGCCCACGTACATCATTCGCTCCGAGTTGCCCGCATTCGTGGGCCTCGCCACGGCGTTCACCGCGCCGGGCCCCCGGTGGGAAGCCGAGTAGAGCGGCAACTGTGATGCAGGTCGCACTGGCCGCGTGAGGGTCAGCGACCTGCATCCGCCTTCGCTACGCTGCAGTCACAGCGCGGAAGGGCGCGCGAGGAAAAGAAGACAGTGGTGGTGATCACGCTCTATATCGTGATGCTCATTACGGTTGGGGCGATGCTCGCCGCGCTCGGCTACGCTGCGAGCGGCGCGCGTAGGCTCGACGTCCATCTATGCTCGCTGCTGCACGACCAGCGCGAGCACCGGCACGAGATGGAAAGAAACGTTGAGCGGCTGCGGCAGTACTACAACCGCACCTGACTGCTCACTTCCAGCAGCCGATGGCTCGGCACGCCGAAGTGGATCGCGGCGAGCTGACTGTTCCGGCCCATGAATGCGAACAGGCGCTTGCGCCAGAGCGGCATGCCCGAGCCGACGGCGAACACCGGGTTCTCGCGTCCGACCACGTACACGGTCTGCTCGGGCTCGTAGGGCACGCCGGCTTCTTCAGCGGCGCGCAACGCGGCGACCACGTTCGGGGTTTCCATGAAACCGTAGCGTGCGATGACGCGGCACAGGCCCTCGCCGAGCTGCTGGATCTCCACGCGATTCTCCGCGGCGACGAACGGCACTTCCGGCCGCACGAACGTGAGCAGCACGTTGCGCTGGTGCAGAACGCGGTTGAAGCGCAGGTTGTTGAGCAGCGCGCGCGGCATACCGCCGGCCTCGCTCGCCAGATATACAGCGGTGCCCTCGACGCGATGCGGGGGGTCGCGATCGAGCAGCGCGAGAAAGTCGCGTGCCGGTATCTGATCCTTCGCAACTATCCAGTTGAGGGTGCGCCGGCCTTCCTGCCAGGTGGTCATCAGCACGTAGACGAGCAGCGCGACTGCAATCGGCATCCAGCCGCCGTTGCTGAACTTGAGCAGGTTCGACAGAAAGAACACCGCTTCGATGGCAACGATCGGCGCGAGCACGGCGGTAATGATCCGGTAGCGCGGTGCGCGCTGGATCCGCAACAGCATGATCACCATGATGCCCGTCATCAGCATCGTGCTCGAGACTGCGAGGCCGTAGGCGCCCGCCAGCGCGCTCGAAGAACCGAATCCCAGCACCAGCGCCAGGGTTCCGACAAACAACAGCCAGTTCAGCGCAGGCACGTAGACCTGACCGATCTCCTGCTCCGAGGAATGCAGCACGCGCAACCGCGGCAGATAGCCGAGATTGATCGCCTGCCGCGTCACCGAAAAGACGCCGGAAATGACCGCCTGCGAGGCAATGACCGTCGCAGCCGTGGCGAGCACGATCAACGGCGGCAGCAGCCAGCCGGGAGCAAGGAGGTAGAACGGATTGCTGATCGCCTTGGGATCACCGAGCAGCAGCGCTCCCTGGCCGCAATAGTTGAGCACCAGCGCCGGCATCACGATCCAAAGCCATGCGCGCCGGATCGGCGCGCGGCCGAAGTGACCCATGTCCGCGTACAGCGCTTCGCCGCCGGTCACCGCGAGGAACACCGAAGCGAGCGTGACGAATCCGGCGATGCCGTTGTCGATGAAGAACTGCACGGCGTACAGCGGATTGGCGGCGAGCAGAATCTGTGGTGTCGGGATCACCCAGCGCAGGCCAAGCAGGCCGAGCGTCACGAACCAGGCGAGCGTTACGGGGCCGAAGAGGCGCCCCATCGCGCCCGTCCCGCGCCGCTGCACCAGAAACAGAGCAACCAGGACCAGCAGCGAGCCCGGCAGCACGAAATGTCCCAACTGCGGCGTGGCGACGACGAGGCCTTCGAGGGCGCTCAGGACCGAGATCGCCGGAGTGATCAGTCCATCGCCGAAGAATAGCGCCGCGCCGAACAGTCCGACGGCGCCCACCGGACCCCACAGGCGCCAGTTGGTACTCGTGCCGGACAGCAGCGTGCTCAACGCGAGAACGCCACCCTCGCCGCGGTTATCGGTGCGCAGCACGATCAGGACGTACTTGACCGAAATGATGAGAACCAGCGACCAGAGGATGAGCGACAACAGGCCGAGCACGTTGGCTTCTGTGACGGCGATGCCGTGCTCAGGATTGAAGCACTCGCGGAACGCGTACAGCGGGCTGGTGCCGATGTCGCCGAAGACTACGCCGAGCGCGGCGATGACGAGCTTGCGGGAGGCGTCGCTGCGAGGTTCCGCGGCGGCGGCAGGCGACCGTGCGTGCATGGGGCGCGCATTGTACAGGAAGAGGTTTCGCAGGTCGGGCGTTAGCCCGACTGCGGCGCTACTCGACGACCGAGGCCAGCCAGCGCGCGATCATGCCGCCGAGGCCGGCGCCGAGCACCGTCGTCGCGATCAGGTGCACTTGGCCGGAATGACCCGAGCCGAGCTTGGCGCTCTCGGAGACCAGCTGCTGCATCACGTTCGCATCGCTCAGCCACGACGCGAGACCGAACGCGAGCGCGACGCCCGCGACCACACCCGGCAGGATGAACAGCAGCGCGCGGCGCCAGCCGCGGGCCAGCGCTTGCAGATCCTGTTGTAGCTCCTGCTCGACGCGACGACGCGCCTCGGCTCGCTTGGACTCATCGATCTCGTCGATCTGCGCGAACAGCCTGGAGTCGAACGCATCGTCGAGCGTGAGACGCGGGGCAGCGCTTGCGAGGTTGAAATCGAGCGCGCGCAGCTCGTCGGCGCGCGCGCGGCACAGCTCGCAGCCTGCCATGTGAGCCTGCAGCGCAGCCGCTTCCGACGCGCTCAGATCGCCGTCCAGCCAGTCCTGCAGGCGATCGTTCCACTCGGAAAGATGTGGGGTCGGGTCGGTCATGCGGCTTCTTTGGTCAGCTCGATTAGGCGCTTGCGGGCGCGATGGAGCAATGCTTTGACGGTGCCGAGCGGCAGCCCGAGGCTGGCCGCAGTCTGCTCATACGATTTGTCTTCCATATAGAACAGAACGACGGCCTGGCGGTACCGTTCCGGGAGCTGGTCGAGCAGCTGACCGACGCTGACGGTCGCGGAGTCGTCCGCGTCCTGCGTGGCCAGCGCCCGGACCTCGGCGGACTGCTCTTCCTCATCGGCGTCCAGCGAGAACTGCGGCCTGCGCTTGCGCAGCTCGGACAGGCAGGCGTTCTTGGAGATCGCATAGATCCAGGTCGAAAGCTGGGACTGCCCGGCGAACCCCGGGAGGGCGCGCCAGACGCGCAGGAAGACTTCCTGCGTGGTGTCTTCGGCCAATGCGCGATCACGTAACATACTGAATGTAAGGCGAAAAACCCGATCCCGATAGTGCGGTAACAAGAGCCCGAACGCCTCGCGGTACTGCTTGGCAGCCAAACGCTCCTGGATCTGAGCGTCTGCCTGGGAAGCGGGCGATGACGTCATTGGAGGTTGGGACGGTGGCGGGGGGTGAAAGGTTGCGGGCCAGCAGGCGGGGCGACTCTAGCAACTGTGATCCATGCACGGTCCACCATCTGCCGGCTGCGGACCGCAATTGGCCGACCTGCAACGTCAGTGCAACCTTGCAGCCGGGGGGCTGCGTCTGAACCAACAATCCTGTTACGTTCAACGCAAGGCGAGGCGGCACAAAATGGTCGAAGAACTCATTCCCATATTCGGCATCCTGCTCGGCATCGGCGGACCGGCAGTCGTGATCATCGTGTGGTTCTCACTCAACTACCACAAGCGCCGCAAGCTGATGGAGCTGCATCACACCGAGCGCATGGCGGCGATCGAGCGCGGCATGGAAATTCCGCCGCTGCCGATCGAGCTCATCGACGGTCGCAGCACGCCGAAGCGGCGTCGCACGGCGTTGTTGCCGGGGCTGGTGTGGTTCTTCATCGGTCTGGCGTTCACCGTCGGCTCGCTCGCAGGCCACGACGAGGACATCCCGGTGTTTGCCGGACTGATCCCGCTCGGCATCGGACTCGCGTATCTCATCTACTACTTCGTCGAGGGCCGCAAGATCGAAGCGCGCTGGCTCGAGCACGATCTTGCCCAGCGCGGCAACAGCCGTCCGGCGGGCACGCTGCCGCCCTGAGTCGGGCCGAAGCCCGGCCGCGATCGCCTCATCCGGCCCGCCGTGCAACTTTGCGCGGCGGGCCGTGTATTTTGGGAACTCGAAAACAACTCACGGGCAGACCCGGCATGCTTTCCATCCGCAATCTCTCGAAGAGCTACGGCGACGTGCAGGCGTTGCGCGACGTTTCGCTGGAAGTGCCGCGCGGCATGTTCGGCCTGCTCGGACCGAACGGCGCCGGCAAATCCTCGCTGATGCGCACGATCGCGACGCTGCAGGACCCGGACAGCGGCAGCATCACGTTCGACGGTATCGACGTCGCGGCCGACAAGGACAGCATCCGTCGCACGCTCGGCTACCTGCCGCAGGACTTCGGCGTGTACCCGAAGGTCAGCGCGCTCGACATGCTCGATCACTTCGCGGTGCTGAAGGGTTACGTGCGCCGCCAGGAGCGCGCCGCAACCGTCGAAGGGCTGCTGCGACAGGTCAACCTGTGGGACGTGCGCAAGCGCAAGCTCGGCACGTTCTCCGGCGGCATGCGCCAGCGATTCGGCATCGCGCAGGCGCTGCTCGGCAGTCCGCGGCTGGTGATCGTCGATGAGCCGACCGCGGGCCTCGACCCCGAAGAGCGCAATCGTTTCCTGAACCTGCTGGCCGGCATCGGCGAGCAGGTCGTCGTGATCCTCTCGACGCACATCGTCGAAGACGTCGCCGATCTTTGCTCGCGCATGGCGATCATTTCGAACGGCCAGCTGCTGATGAGCGGGCAGCCGCGCGACGCGATCGGCGCTCTGCGCGAACGTGTGTGGAGCAAGCTCGTGAGCAACGCAGCGCTGACCGACTACCAGCAGCGCTACACGGTGCTGTCGACGCGTCTCGTCGGCGGTCAGCCGTTGATCCACGTCTACAGCGAGGCGCGTCCGGAGAACGGGTTCGAGCCGGTCGTACCCGGCCTCGAGGACGTCTACTTCCGGCAGCTGCGCGCGCACGGCAACGCCGCGGCGCACGCCTGAGGCCGCACCGGTGTTCCGCGAAATTTTGCGTTTCGAGCTGCGCTATCAGCTCGGCTCGCCGCTGCCGTGGCTGATCGCCTTGCTGCTGTCATTCCTCGCGTTTCTCGCGATCAGCAGCGATCAGGTGTCGATCGGTGGCGGCATCGGCAACATCAATCGCAACGCGCCGAGCGTCATCCTGACGATCCTGGCGACGTTCTCGGTTCTCGGCATGGTGGGCGTGCTGCTGCTGATCGCGCAGCCGTTGCTGCGGGATGCAGATTTGCGCACTGAAGAGCTGTTCTTCAGCGCGCCGCTGCGCAAGGGCGACTACCTGTGGGGCCGGGCGCTCGGCGGCGCGATCACCACGCTCGGCATCTACGTGATCGTCGCGCTGGTCATGGTGCTTGCGTCGTTCATGCCCTGGCTGGATCCGCAGCGCGTCGGCCCCTTCACGCTCGAGCCGTATCTGTGGAACTTCGGCGTCCTGATCGTCCCGAACCTGATTTTCATCGGCGCGCTGCTGAGTCTGCTCGCGGTCGCCACCCGCCAGCTGCTGCTGGCGTTCCTCGGAACGATGGCGCTGCTCGTGATGTGGCTGATCGCCGGCGCGTTGTTGAGCGACATCCAGTACGACACGATCGGCAGCCTGATCGACCCGTTCGGCACTCGCGCTCTGGACCGCGTCATGCGCTACTGGTCGGCAACCCAGCGCAACACGCTGCTGCCGGATGTCAGCGGCATGCTGCTGCTCAATCGCGCGATCTGGCTGGGCGTCTCGGCGGCAATGCTCGCGGCGACGCACGTGCTTTTTCGCCGGCAACGACCGGCATCGCCCAAGCGCAAGCGAGCACGTGCCGAAGCGGACACCGCGCCTGTCACGTTGGGACCTGTCATCACGCTGCCGGCACACGCGCGCTCATTCGGCGGCGCGGCGACAGTGCGGCAGTTCCTGCATCAGCTGGCCTTTGATACCTCGAGTGTCCTTCGCAGCCTGCCGTTCCTGATCCTGCTCGGACTTGGCGTCGCCAACCTGCTGTCCGGCGTCGGACTTTCCAGCAACCGGTTTGGCACGAGCTTCTATCCGGTGACCGCGCAGATGCTGGAAGCCATGCGCGGCAGCTACCAGTTCCTGCTCTACCTGATCGTCGCGTACTACGCCGGCGAGGTGGTCTGGCGTGAGCGTGACGCACGGGCGGCTGAGGCCACCGATGCGAGCCCGGTCCCGAACTGGTTACCGCTGCTCGCGAAGACGGGCGCCTTGTTCGCAGTCGTGCTCGTGTTCATCGCAGCCGGCGTGCTGACCACGGTGGGATATCAGCAGTGGAACGGGTACATGAATCTCGAGCCGGGAGTGTATCTGCGGGGTGCGTTGCTCGCGGCGCTGCCATTCGGGCTCATGGCAATCGCCGCCGTCTTCCTGCAGGTGCTGAGCAACCAGAAGTTCATCGGCTATGCGCTGTTCATCCTGGTATTCGCGCTGCAGCTGGTCATGCAGAGCCTGCATTTCGAACACAACCTGTACATCTACGGCGGCACGCCCACGCTGATCTACTCGGACATGAACGGCTATGGCCACTTGCTGCGAGGGTGGCTCTGGTTCGAGGCGTATTGGTACGCCTTTGCGGCGCTGCTGCTGGTGATCGCCGCGGCATTCTGGGTGCGTGGTGCCGCGCCCTCGTGGCGCGGTCGCTGGAGTCACGCAGTGCGTGCGCTGCACAGCTCGCAGGGCGCGATGGCCGCAGTGCTGGCACTGGCTTTCGTCGGAATCGGCAGCTGGATCTTCTACAACACGAACGTGCTCAACGAATACCTGCCGACGTACGTCGTGCTCGATCGCCAGGCGAACTACGAGAAGCACTATCGCCAGTACAAGGATCTGCCGCAGCCGCGGATCGTCGACGTGCGCGCCGATGTCGACATCTATCCCGAAGAGCGCCGCGTGCAGATCCGTGGCCACTACCGGCTCGTCAACAAGCACGATGCACCGATCAGCGAGCTGCATGTTTCGATGGATCCGCGTGCGCGACTGCGCGTGACGGCGCCGACAGCCATGCAGCCCGTCGTGATCGACGAGCAGTCGGGCTATCGGATCTACAAGCTGGAGCAGCCGCTCGCCGCCGGGGCATCGCTCGACTTCGATTTCACCGTCGACCGCGCTCCGCAGGGCTTCACCAATGACGGCATGCCGCCGTCCGGGGGCGGCGGCGACCTGCGCTCGGAGCTCAACTACAACGGTACCTTCTTCAACAGCGGGACCATGTTCCCGCACCTCGGGTACAACGACGGCGTGCAGATCATCGATCGCACCGAGCGCCGCAAACGCGGGCTCGGGGCAGTGCCGCGCAAGGCGAAGCTCGAGGACCAAGCCGCGCGCGGCAGCCTCGGTTTCGCGGACGCCGACTGGATCAATTTCGACACGGTCGTCAGCACGAGCGCGGACCAGATCGCACTGGCGCCGGGCTATCTGCAGCGCGAATGGACGCAGGGCGGCCGGCGCTATTTCCACTACCAGATGGACCGGCCGATCCTGCCGTTCTTCTGCTACCTCTCGGCGCGCTGGCAGGTGCGGCGCGGCGAGTGGCACGGGCTGCCGATCGAGGTCTACTACGACGCCAAGCATCCGTACAACGTCGATCGCATGATCGACGCCACGCGCAAGTCGCTCGACTACTTCACCGCGAACTTCTCGCCCTACCAGTTTCGCCAGGTGCGCATCCTCGAGTTTCCGCGCTATGCGCGCTTCGCGCAGAGCTTCGCCAACACGATTCCCTACTCGGAAGCGATCGGTTTCGTCGCCGACCTGCGCGATCCGCAAGACATCGACTTCGTGTTCTATGTGACGGCGCACGAGATCGCCCACCAGTGGTGGGCGCACCAGGTGATCGGCGCGGACGTGCAGGGCGGCAGCATGCTCGTCGAGTCGATGGCGCAATACTCGGCGCTGATGGTGATGGAGAAGGAGTACGGCCGCGAACACATGCGGCGCTTCCTCAAGTACGAGCTCGACGCGTACCTGAGCAACCGCGGCGGCGAGCTGGTCGAGGAGCTGCCGCTGATGCGGGTCGAGGATCAGCCGTACATCCACTACAACAAGGGCTCCCTGGTCTTCTATCGGCTGCGCGAGGAGATCGGCGAAGACAACCTCAACCGCGCGCTCGCGAATTTCATCCGCGACAAGGCGTTCCAGCAGCCGCCCTATACGACGACGCTCGAGGAGCTCGACTACATCCGCGCGCAGACGCCGCCGGAGAAGCAAAAACTCATCGACGAGTTGTTCGCGAAGATCGTGCTGTACGACATCAAGGTCGTGGCCGCCACCGCCAAGCGGCGCGCCGACGGCAAGTTCGACGTGCACATCGAGTTCGAGTCGCAGAAGACGCAGAGCGACGGCGTCGGCAGGGAAACGCCGCTCGCGCTCGATGACTGGATGGAAGTCGCTGTATTCGCGCGCAAGGAGGGCGCGGACGAGCACACCGAGCGCTCCCTGTACCTGCAGCCCCAGCACATCACGCAGAACAAGGGAACCCTGGACGTCGTGGTCGACGCCGAGCCGTTCGAAGTCGGCCTCGATCCCTACAACAAGCTGATCGATCGCAATCCGGACGACAACCGCAAGCGGCTGGAGTGAATCACGACCGCTGCGGGATCACTCCGAACCGTCCGCTCTGATAGTCGCGGAACGCCTGCTCGATCTGCTCGCGCGTGTTCATCACGAACGGGCCGTAGCGCGCGACCGGCTCGTTCAGCGGCTTGCCCGACAACAGCAGCAACTCGGCCGGCGCGCTGGCGCCGGCGTCGACACCGATCGCCACGGCATCGCCCGATTCGAGCAACGCGGCCTGACCTTCGCGAACCTCGCGATTGTCGCTGCCGATGCGCGCCGTGCCTTTGAACACGTAGATCAGTCCATTCTGCTCCGCCGGGACCGACTGCAACGTCGAGCCGCCCGGCTGAATCGTGAAGTGCAGCATCTGGATCGGCACTCGCGTGTCGATGCGCGCCGAGTGGCCGAGCGATTCGCCTGCGATGATGCGCACGGCGACGCGCCCGTCCTCGCTGGTCGCGCGCGGAATGTCGTCGGCACGCAGCGTCTGGTACCGCGGCGTCATCATCTTGTCGGCCGCGGCCAGGTTCACCCAGATCTGGAACCCTTCCTGCACGCCGCCTTCGCGCTGAAAGCGCGGCGTCGGCATTTCGGAATGAATCACGCCGCCGCCGGCCGTCATCCACTGCACGTCGCCCGGGCGCAGCACGTCCGCGTTGCCGAACGAGTCGCGATGCTCGTTCTCGCCGGCGAGCACGTACGTGACGGTCTCGAAGCCGCGATGCGGATGGTCGGGCGCGCCGAGCGCGGCGCCGGGATCCCACCGCACCGGACCGAGATGATCGATGAGCAGGAACGGGTCGAAGTGGCTGAAGTTCGCGATCGGGAACGGCCGGCGCACCGGGAACCCGCCGCCTTCGATCGTGCTGAGTGCCTGGATGACGCGGGCCACGCGCCGGGTCTGCAAAGCAGCCAAAGTATTGACATGCGTAGTCATGGTCGTGCTCATGGGGTCGTAAGGTGGCATATCCAAGGTCGGGAATTGAAGGTCGCCAAGGAATGAGAGTTATTCGGGCGGCACGGGCGTAAACTGGCCGCGCAACGGCGCAGGATCCGGGGGCGGGGGCGATCATGGCATTCGTGGCACAGGCTGCCGACGGCAGCACGATCCGGTACGTCGACGGTAAGCGGTACATGTGGCTGGCCTCGCTGACGGGCCCGCTGGTGCCGATCGTCGGCGTCGCGCTGTACTTCCTGAGCGGCGGCAACCCGCTCGCGACACTGTTCCCGCTCGCTTACACCTTCCTGTTCGTGCCGCTCGCCGACAGGATCTTCGGCGAGGACACGCACAACCCGCCCGAGGAAGTCGTGCCGGCGATGTCGCAGGACAGCTACTACCGGGTGCTGCTGTACATTGCGATCGCGTTGTTGTTCGCGCAATTCTTCGTGGTCGCGTGGTTCATCGGCACGCACTCGCTGCCGTGGTGGTCGTTCCTGGCGCTGACGCTCGGCTGCGGCTTCTCGAGCAGCGCATCGCTCCTGGTCGGTCACGAGCTCGGCCACAAATCCAGTCGCACCGATCGCGTCGCGGCGCAGGTCGTGAACGGGCTGGTCGGCTACGGCCACTTCTGCATCGAGCACAACCGCGGGCATCACGTGCACGTCGCAACGCCCGAGGACAGCGTCAGCGCGCGCATGGGCGAGTCGATCTACAAGTTCGTGCTGCGCGAGATCCCCGGCGCATTTCGCCGCGGCTGGAACCTGGAGCGTGAGCGGTTGCAGAAGGCCGGGCGGCCGGTCTGGTCGTTCAGCAACGAGATCCTGAGCTCGTGGCTCCTCACCGCCGTCATCGCAATCGCGCTACTGGCGACGTTCGGCTGGATCATGGTGCCGTTCCTGGTCATCCATCACTTCTACGCCTGGTACGGCCTGACGCAGGCGAACTACGTCGAGCACTACGGCCTGATGCGCCAGAAACTTGCCAACGGCCGCTACGAGCTGCCCGAGCCGCGCCATTCCTGGAACACGAACCACATCTACTCGAACCTGATCTCGTTCCACCTGCAGCGTCATTCGGATCACCACGCCAACGCGTTGCGGCCCTACCAGGCGCTGCGCGATTTCTCGGACCTGCCGCGGCTGCCGAGCGGCTACCCGGGCAGCTTCGGGCTCGCGATGATCCCGCCGCTGTGGTTCAGGGTCATGGATCCGAAGCTGCTGCGCTGGGCCGGCGGCGACATCCGCAAGGTCAATGTCGATCCGGCAAAGCGCGCCAGGCTGTACGCCAGGTACGGCGCGCAGGAGTAGGTCGGCATTCTGCGACGCTGCCAGCGGCGCGCGGAGGCGGTACTCTCGCTCATTGGCTGAATGAGCGAGGTACGAATGACCACGACGTTGCTCGTCAACATCGACGTTGACGATCTGCACAAGGGGACCGATTTCTACACCAAGGCGTTCGGCCTGACGATTGGCCGGCGCTTCGGTCCCGATGCGGTCGAGCTGCTCGGTGCGTCCTCGCCCATCTACCTGCTCGCCAAGCCCAACGGCACGGTCGCTTCTGCGACCAGCCGTCACCTGCGCTCGTATGCCCGGCACTGGACCCCGGTCCATCTGGACATCGTCGTCAGCGAGATCGACGGCGCGGTGGACCGCGCGCGCAACGCCGGCGCGCGGCTCGAAGGGCCGGTGAAGACCAACAACTGGGGCAAGATCGCGATGCTCGCGGATCCGTTCGGTCACGGCATCTGCCTGATCGAGTTCGTCGGCCGCGGCTACGACGAGATCGCGACGGAGAAATCGAAGGGCGCAACCGCCCGGCAGTAATCGCATGTTCACCTTGCCCGGGCTGGTGTGCTGGAAGTGCGGCGCGTCCCTCGCGGACCTGACGTTGCCGCTGCGCCGACTCGAGGAGTGCCGCACGTGCCACGCGGAACTGCACGTCTGCAAGATGTGCGAGTGGTACAGCCTCAGCGTGGCCAAGCAATGCCGCGAGACCGTCGCCGAGGAAGTGAAGGACAAGGAGCGCGCGAACTTCTGCGACTACTTCAAGCCGTGCGCGGGCGCGCACTCGAAGACCGACGTCAGCGCAGCCGATCGCGCCCGCGCCGAGCTCGACAGTTTGTTCAAGAAGTAGCGCCTACGGCGCAGGCGGATAAGCGTCGGGCGAGGACTGCGCCTCGCGCACCAGCCAGTCGATCGTGCCCGCGATCAGCGGATCGTTCAGCCGCCGCGGCAGGCACACGGCATAGATGCCGAACGCCGCGCTCACCTCGGCGTCGAAGACTTTCACGAGCCGCCCCGAGCTCAGATCGCCCGCGACGAAGATGTCCGAAGTGATGCCGACCCCCTGGCCTTCGAGCGTCGCCGCCAGCATCGAGTTGCGATCGCCGCAGATGATGCCGCGGCGGGGATTCACGCCTTTCGCGCCGACCGCGTCGAGCCAGCGCGTCCACGTGCGATGCGAATCGTCGTGCAACAGCATGTGCCCCTTCAGGTCCGCGAAACTCTTGATCGGCGGCCCGCGCTTCAGCAGCGCCGGCGCGGCCACGACGATTTCCTTCGGCTTGAACATCGGGCGCACGTGCAGCCCCGGGTACTGACCGCCGCCGAAACGCAGGGCGATGTCGACGTCCTCGCGCGAAAAATCCACGAGCCGCGCCGAAGTCGTGACCTGCAGATCGGTCTCCGGGAACAACACCGAGAAGGCCTGGACGCGCGGCATGAGCCAGCGCGTCGAGAGCGAGGAAAAGGTCGAGATCGTCAGCTTGCGACGCACGGCGGGCACTGAAACGTCTTCCAGGGCGCTGGCGAGCCGGTCGAAGGCCTCGCGCGTGCCTTCAGCAAGCAATGCGCCGTGCACCGTCAGTTTCAGGCCGCGCGGCAGGCGCTCGAACAGCTTCACGCCGAGCCGCTCCTCCAGCTGCTTCACCTGCCGGCTCACTGCGGCATGGGTGACGTTCATCTCCTCCGCCGCGGCGCTGAGGTTGAGATTGCGGGCGGCGACGTCGAAGGCCCGCAGCGGGCCGACCGGTATGCGTTTCATGGGCTTACGAGACCCTCCAGGTATGACTTTTTATCATAGATAAGAGGCAGTAAGTATCGCTTTTCGCGCTCCAGGCTCGCCCCTACGATACGCCTCCATTACAGAAGTTCACATCTAGAGAGGAGAGAGACCATGGACGAATACCTGTTCATCGAGCTGGCGAAATTGCAGGCCGACCGGCGTCGCCTGGAACGCGAGCAGCGCGAACAGCTGCGTCGCTTCGAGTCGGACGAAACCCGGTCGAACGAAGGTCATCGCGAGCCGCTGCGTCGTCAGTGGTTCGCCAACGTATGGAGCAAACAGTCATGAAAACTTTCATCGCAGTCGTTGCCTCGTTGCTGGTCAACGGTGCTGTTCTCGGTGGGCTGATCTACAGCGTGCAAGCGCTGCAGGCGCCGCCCCTCGGCGAGGTTCTGATCGTGCAGCTGCCGGATGGCGCGACGCTGCCGACGCTCGCCAATGCGCAGCAGGTCGGCCCTTCGGCCGCCCGTGCGTTGTAAGGAGATGGTGAGGACGTGAGCGTGCGGTCAGACAGCCCGGGCCATACCGGTCACCAGCCGGCCGAGCTTCTCGACCGCACGTTCCAGAGTCGGGGTCCACGGAAGGCCGCAGCTGAGACGAAGGTAGTTGCGATAGTCAGCCTTGGCGGAGAACACGACGCCGGGCGCGACACCGATCCTGCTCGCCGCAGCGGTGCGGAACAGCTCGGCGCCATCGACATTGCGCGGCAGCTCGACCCACAGAACAACCCCGCCCGGGGGCTGCGCGACACGCGTGCCGTCCGGGAAGAAGCGCGCGATCGCGCTGATGTACTGTTGCGAGTTCATGGCGAGCGTGGAGCGCACGCGCCGCAGATACCGGTCGTAGCCGCCGCTCGCGTAGTAACGCGCCAGCACGAGTTGCTGCAGCGTCGGACAAGCCACCGACGTGTAGAACTTCGCGCGCGAGATCTCGTTGTGAAACTGCGGGCTCACCGCCCAGCCGATGCGGTAGCCGAAGGCGATCGTCTTCGAGACCGAGCCGCACGAGATCACCAGGCCCGAGTCGTCGAAGGCGCGCAGCGACGCCGGCCGCAGGCCGCCGTAGTGCAGGTCGCCGTAGATGTCGTCCTCGATGATCGGCACGTCGTGACCGGTCAGGATCTGGACGATCTCGCGCTTCGCCTCGTCGGACGTGAGGCTCCCCGAAGGATTGTTGAAGTTCGGCATCAGCACGGCCGCGCCGAGGCGCGTGCTGCGCGCAACCGCGCGCACCGCGTCGACGTCGATGCCCTCGACCGAGCAGTTCGGCACTTCGACCACTTTCAGACTCAGGTGCTCGATCGATTGCAGCAGGCCGAAGTAGGTCGGCGATTCGACGAGCACGGTATCGCCCGGCTTGCACGTGACGCGCAGCGCCAGCGTGATCGCATCCATCGTGCCGCTCGTGATCACGACGTGCGCCGGATCGGTCGGCGCTCCGGCGAGCGCCATGCGCTTGGCGATCTGCCGGCGCAGCTCTTCGTGGCCCGGCGGCATGATGCATTGACCGGCGTTGAGCGGATGGTCGCGCAGCACTTCGCGCACCAGGTTGTTGAGCCGCTGCGTCGGGTACGAAGCGGGCTCGGTGACCGCGCTGTTCAGCGGCACGAAATCGCTGCGCGACAGCGCCTCGCGGCACATGTCGAGCACTTCGTTGGCGATCGACGCCGGCCGCGGCGCGCGTGCGGGTTTCGGTCGCGGCTCGGGCAGCCGGCGCGGCTCGGGCGCGCGCACGTAGAAGCCGGACTGCGGCCGCGCCTCGATCAAGCCGATGTTCTCCAGGTGCACGTAGGCCTGCACCACCGTGGAGACGCTGACTTTCGCCGTGCGGCTCATCGAGCGCACCGACGGGATGCGCTCGTTCGCACGCAGCGTGCCGCTCGAGATCTGCGACTCGACGATTCGCGCGACGCGCTCGTACAGCAGAGGGGCCTGTGATGACACTGCGAGATGCCGGTAACTGTATTGGTCGGCACCCAGTCTACCTGAATCTGTACTGCTTGCCAGCCTGGCAGGCACAGTGACTCCCATGGATCAAGCTGTTCATCCGATTTCGACGACTGCGCGCATTTCGCTGGCCGTGCTGGCCGCGTTCGCGGGCATCTACATCATCTGGGGCACGACGTACCTGGCGATCGCCTTCGCCATCAAGTCGATGCCGCCATTCATCAGCGGCGTCGCGCGCTTCGGCCTTGCCGGTCTGCTCATGTATGTGTGGCTCCGCGTGCGCAATCCGCGGCCGTTCGCCGGCGTGAACGTTCCGATGGCTGCGCTCGCGGGCATCCTGCTGTCGGGCATCGGCAACGGTTTCGTGCTCTTTGCGCAGCAGGGCATTCCGAGCGGCATCGCGGCGCTGATCGTCGCTGCCGTGCCGGTGCTCGTGTTGATCTTCGACTGGGCGTTCTTCAGCAAGCGCGCACCGACGAAGCAAGCGTTGCTCGGGACCGCCGTCGCAATCGCCGGCGTCGCGACGATCGTGATGCACACCCGATCGCTCTCGGGCAACGCGCACCCGCTGTACCTGCTCGCGATGGTCGTGGCGACGACCGGCTGGAGCCTCGGCACGCTGGTGCAGAAGCGCTCGGCAAATCCGGGCAACGTGTTCAGCTTCACCTGTGCGCAGATGCTGTTCGGCGCGGCGTTCCAGCTGCTGATGTCGATCGTCACCGGCGAGTGGGCCCGGTTCGATCCCGGCGCGATCTCGCTGCCAGGCGTGATCGCCATCGCGTACCTGGTCGTGTTCGGCAGCATCATCGGTCTGAACTGCTACCTCTGGCTGCTGACGCGCGTCGCAGCGCCGAAGGTTGCAACTTATGCGCTCGTGAATCCGGTCGTCGCGATGATCCTCGGCGCGATCGTGCTGGGCGAGCGCGTGACGCCGCTTGCCATCGTCGCGGCGTTGCTGGTGCTGCTCGGCGTCGCGCTGATCGTGTTCCAGGACCTGCCGCTGGTGCGGGCGCTGGCGGCGCGCGAGCGGAGGTACTGAGCCATGCGCATTCCACGGTTCGAGCTCGATCACTGGCTCGCGAAATATGAGTTCGCTGCGCCGCCGATCCGCTACAACCTGGCGTCGAGCACCGGTCCCAACTGGACGCTCGGCAATCTGCTCGCGCTCGGTGACGGCGCAGGGGTGAAAGAACTGGGCGAGCTGCGTCTGTCGTACGCGCCGCCGCAGGGAAGCCTCGCGCTGCGCCGGCAAGTCGCAGCGTTGCACGATGTCGACCCCGACTGGGTCGTCATCACGACCGGCGCGTCCGAGGCCTTGTCCGCGCTGTATTGCCTCGCTTCCGAGCCGGGTGCTTCGATTACGCTGCCGTTTCCGTCATTCCCCGCGATGCCAGCGATGGCACGCGCGTGGGGACTGAGCGTCTCGACCTACAAGCTCGATCGTACCGACGGCTTCAGGCAATCGGCCGAGCGCGTGTTGGCCGCGGTCGGCGAGAGCACGCGACTCGCGCTGATCAACACACCGCACAACCCGACCGGCTCGCTGATGTCGCCAGCGGAGATCGCGCGCGTCGCCGCGAATCTCGAGCAGCGACTGATTCCGCTCATCGTCGACGAGGTGTATCACCCGCTGTACCACGGCGCGTCGGTGCCTGCGTCGGCTGCGAGCATCGCGAATACGATCGTCGTCGGCGATCTCTCGAAGGCGCTGTCGCTGCCAGGTCTGCGCATCGGCTGGCTGATCGATCGCGACGCGCGTCGCCGCGAGCGGCTGATCGACCTGCGCAGCTACTTCACGATTTCCGGCTCGCCGTTGACGGAAGCGATCGCCGCGCACGCACTGGCGAATCGCGACTCGATCATGTCGCGGTTGCGAGCGGTCGCCGCGACCAATCTCGCCGCACTGCGCGAGTTCATGAGCGCTCACGAAGATGTGCTGGATTGGGTCGAGCCGGCGGGCGGCACGACTGCATTCCCGTGGTTGCGCGACGGCAGCAATGCGCGCGAGTTGTGCACGACGCTTGCGAGCGCCGGTGTTCTGTTCGCGCCGGGCGATTGCTTCGATGCCCCCGAGCATTTCCGGCTCGGCTTCGGCGCGCAGGCCGAAGGTTTCGCGCACGCGCTGGAAATCGTCTCGGACACGCTGCGGGCGCCGCGCGCCGTCAGTGTTGCTGCTGGAGCGCAGCGCTAGCGAACCGTTCGCGGTGAATGATGTAGATGCCGCTGGCGACGATCACGAACGCGCCGGCGAGCATGCGCAGCCCCGGCGCCGTAGTCCATAGCAGCCAGTCGAACAGCATGCCCCACGCGAGCGCCGTGTATTCGAGCGGCGCGACGACGGGTGGCGGCGCGAGCCGGAACGCTTCGGTGATGAAGTATTGACCGAGCGCGCCGCTGATGCCGAGGCCCGCGATCAGATACCAGTGGTCCCATTGCACCGGCACCCAGTGCACGCTCGCTGCAATTGCGCTGATGATCGTCATGAAGAACAGCGACCAGAACACGGTCGCGGCGCTGCTGTCGGTGCGCGTCAGGATGCGGATCGTGATCGCGTTGAGCGCATAGCCAGCCGCCGAGGCGAGCGCCGCGAGGCCGCCGATCGTGACCAGCCCGCCGCCTGTCGGCTTCAGCACGATGATGACGCCGGCCAGGCCGACGAATATCGCGAGCCACTGCCGCCAGCCCACTCGCTCGCCAAGCATCAGCACGGACAGCGCCGTGATGAGCAACGGCGCCGACATGAATATCGAATACGCATTCGCGAGCGAAAGCTGGCTCACGGCGTAGACGAAGCACCACAGCAGCGCGACGCTGAGGAAACCGCGCATCACGTGCAGGTGCCAGCGCTTGGCCACGAGATCGCGCCAGCGTCCGAACACGGCGTTGGCTCCGAGCAGCAGCGGCAGCGAAGCGGCGCCACGAAGGAACGTCACCTGCATGGCAGGGTAGTCCTCCGACAGCGTTTTCAACAGGACATCCATCACCGAGAACGTGGTGACGGCCGCGAGCATCGAGAGGATGCCGCGGAGATTCGTCGTTGGCATGTCGCATGCTACGGACGCCACGAGTTCGGTGTCCAGTGGAACCCTGCGCGCACCCGCCGGGTTTCAGCTGATGTTGAAACGCCCACGAGGGTTCGGACGATGACCAGCAGCGATCAGCAGCAGATCACCACGATGAAGTCCCGCCTGCGCGCGCGGGCCGCGCAGCTGCGCGGCGAGATCCAGCACACGCTGGAGCGCTCCACCGACGAGACACACGTGAGAATCGCGGAGCAGGCGCGCGACACCGAGGACGATTCGTTCTCGAACCTGATCGTCGATCTGAACCTGGCCGAAATCGACCGCGACGCCGGCGAGTTGCGCCGGATCGACACGGCGTTGGCTCGACTGTCCGAAGGCAGCTATGGGCTCTGCGAGGACTGCGGGCAGCGCATCCCCGAAGCGCGACTCGAAGCGGAGCCGACGGCGCTGAGATGCATCAAGTGTCAGGAGCTCTACGAGAAGACGCATGCCGGGAATTCCACGCCGCGGTTGTAAGCCCCTCCCGGCCTCCGGCTCCGTTGCGAAGTGCTGCCGGCGTACAATCACACCTCCGTTCTCGCCGAGCTGCCTTCCATGCGCCAAGTCTTCATCTGCGACGCCATTCGTACTCCTATCGGCCGCTACGGCGGTGCACTCGCCGGCGTTCGTCCCGACGATCTCGCTGCGATTCCGCTCCAGGCGCTCATCAAGCGCAATCCCGGCGTCGATTGGGCGGCCGTGGATGACGTTTACTTCGGCTGCGCCAATCAGGCGGGTGAGGACAATCGCAACGTGGCGCGCATGGCGGCGTTGCTCGCGGGGCTGCCGGACGTCGTTCCCGGTGCGACGGTCAACCGCTTGTGCGGGTCGGGGCTCGATGCCGTCAATCTCGCGGCGCGCGCGATTCGAGCGGGTGAGGCGGAGTTGATGGTGGCTGGCGGCGTCGAGAGCATGACGCGCGCGCCGTTCGTGATGGGCAAAGCCGACAGTGCGTTTTCGCGCACGGCGAAGATCGAGGACACCACGATCGGCTGGCGTTTCGTCAATCCGCTGCTGAAGGCGCAGTACGGCATCGACTCGATGCCGGAGACGGCCGAGAACGTGGCGCAGGAATACGGCATCGCGCGCGCGGACCAGGACAAGTTCGCGCTGCGCAGTCAGCAACGTTATGCGCGAGCGCATGCGGCGAAGTTCTTCGACAGCGAGTTGGTGCCGGTGTCGATTCCGCATAAGAAGGGCGATCCGCTCAGCTTCGCGGCCGATGAGCATCCGCGCGCGGACACGACGATCGAAGCGCTCACGAAGCTGAAGGGCATCGTGCGGCCGGACGGCTCGATCACGGCGGGCAACGCCTCTGGCGTCAACGACGGTAGTTGCGCGCTGCTGCTCGCGAGCGACGAAGCCGCGGCGAAGCATGGTCTGAAGCTGCGCGCGCGAGTGATTGCAACCGCGACGGCCGGCGTGCCGCCCCGAATCATGGGCATCGGGCCGGTGCCCGCGACGCGCAAGGTGCTCGCGCTCGCGAAGCTGTCGATGGATCAGCTCGACGTCATCGAGCTCAACGAGGCGTTCGCGGCGCAAGCGCTCGCGGTGACGCGGCAGCTCGGGCTCGCCGACGACGCCGAGCACGTGAATCCGAATGGCGGCGCGATTGCGATCGGTCACCCGCTCGGCGCGAGCGGCGCGCGGCTGGCGACGACGGCGCTGAATCAGCTGGAAAAGAGCCGCGGGCGCTACGCGCTGTGCACGATGTGCATCGGCGTGGGACAGGGCATCGCGATGGTGATCGAGCGCATCTGAGCGCCCTTATCCGAGGACTTACTGACAGGCGGCTTTGCAATCGCTCAGCTCGGCGCGGCACTGGTTGTTCGCGTCGCGCTCGGTGCGGAAGCAGTCGTAGCGCAGCTGAGCGATGTTCTGCATCGCGTCGAGACAGATTCCGTGACGCTGCGCGAGCCGGGCCTGACAGCCCCGGCTGTAGTAGTCCGAGCCGCAGTTCGCCTCGGCATTGGCGAAGTAGTTGCAGAACTGGCTGTAGTCGATTCCGTAGCCGTTGCTGCTCCGGCCAGTGAAGACGTCGCGTCCGCCGTTCGCCGCAACGCGCTCGCAATCGCGTCGCGTACTGCGCACTTCGCGCGAGCAACGCCCCTCCGCCGACTGGCAATGATTCAAGCACGCCGTGCGCGTCGGGACCTTGACCGTCTCCTTCGGCGCAGTGCCGTCGTCGGCTGAGATCGCGGTCGTTGCGAACAGAATTGCTAGGACGTGCAGGACGTTTCTGGCGTTCATCGCCGCACTCTGGCCAAGCATGTCAGGCGGCGTCAAGCGTCGGCGCGCGCACGCTGCGCAGCTTGGAGAGAGTCCGGACGCCGGCGCGTCGCCACTGGCAGCTGTCCGCTCTCTCATTACAGCAGCGCGGCTTTGTTTTCAGCGACTTAAGCCATTCGCGCGCCGACCGCCGGGAACCGCTCGCAGCGCAATCGGTCTTCTGGTCATACGGCCCGCATGCCGGGTTACACTGCGATCAACCTCCTTCCCGACCGCGAAGCGAAGCGCCCCTCTAATGACTCAACACTCCGAAGAACGCTTGCCCGAAGCGGAAGGCGCGCCGTCGGTGCGCGCCGGTGCGCTGATCCTGCCGTTCGAACGCCCGCAATCGGAGCTGCAGCGGGCCATCCAGCAGCGCGCGCAGGACGCCCTCGATCGTGATGCGGAGCTCGAACGCGAGAAGCGCCGGCCGCAGCCGCTCAAATGGCTGACGATTTTTGCGCTCGCGTGCATTCCGGTCCTGCTCACTTTCGTTGCTGTCGACGGCTTTCTGCGTGTCTTCCACAAGGTCGCCGCGATGTACAGTTCGGAGCCGACGCAGCAAGAGGCTGCGCCGCCCGCCGAAACCGAGTCGAAGTCCCGCCCCGGTATTGTGATGCTCGAGTCTTACGACGCGCCGTCTGCCACGCAGCGCAGCGCTCCGTCCGACGCGAGCCCGCCCCCCAGCCAGACCCCGCCGCCGCCGCGCTGAACGGCGCCCACCGGACATAACTGACCTCGCGGCAAAATGCGTATTGCCGTGCATTTTGCGGTCAGTTCACAGTTGCAGGTCTGAGGCGGCCGGAGCCAGGGGGGCACACCACATGTCGCGATTGATCTTTCGCGATTTCGATGAATTCGCCGACTCGATCGATGGGATCGCCGGCCGTTTCGTTCCCACCGCACGTTCCACTGCCGAATGGTGGGTCGACGCCGTCCCGGCGGGCGTGCTGTCGCTGCAGCAGATCCAGATCGGCGGCTCCGCGACTTTCGCCGGCGACGGGGCCATCGGCTCCTTCACGCTCGGCATTCCGATGACGAAGCCGCAGAGTATCCGCATCGACGGGCAGCGGCTCGACACCAACTCGTTCATCGTGCTCAAGCAGAATCAGCCGTTCACGTTCGCGGGCCACGACGTGACGCGCTGGGCCGGCGTTACGCTGCCGGTCGACCATCCCGGGCTTGGCCAGGAGCTGCTGGAAAAGCTGCACGCCAGCGACGGCGCCTGCACGCGCACGGACCCGTTGCGTCTCGAGCAGCTGCGCTGGCTCATCGGCCGCATCTGCTGCGGCAATCCGACGATCGATCTGTCGGATCCCTCCGCGGCGAAGATGGCGGAGCAAGAGATCAGCGCCGTCGCGGTGCGCGCGCTGGAGCGGAGTCTGCGGGTGCAGCTGCGACCGATCGGCCGGCCGCATCTGTCGCGCGAACGCGTGATTGCCCGTGCGCTCGATCTGATCCGCGCGCATGAGGGCCAGCCGTTGTTCACCAGCGATCTGTGTCGCGCGGCCGGCGTCAGCGAGCGCACGCTGCGCAACACGTTCAACGAGTACTTCGGTGTCGGTCCGATCCGCCTGTTGAAGATGCGTCAGCTGCGCGAGATTCGCGCCGCGCTGCTCGGGGCCGATCCGGCGCACGAGACGGTGGCGAGCATCGCCGGCCGCTTCGGCGTCTGGGATTTCAGCTTGTTCGCGCGCAACTACAAGCGCCTGTTCGGCGAGTCGCCGTCGCAGACGCTGCGCACGCCCGCAGGCAGCTGCGAGCACGCGGACGATACGTCGTGGCTGGGGTATGCCGTGCGGAAGTTCGCGGACGATCTGATGTACGGCGTGCCGCGCTCGCTGAGCGCGTCGGCCGTACCGTTACAGACTGGCTCGAACGAACAGTAGCGGCCCGTCGACCGACAGGTCGACGAATCCCGGCGTGTCCTCGTCGGCCGAATCGACGTCGATCTGGAACGAGCGATAGCCGAGGCCCATCGCCAGGTACGGATTCACCCGCCAGGTGAGCGCCAGCCGCGCATCGAGAATCGAGCCGTTCACCTGGCTCACATCCACCGTCAGATATTGCGCGCGCGCCTCGACCGCCCAGCGCGGCGTGAAGTCGAAGCGTCCTTCGAGGCCCACGAGCGGCAACGGCGCGACACCGCTTTCGCTTTCCCGCACGACGCGACTGCGCACCACTGCATTCGCTTCGACGTCCGCGATCTGGACGCCGAAGGTCCCGGTGAGCTCGCCGCGCGGACGCACCAGGATGCGATAGCCATACGTCAGGCCGAACATCGTGATGTTGAGCAGGCTGTCGACGCGCTCGTCGACGAAGTAGTCCTCGTTGTCGAACGAAATGTCCTTCTCGATCCGCTTGGCCGCCGAGCGATGGATCGCGAACGCCGAGAGGCGCACCAGGTGGCGCTCGCCGGGCAGCAGCGAGAGCTCGACCTGCGGCAGCAGGCGGAAGTCTGCGAGACCGAGGTCCTTCTCGGCGTCGATCTCGGTGCCGCGCTGCGTGGGCGACTCGTCGACGCGCAGCTTGGTCTGCGGACTGGCGCCGAGCAGATTGACCTCGACGCGCAGCCGGTCCTCGATGACGTTCGGGCGCGGCTTCGGCGCCCAATCCGGGAGCTTCGCGGGCGCATCCGTCGCAGCCGCGGGCGGCGGCGTGCTCGCATCCGCCGCGACGGACACGACCGGCGCGAGCGCGAGGATCGGGATCACCAGGAGGAATCGGCAGCTGTTTGGCATTAGGTGCTTCCTGTGGCGTAGCGATTATGCCAATGCCCGGCTGTTGCAACGGGCTCTATTTCACGGATCAAGACAGTTCAGTGCGACTGTCGCGAATCAGATACGCTCAGCCGCGCGGGTGGGCTTCTGGGAGCGCTGCGTGGCGGATGAATCGAGCGAGATCGTGCGACGGGCCCGCGCCCGATTGCGCCTGTGCCTGGCGCTCGCGGCCGCGTCGTGCGCGGTGTTGCTCTTCTTCCTGGTGTTGCTCGCGCGGTCGGTCGAGCAGGATCCGCTCGGGCCGCTGCGCGACGTGCGCTTCAGCGTAGTCGGTGTCGGCATCAACTTCGCCTTCGCGCTGGGCAGCGTCGTTGCCTTCGGGTACTGGCGACGGATGGAGCGGACGCGCGCCGCGCAGCGCGGAGCGCGTTGAGCATGCAGAGCCCGATCGCGATCGCGCTGTTCGTCACCGTCATCGTCAGCACATTGCTCATCACGCGCTGGGCGGCGCGCCGCACGCATTCGCGCTCCGAGTTCTATGTGGCCGGCAGCTCCATCACCGGCACTCAGAACGGACTGGCGATCGCCGGCGACTTCATGTCCGCCTCGACGATCCTCGGAGTTGCCGGACTCGCGTTCAGCGGCAACTCCGACGCGGTGTTGTACATCGTCGCGCCGCTGCTCGGCTTCACGATCATGCTGTTGTTCATCGCGGAGCCGCTGCGCAACCTCGGCCGCTACACAGTGCCCGAAGTCGTAGCGCTGCGCTTCGCCGGTCGCGGCGTGCGCGGATTCACAGCGGCCGCGGCGCTCGTCGTCACGATCTTCTATCTGATCGCGCAGATGGTCGGCGCGGGCGCACTGATCGAGATCCTGCTCGGCGTACCGTATTCGATCGCGGTCGTCGTGGTCGCGACGCTCATGATGCTGTACGTCGCCTTTGGCGGCATGCTCGCGACGACCTGGGTGCAGATCACCAAAGCAGTCGTGCTGATCGTCGGCGTCGTGGTGATGACAGTGCTGACGTTCCGCCATGTCGACTACGATCTCGGCTCGCTGTACTCGATCGCGCGCGCGCAGATGGATCACGTGCTCACGGGCAACCGCACCGGTGCGCTCAATTCGCTGTTCTCGACGCTGTCGCTCGGCCTCGCGCTCTCGCTAGGTGTTTGCGGCTTGCCGCACGTGCTGATGCGCTTCTTCACCGTGCCCGATGCGCGGCAGGCGCGCCGCTCGATCATCGTCGCGATGGTGCTGATCGCGACCGTTTTCCTGATCGTGCTGTTCGTGCTGAGCTACGCGGCGATCGCATTTCTCTACGGCAAGCCGGAGTTCTTCGACGACGCCGGCGTGTTGCGCGGCGGCGCCAACATGGCCGTGGTGCACCTCTCGCGGCTGCTCGGCGGCGACGTGCTGATGGGCATCGTATCGGCGGTCACGTTCGCGACGATCCTCGCTGTCGTCGCGGGCTTGACGATGGCGAGCGCCGGCGCACTCGCGCACGATCTCTACGCGCAGGTATTCCGGCGCGGCACGGCCAGCGAGGCGCAAGAGCTGCGCGTGTTTCGCTTCGCTACGCTGGCGGTCACGGTGGTCGCCGCGTTGCTCGGAATCGCGTTCAAGGGCACCAACATTTCTTTTCTGGTCAGCCTCGCGTTCAGTGTCGCCGCGAGCGCGAACTTCCCGGTGCTGATGTTGTCGCTGTACTGGCGCGGCCTCACGCGCCGCGGCGCGCTGGTCGGCGGCGCAGTCGGCCTCGTCAGCTCGACCGGAATGCTGATCGCCGGTCCGGCGATCTGGGTGGACGTGCTGGGTTACGCGCGACCGTTGTTCGGCTCGAACTACCCGACGCTGATCGCGCTGCCGGCGGCGCTGTTCACGGCGTGGGCGGTCTCGATGCTGGACGCGCGCAACCGGAATGCGCAGGCGCAGCGCACGTTCGATGGGCTGGCCGCGAAGAGTCAGGCTGAAGCTGCTGCGCAGGGATGCGCGAATGGCGCGGGCGCAGGATGCGCTGGAGCGCCCTGACAAGACCGCCGGAACCTGGCTCGCGGCGCGGGCGTTGCCGTTACATCCCCCGTCGATGAAGCGGAGCGCTGCCATGCCTTTCGAACTCAAGCCTTTGCCTTTTCCCAAGGAATCCCTCGGTCCGACGCTGTCCACGAGCACGCTCGAGCATCATCATGACAAGCACCACGCGGCCTACGTGAAGAAGCTCAACGAGCTGATCGCCGGCACGAAGTACGCCGGCTCCGACCTCGAATCGATCGTCAAGGCGACGGCGGGCGGGCGGGGTCAAGACAAGAAGATCTTCGACAACGCGGCGCAAGTCTGGAATCACGACTTCTTCTGGGAGTCGCTCGCGCCGAACGGCGGCGGCCAGCCGCCGGATCCGATCCTGAAGCGCATCAACGCAAGCTTCGGCTCGGTGGACACCTTCCGCGACCGCTTCATCGAAGCGTCCGTCGACCACTTCGGCAGCGGCTGGGCTTGGCTGGTTGCGAAGAATGGCAAGCTCGAGATCGTCACGACTCACGACGCCGACAATCCGCTGACCTCCGACACGCACGCGCTCTGGACGTGCGACCTGTGGGAGCACGCGTACTATCTCGACTACCAGCAGGAGCGCGCGAATTTCGTGAAGGCCGTGATCGAGAACATCGCGAACTGGCAGTTCGTCGGCAAGCGCCTGGTCGAAGTGGATCGCTAGCCCGCTATCCGCACGCCGAACGCGGAGCTCCTGCAGCTCGGCGGGCCCGCACACGCAAGAATTTGACGCGGGATCGGGCGAACCGCGCAGTAGCGCATGGGGCGTTCGTAAAGGCGAAAAGTGTGATCTGGGTCACGCGCACGGGCGCTGTGTTCAGCCCGCAGACATGCCGGCGACGCTAGTCTTTTGGCGTCCGGAGCAAGAGGGTCTATATTTCGTGCGGCCGCGTGGTGGGTTGGGGAGGGTACAGAGTGTGACCAGAGCGACGCAGATCGCAGCGTGCATCGCCTTATGGGCAGTCTCGGCCACGACCGGCGGTCTGCGGGCAGCCGACGAGCCGGCGGCGACGTTCGTGTCGCTGAAGCTCGAGGGAGCCTGCGATGCGCAGAACAACCGCCTGTGGCTGACCAACACTCACACGTTCAAGACGGTGGCGACCACGGTGCGCTGGCGCGCGGCGGGCGGCAAGGACCTGACGGACCAGTTCTTCCCCGGACCGAACTCGGTGCGGGAGATCGGCTGCGCCGCCGAGGCGGAGATCGTCGAGGCGAAATTCGCGGATTTCTGAGGGGAGAGTCGGGCTAAAGCCCGACCTACAAGTTCCTGTTAGGTCGGGCCGCTCCAGCGCATCCTGCGCCCGCGCCATTCGCGCATCCCTGCGCAGCAGCTTCAGTCCGACAAGGTCAGAACGTCATCCGTACGTTCAAGCCGAGCGACGTCACGTCGTCGCCGATCGACACGCTCAGGCCGCCGGCGATGTTGTCGATGAAGAAATACCGGCCTTCCAGCACGATCGTGGTCTCGTCGCCCACGTCGATGTTGCGGTAGTCGAAGCCGCCTTCCAGCTCGAACTTCGGCGCGACCACGCCGCGCACGCGCGCGCCCAGCAGGATGCCGGTGTCATCGTCGTCGAACGAGCCGACGTCGATCTCGGCCTTGACGATGCCGACCTTGCCGACGATGTCGATCTTGTCGCTCAGCGGCCAGTGGCCGCCGCCACCGACTTCCAGCAGCGAAGCATCGACGTCGAAGTCGAAGTCCAGGTCCTGGTAGCCGGCGAACGCGAAGAAGTTCGGATTCACCGTCAGCGAACCGCGCAACGCCAGGCCGTTGCCGTCCACGTCGGGGCCGCCGCCGGTGTCGAGGTTCGTATCGACATAGCCGAGCTCCGCGAAGGAATAGTCCATGACGTCGGCATGGCTCGCGAGCGGCAGCGCTGCCGCGAGGGCAGCCAACCCGCTCAAGATGCGTCGTTGCATTGAATAGATCTCCCGAAGGGTTAGGAAAGCCGGCGTCGTTGCCAGCGGCCGACATGATACAGGCTGGATTTCCAGCTTGGCGAGCACGCTGTCTCCTATTGGCAACAGATGGTTCCGCAGCGCTTGCAGCGGGCGCCGAGCGGCCGGCCCGGCCGCGCCTCGAACGGGTGCAGCAGGACCGACAATCCACATTCCGTCTGTTCGAAGTCGCCCAGACATCGCGTCTTATATTTGGACTGCGGGTCCAAAGTGCCATACTTCAGCTTCGAACGAGACTCTAGGGGAACCGTCCAGCACAACAGACAACAGCAAGAAGGAGTCACAGATGAGCTCGGGGGATCACATCCGTGTGCGACGCGCGGCTGCGCTCGCGTTCGCTATAGCTTCGACTTTGGCTGGTGCGCGTGTTGGCTACGCGCAGACGACAGCGGCCACCACGCCCAGAGACACGCAGGTCATCGACATAGTCATCGTGACCGCGCAACGGCGCGAGGAGAACCTGATCGACGTGCCGATCGCCGTCGCCGCGTTCAGCGGCGAAGCGCTCGAGCGACGGCAGATCGATCAGGCGACCGACCTGCAGCTCAACGTACCGAACGTCTCGTTCACGAAGACGAACTTCACCGGCTCGAACTTCCAGATCCGCGGCATCGGCGTGTCGTCGGTCGCGGCGAGCGGCGACTCCGGCGTCGAGCAGCACTTCAACTCGATGCCGGTCAAGAATCCGCGCTTGTTCGAGACCGAGTACTTCGACGTGCAGCGCGTCGAGGTGCTGCGCGGCCCGCAGGGCACTCTGTACGGCCGCAACGCGACCGGCGGCGCCGTCAACGTCATCGCGCGCAAGCCCGACACCAAGGAGTTCGACGGCAGCGTCGAGCTCGAGGCGGGCAACTACAACGCGCTCAAAGCGAAGGGCGTAGTGAATATCCCGCTCGGCGAGACGGTCGCTGTGCGCTTCGCCGGCATCACCTTCAACCGCGATGGTTTCACGGACAACCTGGCCACCGGCAACGACATCGATGACCGCGACCAGTGGTCAGCGCGCGGTGCGATTCGCTTCACGCCGAGCGAGGCGACCGACCTGACGCTGATGGTCAATCACTACGACGAAGACTCGCACCGCTCGCGCGTGACCAAGCAGATGTGCCATCACGATCCGAACGGCGCGTTCGGCTGTCTGCCGGATTCGCTCGGCTTCGAAGCCGGCAACATGCGCGGCACGCTCGGCGGCATTCTCGCGGAGTGGGGTCCGCTGCTGCTCGACCTCGGCGACGGCACACCGGACGGCACGTTCGCCGGTTTCCCGCTGCCGCCTGCGCTGATCAACACCGGCACGGACATCAACACCGGCTCGCCGGTGCCGCGCGATCTGCACCAGACGTTCGCCGAGTACGACCCGACCTACAAGGCGGACGAAACCGTCGCGACGCTGGAGTTCCTGCACGACTTCGGACCGATGACGCTGACGACGATCGCGGGCTACCAGGAGACCAGCTTCCTCTCGCAGACCGACTACAACTGGACTGTCGCGGGCCTGCCGTACGACGGCCCGGCGGTCGCGGCGTTCGGCGGCGGCATCCCGATCAGCGAGATCGACGCATCGACGCTGCTCGGCTCGCTCAACGGCCACGTCCGCGACGTCGGCGTGTTCTCGCGCAACTACGACCAGTCGGACCAGGAGGCCGATCAGTGGTCGGCCGAAGTGCGCTTGTCCTCGGAGCTCGACGGGCCGTGGAATTTCCAGGTCGGCCTGTTCTACATGGATTCGGACGACAACACGAACTACTACGTCGTCACCAGCGAGCTCGACTACTGGGCGCAGGTCACCGCGCCGTTCACGCCGTTCCTCAACTCGGCGCCGCCGTACTACATCAACGCGACGCCGAGCGCTTCGCTGAAGTCGAGCGCAGCGTTCGGCGAGGTGTACTGGGACGCCACCGAGAACATGAAGTGGACGCTCGGCGTGCGCTACACGCACGACGAAAAAGGCGTGAAAGACCGGCAGATGCTGTTCTCGGTGCCGGTCGGCGTGCCGCCGACCTCGACCGCGTTCAACGATTTCCGCGTCGACGAGACCACGTTCAACGAGTTCACCGGCCGCTTCGGCTTCGACCTGAAGCCGGGCTGGTTCGACGACTCGACGCTGTACGCGTTCTATTCGCGCGGCTACAAGGCCGGCGGCTTCAACCCGCCGCTCGACCGGAGCCTGCCGCAGTTCGCGGGCACGCCGGAAGTCTACGATCCGGAGTTCGTCAACGCCTTCGAAGTCGGGTCGAAGAACCTGCTCGCGGGCGGCCGCGTGCAGGCGAACCTGACCGCGTTCTACTACAAGTACGACGCACTGCAGGTGTCGAAGATCGTCGCGCGCACCTCGGTCAACGAGAACGTGGACGCGGACATCTACGGCCTGGAAGGCGAGTTCGTGCTGAGCCCGGTGAACGACCTGCTGATCGACGCAAACTTCGCGTACCTCAAGACCAAGATCAAGGACTTCAGCAGCATCGATCCGCGCGACCCGAGCAACGGCGATCCGAACTGGACCGTGATCAAGGACATCACGGACGGCTCGAACTGCGTGCTGGCGACCGCGGCGCTGGGCACTGCGCAGACTTTCGGCCTGGTGTTGCCGGTCGCGGCGGTCGGCGGTCCGTTCGGCTTCTGCGGCGCGATGGCGCAGAACGGCCTGCCGGTGCAGGACGGCATCGCCGCGAACCTCGACGGCAATCGGCTGCAGGGAACGCCGGAGTGGTCGTTCAAGGTCGGCGCGCAGTACACGTTCCATCTCGGCAGCAGCCTGAACCTGACGACGCGTGCGGACTACTACTGGCGCGACTCGTTCTACGCCCGCATCTTCAACCGGCCGATCGACAAGATCGATGCGTGGGATGTGGTCAACGCGCAGGTCGAGCTCGCTTCGAGCAGCAACTCGTGGTTCTTGCGCGGCTATGTCTACAACCTGCTGGACGACGACAACATCACGGGCATGTACGTGACGGACGCGTCCTCGGGTCTGTTCACGAACGTGTTCGCGCTCGACCCGCGGACGTACGGAGTGGTGCTCGGGTTTAGATTCTAGAATCCGCGCAAGGTCGCAAACTCGGCAAGCTGCGCACGCTCGGTGCGCAGCTTGTTGACCGCCGCGCTTTCGTCCATGGAACCGAGCGCCATGCCGCAGAAGAACATGTGATCTGACGGCAGCTGCAGAAACTCGCCGATCGTCCGGTACCAGATTGCCCACGCCTCCTGCGGGCACGTGTGCAGGCCGTGCTCGCGCGCGAGCAGCATGATGTTCTGCATGAACATGCCCAGGTCGGCCCACTGATCCACGCCCATGCGCCGATCGATCGAGAAGAACAGCACCACGGGCGCGCCGAACAACTCGTAGTTGTGTGCAAAGTGCCGGATGCGCGCGGCCTTGTCCTCGCGCGGAATGCCGAGCGTCGCGTACAGGTCCTCCCCACACTTGAAGCGCCGCGAGCGATACGGCTCGTGCAGGTGCGGCGGGTACACGTGGTACTCCGTGCCTTCGCCGGCCGGTTGCGAGCGCTGCTTCTCGCGAATGGTCGCGAGGAATTCCGCGAGCGGCGCGCCGGTCAGCACATCGACTCGCCACGGTTGCAGGTTGCCGCCCGAAGGCGCGCGCTTCGCTGCTTCGAGAATCGCCACCACGGTGCTTTCCGGCACCGGCGTATCGCGAAAGGCGCGGCAACTGATGCGGCTATCGATTGCTTCGGTGACACGCATGGTGCGAGCGGAGGTGACCAGAGACGTGCGAATAGTAAGCTTCCCGTCATGCTTCACACCATTGATCTGCACAGCGGTGCGGCGCTCACGCTGCGCACGTTCGAGCCCGCCGCGGCGCCGCTCGCCGCGGTGGTCGTTCCTTCGGCGATGGGCGTCACGCAGAACTTCTACGGGCGCTTCGCGCAGTGGCTCGCTGCGCGCGGCTATCTCGCTGCGACATTCGACTATCGCGGCATCGGCCAGTCGGCGCCGGCGACGCTGCGTGGCTTCCAGGTCGACATTCGCGATTGGGCGACGCAGGACTGTCCTGCGGTCATCGAGTTCATGAAGGCGCGCGCGCCGGGCGTGCCGCTGTACTGGATCGGGCACAGTCTCGGCGGTCAGCTGCTCGGACTGATCCCGAATCGCGAGCGCATCGATCGCATCGTGACCGTCGCGGCCGGCAACGGCTACTGGCGCGAGAACAGCTGGCAGACGAAGCGTTTCGTGTGGTGGCTGTGGTTCGTGGCTGCGCCGCTGGCGCTGAGGATCGCGGGCTACTTTCCCGGCAAGCGGCTGCGCAAGGTCGGCGATCTGCCGCGCGGAGTGATGGAGCAGTGGCGGCGCTGGTGTCTCAACCGCGAGTACGTCGTCGGCGTGGAAGGCGAGGGCGCGCGGCGTTCGTACGCTTCGGTGCGCATGCCGATGCTGTCGCTATCGTTCACCGACGACGAGATGATGTCGGAGCAGGGTATCCGCTCGCTGCATGGACTGTATGCGAATGCGCCGATCGAGTATCGACGCATCGCGCCGCGCGACGTTGGCGTGCAGCGCATCGGTCATTTCGGTTTCTTCCGGCCGCAGTTCGAGCAGACCTTGTGGCCGCTCCTGCCGCAGTGGCTGGCGGCGCACTGAAAAAAATAACGTGCGCGATGTCGCCACCGCGCACGTCTGCATCCGAGATGGCTCAGGGGGATCGTCAACCACCTTCGTCAGCAAGTTGAAACCGGTCAGACTCGCTGTCTCCAATGCACGTGCTGTGCCAGCGAGCGTCGCCGCGAAAATGCTGGACTTTGACTGCGTCGAGCGTCTGCGACTGCACTCGCGGTGTGCAGCAAGCGCGTCACGTGCACCTGGAAGGATCAGGGATTGGCGGCCGGCACGCTCTGCAGCCGGGTCGCCATCACGCGCAGCGCCACGGCGAGCGAGCTGACGAGCAGCAGCGCCGAGAGCAGGAACGGCGCGCCGGGCAGATGCCAGTCGCGATGCGGGCCGATGAACGACGCGAACGTCTGCGTGAACAGCAGCGGACCGATCATCGTCGCGATGCCCAGCACGCTGCTGTTCGCACCCTGCAGCTGGCCCTGCTCGGAGGGACTCACGAGCCGCGTCATCAGGCCCTGCAGCGCCGGGCCCATCAATCCCCACAGCGACATGAACACCACGCCCGAGGCGTAGATCGCACCGTTCGGCGCCATCGCCTGGATCGTGAACCCCGCGGCGCCGGCGACGAGCCCGATGACGATCGTCGGTCGCTCGCCCAGCGCTCTCACGACGCGCCCCACCAGCAACGCCTGCACGACGATCTGGCAGACGCCGACGCCCGCAAGCAGCAAGCCCACCGACTTCGTATCCCAGTTGTAGCGATAGCCCATGTAGAGCACAGCGACGCTCGGCAATGCCGCGTGCGCGAGATTGCTGAGGAACGCCACGACGCTGAATCCCCACAGCTCGTGATGCGAGCGCAGGAGCTTGAGTGCGCCGACTGGATTTGCCTTGCGCCACGAGAACGCCGCGCGCCGCTCGCGCGTCAGCGACTCAGGCAGCACGAACAGACCATACAGGCCGTTGGTCAGACTGAAAGCGGCGGCGATCCAGAATGGCAGACGCGGACTGATGTCGCCGAGCACGCCGCCGAGCGCAGGGCCGACGACGAACCCCGCGCCGAACGCTGCGCCGAGCAGACCGAACTTCGCTGCGCGCTGCTCCGGCGGCGTGACGTCGGCGATGTACGCACCAGCCGTGCTGATGCTGGCGGCTGTGATGCCCGAGATCACGCGTCCGACGAACAGCCAGTGCCAGTTCGGCGCGAGCGCCATGAGGATGTAGTCGAGGCCGAGGCCGAAGTTCGACAGCAGGATGATCGGCCGGCGGCCGAAGCGGTCGGACAGCGAGCCGAGCACCGGCGAAAACAGGAACTGCATCAGCGCCCAGGCGGTGCCGAATACCCCGTAGATCAGCGCGGCGCGCGCGGTGTCGCCGTGCATGAAATCCTCGACCAGCCGCGGCAGCACCGGGATGATGATCCCGATCGCGAACATGTCGAGCAGGACGGTGACGAAGACGAATGCGAAGGCGGCGCGCCGCGGGGCAGGGACGATGGCGTCGTTCATGAGAGTCGCACGTGGCCGCTGTTGTCTACGCGCCGCACGGCCAGCTCGGTCGGCGTGAAGCCCGACAGCGAGCGGCATTCGTGGATCAGGTGCGACTGGTCGAAGTAGCCGCAGCGCTGCGCGATGTCGGTCCAGTCGCGGGCAGGTCCGTCCATGGCTTGCAACACGCGCTGGAAACGCTGGACGCGTGAATACAGCTTCGGTGTCAGCCCGACTTCGAGCGTGAACAGGCGCGTGAAGCGACGCGCGCTCAGTCCGACGTGCTCGCTCAACATCGCGATCGAATAGTCCTGCGGCGCGTAGGCGAGGCGCTCGATCGCGAAGTCGATTTCCGCGCGACGCTGCAACGGCCGGATCGCGCGGGCGAGCAGCTCCGCTTCCAGCAGCAGCATCTTTGCACGCGGCGTCGGCGCCGCGAGAATGCGCTCGCGCAGCGTAGCGCCGCCCGAGCCCCACAGGTCACGCAATGGGATGTGCTGGTTCTGCAACTCGTCCGCTGCCGGATCGAAGAACGGCCACATGCCGCCCGGACGAAACGCGACGCCGAGGTTGACGCGCTGCTCGTGTGTGTCGATGACAAAGTAGCGCGAGTATTGTCCGCACAGCACGGTGCCGGGCATGCGCTCCACCTGGTCGTCGCCCGGTCCGTGATAGCAGCGGGTTTCGTCTTCGAAGAGGTTGATCATCAGGGCGCTGCCGCCGCGCGGCAGCAGCCGGTCTCGCGCCTGCGGCAGCGGCTCGCCTTCCCAGTACCACAGCTGCTCGACGCAGCGGTCGAGCGGCGGCCCGGGTCGATACGTGCAATAAACGACAGGTCGATAGCCCACTTACTTCCGCTGGTTTTCCAGCGCCTCGATCGTCTTCGGCCAGTCGTCCTTGAGCAGCCGCGACAGCGAACGGTCGGCGAGCAGCTTGCCGCCGGTCTGGCAGCGCGGGCAATAGTTCGTTTCGTTTTCTGCGTAGCGAATCCTCTGAATCGCCGTACCGCAGACGGGGCAGGGCCTGCCATAGCGGCCGTGCACGGCCATGTCCTTGCGGAAGGCCGTCACTTTCTCGGGGAAATCGCCGGCCGCATCCGCGCGCAGCCGCTCGATCCAATCGGCGAGCGTCGCCTGCGTGGCGTCGTACAACTGTTGCCATTCGGCGTCGCTGAGATGGCGAGTCTGCAGCGTCGGCGAAAGGCGGGCGCGATGCAGGAGCTCGTCGGAGTACGCGTTGCCGATGCCGCTGAGGATCGTCGGATCGGTGAGCGCGCGCTTCAGCGTGTGATTCGTGCGGCTGAGCCGCTCGCGAAATGCCTTGGGGTCGGCTCCGAGCACTTCCATGCCGCCGCGATCGTGATCGGCCAGCTGCGCAGCGCTGCTCAGCACGTGGAGCGACGCGCGGCGCTTCGTGCCCGCTTCGGTCAAGGTGAGTGTGCCGTTCGTGAACTGCAGCGCGAGAAGCGATGCACGCACAGTGCCCTTGTGCGCTTTGTCGTACCAATGCAGGCGGCCTGCGATCATCAAGTGAATGAGCAGCCAGCGATCGTTATCGAAACCGATCGCGATGCGCTTGCCGACGCGCTCGAGCGCCACGACGCGATGTCCCTCGCACGATTGCAGCGGCGGATCGGCGGTGCGCAACAGGAACGGATTTTTCAGCACGGTGCGCTCGAGCGTCTGCCCGAGCAGCCGGCTTTCCAGCGCTTCGAGATAAACGGTTACGTCTGGCAGCTCGGGCATGTGACCCGAGTCGGGCTGCAGCCCGACCTACAGTTCCCGCAGTCCGGTCGTGATCGGCAGCCGCGCGGCGCGCACGCTGGGAAACAGGCCGCCGACGAAACCGAGGATCAGCGCGTACACCAGGCCCAGCACGAGCACGGTAGGCGTGACCGTGAACGCGAAAGTGATCTGGCTGAACGTTGCGAAGTTCATCGTCGAAGCCCGCATGCCGTTGAACGCGAAGTACGAGATCAGTGCGCCGATGACGCCGCCGATTACGCCGATCAGCAGCGCCTCCGCGAGCACGGAAATCACGACCGGCGTGGAGCTGAAGCCGAGCGCGCGCAGCGTGGCAATCTCGCGGGTCCGCGTCGAAACGGCGGAGTACATCGTGTTGAGCGCTGCGAAGACTGCGCCCAGGCCCATCAGCACTGCGATCGTCGTGCCGATCGTGCTGACGAGCGCGATCAGAGTGCGCGACTGCTCTTCGTAGTACTGCCGCTCGGTGAACAGCCGCACGTTGAGGCGCGGATCCTGGGTGAGTGTGTCCTTGAACGTCTTGAACGCAGCGGGGCTCGTGAGCTTGACCCGCATCGACTGGAACGAATTGCCGCGGTTGTACGCGCCCTGCAGCACCGTCGCGTCGGTCCACACTTCCGACTCCGCGACGCTGCCGCGATCCTCGAAGATGCCGGCGACCGTCCAGTCAGTCGTACCCCAGCGCAACTTGTTCCCGACCGCGAGTCCGGCGAACTGCAGACTCGCGCCGCGGCCGACGATCACTTCGAACGTGCCGGGCGTGAACATGCGGCCTTCGACGATGCGGAAGTTCTGCCGCAGCTTCGGCGCCTGTTGCCCGACGCCGCGCAACGGCACGTTGGCCGCTGTCCCGGTGCGCTTCAGCGGCACATCGACGATCACGTACAGCTCGGGCGATGCGATCACGCCGTCCGCGTCGCGTGCGATGTCCTTCGCGTCAGCGATGATGCGAGTCTGTGGCTGTGACAAGCCGCTACCCATCTCGTCTGTCGCGCCGCTGCGCAGGACAATCGCCACATCCTCTGCACCGGATAGCGTGAGCACCGCGCGGAAGCCGGCAGCGATGGACAGCACGCCGATCAACACCATGACGACGCCGGCGATGCCGACCAGCGCCACGATGGACGAAGTCGCGCGCTGCGACACGTTGCGCAGGTTCATCGACGTGATTGCCGAGATCTGATTCATCGCGCTGCCGGCCATGTCACACCTTCCTCAATGCATCGACGATTTGCAGGCGCGCCGCCTGCATGCACGGTTGCGCGGCGGCGAGCCCGCCCAGCACCACGACCAGCACGAGGCCGACGACGTAGACGCTCGACGGCATCCCGAGCACCGGGAAGAACTGCGCGAGCGACTTCGCAAGGCCGACGGAAGACAGCGCGGCCAGCGCTAAGCCGATCGCCGCACCGAGCGCAGTGACCAGCAGCGCTTCGCCGAGCACCAGCCCGCTGACGCTGGCGTTCGAGTAGCCGAGCGTTTTCATCACGCCGATCTCGTTCAACCGCTCGCGAATCGACTGGCCCATCGTGTTGGCGGTCACCAGCAGCATCGTGAAGAACACTGCCGCGGCCACGCCGGTGATCAATGCGCCGATATTGCCCATCTGGTTGGCGAAGCCCTGGATGAACGCCTTCTCGGTCGCCGTCTTCGTCTCGGTCGAGGAGTTGGCGAACATCGCGTCGATCGTGCGGGCGACCTCGGCCGACTGGTTGCGGTCTTTCACGCGCAGCACGATCCAGCCGATCATGCCCGCGCCGATCGAGCGCGACTCTTCCAGGTACTCGTGATGAAAATAGATGCTCTGGTTGTCGCCGTTGCCGGCGGCGTAGATGCCGGCAATCTTCATCGGCCAGACGTTGCCGCCGCCGTCCTTCTGCGTCCAGATGTTCGAGCGCATCGGCACGGTATCGCCGATCTTCCAGCCGAAGCGCTGCGCGACCGCCGAGCCGACGATCGCGCCGGTGCGGTCCCGCTCCCAGGCTGCCTTCTGCTCGGGCGGCAGTGAATACTCCGCGTACACCTGGAAGAACGTCGGCACGTCGACCGCGATCACCGGGAGCTGATTGCGGTCGTTCTGGTAGATGCCGCCGAACCAATCGTGCGAGCAGGCGACCTTGACGCCTGCGATGCCGCGCACCTTCTGCAGGTAGCTTTCCGGCAGCGGCTGGATGATTGCGACCTTGTGAATCGTCACCAGGCGATCGACGCCGGCCAGCTCCGGACTGCCGGTGAGCGCAACGCGCAGCGTCTGCATCAATCCGAACAGCAGGAACGCGACGATGATCGAGGCGAGCGTCAGCCCGGTGCGCAATTTCTTGCGCCCGAGGTTCGCCCACAGCAGCGGCAGATACTTGAACATACGAGCCTCGTCGTCAGGCTAGGCCACGGCTTCCGTGGTCAGCTGTCCCTTGTTGAGATACAGCACGTGCTTGGCGCGCGCGGCGGCGTGCGGATCGTGCGTGACCATGATGATGGTCTTGTTCTGCTGCTGATTCAGCGCCTGCAGCAGGTCGAGAATCTCGTCGCCCGACTTGCGGTCGAGATCGCCGGTCGGCTCGTCGCACAGCAGCAGCGTCGGATCGGAGACGATCGCGCGCGCGATGCCGACCCGCTGCTCCTGACCGCCCGACAGCTCGCGCGGCTTGTGCTTCGCGCGCTCGACCAGGCCGACGAGGCCGAGTGCAGCACTCACGCGCTTCTGCCGATCCCCGGACGACAGCGATGTCAGCAGCAGCGGCAGCTCGACGTTGCGCTCCGCACTCAACACGGGCAGCAGGTTGTACATCTGGAACACGAAGCCGACGTGATTCGCGCGCCACTTGCCGAGCTGGCCGTCGCTGAGCGAATCGGTGCGCTGGCCGGCGATCTCGATCGTGCCGGAGCTCGGCCGGTCCAGTCCGCCGATCAGGTTCAACAGCGTGGACTTGCCGGAGCCGGACGGGCCCATCAGCGCGAGGAAATCCCCTTTCGGGATGTCGAGGTCCAATTCGTGCAGTACGTGCACCGTCTCTGCGCCGCGCTTGTAATCCTTGGCGACCTTCCGCAGTTGTACCAGAGTCTCCACGATTCACCTCACCCGGTTATAGGTCGGGCTGCAGCCCGACATCACTTCAGCTGCTCTTGCTCTTGACCTTCACGCCTTCGCTCAGGCCTTCGACCGGCGCGGCGACTACGACGTCGCCGGGGTTGATGCCCGACAGGACTTCGACCTGGCCGTCGCGCTCGCCGCCGGTGCGCACCGCGACGCGCTCGACCTCGCCGTCCTGCACGCGCCAGACGAAACTCGTGTCGCCGTCACGGATGACGGCGGCGGCCGGAATTCTCACGGCCGGACGCGCGGCTGCGGTCTGCGCGCCTTCGGTCGGCCGGTCTTCGAGGAAGCTCACTTTCACGCCCATGTCCGGCAGGATGCGCGGCTCGAGCGTGTCGAAGCCGATGCGCACGCGCACGGTGGCCTTCTGACGGTCCGCCGTCGGCACGATGTTGATGACGTGACTCGGGATCACCCAGTCGGGATACGCATCGAGCACGGCTTCGGTCTTCTGCTTGTCCTTGACGCGGTTGATGAACGCCTCGTTGACGTCCACCTCGATCTCGCGCGACTCCATGTCGACGACCGTCGCGATGCCAGTGCGCGTGAACCCGCCGCCGGCGGAGATCGGCGACACCATTTCGCCGGGCTGCGCGTCTTTCGAGACGACGACGCCGTCGAACGGCGCACGCACCAGCAAGTCGTCGAGATCCTGTGCGCGCACGCGCAGCGTGCCTTCGGCGACGTTCACTTCGCCACGCAGCGCTTCGAGGCGCGCATTGAGCGCAGCAACCTCCGATTGCGCCTGGTCGAGCGCCTGTTCGCTCACCAGCTTGTCCTTGCGCAGCCCTTCGGTGCGGCGCAGGTTGCGCTCCGCTTCGGCGACGCGTACCTGCACTTCGTTCAGATTTCTGCGCGCGGCATCGAGCTGGCGCTGCGCGAGGTTATAGATCGGCTTGGTCGTCGTAGCGTCGAGGCGCGCGAGCAGCTGGCCTTCCTTCACGGCCATGCCTTCTTCGATCAGCACTTCCGCGACTTTGCCGGTGACTTTCGAAGAGACCGTTGCTTGTCGGCGCGCGACCACGTATCCCGACGCGTTGAGCACAGCTGCGCCGCCGCTGCTACCGCCCGACGACGACTGCACGGCTGTTGCCGTCTCCACTTCGATCGCCTTGTTACGCAACAGCGCATACAGGCCAACGCCGACGGCGAGCACGAGCACGCCGATGACGATCCATTTGTACAACGAGCCCGGCCCGCTGTTGCCAGGTTCGTTGCTGCGTTCGATGCGCAGACTGTCGAGAGCGTTCTGATCGAATGCCATTGGAAGCGTTCGCAGGTTGGGGGTTGCCGGGCGCGGCGCATTCTAATCTGCTCATTGCGGCCGCGGTAAGGCGGACCGGCGAAAAGCCGGCGGATGCCGGTCAACCGCCCGGCACTTGCGTCCGATCATGCTGTGCGAACCTGTCAGGCGCTGACAGGTTTGTTCGATTTCAGGCGAGCGCCCGATGATGGACCATGAAGGCGTCGGTGATCGGCGCCGTCGGCAGCGTGAAATAGAACACCGCGCCTTCGTTCGGCTTGCCCTCGGCCCAGATGCGCCCGCCGTGCCGATCGATGATGCGCGCCACGGTCGCGAGCCCGACCCCCGAGCCGTCGAAGTCAGCGGAGCCGTGCAGTCGCTGGAAGGGCTTGAACAGCTTCTGCTCGTACGCCATGTCGAACCCCGCGCCGTTGTCGCGGATGAACAGCGTCGCCAGCGCGCCGCCGGTCGACTGGCCGATCTCGATGCGCGCCTGGCCGGTCTTCGAGGTGAATTTCCACGCGTTGCCGATCAGGTTCTGGAACAGGTCGCCGACCAGCCGGCGATCGCCGTGCACGGCCATGTTCGGCTGGATCAGCACTTCGACCGTGCGGGTCGGATCCTTCTGGCGCATGTCCTGCACGATGCTCTCGGCGAGCGCGGAGACATCGACGATCTCCCGGTGCAGCGTCTGCCGCGAGATGCGCGACAGCACCAGCAACGCCTCGATCAGCTCGGACATCTGCCGCACGCTGCTCTGGATGCGCGCGAGCCGGCGCTTCTGATCGTCCGTCGCATCGGGCAGCGACAGCTCGAGCAATCCGGCCTGGCCGGCGATCGTCGTCAGCGGCGAGCGCAGGTCATGCGACACGGACGCGGTGAACGCTTCGAGCTCGCGATTGGCGCGGGCCAGCGATTCGTTCGCATCGCGCAGCTGGCGCTGGCTCGGCAGCTGCAGGATGCCGGGCAGGAATCGCCACAACAGGATCGCCGTCGGCACCGACGCCGCGGCGGTCAGGAGCTTCACGACGCCTTCCAGCCAGTAGTTCGAGTGCCAGACGTTCCACACGTCCATGACGTGGGTCAGCCCGCACGCGACGATGAAGACCCCGAAGCACACGACCAGCCAGTCGAAGGGCAGGTCGCGGCGGCGGCGGGCGATGTACAGCAGCGCGAAGGGAATCGTGAAATACGCCATCGCGATCAGAATGTCGGCGACGACGTTCATCCACAACACGCCCGGGCTCCACATGTAGCAGTGCCCGTGTGGCAGGAACTGCCCGCTCGAGAACCAGGACGTATCGAGTTCGGCCATGCGGGCTCCTGAAGAAAACGCGCTTCCCTTTATCGTTCGATCCCCGCGCGGCTGGCGATGATACCGAACGGGCCTCTCTTGTGGTCAGGCTTCAGCCTGATGGCCCATGCGCCTTGCAACTGTACCGGCTGGACGGTTAGCATACCGTCCAGCCGGTACAGTCCACCCGGAGAAATTCCTGATGGTTGAAGCACATGCGGTCCCCGCTCCGGCTCGTGACCGGATCCTGGAGGCCGCGGAAAGAGTTGTTGCCGAGGTAGGCGCGGCCCGACTGACGCTCGACCTCGTGGCGCAGGCCGCTGGCGTCAGCAAGGGCGGCTTGCTCTACCACTTCCCGTCGAAGGAGTCGCTGCTCGGCGCGCTCGCCCAGCGTTACGTGCACAGCATGGAACAGTGCATCGAGGCCGCGAAGGGCAGCATCAGCGAGCGCGATCCGAGTCGCGACCTGAAGGCGTGCATCGTCGGGATTCTCGGGCGCGATCCGCGCTCGAAGGCGATGGGCGCGGCGCTGCTGGCGACGGCTGCGAACGACCTGACGCTGCTCGAGGTGATTCGCGAGCGTCTGGGTGGCTACAACCAGGAGTTGGCGGAGTCGACAGCGGACTTCGCGCGCGCCGCGATCGTCATGCTGGCGATCGACGGCCTGATGATGCGCGAGTCGCTGCGCATTTCGCCATTCACGGACCAGCAGCGCGAGGACGTCGTGAGCGCGCTGATGAAGATTGCCGACGAGTCTTACAGGTGATTTGTATGTCGACTGCAACGATACGAACGTTCTTGAAAATGACTGCGCTCGCCCTCGCGGGTCTCGCGCTCGCCGCCTGCGGCAAACCGCCGCAACAGCAGGCGCCGCCCGCGCCGGAAGTGACCGTGCAGACGGTTGGCCACGACCCGATTCCGCTCGATCTGACGTACACGGCTCGCACGGTCGGGTCGCGCGAGGTCGAAGTGCGCGCGCGAGTCGGCGGCATCGTGCTCAAGCGTCGCTTCCAGGAAGGCACGCGCGTGGTGCAGGGCCAGCCGATGTTCCTGATCGATCCGGAGCCCGTGCGCGCTCGACTGGCGTCAGCGCGCGCCGAAGTCGCAGTCGCGAAGGCGCGCCTCGAAGAAGCGCGCCGTAACCGCGATCGCGTGCTGCCGCTGTTCGAGAAGAACGCGGTGAGCCAGAGCCGCCGCGACGAAGCAGTCTCGGGCTTCGAGGTTGCTCAGGCGAATGTGCTTTCGGCCGAGTCGCAGCAGCGCATGGCGCAGCTGGACCTGGAATACACCGATGTGCGTGCGCCGATCTCGGGCCTGACGAGCCGCGAAGTGCTCTCCGAAGGCAGCCTCGTCTCGACGGACCAGCAGTCGAGCCTGCTGACGAGAATCGTGCAGGTGGATCCGCTGTACATCGAGTTCTCGGTCCCCGAGGCCGAAGCGGCGCTCCTGCGCAACGGTCTTGCGCCCGCCAGCCAGAGTGCGCGGCCGCCGGGCGTGAAGCTGATCCTGGAAGACGGCAGCGAGTATTCGCAGTCGGCGCAACTGACGTTCGTGGACAACGCGGTGGAAGTCACCTCGGGCACGGTGCGCGTGCGCGCCGTGCTGCCGAACAAGGACGCGCAGCTGATTCCGGGTCAGTTCATTCGCGCCCGGGTCGAAGGCGTCATGCTCAGCAACGTCGTATCGATCCCGCGCAAGGCACTGATGGCCGGCCCGCAGGGCGCGTTCGTGTGGCTGGTCGGCGCGGACTCGAAGGCGCAGATGCGCCCGGTGCAAGTCGGCCGCAGCTTCGGCAACAACGTGACGGTCACCGATGGCTTGCAGCCCGGCGACCGCTACATCGTCGAAGGCGTGCTGAAGGTGATGCAGCCCGGCACCCTGGTGAGCGCCGTGACAGCCGAGGAGGCGGCCCGCAAGCCGCAGCCGCAAGCGCAGACCGCGCAGCGCAAGGAGGCCGCATGATCTCGAAGTTCTTCATCACGCGCCCGATCTTCGCGTGCGTGATCTCGGCGTTCATCGTGATCGCCGGGCTCGCCGGCATGCGGGCGCTGCCGATCTCCGCGTATCCGAACATCGTGCCGCCGATGGTGACGCTGACGGCGCGCTATCCGGGCGCGAACGCGGAGACGATCGCCGAGACCGTCGCGGCGCCGCTCGAGCAGGAGATCAACGGCGTCGAGAACATGCTGTACATGCAGTCCGTCAACTCGGGCGACGGCACGCTGACGATGAACATCACGTTCGCGATCGGCTCGGACCCGGACCTGGCGGCGATCAACGTCAACAACCGCGTGCAGGCGGCGGTGCCGCGGCTGCCGGAAGAAGTGCGGCGGCAAGGCGTCGTGGTGCGCAAGGCGTCCACCAGCATCCTGCAGGTCGTCGCGCTGACTTCGCCGGACCAGAGCCTCGGCATGCTGGAGCTGACCAACTACGCGTCGCTCAACATTCTCGATGAGATCCGGCGCGTGCCGGGCGTCGGCGATGCGCAGATGTGGGGCCAGGAGTACTCGATCCGCATCTGGATGCAGCCCGACAAGCTGGCGCAGCTCGGCCTGACGGCCGCCGACGTGACCGACGCGGTGCGCGCGCAGAACTCGCAGTTCGCCGGCGGCCGCATCGGCGTCGAGCCGATCCCCGAGCAGGTCGACTTCACCTACTCCGTGCAGGCGCAGGGGCGCCTGGCCACGCCCGAAGAATTCGAGCAGATCGTCGTGCACACCGGCGAGGCCGGCTCGATCGTGCGACTGAAGGACGTCGCGCGCGTCGAGCTCGGCGCGCAGAACTACAACACGTCGCCGAAGCTCAACAGCCAGCCGACCGTGCCGATCGCCATCTTCCTGCAGCCGGGCGCCAACGCCCTGCAGACCGGCGGCGCGATCCAGAAGCGCATGGAAGAGCTGAAGGCCGAGTTCCCCAAGGGCATGACGTACACGATCCCGTACGACACGCTGCAGTACGTGAAGGTCTCGATCAAGGAAGTCGTCAAGACTCTGCTCGAGGCGATGGTGCTGGTGTTCTGCGTCGTGCTGCTGTTCCTGCAGAACTGGCGCGCCACGATCATTCCCATGCTCGCCGTGCCCGTGTCGCTGATAGGCACGTTCGCAGCCATGCTGTTGTTCGGCTTCTCCATCAACATATTGACGTTGTTCGGCATGGTGCTCGCGATCGGCATCGTCGTCGACGACGCGATCGTCGTGCTCGAGAACGTCGAGCGCATCATGACGACCGAGAATCTGCCGGCGCCGCAGGCGACGGAGAAGGCGATGGAGGAGGTCACGCGGCCCGTCATTGCCATCGTGCTGGTGCTGACGGCCGTGTTCCTGCCAGTCGCGTTCCTCGGCGGACTGGTCGGCGAGATGTACCGGCAATTCGCGGTGACGATCGCGGTGTCGGTCGTGATCTCGGGCTTCGTCGCGCTCACGCTCACTCCGGCGTTATGCGCGCTGCTGCTGCGGCAACACGATGTCGTCCATCACGGCATCCTGCGACGTTTCAACGAGTGGTTCGCGCGCATGACCGGCCGCTATGAACAGGGCGTGACGTTCGTCATGAAGCGCTCCCGCATCGCCATCGCCGTGTTCGCGGTGATGATCCTCGCCATCGTCGGCCTGTTCCGCAGCGTGCCGAGCGCGCTCGCGCCGGTCGAGGACCAGGGCTACGTGTTCGTGATCGGCATGCTGCAGGATGCGGCTGCCCTGCGTCGCACCGTCAATGCGTTCGACAACGTCGCCGGCCAGGTGCGCCAGCACCCGGCCGTCGCCAATGCGATGTCGGTCGCGGGCATGGATCCGCTGACCTTCTCGGCCAAGACCAATGCGGGCCTGATCTGGGTGCCGCTCAAGCCGTGGGACGAGCGGACGGGCGACGACAAGCTGTCGCCGGCCGCAGTGGTCGGTTCTGTGTTCGCCGCCGGCGCGCAGGAGAAGGATGCATTCTTCTTCGCAGTCCAGCCGCCGCCGATCGAAGGGTTGTCCAACGTCGGCGGCTTCGAGATGTACATCCAGTCGCGCGGACGCGGCACGCCGCAGGAGCTCGCGGGCGTGGTGCAGAAATTCGTGCAGGCTGCTTCCCAGCGCAAGGAGCTGGCGGGCGTCACGAGCACGTACAGCGCCAACGTGCCGCAGATGCGCATCGAGCTCGACCGCGAGAAGGCGATGACGCTCGGCGTGCCGGTGCCGGAGGTGTTCGAGACGCTGCAGAGCACGTTCGGTGCGCTGTACGTCAACGACTTCAACCGTTCCGGCCGCGTGTACCAGGTGCAGCTGCAATCCGAGCCGCGCTTCCGCGCGTTCCCGGAGGACATCCGCAACGTCTACGTGCGGGCGAAGTCGGGTGAGCTCGTGCCGCTGACGGCGCTTGCCACCATCCGGGAGGTGAAGGGCCCGGAAACCGTCGAGCGCTTCAACGTCTTCAACTCGGCGAAGGTCCTCGGCGGCGCTGCGCCGGGCTACAGCTCCGGCGACGCGATCAAGGCGATGGAGGCAGTGGCGGCCCAGGTGCTGCCGCAGGGTTACGCGCCGGCGTGGACCGGCACCGCCTATCAGGAAAAGGTGAGCGGCGGCGCTTCCAACGGCGTCTACCTGCTCGGCGTGCTGATGGTGTTCCTGATCCTCGCGGCGCAGTTCGAGCGCTGGGCGTTGCCGCTGGCCGTCATCCTGGCCGTGCCGTTCGCCGCGTTCGGGGCGTTCGCGGCGGTCTACGTGCGTCACCTGGAAAACGACATCTACTTCCAGATCGGCATGCTGACGCTCATCGGCCTCGCAGCGAAGAACGCGATCCTGATCGTCGAGTTCGCGATGATGAAGCACCACGAGGGCATGCCGCTCGCGCGGGCTGCGGTCGAGGGCGCGAAGCTGCGCTTCCGGCCGATCATCATGACGTCGATGTGCCTGATCTTCGGCGTGCTGCCGCTCGCCATCAGCTCGGGCGCCGGCGCTGCGAGCCGCCATTCGCTCGGCACGAGCGTGATCGGCGGCATGCTCGCGGCGACGTTCATCGCGACGTTCTTCGTACCGTTGTTCTTCCGCTGGATCGCCGGCTTCCGCCGCAAGGGCGAGCAGCACGGAACCGAGGTGAGTCAAGCCAATGCGTAGTCGGTTGCTGAGTCGATCATTGATTCTGGGCGCTCTGGTGCCGCCGGCCCTTGCATTGAGCGGATGCTTCGTCTCGAAGGTCGATCCGCAGAAGCCGGAGCTGCCGCTGCCGGCGGCGTTGCCGGCGCAAGCGGATGCGACGGCGCAGCTGCCCGATCCGTGGTGGACGATCTTCCACGACGCGACGCTCGACCAGCTCGTCGAGGAGGCGCTCGCGCACAACACGGACGTCAGGGTGGCGGCGGGACGCGTCGCAGAGGCCCGCGCGGGCCTGCGCATCACCAACGCGGATCGGCTGCCGAATCTCGAAATCCAGGGCGACGCGACTCGCTCCAAGAGCAGCTCGCTGGTGAACAACATCCCGGGCGTGGACCTCGAGCGGACGACCTACACCGTCCAGGGTGCGGTCGGCTACGAGCTCGACCTGTGGGGCAAGTATCAGCGCGCCTCCGAATCGGCCCGCGCCGCGCTGCTGAACACGGAATACGGGCGCGAGGCGACCAAGCTCAGCCTGACCGGCGACGTCGCGCGCGGTTACTTCGGGTTGATTGCGTCGGCGGAGCAGCTCGCCAGCGCACGCGACACGCTGAAGAATCGCGAAGAATCATTGCGCCTGGAGAAGCTGCGCTTCGATGCGGGCGAGAGCGATGAGTTCACCTACAAGCGCGCCGAAGCGGATGCCGCCGCGACCCGGGTCTCGGTGCATCAGTTCGAGCTCGACCTGGTCACCCGCACCAATGCGCTCGGGATCCTGCTCGGGCGCTCGCCGAAGGATCTGGTCGACTCGGCGATCTCAGTGCAAGGCGTGTCGTTACCGGCAGCGGTGACGTTGCCCGCGGCGCTGCCGTCATCGGTGATGGAACGCCGTCCCGACATCGGCGCGGCCGAGGCGGCGCTGGAAGGGGCGGCGGCCGACATCGGCGTCGCCCGCGCCCAGATGTTCCCGAGCATCAGCCTCACCGGACTGTTCGGCTCGATCAGCACCGAGCTGGGCGATCTGTTCACGAAGCCGGCGGAAGCGTGGTCGGCATCGGGCGGCATCGTGGCGCCGCTGTTCGAGGGCGGACGCCTCAGCGCGAACGTCGCGCGAACCAACGCAGTTCGCGAGCAGGTGAAGGCGGAGTACTCCAGGACCGTGCAGTCGGCGTTCCGCGAGGTGCTGGACGCGCTGCAAGGGCAGAGCCTGATCCTCGGCGTGCGGGACGGGAACGCCCAGCAGGTCGCGTCGCTGGCGCGCGCGACGGAGCTCGCCGAGCTGCGCTACACGCAGGGCGACATCGCTTATATCGACTTGCTGGACGTGCGCCGGGGCTTGTTCGCGGCGCAGATCGATCTGGTCGCCGCGGAGCGCGACGCGTTGCTGAACACCGTCGACCTGGCGCTCGCCGTCGGCGGCGGGCTCGGCGACAAGGCCGAGCCGCTCAGCGCGAAGAGATAGCTACGCCGGCTCCGGTACGGAAGACGCTGTTGCCTGCCGATCGGGCAGCGCGACCGACAGCTCCAGCACTTCCTGGCCGCCTTCGCGCTCGAAGTTGACCTGGATCGCCTCGACGTCGACGTTCACGTACTTGCGGATGACGTGCAGCAGCTCACTTCGTAGCACCGGCAGGTAGTCCGGGCCACCGCGCGTGCTGCGCTCCTGAGCCACGATGATTCGCAGCCGTTCCTTCGCAACGTTGGCGCTCGACGGACGGCGCCGAAAGAGTGTCAGCAGCCTGTTCATGACTCAGCCTCCGAACATCCGGGCGAACAGGCCCTTCTTGGGTTCATCGATGAAGCGCAGCGGCACCGACTCGCCGAGCAGTCGGGTGACCGCGTCGTCGTAGGCGCGCGCCACGTCGCTCTCCGCGTTCAGGATCACCGGCGTGCCGGCGTTCGACGCCGTCAGCACGTCCGGCGACTCGGGAATGACGCCCACCACGTCCAACCCCAGGATCTCTTTCACGTCGCCGACGCTCATCATCTCGCCGGTCGCGACGCGTTTCGGGCTGTAGCGCGTCAGTAGCAGGTGCTCGGTGACGCCGCCTGTGCCTTTCTCGGCGCGCTGGGTCTTGCTGGCCAGCAGGCCGAGGATCCGGTCGGAGTCGCGCACCGAGGAGACTTCCGGGTTGACCACGACCACCGCGCGGTCGGCGTAGTACATCGCGAGGTGCGCGCCCTTTTCGATGCCGGCGGGCGAGTCGCAGATGATGTAGTCGAAGCCTTCTGCGCTCAGCTGGTCGAGCACGCGGCGCACGCCGTCTGCCGACAGCGCGTCCTTGTCGCGCGTCTGCGAGGCGGCCAGCACGAACAGCGTCTCGATGCGCTTGTCCTTGATCAGCGCCTGCTTGAGCGTGCAGTCGCCGTTGATGACGTTGACGAAGTCGTACACCACGCGCCGCTCGCAGCCCATGACCAGGTCGAGGTTGCGCAGGCCGATGTCGAAGTCGATGACCGCGACGCGCTTGCCGCGCCGGGCGAGGCCGCATGCCAGGCTCGCCGAGGTGGTGGTCTTGCCGACGCCGCCCTTGCCGGACGTCACCACGATGATCTCGGTCTTGCGGGCTTCGGTGCGGGAAGCGGACCCGTCGCTGGCCCGGGTCGCGCGCTCGGGGGCGGGCGCCGGCGGCGCAAGCGCCACCGACGACGTCTCCTCGGACGCCTCGTCCATTACCAGGTCGGATTCACTTGTCGCTTCAGTCATGGCCGATCCTCCCAAAACGCAGGTCGTCGCCGTCGAGCCACGCCTGCACCGGTTTGCCCGCCAGGTCCGGCGGGATGGTCTCGAAAACACGGAACACGCCGGCCACTGATACCAGCTCGGCATGAAAATCGTGGCAAAACACGCGCGCGCTGACTTCGCCGCGCACGCCGGCCATCGCCCGGCCGCGCAGCGTGCCGTAGACGTGCACGCAGCCATCCGCCATCACCTCGGCGCCGGCGCCGACGGCGCTCGTGACGACCAGGTCGCGGTGACGCGCGTAAATTCGCTGGCCTGAGCGCACAGGACGGTGATGCATGAGCGCCGGAATCGCCACGATCTCTTCGGTGGCGGGCGCGGGAGCAGCAGCGGGTGGCGGCGGGGGCGCGGGCGTGGGCTGCTGGGACGCAGCCTTCACGGAGGCAACTGCTGCTCCATAGCTTTGCTGTGCGCGGAACTGGGTCAGCACGGGCAAGTCGAGCTCGCGCGCCAATGCCTCGATCGCCGCCGTGCCGTGCGCCAGCCCGACCGGCAGCAGGCCGGTGCGGCGGATCGAGTCGAGGATCGCGCGCAATTCGGCCGCGGAGACATCGTGATCGAGGGGACTGAGGTCCAGGCAGAGGGCGGCGCGTTCGAAGAGTGCCGGCGCTGCGGCTACACGCGCCGTCAGTTGGGCCTGCACCGCTGCGGCGTCGGTGCTGCGGATCCGCATTTGCGCCAGGCCCACCTGGCCGAATCGGATCTCGAATGCTGACTCCACGGTGACAGCAGCGGGATTGTTCATCGATGAGTCATTGGTCTGACCGGGCCTCCTCGGCTCCGTTCACGCGCGGAGTGTACATAGCTTCGCGGCGCTGCGCATGCAGTTTCTACTCTGTAGTAGTGTGCCGCGACGGCGAGCGGAGGAGCGATGCAGAGCGACTGGGTGGAGCAGGTCATCCGCTATTGGTTCGAGGAGCTGCGCACGCAGGCGTGGTTCCGCAAGGACACGCGCGTCGACGACACGATTCGCGAGCGCTTCGCCGCGCTCCACGACGAGGTCGCGCGAATTCGTCCGCAGCAGCTCACGACGCCGCGCGACTGTCTCGCCGCGGTGATCGTGCTCGATCAGTTCTCGCGCAACATGTTTCGCGGCTCGCCGCGCTCGTTCGAAACTGACGCGCTCGCGTTGTCGATCTCGCAGCATGCGATCGCCGCCGGGCTCGATCAGCAGCTCGACCGCCAGCAGCGCTGGTTTCTGTACATGCCGTTCCAGCACAGCGAAGATCGCGCCGCGCAGGCGCGATCCATCGAGTTGTTCACGCAACTGGGCGATCGCGAGAATCTCGGCTACGCGCAGCGGCACAAGGAAATCATCGATCGCTTCGGGCGCTTTCCCCATCGCAACGAAGTGCTCGGCCGCGCCTCTACTCCGGAAGAGGCACAGTTCATCGCGACCCATCGCGGATTTTGAGGAGGTGCGGCTCGCCGCACCGGGGAAATCCCGTGAGGGATTAGAGCAGCTGAAAAAAATACAACGCGAAAAAAATACAACGCACCTGTCGCCAGGTGCATGCACTTCCTGCCCGAACATTTTTTCGGACAGTGCCTCGGATCTTTGATTGAGATTGTGCGTTCTCCTGCTCAATGCGCCGGGTGCGGCGTTCGACAGAGAGGGGAATTTCTTCCATGTATCTTTCTAAGCGAGAGACGCCGAGCTCTCGTCACGGCATTCTTCGGCGCGGATTTCAGGCAGCTTTTCCCGCGGTCGCGCTGCTGCTCCTGGCAGCGTGCGGCGGTGGCGGTGGTGGTGGCAACGATCCGCCGGCGCCCCCGGCGACGAACAATCCGCCAGTCGTCAGTGCCGGCGCTGACATGTCAACTGCGTTGCCGAACGCGACGGTGTCGTTGTCCGGCTCCGCGACCGACGATGGCCCGGCTGCGTCGTTGACGTACGCGTGGAGCTCGTCGGATTCCGCTGCGACGTCGTTCTCCGCGGCAACTTCAGCCGCGACGGACGCGACATTCAACGCGGCTGGCACGTACACCCTGACGCTGACCGTCAACGACGGCACGCAGAGTGCGACGGACACGCTCACTGTGACGGTCGCAGATGCACCGCCCACGGCGGATGTGTTCCCGGCGGACGACGTGGATGACGCCGATCCAAATCACGGCTGGGCGAAGGTCGATGCCGCGACTGTCGGCATGACGCAGGGCGGGTTGGACACTGCCGCAACGGTTGCGCAGACAGTGCCTACTGGTGTCAATCCGGGCTCTGGCATGATCGTGCGCCACGGTCAGCTCGTCCACTCGTGGGGCGACATCGACGCGCGCAAGGAGATGAAGTCGGTAACCAAGTCGATGGGCGGCATCACGCTCGGCCTCGCGATCGATGAAGGCAAGCTCACGCTGGCGACCAAGGGCATCGACATCATGCCGACGTTCGGCACACCGCCTGCCGGTAATGCCACCGCAGCGCAGACTATTACCATCGCGCAGCTGGCGACGCACACGGCCGGGTTCGAGAAGCAGGACGGGAACTTCACGGCCGTCCTTCAGTTCCAGCCGGGAACGACGTGGTCGTACTCCGACGCGGGCTTGAACTGGCTGGCCGACGTGCTCACGACGTCCTATCAGCAGGATCTGAGCGCCATCGCGCAGGATCGCGTGTGGAAGGTGCTGGGGCTGAACGCCCTGGGCACCAACACTGACGATGTGCTCTGGCGGACCAATGCCTTCCGCCCAGCGACCCGCGACGGCGGCACTGTGCAGTACCGCGAGCTCGCGTCCGGTCTCGAAGCCAACGTGAACGCGATGGCCCGCGTCGGCTTGCTGTTCCTCCGCAAAGGCATGTGGAAGAACCAGCGGGTTCTCTCCGAGTCGTTCGTGCAACAGGTGCATACGCCGCTCCCGGAGAACGCCGGCCTCACGCTGAACCAGCCCCCCGGCTTCCTTTTCCCCAACGCCACGACCGACTACGGCGTGCTGTGGTGGACGAACAAGTCCGGCCAGATGGCGAACGTGCCGACCGATACCTACTGGGCATGGGGACTCGGCGAGGAGCTGATCGTCGTGATACCGAGCCTCGACCTGGTCATCTCCCGCAACAGCGGTCAGTCTCCGTCCGACTCCAGCCCGAACGTTCGTGCCTGGAACGACGACAAGTGGGACGGCGACGTCACCGTCCTCGAGCCGTTCCTCGATCCGATCGTGGGGGCCACGACGCCCTGATCGACTGCCTGCCCTCCCCCGTGAAGCGGGGGAGGGCAGGCGTGGGGGCAGCGCTTCTCAGCCCACTGCAATCTCCAGCCGATTCTTCTTCGCCTGCAGTGCATCGGTCACTGCCTTGATCGCCACGCGCGCCGCGCCTTCGCGATACGGATTGTGCTCACGCTCGAACGCGAGCTTGCGTCCGTTCAATTTGATCTCACTCACGCCGCAGCCGCGCTCACCCACTGAATAGCTCACTTCGACCGGCCGGCCGAGCAGCGTCGTCGCGACCTTCAGCCCGTCGAGCGCCGAGGGAATCACGGGATCGACGCTGAGCGCGGTCGCCTCCGCATTCAGCCCGATGAATCTGCGCACGATCAGTCCGAGCGCGATTCCCGCCCCGCTCGAATACACACGCCAGCCGCCGTCGAGATCGACGCGACCTTCGATCACGCGCTGATACTCGGCGCTCGCTTCGTAGCGATCGGCGAACGCGGCGTCGGAGCTCGAGTAGTAGCAATTCGCCTGGCGCAGCGTCGCGCGCCGGATGATCGCGCTGATGCCGATCGGGTTGGCCTGGCACAGCGCGTGAAAGAACCGATCCGCTTCGCCGACGTGCGCGAGGGCCTGTGCGTAGCGCAAGTGCGCGTGCATGTACATCAAGCCGATCTCGCGGCCGAAGAACGTCGCGCTCTCGGCGCGCTGGAAGAAGCGCATCGGTCCGCCGTGATACGGCATTGGCCGATCAAACAGCCGCACGCCGTCCGGTCCGCGCAGGTGCGCGTCGATCAGGTGCAGATGATTGCGCGCCTGCTCCGGCGTCAGCAGGTCTTCCAGGATCGCGTGAATCATCGCGAGCGAGCTGTAGCGCACGCCTGTTGTCGTATCGCTCGGATGGAGCAGATGGCGCACGCCGCCTTGCTCGAACAATGCGTAGCCCGTGAGCACGCCGTCGACGACCAGCACGCGCTGGAAATCTCGCTGCACTGCCTCGGCCCGACTCTCGAACTGCGCGGCCTCTTGCGCGCGACCGATCGAGTGCAGTGCACGCGCCAGCGTCAGCAGCATCTGGTAGTGCAGCGTCACAGTCCAGGCGCTGCACATGTGCTCGCGCATCGCAGGATCCGCGGGCTGCAGGGCGTCGTTCCAATCTCCGTGTCCGTATGCAGCGAGCGCCGTGCCGGGCACGACACGCCTTTCGATGAGTGCGAGCGCTCGCTCGGCGTGTTGCCAGACAGTGGCGTCTCCAACGCGCTCATCGAGCACAGTCGCATCGCCGGTCGCGATCAGATACTGCGCGAGCGCCAGTACTGGCCAGAACACGATGTCGCCGTGCGAGTCGCCGGCGCGGAACGCGCGATCGCGCTCGAAGAACATGAACCACTGCGGCCAGTCGCCATCGGGATTCTGCGCGCTCATCACGCGCAGCAGCAGATCGCGGATCGGTTCGGCGCGGCCGAGCGCCAGCAGTAACTCGACCGGGCCCTGCGAAACGTCGCGCGTGCCCCAGCCGCCGCCGGAGAACTGCTCCAGTCCGCGCGGTGAGAGGTAGTGGACGAACGCGTTCTGCGCGAACCAGGGCACGATGTCCGCGATGCGCGCGAGCTGCTCGCTGAGCGGTCCGGCGGCAGGCGCCGTCATTGTCAGTTGCGGCGCCAGCCCGGCTGTGTTTTCGACGCGCATCGGTACGGCGCCGTCCGCGGGCACGCAATGCCCGCGGATTCGCACTCCGGCCGCAACAGCCGGGCCGGTGACGATACATATATATGGCTGGTCCCGGGACCGGCCATCCGCGAACAGCACCTCGTCGCCGCCGACGCGCTGAAATGCAGTGGCGCCGAACGGCGCGATCTCGAAGCTGCCTGTCGGGAAGCGTTCCGCGAGCTCGGTCCCCGGGGCAGGCGCGACTTCGACTGCGACGCCTGCAGTTCGCCACGGAGCGGACCCGGGCGTGCTGCCGTCGTCGCCGTTGAGCGCGATGTGATGCGAAAACAGCAATCGCCCCGGCTTTGCGGGCGCGACGTCGACCTCGAGCGTCAGCTCGTGAGGATCGCTGTGCGCTGCGGCGCGCACCTCGATCGTCCCGCCCGCGTGACGATAGATCCAGCGGCAAGCCGAGGCGCTCATCGCAAACGCCGAAGGCACATCGAGCAGGTGCCACGCGCCATCCAGCTCCACGAACACCCGCTGGCCGTGCGAGCGAAACAGTCCCAGGTAACTGTGTGTCGTCGAGAGGAACCGATTGAAGCTCACGTGACCTTGCGTGACCATCGAATGGAATACGCCACGCATCCACGCAGTCGACGTCAATGCGGTTTCATCCGGCGTCACGTGCAGACCGGTTCGCAGCATGTGACCGTGCGGCCGCAACACGCGCAGTTCCTTCACGCGCAGCACGACGTGATTGTCGTCACCATGGAAGAACGAAAGCAGCGTGCCCTGTTCGTCACGCTCTTCATGGCGACGCTCTCCCGGGAAGAATTCCTCGACGCCCGCCTCATCGAGCTCGATCGTCTGCAATGCCGGCGCCGCGGCGAACAGCGTCGCGGTCGCCGTGACATCCGCAGGCACGAAGCCGATCGTTCCCTGAACTGCTTCCGGTAGCGCAATCGCCTCATCGATCCGCTCGAGATCCGCCGGCGCCGTCGCGCCCTGATGATCCGCTCGATAGTGTCCGAAGAATCCCGCGCTGATGCTCTGGCCCGCATCGACATGCAGCGTCGCGTCCTGAATCGCGACCATCGAATGCTCGTGCTGCAGGCGCTGGCCCGGCAGCGACTTGGTCAGATCGCGCAACTGCAGCGCATCCGTCGCGTACGACGTCGCGCTGCGCAGCGATCCGATCACGCACCACGGATTGCGTCCCGCGGCCGGAAGGTTCTGCCGCGAAGCGATTGCGCAGCCGCGCGAAGAATGCTGCAGCGGGGAGTGATCGACGTACTGGCTGACGTAGTACTCGTTCAACCGCACGATCCCATACGGCGCAAGCGCGATGTCCTGCGCGTAAATGAGATCGAGCTGATGTTGCGAAGGCGTCGTGTTGAGCAGGCGGACATGCCAGAACCAGGCGGGCGCGTCCTGGGCGAGCACGAGGGCGATCACATAGTCGATGCCGTGCCACGCACCAGCCCCGATCAGCCGGCTGTCCGCCTGTCGCAGGTCGAAGCGCGTCGGGCTGCGCGGCCCGAGGAGGGGAGTGAATTCGGTGGCGCCGCCGTGATGCCGCCGCAGATACAGGTTCGCCGGGCCGCCTTCGAGCTCGTTGCCGACGAACAGGCCTAGCGAGGTGCTGCCGCAATCGAAGCGGCGGATCGCGCCCCGCGAGGTCACTTCCACGCTCAGTCCCGAGCGGCTCGTCAGGCGTCTTCCGATTTCGGCCATGGGCGCCAAGCATACCTGCGAGACCCGCGGTCGGGCTGCATCCGCCCCACCTCAAGTCCGCGTATTGCCTGCAGGAATTGCAGAGCCGACGCTTTCGTAGTGCAATCGCTGCATCCAGACGCCAACCATGTACGTACAGGGACTAATGGCTGACGTGCACTCCCAGACGCTCGCTTCCGATGCGAATGTTCCTCTCTCGTCGCGGGACGCGACGCAGGCGGAGCGTATCGAGCAGTTGCTGGGTCGTTGCGCGCAGCGCGACGAACGGGCCCTGCAGGAGCTGTATCAGCTCGTTTCCGGGCAGCTGCTGGGCATCCTGATGCGGATCCTGCGGCGCCGCGCGGTAGCGGAAGAGGCATTGCAGGACGTCATGGTGAAAATCTGGGAGCGTGCCGATCAGTACGTCGCGTATCGCGGCCGGGCGATGGCCTGGATCAGCGCGATCGCGCGCTATCGTGCGATCGACCTGCTGCGGCGGCAGCAGGCAGCAGCGCCGCTCGATGATGCGCCGGCCGAGGCGCTCGTCGACATTTCCGCCGCTGACTTCGTCGACACCACGACTTCCGCGCGTCTGCGCAAGGCGCTCAGCGATTGCTTCGGCCGTCTCACGGCGGAGCAGCGCCGCTGCCTCGAGCTCGCTTACGTCGACGGTTACTCGCAGGACCAGATCGCAACGGAGATCTCGAGCCCGCTCGGCACGGTCAAGAGCTGGATGCGGCGCGGTCTGTCCAGTCTCAAGCGGTGCCTGGACTCATGAACTACCAGCACCCCCAGTTGCTCGACGAGCTGGCTGCGCAGTACGTGCTCGGCACATTGCGCGGTCCCGCGCGCCGTCGCTTCGAACGCTACTGCGCGGGCAACGTCGCCGCGCTGCATGCCGTGCGTCGCTGGGAAGATCGTCTCGTCGACATGGTCGCCGGCGTCGTGCCGGTCGCGCCTTCGCCGCTCGTGTGGGATCGCATCAAGTTCCGCATCCGTCGCGATCGCGCGCTGCGTCCGAAGCGCGGATTGGCCACACTCGGTAACTGGCGCTTCGCCGTCGCCGCGGGGATCGCGGCGCTCGCAATTGCATTCGGTGTCTGGACCGGCTTCGGCCCGGGGAGCTCGCAGCCGGTCGCAGTTGTCGTGGATCAACAGCAGAAACGACTGTGGAGCATCGAGGCGCCGCGCAGTCGCGGCGAGCTGCGAGTCGCCGCTGCCGACAATCTCTCGCTCGATCCGGCGCACGCTTACGAGCTGTGGGCCTTGCCCGGTGAAGGCGCCGCACCGGTATCGCTCGGCCTCATGCCGAAGGGCGGCCGCAGCAAGCTGCAGTTGAGCGACGCGCAGCGCCTCGCGCTGTCGCGCTCGCGTCAGGTCGCGATCAGCCTCGAGCCGCCTGGCGGATCGCCGACGGGCGCGCCGACCGGTCCGGTCCTGTACGTCGCGAACGTGGTCGCCGCGGGCTGAGGCAGTCGGAATCTGTCTCTTCCTGGCGAGAGTTGTTTCATCCGGTAAAAAAAGCCGGCGCACGCGGTGCGCCGGCTGAAGGGCGGCATATCAGCGCCCAAAACTCCTCTCTACTGTCGAACGCGCAGATCGGATGCAACTGCCGTTGCAATCTCATCGAGCTCCTCCGAGTTGCATCCGCCTCCAGCGACGCTGCGTAAGAGCGCCCCAGACGACTCGCGCGAGTCGCCGTTCTTAAACCACCTGGAGGTGCGATCATGAAGATTCGAACGACTGCTCTCGTGAGCGCGCTGTGCGCCACGACGCTGCCGCTGCTGTTTGCCCCGATAGTTGCGGATGCATCGAGCCACCGCGAAGCGCCGAACGTTGCGCGCTTTCCCACCATCGATTCCACCGACTTCTACCTGTTCAACTCGTACGAGAGCGGCCGTAGCGGCTACGTCACGCTCATCGCCAACTACATTCCGCTGCAGGATCCGTACGGCGGCCCGAACTACTTCGCGCTCGATCCGTTCGCCGTCTACGAGATTCACATCGACAACGATGGCGATGCGAAGGAAGACCTGACGTTCCAGTTCCGCTTCAAGAACCGCCTCGGCGACGACAACAAGGGTCTCGCCGTACCGGTCGGCCCGCAGGGCAACCAGGTGAACGTTGCCGTGCCGTTGAAGAACATCGGCATGGTCGGCGCCGGGCAGGATGCGTCGAACCTCAACTTCAACGAGAGCTACACGCTGACGCTGGTGCGCGGCGATCGCCGCCGTGGCCAGTCTTCGCAGGTGACCAAGGCGTCGAGCGGCGCGATCGAGTTCGGCAAGCCGTACGACTTCGTCGGCACCAAGACTTTCGGCAGCGTCGCTGCGTACCAGCAGTACGCGAACGCCTTCGTCCACGAAATCTCGGTTCCCGGCTGCGCGCAGACGGGCCGCGTGTTCGTCGGCCAGCGCGACGAAAGCTTCGCCGTGAACCTGGGCAAGGTGTTCGACCTCGTGAACTTCGTGCCGGTCGACGCCGATGTGCCGCCGGATCAGGGCGGTCTGCCGGGCGGCGTCGGCATCAAGCAGGACAAGGCGAACGACATCATCTCGGATGCCAACATCACGACTCTCGCGCTCGAGCTGCCGGCCGCGTGCGTCACCGGCAACGGCAACGGCGTGATCGGCGGCTGGACCTCGGCGAGCATGCGCCAGGTTCGCATCCTCAATCCGGTTGCGACGTACACCAAGCCGGAAGTGTCCGGCGGTGCGCTCGTGCAGGTGTCGCGCCTGTCGACGCCGCTCGTCAACGAGCTGGTGATCGGCATTCCCGACAAGGATCGCTTCAGCTCCAGCGAGCCGAAGAACGACGGGCAGTTCCTCAAGTACGTCGACAATCCGTCGCTGCCGTTCCTGCTCGACGCGCTGTTCCGCAAGCCCGTGAACGACATTCTCGGCGCGTCGATTCCGAACCTGGCGCCGCAGAACTTCCCGCGCCTGGATCTCGAAGCGGCGTTCCTCACGGGCTTCCCCGGCGTGAACCAGCTCAAGAAGGTGACGAAGGCTGAGATGTTGCGGCTCAACACCGGCATTCCTGCCAAGCCGGCCGCGCAGCAGAGCACCTTCGGCGTGGCGGGCAACGATCTCGCCGGCTTCCCCAACGGCCGCCGTCCGGGCGACGACGTCGTCGACCTGGCGCTGCGCGTCGTGATGGGTCGCCTCTGCTACAAGGTGCCGGTCAATGGCACGCCGACGGATCTCGGCCTCTGCAAGACCACGGATGCACCGGTCGGCAACGTCGCGTTCACCGACGGCGCGCCGATCAGCGCGGCGGACTTCGATGAGACGTTCCCGTACCTGCGCACGCCGTTCCCCGGCGCGACGAACTGAGCACAGGAGCACCCATCATGTACGCAAATCGAAAACTCAGTCTCGCAGTGCTCGGTGCACTGAGCGCGGGGCTACTGACAGCGTGTGGCGGCGGCGGCTATGACAAGCCGCCGGCTCCCGCGCAGCAAGCGCCGACGATCGCCGGCCTTGCGGATCAGTCGCTGCCTCAAGACACGACGACGCCGGTGCTGAACTTCCAGGTGAACGACGCTGACTCGGGCGCCGGCACCGTGATCGTGACCGCGACCTCGTCCGATCCGGCGATCATTCCTGCAGAGGGCGTCGTGCTCGGCGGCAGCGGTGCGAACCGCACGCTGCAGATCACGCCGGCACCGGAAGTGTTCGGCAGTGCGACGATCACGATCCGTGCGACCGATCCGGACGGATTGGCCGCGCAGCAGGCGATCCGCGTGACCGTCAACGGCGTGTTCGTCTCGTTCACCACGACGGTGAGCGACATGTTCCCTGTCGACGAGAACGGAGATCAGCACTTGCTGAGCGGCTTCACCTTCACGCAGGACGCGGACGACGATCCGGCCGCGTTCGACGTGTTGCTGCAGTGAGTGTCATGCGACGCCTTTTCTCCCTGGCGTTGCTGGCGGCCGCAGTCTTCGGCACGGATGCCGAAGCTGCGGTCCGCGTCTACCGGCCCGCCGACCCGGCGCAGGTCGTACTGAAGATCGAGAAGCTGCGCGCTGCAAGCGTCGTAGACGGGAATGATCCCGGTGCGCTGGTCCGCCAGGTCGATGCGCTGGTGGATGCCGGCGCGCGCAGCGGCAACGAGCGCTACTACGGTTACGCCGAGCAGGTCCTGCAAAGCGCGCGTGATGTCCACGATCCCGAGATCGCAATCCGGCGCGCGCGACTGCTCCAGCACAAGCACGAATTTGCAGAGGCCGAGCGCGTGCTCGGCGAAATCCTCCAGCTCAATGCCCGCGACCGCGAAGCGCGATTGATGCGCGCGCAGGTCCGACTGCACTTGCACGAGCCGCAGCAGGCGCTCGCGGATTGCACGACGCTGCTGCCGCTCGTCGATCTGCTGACCTCGACGACGTGCATCGCCCAGGCTCGCGCTGCGCAGGGCGACTTGCAGCGCGCTCAGACGCTGTTGCTCGGTGTTCTGGATTTTCAGCGCGGTGACGCTGCGACTCGCAGCTGGAGCGCCGGAGTCGCCGCGGAGTTCGCCGCGCGTCTGGGTGATACGAACGCCGCGGGTCGCTGGTATCGCGAAGCGTTCGAGCTCGATCAGCGCAGTCACTATGCCCGAATCACTTACGCGGACTGGTTGCTGTCGGCCGGCCGCTTCGATGAAGCCCTGCAAGTCGCGCGTCGCGGCCAATCGCTTGCCGACCGTGCGCGCATCGTGCTCGCCGGTCGCGACGCTGGATCTGTCGAGGCGCAACGGCTGCAGCTTGCGTGGCAGGAAGCGGACGCGCGCGGCGAACGCGGGCATCTGCGCGACCGCGCTCGCTTCGAACTCATGTTGTTGCATGACCCGGCGAAGGCGAGCGCGAGTGCGCGTGCGAGCTTGCAGGATCGCAACGAGGCCGACGACGCGTTGATCCTGGCCTCGGCGGCCGCGTCGACCCGCGATCGGCAATCGCTGCAGGCGGTCCGCGCATGGCAGCAACGGTATCGATATGAGGACGTGCGTCTCGAAAGTCTTCTGGGAGCGATGCGATGAGGCGAATGGTCGCCGCAATCGTGCTGTTGTTCGCCTGCAGCGCTGTATCCGCGCACACGTCCGGCAGCAGCTTCCTTGCTTTGCGGGCGGAAGGCGCTGCGACAGTTCACGCCGATTGGGATTTCGACGTTCGTGATCTGAACCAATCGCTGCAGCTGGACGCCGACGGCGATGGCGCAGTGACCTGGGCGGAAATTCTCGCCGCGCGGCCCGAGATCGAAGCGCTCGTCCTGGCACGGACGCATCTCGGCTCGAACGGCGGCGCATGCGCTTTGCAGTCGACGGACGTTCCGGCGATTGCCGAGCACGGTGACGGACCCTATCTGCGTGTCATCGCGACGTTCTCGTGTCCGCCCGGTCCGCTGGTGCTCGATCACTCCGGATGGTTCGGGTTCGACGCCGGACACCGCGCGCTGCTCGAATACGAAGCCGTCGGCGGTGCCCGCACGCAAGCGATCCTCGCGAGCAGCGCCAAACAGTGGCACGCGACGGAGTCGCGCGTCGCCCATCTCGTGCGCTTTCTGGTCGAAGGGATGCACCATCTCATCACTGGCTACGATCACCTGGCGTTTCTCGGCGTGCTGCTGCTGGCGCTGGCGCGCCGGCGTCGGTCGGGTGAGTCGTCACCTTTGCCGCAGATGCTGAAGCGCGCGTTGGGAGTGATCACGGCGTTTACGCTCGCGCACTCATTGACACTGGGTCTCGCCGCGACCGGTCACATCCGGCTGCCGTCGCAACCGGTCGAAGTTGCGATCGCGCTGTCGGTCATGATCGCGGCGCTGCTGAACCTCTCGCGCGGCGCGGCCGGGCACGGCTGGAAACTGGCGTTCGCGTTCGGACTGGTGCATGGGTTGGGATTCGCCGGGGCGCTCGCCGAGCTGGCGAGCGGCAGCATCGACCTGTTCGCGCTGGCGGCGTTCAACGTGGGCATCGAGACCGCGCAGATCGCCATCGCGGTCGCTTCAGTACCGCTGATCTGGTGGCTGTTCCGCGGTCTGCGCAGCGAGCGCGTCGGCGTCCCGCTGGCCTCGATATCGGTCGCCTGCGTGGCGGCCGTCTGGGTCGGCTCGCGGCTCGCCAGCTGACACAAGAAAATATTCCTCCGACTGCATCCAGCGCGCCCGGGTCGCCGTAGCGGGGAGGTTGCGACGGCAACGACCTGGAGCATCCGGACGATGGCAGCCGATTACGCCCCTGCGATACGATTCCCCGCTATGGTCGTGCAGGCGGCGGTGAACGAGATTTCGCAGTCGGAGGCGGCAGCGGTGCACGGCCTCGCGACGCTCGTCGAGCGCATGCGCAGCGGCCAGGAGCGGGCGCTCGAAGAGTTGTACGAGGCGACGGTCGGCAAGCTTTATGCGCTGGCTTCGGCGATTCTGTGCAGTGCCGAGGACTCCGAAGAGATCGTCTGCGAGACGTATGCGTACGCGTGGGCGAACGCCGCGCGCTTCGACGCGAGCCGCGCCAACGCGCTTGGTTGGTTGCTGATGCTCTGTCGCAGCCGTGCGCTGGACAGGTTGCGCCAACGTCGCGCCACTGCCACTGCACTGGAGCTCGCCGCCTTGAGAGAGACTGACGGCAACAGTTCCGACCAGCCCTACGACATTCTTTCCCTGATGCAACGAAGAAGCCGCGTTCACACTGCCCTTTCGCAACTTACGCCGGAACGACGTCACCTGGTGTCGCTGGCGTTCCTGCAAGGCCTGTCGCACCAGGAGATCGCGGACGTCACCAGCTTGCCCCTCGGCACCGTCAAGAGCCACGTGCGTCGCGCGCTCGCGCAACTGCGCGAAGCACTGGAGGCACTGTGAGTCGCCGTTCGAAGAGTCTGCAGGAGTCGATCGCTGCCGGCCTGCGGCCCGCCGAGCTCGGGAGCCAGCAACGGGAGCGACTGCGCCGTCGTGTTCTGGAGCAGGCGCGCGAGCAATCGCCCGAAGGGACGCGCACGCTGCGCGCCGACGAAGGAGCATGGATCGAGATCGCGCCGTTCGTGGAGGTTCGCGAGCTGCGCCGTGACGAAGTCTCCGGCACGCATACGAGTCTGATGCGCATGCGCCCCGGCGGCGTGGTTCCAGCGCACCGTCACGCGCGCGAGGAAGAATTCATCGTGCTCGAGGGCGAGTGCCAGATCGGCACGCACAAGCTCGTTGCCGGCGACGTGCATATTGCGGCCGCCGGCTCGTGGCACGAGCCGGTCACGACGCGCAGCGGCGTTCTCGTTCTGTTACGTGGAGAGTATCCGCATCCGACTCCGGCTGCCTGACGCACGGGCTGTTCCAAATCTGTCACGCCCGCCCGGGACAATTACGTCATGCGTCTGTCACGAAGCTGCGCCGCTGCTGGTCTGGCAATTATGCTGCGCGCGACTTTCTAGGTCTCCCGGGAGATCGAGGCTGCGCCTGCACCGGTCATTCTGTATTATCCTATATTGGGATATAGGGACGATCCGTCATGGCGAAGCAATCGGATGGGCTCGCGTCGGGGAACGAAGTGGCGGCGCTGCGGGAGATCCTCGGCCGCTTCAACGACGCGCGCTGCGTGCTCGAGTGCGCAGTCCGCTCGCTGGAGCAGTGGCAAAGCCTCGACGAGGTGGAGGACGAAGCGCGCCGCTCCTACGATCCGGAGATCGTCTGCCTGCGCCACGCGCAGAGGTTGCTTGCGAACGTTTACGACGAGCTCGACAGCACTATTGCGCGACTGGCG
>DASYRK010000111.1:0-84097 GCA_036004505.1 Steroidobacteraceae bacterium
CCCCGTTACTCCCTCCGTGTTCGCATACAAAAGGCGCTAACATTTGCCGCCGCTCCAAAGCCCCACGGTGACTCCGTGCCCGATCAAAGAATCGAAGCCCCCAACGAAAAAGACATCGAGAACATCGCGATGGGCGTCGTCCACGCCGGGCAGGTGATCGAGCAAGCGCTCGGCGAAGACCTCGACGGCTCGCGCAACGACCTCTCCCTCATCCAGCGCGTGCTGGAACAAGGCGTCGTCGAGCCCGAAGCGACTTACACGCTGCAGGCACTCGGCCTCGCGTTCGGCCGCGCGTTCCTCAACGAGTTTCCCGACTACGACTGGTGGATGGTCGAGGACGAGTACGGCCGCGATCCCGCGATCCGCTACAAGGAAACGAGCCTGCTCGTGTTCCCGATGACGATGATCTCGAAGCGCGTCGAGGACGGCGAGCCCTTCGACGTGGGCGAGCTCTTCGACGGCCTGGCCAAGCAGCTGGACGAACTGATTCAGGAAGGCGTCGGCGACACCTGAGCGCGCCTACGCGACGCGCTTCTCCCACTCGCTCCTCAACATCGCGAACGTCTGCAGGTCATGCCACGCGTCGCGCACGAAGAACGCCTTCAGCGCGCAGCCTTCGTAGCGAAAGCCGAGCTTCTGCAGCACCCGCTCCGACGCTGTGTTCCCCAGAAACACGTGCGCCCACAACCGATGTGCGCGCAGCTCGACGAATCCGAACTTGATGAGTGCGGCCGTCGCCTCGGACGCGAGCCCCTGACGCCACCAATCCTTGTGCAGCACGTAACCGAAGCCGTACTGCGGGCCGTTCGTATCGCTGCGTATGAGACCGCAGCTGCCGATCAGCCGGTTCGTCTGCTTGTGGACGAGCCCGAAGTTGTAGTTGGCGCGATCTGCCTGTGACGACTCGCCGCGGTGGCGTTCCAGAAACTCCTTCGTCTGCTCGGGCGTGTTCGGCCCGAACGCCGTGTAGCGCGTCACCACGGGGTCGCCTGCGTACGCATGCACGGCGTCGAAGTCATCGACGGTGAGGTCGCGGAACGACAAACGGGACGTCTGAATGGTGGGGCTCATAGGGCGGATCCGGGCGCAGGCAGGCGTTTGAGCCTCGCATAGCCCGGAGGGCGCCTCAACCCTTCCGACAGGCAAATGACGTTAGTTGCGGGACCGCTCGCGCTTGCGATCGTACGATTCATCCCATTCCAGCTTGCCCATCAACTCAAGGATGCGCTTCGGCGACCGACGAGCGATGAATTCCTCCAGCGCCCGGGTCAGGACAGTGGATGCATCGGATTCGCCGCTCACCTCCATCGCCTGCTCGAGCAGATGGCGGTCGACGCATGGATTGTCATTCATGGAGCACCTTCCTGGGTTCAGATTCTCCAACGCCGAGGGCATCCTTGCCTCCGATCAGCCACACCTTGGCTTGCGACAGCGTGCGACTCACGAACGCGCTGTCTGCTTTCACGCGCTTCGACAATTCCTTGCGCGAAAGAATCGTAGGATTGACGGGTCTCCCCAGCCGCACGCCGACATCCTCGAGCGCTGGGTACACATCGCCGTAAGTCAGATCGTCGCTGATCAACATGACGTCGACATCGCTGCTCGCCGTATCTCGACCCTTCGCCACCGACCCGTAGACAAACGCCGCGTCGATCTGCGACTCGAACGGTCGCAGCGCCTCTCGCAACGGATCGGCCAGCCCCATTGTCTTCTGCACGATGCCGCACAATTCCGCGAACAGCGGCGCAGAGCCGTTCGCCTGATAGTGCCGCTGGTTTCCAACGGCGCGCACCGTAACCAAGCCGCTCCGCTCCAGCCGCACGAGCTCGCGCTGGACTGCGCCTGATCCGATCCCGGCGAGAGCGATCAGCTCATTGGCGTAGTAGCTGCGGCTTGGCTGACCGAACAACAGGCCCAGAACGCGCTGCTGCGTGCCTGAGAACAAGGCGTCCGCCATCGTTAACGGCAGGGGCCTTGCGGCAGGCTTCTTTTTCATACCCATAATGGGTATGACTATACCCAATTTGGGCATGGTGGTGCGCGACTTGCTCATGCCGCAAGCATGCAGAGTCATCCGACAGCCGTGGACCCGACTTTTGCCGCAGAATGCCCACCTTTTCGCGCGCCTGCGTCCAAACCGCACGGGGTCGCGCGTCACTAGGACAGGCGAAGCATGGTGCCCGCCGACGACCTGACGGAGATCCTTCAATGCAATACCTCATGCTGCTGTACTCGAACGAATCGGGCTGGAACCAGCTGACCCCGGAACAGCAGGAACAGGGCAAGGCCGCGTACATGGCCTATGGCGAGGCCCTGCGAAAAGCCGGCGTGTACCTGGGCTCGAACCGCCTGAAGCCGATCGCGAATGCGACCACCGTGCGCATCACGAACGGCAAGACTCAAGTGCTGGACGGCCCGTACGCTGACACCAAGGAACAGTGCGGCGGCTACTACCTGATCGACGCTCCGGATCTGGACTCCGCCCTCTCGTGGGCCGCGCGTTGCCCGGGGGCGAGTCACGGCGTCGTCGAAGTGCGTCCGGTGTGGCAGATGCCCGGCCCCGGCTGAGCACCCCGCACATGACTCCCGAAGGCGACGAGGCACGCAAAACTGCGGACGCGGTCGCGCGTCGCAGTTACGGCAAGCTCGTCGCCTTCCTCGCCGCGCGCACGCGCGACGTCACAGCGGCCGAAGACGCGCTCGCGGAAGCATTCGCTTCGGCCCTCGCCGACTGGCCCGTCAGCGGCTGCCCGCGCAATCCCGAAGGTTGGTTGCTCACAGTTGCGCGGCGCAAGCTGATCGATGGCGTTCGCCGTCGTCAGACCGGCGAGGCAGTCGGCACGCAGCTGCAGATTCTCTCCGAAGGATTGGAGGACGCCGCTGCGCAAGCGGAGAAAGACATGGAGCTTCCCGACAAGCGCCTTGCACTCCTGTTTGCGTGCGCGCATCCGGCGATCGAAGTCGGCATCCGCGCGCCGCTGATGCTGCAAGTCGTGCTCGGATTGGACGGCGAGAAGATCGCATCGGCGTTCCTCGTCTCGCCGGCGGCGATGCGCAAGCGGCTGTCGCGCGCGAAAGAGAAGATCCAGCAGGCCGGCATTCCGTTCTCGGTGCCCGAGCGGGAAGAGTTGCCGCAGCGTCTCGACACTGTTCTCGCGGCAATCTACGCAGGCTTCGCGGAAGGCTGGACGGATCCGAGCGGTACGGACGCGATTCGTCGCGATCTCACCGAGGAAGCGATCTTTCTCGCGCGGCTCGTCGTCGAGCTGTTGCCGCAGGAAGCGGAAGGACTCGGCCTGCTCGGGCTGATGCTTCATGCGGAGGCACGTCGCCGAGCGCGACGCAACGCCGAAGGTGAATACGTGCCGCTCGCCGAACAGGACCCGCATCTGTGGAATCCGCAGATGATCGAAGAGGCGGAGTCCCTGCTCCTGCGCGCGAGCAAGCTCGAGTCCATCGGTCGCTACCAGATCGAAGCGGCGCTGCAATCGGCGCACGTGCATCGACGACTCACGGGCCACAACAACTGGGCCGAAGTCGTGCAGCTCTACGACGCGCTCGTGACGATCACGGACTCGCCGGTCGTTGCAATCAATCGTGCGTTGGCGATTGCCGAGCTCGATGGCCCGGAAGCTGCCAGAGAAGAGCTCAAGCACATCGCCGCGGACGCGCGTCTCAACGAGTACCAGCCCTACTGGGCAGCTCGCGCTGAGTTGCTATCGAAGACCGGCGACTACGACGAAGCGCGCGAGGCGTACGACATGGCGATCGGTCTGGAGCACGAGCCGGCGGTGCGGACGTTCCTGCAGAAACGCCAGGCCGCACTCTTGCGTCACTAGGCAGCGCCGTATTCAAATCTTCAGCTTCACCGCCACAGCAAGCCCAAAGTACACGAGCGTGTCCTCGTGGAATGTGTCGCTCGCGCCCGGGATCACACCTGGCGGCACGGGCACATTCCACCAGACCGAAGCGTTGGCGGACACACCCACGGCGATGCGTTGACTGATCGGATACAGCCAGTTGATCCGGAACTCCGTGATCGGGATGGCGACGTTCTCGTCCTTGTTAAAGGACTCCCGAGCCGTGATCGTCGGCGTGGTGCTGAACGGCCCGACGAAGTCGCTGGTCTCGTGGAGCAGGAGCTCCGCGGTGCCGAGGACGACGGATTGACCCAGGTAGGCCCGGATGGAGTGCTTGCCGAAATGAACGTCCGTGACCAGACCGACGAGTGGACCCAGCATGCGGCCGTAGTTCGATGAGGCATCGACCAGCGTTCCTCCGACATTCTCGATTCCTGCGGCGCTGTGGAAATCGTTGTCGAAGTCCGCGTTGCGCAGGCCGAACTGCAGTTGCAAGCTGGCTGCGGGCGTTTCCGTCAGGGTCTTCAGTCCGTAGAGATCGACAGTCCAGGTTGTGAGCTCCGTGTCCTCGAGGACGTTGAAAAACAGGATCTCACCGGGATCGTCGGACGTGAAGGTCCGGTCCGCGGTTTCGAAGGCGACTTGCTCGGCCCCCGCGGGTGGGCTCGCAGCGTCCGTGCGAGTGGGCCTGCCCTGCGTGGTGTTGAACCAGAAGAAGTCCAGGCCCAGGCCCCAGTCGCTGCGTGCGTACTGCAGCTCGAAGCGGAAGCCGATGCCGTCCTTGGTGTCCAGCGCAACAGGCGTCTCTTCGATTTGCGTCGGCGTCGAGTCGAGGTTGCTGTCGCGAATGGTCAGGACATGCGTGTCGTGGCCGTAGGCATCCATGTACATCGGCTCGAGGAGCACGGTCCACTCAGCCTCCTCAGCGCGAATCGACGCTGCGCAGCCGAATGCCAACAGGGCCGCCAGCGCAAGGCGAGAGATGTGCATGCGCACCTCCTGTCAGGTCGCGGAGGTTTACCTCGATTAGACGCGGGCGCGGCGCACATCCTTCGCCCGCAGGGTCGCTGTCGCGAAGGATTGACGTACGATTCACGTCTAACAGTCCTGGACGTGAAGGAGGGCTTGTCATGGCAAACCTCATCGTGTTCGCGCGGCCCGCAGCTCTCGCAATGGCAGCCGTATTCGCCGTGGCCGCAGCAGCGCCTCAAGCGTCGGCCGGCGGGGACAAGCAGAAGGCCGAGCAGGTACCGTTCGAGGCAGCAAGGCTCATCATCGAATTCAACTCGACGGATGAAGACATCGGCGTTCAGTTCTTCCTCGACGTCGACTCCTGGAAGACCGTGAAGGTCCTGAACCCGCGGGGTCAAAAGATCTTCGACGCTGCTGCGAGTGCGAACCTGCTGCGTCAGGGCGGTGGGACCGAGCTCTTCCTGGAGAGCAGCGAGCCGACGCTGGACGAGCTGTCGCTCGCAGAGTTCTTCGAGCTGTTTCCTGAAGGAACCTACAGGTTCACGGGTCGCACGCCCGATGGCGAGAAGCTGGTCGGTGCCGCCACGTTCACGCACAACATTCCCGCTGGACCCGAGATCGTGACGCCGCAGCTGCCCGCGAGCGGTGAGTGTGCCGAAAACGTGCCTGTGCCCGTGGTCATAGCCTGGAACGACGTGACGACCTCGATCGAAGACAAGCCGCTCGACGTCGTCCGGTACGAGGTGATCGTCGGTGAGGACATCTTCGACGTGCATCTGGAAGGCACGACGGTGACAGTCCCCGCGGAGCTCCTGAAGCCCGGCACCGAATACCAGTTCGAGGTCCTGGCGATCGAGGCAGGCGGCAACCAAACCATCACCGAATCGTGCTTGGTGACAGCGGACTAGTTCGCTGCCCCGATGATCACCTCACGGAGCCAGGTGTGAGCCGGGTCCGCCGTCTGGCGACCGTGCCAGTACAGACCGTAATTCAGCTTCGGTGACTCGAACGGAAACGGGAACACGCGTACGCCGGCCTGCCGACGCAGATGATTTGCGATCCGCGAGTTCACCGAGGCGAGCAGGTCCGACTGACCTGCTGCGAACACGGCAGTCATGAAGTGCGGCACCTCCATCGCGACCTTGCGCCGCTGTCCGCCACGCTGGATGAGCAGTTGATCGACGATGCCCATGCCTCCCGGCGGGTAGTAGACGACGACGTGCGACGCCTCCAGAAACTGCGCCTGCGACAGCGTTCGCTTGATGGTGGGGTGCTTTTCGCGAGCGACGCAGACCAGCTGATCGACGTAGAGCGGCGCAGACACGATCACGCCGCTCACGCCGCTCGGCTGATGCGCATTCTGCGGGAACGGACCGATCGCCATGTCGAGCACGCCGGACGCGAGCTCCTCAGCCGGCAACTCGAACACACCCGCCACGCGACGAATGGCCAGCTTGATGTTAGGCGCGGCCGTGCGCAGGCGCTTCAGCACCTTCGAGATCAGGGTCAGCTCGAGATCGTCGCTGGTCGCGATGCGCACGGTCACCGCTGACGTCTCCGGCCGGAACGATGGCCTGCCGACTGCGTGCCGAACCTTCTCCAGCACGTCGCGAATCGGCGCATCGAGCTCGCGAGCGCGCAGCGTCGGGCGCATGCTCTTGCCATCTTTCACGAACAACTGGTCGTTGAACGCAGTGCGCAGTCGTGCGAGTGCGCTGCTCAACGCCGGTTGCGTGATGTGCAGCCGCCGTGCCGCGCGCGTCACCTGCCCTTCCGTCATCAGCGCCTCGAAGGCGACCAGCAGATTCAGATCGAAGCGATCGAGATTCACGGCGTTGATGCTCTCGTATCTTTTAAAACGATTGGATCGCCAGCAGGCCGGCCGCTAGGCTGTCACCATGCGACTCTATCAAGCATGCACGATTCTAGCGTCTGTGACGCTCGGCGCGGGGCCTGTCATTGCGGCGCCGACGGCCGCCGAAGTTCGCGACTCGGTGCGCGGCTATCGCGAGCAGCACGAGCCCGCCATCGTCACCGAGTTCGCCCAACTCCTGGCGATCCCGAATCACGCCGCGGACAGCGTGAACATCCGCAAGAACGCGGAGCACATCGTCCGCCTGCTGCGCGACCGCCAGGTCGAGACACGTCTGCTGGAGCTCGAAGGCGCGCCGCCGATCGTCTTCGGCAAGATCGACGTCCCGGGCGCGACGCGGAAGGTCACGTTCTACGTGCACTACGACGGCCAGCCGACCCGCCAGAGCGGCTGGACAGTCGGACCGTTCGAGCCGACGCTGCGGCGGCCGGATGGCTCGACCATCGACTTGCGAGCGCTGCCGAAGCGGCTCGATCCGCAGTGGCGCCTGTTCGCGCGGTCTGCGAGCGATGACAAGGCGCCAGTCATCGGCATCCTCACGGCACTCGACGCCCTGCGAGCCGCGGGCTGGCGGCCGAATATCAACATGCGTTTCTTCTTCGAGGGTGAAGAGGAAGTCGGCTCGCCGCACCTCGGCGCGCTGCTGAAGAAGTACGAGGCGGACCTCGAGACCGACCTGTGGATCGTCTGTGACGGCCCCGTCCACCAGAACGGCAGGAAGCTGGTCGACTTCGGCGTGCGCGGAACCACGGCGGTCGAACTCACTGTTTACGGCCCGAATCGCGGCTTGCACAGCGGGCATTACGGCAACTGGGCGCCGAATCCCATCGTCATGCTCACGCATCTGCTGGACAGCATGCGCGACACGCAAGCTCGCATCCTCATTCCGGGCTTCTATGACGATGTGCGCGCACCCACCGAGACTGAGCTGAAAGCCGCGCGCGCAATGCCGGACTACGATGCACAGATCAAACGTGAGCTCGGCCTCGCTCGCACCGAGAATGAGCCCGCGTCGCTGCAAGCGCAGCTGCTGCTCCCTGCACTGAACGTCCGTGGCATTGCGGGCGGCAACGTCGGCGACGCCGCCTCGAACACCATCGTTTCCGAGGCGACGGCATCGATCGACTTTCGGCTGGTGCCCGATCAGACGCCCGAAAGCGTGCGCCGCCGCGTCGAGCAGCATGTCGAGAAACAAGGGTACTTCATCGTGCGGCAGCCGCCCGATGCGGCGACGCGCCTGGCACACGCGCGGATCGCAATGCTCGCGTGGGACAGCGAAGGCTCGTATCCCGCGCAGCGCACGTCGCTGGACAATCCGCTGGGCAAGCAGGTGATCCGCGTCGTCGAGCAGATGGCCGGCGCGCCGATCGTCGTCGCGCCCACGCTCGGCGGCAGCGCTCCCGAATATCTGTTACAAGGGCCGTCGAACACACCCGTGGTCGGCGTGCCGATCGCGAACTACGACAACAACCAGCACGCGGCGAACGAGAACCTGCGCCTGCAGAACCTTTGGGACGCCATCGAGATCTTCGCAGGACTGTTCGTCCTGCAAGGGAGCCAGCCATGAGGCCAGTCGTCGTCGCTTTCGCTGCTCTGTTCGCCGCCAACGTCTGGGCGGGCGCCGGCGACCTGCGCCTGAAGGCCTGCGAAGACCCGAAGCTGACGCAGCCGGCGAAGTGCGGAACATTCACCGTGCGGGAGAACCGCGCGGCGAAGTCCGGACGCACGATCGATCTCTACGTCGTGGTGCTGCAGGCAAACGGTCCGGATCGCAAACCCGATCCGATCGTCGGTCTGGCCGGCGGTCCCGGAGAAGCTGCGGCGAGCGCAGCAGAGCAGCTCGCGAGCGAGCCCCGCCGGGCGACCCGCGATATCGTGCTGGTCGACGCACGTGGCACCGGCAAGTCGAACGGGCTGCACTGCCCGCTCCCGAACGATGCTCCGCTGCAGGAATTCCTGCCGACCTTGAATATCCCGGTCATGCAGCGCTGCCGTCCGGAGCTCGAGAAGCGCGCTGACCTGCGCTACTACCTGACTACCTACGCGATGGACGACCTCGACGATCTGCGAGCCGCACTGGGCTACGACAAGATCAATCTCGACGCGGGATCGTACGGCACGCGCGCCGCGCTCGTTTACATTCGTCAGCACGGCGAACACGTTCGCTCGGCCACCCTGTGGGCCTCCACGGCGCTCACGCAGCCGATGCCGCTGAAGTTCGCGAGCGATACGCAGCGCGCGCTTCGCAACGTCTTGCGCGACTGCCAGGCCGAAGCGGCATGCAATGCTGCGTTTCCCACGCTCGAGGCAGACTACGAGCGAACCGTTGAGCGCATCGAGAGCGGTCCGGTGCGCGTGACCGTGAAAGATCGGCGCACTGGCAAGCCGGCCGCGGTCGACTTCGACGCCGACGCCTTCGCGGAAGCGCTGCGCGGAATGGTTTATCTGCCGGAAGCCATGCGCAGCATTCCGCTGGTGTTGCACCAGGCCGCGAGCGGCGATTACACGGCGTTCGCCGAGTTCCAGATCGGCCGCAACCTCCAGCTGAACAGCGAGATCGCCGACGGCCTGTACTTCTCCATCACGTGCACCGAGGACATCGACCGCATCGACTCGCAGCAGCTCGCCGCGAATGGCCGCGGCACGTTCCTCAAGGAGCATCGCGCACGCGCGCACCTCGAGGGGTGCAAAGGGTGGCCGCGGGGCAAGCTGCCGGCCGGATTCGGCGAAGAGGTGAAATCCGACGTCCCCGTGCTGATCATCAACGGCAACAACGACCCGGCCACGCCACCCGACACGGGAAAAACCGCTGCGTCACGCCTCTCCAACGCGCGCGTGCTGATCGTTCCCTACGGCGGACACGCGATCCAGGGACTCATCGGCGAGGACTGCGTGCAGGACATCGCCGTGCGTTTCCTGGAAACGGCCGACCAGCGCTCGCTGGACGTCACGTGCGTGAAGGACATCAGGCACAAGCCATTCATCGTGCGTGGGAGCTGAGAATCATGAAGCCGTTCATCGTCGCGCTCGCCGGTTTGTTCGCCGCCCACGCGTCGGCCGCAGCGGGCGACCTGAAGCTCAAGCCCTGCACGGACCCGAAGCTGAAGCAGCCTGCCCAATGCGGGACGTACACCGTGTGGGAGAACCGGGAGGCCAAGTCCGGGCGCACGATCCATCTGAACATCGTCGTGCTGCAGGCCACCGGCAAGGATCGCAAGCCCGATCCGCTGTTCGTCCTGCTCGGCGGACCCGGCGAAGGCGCCGCCAGCAGCGCTCCGGAGTGGTACGCGGACGATCCGACTCGCAAAGACCGCGACCTCGTGTTCGTCGACGCGCGCGGCACTGGCAAGTCGAACGGTCTGCACTGCCTGATCGCGAAGGACGCTCCGCTCCAGGACTACGTGCCGACGCTGAATCTCGACGTGATCAAGGCCTGCCGTACGGAGCTGCAGAAGCACGCCGACCTGCGTTACTACCTGACGACCTACGCGATGGACGATCTCGATGACGTCCGCGCCGCGCTCGGCTACGACAAGATCAACCTCGACGGCGGCTCATACGGCACGGGAGCCTCGCTCGCTTACATCCGACAGCACGGTGATCACGTCCGCGCTGCAACGTTGTGGTCATCGACGGCGTTCACACAGCCGATGCCGTTGACCTTCGCGGCGGATGCCGAAGTCGCACTTCGCAATGTCTTCCGCGATTGCTATGCCGAGGCGGCGTGCAAAGCCGCGTTCCCGACGCTCGAGAACGATTACGAGCGCGCCGTCTCGAAGATCGAAAGCGGTCCCGTGCGACTGACCGTCACCGACCCGCGAACCAAGAAGTCGGCCGAGGTCAGCCTCGATGCTGACGCCTTCGCCGAATCGCTGCGCGCGATGCTGTACAAACCCGAAGCGATGCTCAGCATTCCGCTGTTGCTGCACAAGGCTGCAGGCGGCGACTACCAGGCATTCGCGCAGTTTCAGATCGATCGCAACGTCGACCTGAACGGCGCCATCGCCGACGGTCTGTACTTCTCCATCACGTGCACCGAGGACGTCGATCGCACGGATTCAAAGCAATTGGCAGCGAACAACCGCGGCACGTTCCTCTCCGATCATCGCTCGCGCCCGCACATCGAAGGCTGCAGAGGCTGGCCGCGCGGCAAGCTGCCGGCAGGCTTTGGCGAAGAAGTGAAGTCCGACGTACCCGTGCTGGTCGTGAACGGCGCCAACGATCCGGCGACACCGCCGGGCGCCGGCAAGGCCGCGGTCTCACGGCTGACGAACGCACGCCTGATCGTCGTTCCCTACGGCGGCCACTCGCAGGAAGGACTGATCGGCGCGGAGTGCGTGAAGGAGATCGCCGCGAAGTTCCTGGAGACGGCTGATCAGCGCTCGTTGGACGTGAGCTGCGTGAAGAGCATCCGGCACAAGCCATTCATCTTGAAATATGAGTCGAGCTGAGGCCCGACCTACAGGCGGCTACAAGCGTAAGCGCACAGCTCCCGGATCAGTTTCGCTGCGACGGTCGCGGTCATCCCGTTGATGTCCCGATCCGGATTGAGCTCGACGACGTCGGCGCCCACGAGCGGCGCGCGTTGAGCGTGCAGAACGCTCAGAAGATCCCGCACCGTGAGGCCGCCGGGCTCGTGATGTGACACGCCAGGTGCAACGGACGGATCGAGCCCGTCGAGATCGATGCTCACGTACATCGGGCCCTGCAGAATCGGCACGGAATACGCCGAGAACGTCCGCATCGGGATGATCTCGACGCCGAAGCGCTCGACCTGCGCGCGCTGCCGCCGCTCGAGCGTGCGGATGCCGACCTGCACCAGCCGGCGCGCGAGCCCCTCCTCCATGATCCGCGCGAACGGCGAAGCGTGCGAACGCTTGTTGCCCTGGTAATCGTCGTACAGGTCCGGGTGCGCATCGAAATGCAGGATGTCGACCGGACCGCGCTCGGCGTGGATCGCGCGCAGGATCGGATACGTCACCGAGTGATCGCCGCCGATCGAGATCGGGCAATGCCCTGCGCGCAGCGGCGAAAGGAGCGAACGCTCGATGATGTCGTCGTCGCCATCTGCTTCATGGAGCGGCGCGTCGCCACAATCGTTGATGATCAGGTCGAGGCCGAGCTCGCGGCCATCCTCCGACGCAACGGTGGTGCCGTCGCACGCGAGGGCTGCACGAATGAACGCGGGCCCCTTGGCGGGCCCGCGCAAATACGAGGAATGTCGGTCGGTCGGCAGACCGATCAAGGCAAAGGTCGGCTTCATGCGTGCAGTATGCCTCGCTCGAGTTACGCCTTACTTAGTGCCGCTGACCTGCTCGGCCCAGGTCGCCGCGCGAGCATAGCCGTTGAGGAACGGCAGCGCCGTCTCGAGCATCTGCGGCGCCACGCCCATTTCGTAGTGCGTGACGTTCGGCAGGATCGCCAGCCGGTTCTGCGCCATGTGCTCGCGCTGCCAGCCCGCATCCTTCAGCCCGCCGCCGAGCAGCTGGTAGAACTTCACGATGTGCTCCGGCCGGATCATGTCACTGTCGGCGTAGATGAGCAGCGTCGGCATCGTCAGCTTCTTCACGTCCGCCGACCAGTCGTACGACTTGCGCATGTACTCGCCCATCTTGTCGAGCAGCTTCGGAAACTCCTCCGGGTGCGGCGCGATGGCGGCGTACGACTGATACATCGGCGTGCCCTTCATCTGCTCGAACATCTTCGAGCTGACGGCGGCCTGCTGCGGCAGCATTTCCGGATAGAAGCCGTCGGTGCCATAGACCGCGGACACCAGCACCAGCCGGCGAACCAGCGAAGGATTCTGGGCAGCGAACTGGAACGCGACGCCGCCGCCGAGCGAATAGCCGAGCACGTCCACCTTCTGATACCCGAGCTTCTTCACCAGCACGCCGAGATCGGCGCCCTGGTCGATCAGACTGATGTCGCGATTGCCGAGATCCGTGCGGCCGTGACCGTGCAGGTCGACGCCGATCACTTCGCGGTTCTTCGCGAGCGCCGCCAGGTTCGGGCCGAACATCTCGATCTGACCGAGGCCGCCGTGCAGCAGCAGCAAGGGCTCGCCCTTCCCGTACACAGCGTAGTAGTAGTTCACGCCGTTGACGGCGATGTGGCCGCTCTTCGCGGGTTTCGGTGTCTGATCCATGGCGGGATTCTCCGCGGCGAGTGCGTGGGTCGGGGCGACGAAAGCGGCGATCATAGCCGCGCAAGCAGCCGTCAATGTAACCAGCCCGTTGGCCAGGGTCGAACGCGTAAACATGAGCAACTCCTGCAATGAAATGTCCAAATTCTTCTCAAGGACGACCGAGCGGCCGCTCTCCCGACGGTGCCGGGAGAAAAAAACGGGGGAAACTCAACAGTGCCGCATTATGCTGCGCCGCTGAGTTTCCCCGCAGTTTTTCTCCCGGCACCGTCGCAGAGCACGGCACCGTCGCAGAGCAATAACCTCGCAGGTCATGGGCGTCGCGCAGGAAACGACGCCCCGGCCTTCCTTGCACGATTGTCGGTGCGCGAGTGGGACTATCCTCGGTCAGAATTGCCCTTTTACCCGCCGGAGCAACTCCCATGGCCGCCGCGCCCGTCGAAACCATCGAGCAGATCCGCAGCACCGTCATTGACCTGGCATTGAAGTTCGGCCCGAAGCTGCTGGCCGCCCTGATCATCCTGGCGATCGGCTACCTCGTCGGCCGCCAGATCGCGCGCTGGCTCGAGCGCGCGCTCTTGCACCTCGAGATGGAACCGCCGATCCGCAGTCTGATCGTGCGCATCGCGCGGATCGTGATCTCGCTGCTGTTCGTGATCATGGCGATGCAGAATCTCGGCGTTGAGCTGCTGCCGCTGGTGGCAGGACTCGGGGTCGCCGGCGCCGGCATCGCGCTGGCCATGCAAGGACTGCTCGGCAATCTGTTTGCCGGGCTGACGATCATCTTCACGAAGCCGTTCCGCGTCGGGGAGTACATCGGCATCGTCGGCGAGGAAGGCTCGGTCGAGACGATCACGCTGTTCCAGACGACGCTGAGTCATCCGGATCGCTCGCGCGTGGTGATCCCGAATCGCAAGATCGTCGGCGAGATCCTGCACAACTACGGCAAGATCCGGCAGGTCGACGTCACGGTGGGCGTCGCGTACGACACCGATCTCAACCAGGCGCTCACGCTGATTCAGGAAGTGCTGCGCGAGAACAAGCGAGTGCTGCACGACGTCGAGCCGGTCATCCGCGTGAGCCAGCTCGCGGGCTCGTCGATCAATATCGCGGTGAGGCCGTGGGTCAGCGCGACAGACTTCGGCCCGGCCAGCGGCGACGTCAACAAGAGTGTTCTGGAAGCATTCCGCGAGCACGGGATCGAGATCCCTTTCCCGCAGCGCGAAGTCCGGCTGCTACAGGACGCCGCTTGATCCAGGTGCCGGGAGAGAAATTCGGGGGAAACTCAGCAGTGCAACATTATGCTGCGGTGCTGAGTTTCACCGCAGTTTTTGTCCCGGCACCGTCGGCGAACGTCACGCGGGCGACGAGGCCGGAGCGCTCGATGCGGTTGTCGAGGGACAGGTCGATGCGATTGCGCTCGGCGGCGTGCTTGGCGATCGCGAGGCCGAGGCCGCTGCCTTCCGTGTCGGAGCCTTCGATGCGGAAGAATCTGTCGAAGACGCGCGGCAGCAGGTCCGGTGGAATGCCCGGTCCGCTGTCGACGATCTCGACGCCGACTTTGCCGCCGTCGGCATGCAGGCGAACGTCGACCACGCCGTGCTCGGGCGTGTAACGCAGAGCGTTGTCGAGCAGGTTGTGGAGCAGGCTGCGCAGCTCGTGCGGGTTCGCGCGAATCGAGGCGGTCACTTCGACGCTCAATCCCAGATCGATATCGCGGTGATCGGCGCACGGCATCAGATCTGAGATCAACTCTTGCAGAAATCCGGCCAGATCGATGTTCGAGATAGCATCGCCCTTCTGCGGCGCTTCCTGACGCGCCAGCCGCAGCAGCTGCTCGATCAGCCGCTTCGTGCGCTTGAGCCCAGCCTCGAACTGCGCGACCTGTGCAGACGCCTCGGCGTCCAGCCTGCACGCCTTCAGGTTCTCCAGCTGCAATGTCATTGCCGTGATCGGCGTGCGCAGCTCGTGCGCCGCGTCCTGCACGAAGCGTCGTTGCGAGGCGAAAGCATCTCGCAAGCGCGTAAGCAATCTGTTGACGGCCGTCACCAGCGGACTGATCTCGGTCGGAATGTCCTTCGTCGGCAGCTCGTCGATCGTGTTCTCGTCCTGCGCGGCCGCGGCCCGCGCGACGGTCTCGATCTTGCCCATCGCACGACACGCGCCAAACCACAGAATCCACGCCGAGATCGGAATCAGCAGCGCGATCGGCAGGCCCGCCTGCAGCGCCTGCTTGTTGATGACCGCCTCACGAAAGTCCAGGCACTGGACGCTTTGCACCGTGCGTCCCGGCATGTGCAGCGAATAGATGCGCCACGTGAGCGGGCCGATCCGTACGTTTTCGAAGCCGTCTGCCTTCTGCAGCGGCACTGCAATGGCGGGATACGAGCTGGTGAGCAGGCGGCCCTGCTCGTCCCAGATCTGCACGAACATCGCGCCCTTCCCGACACTGTGATCCGTCAGCGGCCGCAGGTTCGGGGGACCGATGGTCGGCTGCGCCTGCGAATCGGCAAGCACGCGCAACTGGCCATCCATGAACAAGCTGACCATGTTGCCGAACATCGTGTACGTCCACACGGTCGCGATCACAGCCGCGGCCGCGAAGATCGGCACCAGCCAAACGAGCAGACGTTTGCGCAGCGACGTCATGAGCGTGCTCCTGCGACTCGCCAACCGAGGCCGCGCACGTTGCGGATCACATCCGCGCCTGCCTTGCGGCGCACGCCGTGGATCAGCACTTCGACGGCGTTGCTCGTGACTTCCTCGCCCCAGCCGTAGATCCGCTCCTCGAGCTGCGTTCGCGAAACGATCGCGCCCGGTCGCTCCAGCAACGCGTGCATCAGGTGAAACTCACGCGCCGAAAGATCGACCGTCGTGCCTGCGTGCACCAGCTGCCGCGTCGCGAGGTCGAGTTGCGTGTGCGGCGTGCCGATCGTCGACTGCGCATGACCGCCCGCCCGTCGCATGATCGCTCTCATGCGCGCGAGCAGCTCACGCAGATCGAAAGGCTTGACGAGATAGTCGTCCGCACCCAGATCGAGACCCGAGACGCGATCGTCCAGCCCATCGCGCGCGGTGAGCACGAGCATCGGCGTGCGATTGCCGTCCTGCCGCGCACGCCGCAACACTTCCAGTCCCGAGCGTCGCGGCAATCCGAGATCGAGCAGCACCGCGGAGTACGCGCCTTGCGCCAGCGCATCCTGCGCCAGCACACCGTCGCGCACCCAATCGACGGACAAGCCGTTCTCGGTCAGCGCCTGTCGCAGGCTGTGACCGATCATATTGTCGTCTTCGACGAGCAGGACGCGCATGTATATGTGCACGTTCCGCGAGCGCACGTCCCGTGTCAAGCGCGATCCCTAAGTCTCGGCTAAGTATCGCGCCGGTTGCGGACTCAAGGGCCGGTAAGGCTCCGCTAAGTTTCCCGCTCTAGTCTGCAATCCATCGAACCATCGGATCCGGGGACTTCAAGCGCATGAACATTCTCAACCGTGTGCTCTGCATCACCGCCGTCTCGCTCTCGGTGACCCTGTCATCGTCCGCGGTCGCTGCGCCGCCCCCACCCAATCCGGCTCGTGCTCTGCAAATCGTCGAAGCCGTGTGGCGAGTGCAATCGCTGCGCTTCGCGTACAGCGGCTACGCGACCGTGTACTCCTGCGACTCGCTGCTGGAAAAAGTGCGGGACATTCTGCAGGTGGTCGGCGCACGCGCAACGATGCGCATCCGCTCGTGGGGCTGCACCGACATGGTGACTCACGGCTTCATGGAGATCACGCTCGAGTCGCCGGTCGAGGCGACGCCGGAGAACGTCCAGGCACTCACGACTTATGACAGCACGCAGCAGCTCGTCGCCCGCGTGCGCAACGAGCGGCTCGATCGCGCCGAAGAGCTGCCGCGCTTTCCTGCGACCTGGAAGACCGTCTCGATGAAGGACAAGCCGCTCAAGCTCGGCCCGAGCGATTGCGAGCTGGTCGAGCAGTTGCGCCGCGACGTGTTCCCGCGCATGTCGATCCGCGTCGACCGCGATCGGCTGCGGTGCTCGGTCGCGTTCGGTAACATCGGACAGCCGCAGCTGCGCGTCGCGGCGCTCGTCGCCGTCCCGGAGATTTAAGCGCCGGCCCAGAGCTTGCGCGCTTCCTCCGCGATCACATCCGGGAACTCTTCCGGGAAGAACAGCTTCGCGCCGGGGATGCGCCGCACGCCGCGCGAGTTCGGCAACAGGCGATCGAGGTAGTCCGCGCTCGCTTGCGAGAAGATCGTGTCGCCGGTGCCCCAGATGATCCGCGTCGGCACCTTGCACTGCTGCAGCGATGCTTCGATGCCGGCGAGCGGATTCGGATCGAGTGCGAGCGCATACGAATCCGTCAGTGCCCGGCGCTCCGGCGAAGTCACCAGCGGAGCGAGGTATTGGCCGATCGCTTCGTCGGTGGGATTTTCCGGGTACGTGAACGTCTGACCCCCGAGCCCCTCCTTCGTGCGCGCCAACGCGGTGTTCGCGACGGACGGCGCGAGCCAGGTTTCGGCGAACTTCCCTTCGCGAGCTGCTGCGAGAACCGGCTGCAACGCCGGCGGCGGGCTGTCCGGCTCGACATCGCAGTTCGTCAGCAGCATCGTGCGAACGCGCTGCGGATAACGCAGGACGAAGAGCTGCGCCACGGCGCCGCCGCTGTCGTTCGCGATCAGATCGACGGTGTCGATCGAGAGCATGTTGAGCAGCGTCGAGAGCATCTCGACCTGCGCGCTCGGCGCGCAGCTCTGCCCCGGCGCGACCTGAGTGAATCCGAGTCCCATCGAATCCGGCGCCACGCAACGCCGCTCGCCGGCGAGGCGATCGAACGCGCCCCGCCACTGAAAGCTGCTGAGCGGGAAGCCATGCAGGAACAGCGCCGCCGGTCCCTTGCCGCGCTCGACATAGGCGATATTGCCGAACTTGAGAGGCGCAAATCGCCGGGCCGCGCTCCACGCTGCCGCATCAGTTGCTTTCCCGGACGCGGCCGCGCCGCTTCGACTCGAGCTCGAAACGCAGGCGCCGAGCACGCCCGCTGCAAGGCCGCCGACCGCCGCCGCCATGAATTCTCTGCGATGCATGTGACTTCTCCGTTCGAGGCACCACGCCTGAGTGGGCGACATTGAACGCGGACGCACGCCATGACGGCAATGACCTCGGAGGTCATGGAATTTTGTTCGCGCCCCCGTATCATGCGCAGCGTGCACTCAATCACTACCCATGCTGGCACCCTGTTGCGCGAGTGGCGCACCTCGCGCCGCCTGAGCCAGCTGGATCTCGCGCTCGAAGCGAACGTTTCGCCGCGGCATCTGAGCTGCGTGGAAACCGGCAAGTCGCAGCCGAGCCGCGACATGATCTCCCGCCTCGCCGACGCGCTGGGAATGCCGCTGCGCGAGCGCAATGCGCTGCTGGTCTGCGCGGGTTATGCGCCGAAGTATCGCGAGACCGAGCTGACGAGCCCGGAGATGGGACCGGTGCGGCGCGCGATCGAATTCATTCTCCAGCACCAGGAGCCGTATCCGGCCATCGTCACGAACCGCCACTGGGACATGCTGCTGGCGAACGACGCCACGGTGCGGATCTTCAGCCTGTTGCGTCCGGGTGGGCCGAAGCACGTGAACGTCCTCCACCAGATCTTCGATCCGCAGGACATGCGCAGCGTGATCAGCAACTGGGAAGAGCTGGCGATCGACATCATTCGACACCTGCACAACCAGGTCGCGGTCGCACCTTCCGATACGAAGGCGCGTGAGCTGCTCGAGGAAGTGCTCGCGTATCCCGATGTTCCAGAGGGCTGGCGCACGCGCGAGCCGGGCTCCGCGCCGCAGCCGCTGATGAATACGGTGTTCAGGAACGGCGAAGTCGAGATGCGGTTCTTTTCGACCATCACGACGTTCGGTACGCCGCACGACGTGACGCTCGATGAGTTGCGGATCGAGTGTATGTTTCCGGCGGACGAGGCGACGGCGGAGATTTGCAGGAAGGTTGTGTCGGGCTAAAGCCCGACCTACAGGCGGACGGCGGAGATCGCGCGCTGCCCTCTCGGCGGAAAGACCTGCATTGCGCTGCCATCCGCCTCGAATGTGACTCGCAGCGGCAACTCCGTCGCGAAGAAGTCGCGCTGACTCTCGGCGTGCAGCCGCAGCTTCGGCAATCCCCAGCTCGCAGGCAGCTCGATCGTCAGCAGGGAGTTGTCGCGCGCGATCACGACGACACCCTCCTCTTTCATGTCATAACGACCCGCGTACTTGTCGAGCGTTGCTGCGTCGAGCGTGATCTCCGTATGTCGCGCCCGCGCCGGCTTTTCCAGCGGGACACTCGGCTGCAACAGGTGGCGCGCGATGTCGCCGACATTCGCCGTCTGATTCGCGAGCACGACCACACCGATGCGCCGCCGCGGCTGCCACGCGACCGAGCTCGCGTAACCGAAACTGCCGCCGTCGTGATAGACGATTGCATCATCGCCGGCGCCAGTGACCAGCCAGCCGAGCGCCTGCTCGCTACTGCCCGCTGGCCGACGAGTCTGCAGCTGCCTCGCCACGGTCGGTGCGAGCTTCGACTCCTCGTAGCCCATCGCGATGCCCAGGAATTTCAGCAGGTCGTTGGGGGTCGAGATCATCCCGCCCGCCGCCGGCATCAGGTTGTACACGGGCATCGAAGCAAACAGCGGTGCAGGCTGCAACGCGGCGTCGTGACCGATTGCGTCTCGCGACTTCAGTTCGGGTGACCACGTGATTGTCGTGCTGTGCAGCCCGAGCGGCGCACTGACGCGCTTCTGCAGCAGTTGCTCGAAGTCGGCGCGGCCGCGCTTCGCCAGCGCTTCCTGGAGCAGCCAGTAGCCGAGATTCGAATAGTCCCACTCGGCGCCGACATCGCGCGGCAGGGAATACGTCGCGAGGAAGCGATATGGATCCGCACCGTCAGGCATGAACGGCAGCCCCGACGTGTGGGTCGCGAGGTCGACGAGCGTGATCGGCCGGCCATTGCGCTCGGGCAGCTTCGTGCCTTTCGGCAGGTACTTCGTGACCGGGTCGGTCAGCGCGAGCTCGTGCTTGCGCACCATGTCCGTGAGCAGCAGCGCGGTGAACACCTTCGTCACCGATGCAATCTCGAAAACACTATCGCCGTTCAACGCACGCCGGGCGGCGCTGCCGTCATCGCCGTACGCGATCACGCGCGGACCCTTCTGGTCCAGCACGCCCACGACGATGCCCATGCCGCCTTCGGGTCCGGCGATGGCCTGGACGCGATCTTCGAGGATGCGGTGAATTTCGACGTCGGTGGGCAAGCCGGCGGCGTGGGCGCTGCAGGCGAGCAGCGTGGTCAGAAGTGCGGCGGGTCGATGCATTTCGGGTTGGACGCAGCAACCGGGAAGCAAGGTTGCAGAGCCGGGCTGAAGCCCTACGCTCCCGGCAGGAATTTCCTCAGCCGCTCCAGCGCCAGCTCGATCTCCTGGCTCGACACCGCCGTGAACAACCGCACGAACGGCCCGCCGCCGACGGGATCGAAATCGACGCCCGGCGCGAGCGCGATGCCCGTCTGCTCCAGCAGCTCGTGGCACCACTGCAGGCTCGCGTTCGTGTAGCGCGAGACATCGGCATAGATGTAGAACGCGCCCTCCGGCTCGAGCACCGGCATGATCCCGAGCTTCGGCAACTCACGCAGCAGCACCTCGCGATTGCGGGCGTATTCGATGATCGCGCTGCGCAGCTCGTTGCCGTCGCCGAGCGCCGCAACCGCGGCCGCCTGCGCGACGTTCGGCGCCGTGAGGAAAAAGTTGTTGACGTAGGTCTGCACCTTCTGGACCAGCGCCGGCGGCACGACCAGCCAGCCGAGGCGCCAGCCGGGCATGCGGCAGAACTTCGAGAAGCTGTTGATGACGATGACGTCCCGCGTGACTTCCAGCGCCGAGACCGAGCGTCCGCGATAGGTCACGCCGTGATAGATCTCGTCCGAGATGAACACGATGTCGCGTCGCTGGCACTCGTCCGCGATCGCCTGAATCTCCGCCGCGTCGAGCATCGTGCCGGTCGGATTCGCCGGACTCGCCACTACTACGCCGTGCGGCGCGGGGTCCACCGCGGCGAGCACCGATGCTGTCAGGCGATAACGCGAAGCCGCGCCGCAATCGAGCTCGACCGGAACGCGGCCCAGCCCGATGAGCGTGTTGCGATACGCGGGGTAGCCAGGCCGGGCGACGGCGATTCGCTCGCCGGTCGCGAACATCGCAGCGAACACCGCAACGAGCGCGGCGCTCGCGCCGTTCGTCAGCACGATGCTATTGGGATCGATCTCGACGCTGTACCACTCGCGATAGTGCTCGACGAGCCGTTCCTTGAGCTCGTGCGATTCCCAGTAACCGTTCGGCCCGACGACGAGCGCGCGATTCGCAGCGGCGACCGTTGCGTCCGACGGGCCGCGCGTCGGCTGACCGAGATGCATGGGGATGATCGAGCGGCCGGCGCGCGCCAGGGCTGCCGCACGCCGATTGATCTCCCCCGCGTAGAAGGGAACGATGTCGGGACCGGAGGAACGCATCTACAAACTATAAGACAAATTTGTAGACGAGAAACAGCACCACGATGGTCGCAACGAACGCGATGCCGGCAATCATCAGCGTTTTGCCCTTGGATTCGGCGCGCGCACCCTCGCCCGACGACGACGACGCGGCACGCCGCGGTGCTGCGCCCGCGCGGGACGTCTGGAAGATGCATTCGACGGGCCCGAAGCGCACGCGGTCGCCTGCCGTGAGATAGCTGACGTTGCTGCGCTTGCCGTTCACGAACGTGCCGTTCGCCGACATCTGATCGAGCACTTTCCAGCGCTCGCCTTCGTTGACGATCTTGGCGTGCAGCGCCGACACGCCGCTGTCCTGGAACTGGACCTCACGATCGGCCTGGCTGCCGATCGTCCATTCCTTGTTGCCGGACTCACCGACGGTGAGCTTGATGTTCAGGCCGGCGCGGCTGCCCGACACGATGTGCAGGTGCGGGCCATCGATGGACGCCGTGTTGACGTCCGGCGGCGCCGGCGCATTGTTCATCATCTGCTTCATCTGCGCCGGATCGATGAACTTCGTCTTGTTGGCGCCGTCGCCCATCGCATCCGGATCGGCCCACGCGCCGGGCCGCTTGTACAGGCCGCTGCTCGCGGCGTCGATCACGGCCGACGCGGGCTCGCGATACTGCGTCTTGCCGTCGTCGACGGCCGGCGCAGCGCTCGGAACGCGAAAATCGAACTCCTCGGTATCGAAGCGCAGACGATCGCCCGAGGCGAGCTTGACCTTGCCGGTGATCTTCGCGCCGTTCACGAACGTGCCGTTCGCGGAGTTCAGGTCCTCGAGCCACACCGCGTTCTCGGCAAAGGAGAACTTGGCGTGACGCCGCGAGGCGTGGCCTTCGAGCAGCTGCAGGTCGCACTCCGCCTGGCGGCCGAGGACCATGTCCGGCTTGATCGGGATTTCCCGCTGGTTCGAGACTTTGACGAGGATGGGTTGATTGTCGGCCATAGGTCAGCGAGTGAGTTCAACGCTCGTTTCAACGCCTGAGGAACCACCACCAGAGACCCGCCAGCGCAATCGCCGCGCACGCGCCGCCGATGATCGCGAGCCACAATATCGTTTGCGGATCGAAGCTTACGCCATTCGGCCCGTCGTACTCCACCACCACGGCGCTGACATTGTCGCGCCCGCCGCGCGCCAGCGCGGCAGCAATCAGCGCATCGGCGGCGGCTTCCGGCGCGTTGTGGGCGCGCAGGATCTGCGCGATTTCGCCGTCCTCCAGCTCGTCGTTGAGCCCGTCGCTGCACAGGAGCAGCCAGTCGCCCTTGCGTAGCGGCTCGGTGATCATCGACGGGTCGGGCGTGCCGATGCCGAGCGTCTGCGTCACGAGATTCTTGTTTGGATGGCCGCGCAGCTGGGTCTCCGACAGGTTCTCCTGCTCGCGCAGGACCTCGAGGTAGGAGTGGTCGCGACTCAGCTGGCGCAGCGTCTGCCCGCGCCACAGGTAGGCGCGGCTGTCGCCGACCCAGACAACCTCCGCATGACGATCCGCGATGCGCGTCGCGACCACCGTCGAGCCCATGTTCGAGTGTGCGGTGTTGTCAGCGGCGGCCTGCGCGACCTCTTCGTGCGCTCGCTGCACGGCCGCGCGCAGCGGCATGTGCAATGCGGGCCCGAGGAGTGTCTCTTTGACCAGGCGGCTCGCGACATCGCCGCTGGCGTGGCCGCCCATGCCGTCCGCGACGAAGTACAGGCCGCGCGCCTCGTCCCAGCCGATCGAGTCCTCGTTCTGGCCTCCTCGTCGTCCCGGATGTGTGCGTGCGGCGAAACGCATGGCGGCGTGCGATCAGAGCGCGCGCTGCGCGTTGGCAGCGGCAGCGGCGAATTGCTGGGGACTGAATGTCGTGTCGTTCTTCACGGTGTTGAAGAGCGCGTCCAGCGCCGCCTTCTTTTTGGCCCGGTCGCCGAGAGAATAGCTCAGGCTCTCGACGCCGAGAACGATCTGTTCGGCGGCGGCGAAGTCACCCGCCTTGTCGGTGGCACCGTATTTGACCAGCGTCCTGCGCATGGCGGTCACTTCTGCAGGCGAGAACTGGCGGCGAGTCAGCGCGTCGCGCTTTTCGACCCAGTCGAGCAACGCCTTGGCTGCCGCCGCCACGCTGGCGCGATCGCGCTGGCCGGCGCGAATCAGGGCGTTCGTCAGCCCGACGAGGTCGTTCAGCGAGGCCGGTTCGAAAGTCTCGGTCACGGCCTGTAGGACGATCAGATTCTGGGTTTGCAGTCGCAAGGTGCCCGGCTTGATGCCGGCGCCGGCGCGCTGGGCATTCCAGCGGATCTTGTCCATCGGATGGTGGCAGCTGTGGCAGTCGTAGAACGCGAACTCCGGGAACATGCCACCGCTGTGATACATGTCCGTCTGTAGCAGCGTCAGCATGCGGCGTGTGTTCTCGATCTGGCCGGTGAGCCACAGGTTCATGCCTTCGATGCGGCCCTTGCGCTGATCGTAGTCGGCGTCGACGACGTAGTGCGCCGGCTGATTCGCCGTGTACGCCTCCAGCTCGAAGCTCAGGCGCGGATGACCGGCGCCCATGATCGCGTGCGTCGCGAACTTGTCCTTCGTGCCGAGGTGACACGACAGGCACAGCTGCGCGCGCTTGAGCGGCTGCTCCGAGGGATACATGCCGCGCGCGACGTTGTCCTTGTGAATGGCCGACTCGGCCGCGTGACTCTCGATCCACTTCTCGGAGCCGCCGTGGCACGCCTCGCAGCCGATGCCGTCGCTGATCTGGAATTTCGGCCCGCGCTTCTCCGGAGCAATGTTGTCGGCGTGACAGTCGAGACAGATCTTCGCCGTCGACGCGCTCGGCAGGCCGAGATTTGCAGCGATGCGCTTCGACTCCGCCAGCTCCAGCGTGCGATACGCCTGCGCGTGACGGTCCTCGCGCGTCCAGGTCTGGTATTCGTTCAACGCGACGTGCTTGTTGGGAGCCGGCGCGAGCTTGCCGTGACAGACCGAAGTCGCGCAGGACGCGACGCCGAGGTGTTTGTAGTCGGCAACCCCCGGTTCGGCAGCGAGCACTGCGGAACCGACGATCAACATCGAGACGGCAACAACCGATTTCATTTGTCGCTCACCGCCCACGGTTTGCCCTGCGCATCCAGGTACAGCTCCCGCATCTCCTGCAGGTTCAGCGCCCGCGAGCCGCGGCGGCCGAAGACGGCGATCTGGTTGCCGGTCTCGTCGACGCCGCGGTCGCGCTCCAGGCCGCGCGACAGACTCTGCGCCGGCTTGCCGGTCGCGTAGGTCGCGATCAGCTGCGGCTTCGGCTCCGGGCTGAAGCCGTAGAACTTGGGCTGCGATTCCGGCGACGTCAGCTGCAAGACCTTGAGCCCGTTCTTGCCGTCGGCGACATACGCGAACAACGACGCGTTCGTCGTTGCCACGATCACGTCGCGCGCATCGCCGAGAGCGCCATTGGCGTTGAAGCGCTGATACTCACGCAGCGCTTCCGGCCGCTCGGCGTCGACGATCACGAGACCGTCTTTGCCGGCCGCGACGTACGCGTACGTGCGCGCGACGAACACGCGCTGCGCGTCGCCGAGGCGGATCGTGTTGTTCTGCACGAGTCGCGGCGCTTTCGGATCGGTGATATCGATCGTCTTCAGACCGTCGCCGTCCGTCACGAACAGATACCGGAATTGCAGCGCTGACGCGCGGGCGTCATTGAGCGGCACCTCGGCGATCAACTGCGGCTGCAGCGGCACATCGACGCTGACGATCGCCAGGCCGCGCTTCGTCGCGATGTACAGGTAGTAGCCGCCGATCGTGATGTGACGCGCACCGTTCAATACGCCGTTCGGATTCCAGGTCACCGCGCGCTTGAGGTAGTTGTTGCGCGGATCGCCGTCGGCCAGCGTGTTCACGTCGGTGAGGATCAGGCCTTCCTGCCCATCCGTGATGTACGCGTAGTTGTACATCGCGTGGAACGGCTGCTCCAGGTTTGCCTTGCGCATCTTGTCGCCGGTGTTTCGCGGCGGATGGATCGGCTGATTCGTCGGCAGCGCGATGCAAGTCGCGTCCTTGGAGCCGATGTGCGTGTCGTGCCCGAGCGGGCTGAACGGCGCCGTGATCGCGCGCTGCGAGACACCTTTGTTGCCGATGCTCGCGACGTCGTAGACCTCCACGCCGCTGCCGCCTTCCGCGACATACAGATACTCGCCCCGCAACTGCAGGCAGCGCGCGTCGCCGGCGCCATGGCTGTAGCCCTGCTGCAGACGGCGGCCGTTTTTCTCATGCAGCGCGTACCAGTCCGGATACGCATATCTGTGGAGATAGCTGCCGATCACGGCCTGCGGCTCGTCCCACTCGGTGACCGTGATGCCGCTGATCTCGCCATCGCCGCCAACATAGGCGTTGTAGCCGACGAAGTTGACGAAGTTCGTTCCCTGCGCGAGCAGCTGCGCCATGATCGCGTTGTTGTCGTTGTCCTTCGACAAGTGACAGTCGGTGCAGGTCTTCGTCTCCGTCTTGCGCTCGGTGTGCGGATAGTGCGGGTTGAACGCCTGCGAGCTGTAACCGCTCGCGGCGATCGGCGCCTGCTGCACATAGATGCGCTCGCGGCTCGAGTTCGTCGACGACAGCACGAGCGCGGAAGTCGAGCGCACCGGCGCGATCTTGCCGCCCGCCGCCGGCTCGCGCCGGCCAAGCAGGAACATATCGTCGCGCGCAACCTGCGGGTTATACGTCGCGTAGTTGCGCGTCTCGCCGCCCTCGTAGTGATGCCGCTCGGTCTTGGCGTTCGCTTCGATCGGCAGATGGCAGCCGGCGCAGCTCGTCGTCCACGACGTGTGGCACGTGTAGCACTCCAGGTTCTGGTCCGTGTGCGCCAGGTTGTCGGCCTTGATGTCCTTGCCCCACTCCAGCGTCGAAGTGTTGCGGCTCATCAGCTTCGCGCGTGCCGCCTTCTCGTTGTAGTCGGGGCTCGTGGGATCGACGGCGTTCCTGACGATGCTCATCTTCCATTCGAGGTTCGGATCCATCATCGAGCGCTGGTAGAGCGCGTCGCCGACCCACTCGAAGCGCCGCCGGCCGTCCGGCGTACGCAGCGTCGTCATATCGGTGCCGCCGCCCAGCGCGGCCGGGCCGGAGGTGTAGAGATTCGGCACCTGCTGCGCGGTGCCGTGACAGTCTTTGCAGGCGATCTCGACTGCAGCGGCGACTTCACTGTAGATGTAGCCGTTGCCGTGGTTGTCCTGCGAGTAATGGCAGTCGACGCATTGCATGCCGACGTCGACGTGAATCGACGACAGGTGCACGGACTTCTTAAACTTCTGCGGATCGTCATCGCTGACCTGGTTGCCGGCCGCGTCGAGCAGGTTGCCCTTGCGGTCGCGCTTGTACACGGCGCGGAAGTTCCAGCCGTGGCCGTGATAGTCCGCGAACTGCGTGTCCTTCATCTGCGGATTGAGCTCGGACACGTGCTTCAGGAAATTCACGTCCGACCACTTGCCGCGCGTCGCCGCGGCCTCGGGGTTGCGGTCGAGCACGTCGCGGATCTTCGCGGAGTCCGGGTACTGCTGTTTCTCCGGCCACATGCGCGGCGCGTCGGACTCGTAGTCCCACATGGTGTAGCCGAGGAACGTGTTCAGGAACATGTTCGGCTGGTGCATGTGGCAGATCATGCATTGGCTGGTCGGCACCGAGCGCGTGAGCGTGTGCGTCAGCGGATGGCCCGACTCGGTCTTGCTGATCGTCGGGTCGACGGTCTGCGTGCGGCCCTCGTGGCCGAACTTCGCATAGACGCTGGAGTGCCGCGGATCGCGATCGTTCGCATACACGACATGGCACGACGCGCAACCCGAATGACGATAGTCGCCCGGCTGGTCGTTGGTGCCGATGAACCACGAGTTCGGATCGTTGAGGCGCGTCTTGGTGATGTTGATGACCGGCACGGAGATGCGTGCGCCGGTGCCCGGGCCGCGATTCGACTGACGGAAGTCGGGCCGGCCCGGCTCCTCGATCCGCTGCAGCTGACCGTTCGCGTTCGGCAGACCAGTCTCGGGGAAGAGGTTCGCGATGTTGCGTCCGCCGCGCTCGAACACGCGGAAGATGTCGCCGGGCTTGAGCGATTCCCACGCCGGCAACGGATAGATCTGCGGCACGATGCTCGCGATCGCCGCCGCGTCCACGAGGGTATCGGGAATCTTCGGCCCTTGCAGAATGACCGCTTCGCCGTTGCGGCCATAGGACTCGCCGAGGATGTACTGCTTGAAGTCGAGAATGCCGTTGTTGTACGCCGCGCCGCCCCAGAACATGACCGCCGTCGAATGCAGGCTGCGCACCGACGCCTCAATGACGTCCATGTGGCAGGCGCCGCACGATTCCCGCGCGACGCGATAGTCGGACGGATTGATGAAGCGCACGAACTCGGGGCTCTCGCGATTGAGCAGCGTGTACGTGCGCTCGGGATTCGCGCTCGACGGGTAGTGCCAGGATTCCGGAAAGCGCGGCAGCACGTGCGCGGCTTCGAATGCTTTCTTGTAGTCATCGCTGCCGCGTTGCGCGCCGCTCGCCACGCGCGCATTGCTGTTGCCGCCGTGACAATCGGCGCAGCCCAGCTTGACCGCGGGATTCAGGTGCATCGTGCTCGCATCGGTTTGCGTGTGGCACGAGAGACAGCCAGCGCTCTTGGCTCGAACCGATTCGTCGGATTGGCTTGCGGGCGACGGCGGCGCAGTGAGGTACTTGCGCTCGACAGCGTGTTCGCCTTCTGAGGAGGCGAGCAAGGCTGAAGCCTTGCCCACACAGATCAGAGCCACCAGCATCAGGATCGTGTTCTTTTGCTTCTTCATTACCGCCGACCTCAGTAACTGAAGATCGCGTTCAGCAGGAAGTAGCCCGGGTCTTCGTCCGGGAACAGCGCGTCGAACCCGTCGCCGGCGAGCAGCGTCGCGTACGAGGCGCGCAGCACGATGTTCTGCGACATCATCGGCCGCCACGTCAGCGCCGCCGAAACGTCGTAGCCGATGTGCTTGTCGATCGGGCCCTGGTTGCGCGCCACTTCGAGCACCGCGGTCTCGTTGAAGTACAGCGTGTTCGCGTTGAACGAGACGCGCAGCGTCGGCAGCAGGTCCATGTCGACGCCGAGGCCAGCGAGCAGGATGCCGGGGTTGGTGAAGTTCGACTGCCCTTCTTCTTTCGATGAGCGCAGGCTGGCGAGCACCCCGTTACGACTCGACAGCGCGACGCGCCCACCGCCGATCAGCGGCACCGCCTGGCGGATCCAGTAGCTGGTGTCTGCGCCGGCGATCTGCGGGTTCTCGAAGATCGCGTCGAAGCCGGTCGCGCGATCGTCGAACGGATCGTCGTCGCCGCTGCCGTAAACCACCGAGAGCCGCGGCCGGATCCAGTCGAAGTCCATCGACAGCTCGGCCGCTGCGAACAGCGCACCGATGTCGACCTTCTCCGGCACGAACACACCGGGCGTCTCGTCGCCGATTGCGTAGTAGATCGACGTCGTGACGTTCAGCCGGCCGAAGTGACCGTCGCCGTTGTAGCCGATGTAACCGACGTCGTACTCGCGCGGCACTTCGCGGCCGAGCGAGGCAGGACGCTCGATGAAGTCGTTCTTGTTGTAGTACGCCGCTTCGTTCTCGCGATTGCGGTTGTAGGCCAGCGTCACCTGCGAGGTGAAGCCGGGCACCGGGAAATCCTGGCGGTACAGGTTCGCGATGAACACGTCGTCGTCGCGCAGACTCGCCCCGAGATCGTTCAGGCCGCTGTTCGTGTCTTTCTCCAGCCGCCGGAAGTACGCGATGTTGTACTGCCAGCGGTTGTTGGCACGCGTGCCGAACAGCCGCGCGCCGAGCTGGTTGTCCTGGAACAGGAAGCCGCGGAAGTCCGACGAGAACGGCTGGATGCCGATGCGGAAGCTGTCGAAGTCGAAGTTGTCGGAAACGTTGCGCAGGTGCTTGTCGATGAACGCGGCCTGGATGCCGAGGTGATGATCGTCGCGCGTCTTGCCGTCGCGCGCATCGGCGTTCACGCCCTGCAGCGTTTCGAGCTCGACGTAGTTGAAGCTGAAGACCGGCGTGAACCGGAACTCGTAGTCGGGCGGCTGGAACACCGTGTCGCCCTTGTAGTAGACGAACTCCGCCGCGAGAGTCTCGACCGCGGCCCACTGGTCGGCGCTGCCGAACACATCGATGCCGCCGGGACGATCGGTCGAGATGCCTCCGACCGGTGTCGGCACTTCGCGCAGCTCATAGACGGTGTCGGAGATGACGCCGAGGTTGAAGAACCAGTCGTCGTGCACCGGCCGGTCGGCCTTGAGCACGTTACGGTTGTACGGATCGAACCAGCGCTCTTTGTAGCCGAGCGTGTCGACGATGCGCCAGCGATCGGGGAGCGGCACGGACTCCACGTAGTCCGCAGCGCCCGGTCGCGGAATCGGCGAGACATAGGACGGCGGCGCACGCTCGATCACGCGACGTCGCGGAGCACGACCGGTCTCTTCCTGCGGCTGCGTGTTCGGTGCAGCCGACGGCGTTTCGCCGGGCTGCGCGTTCTCGTCGGGACACGGCACTTCCGTGTAGCCCGGCCGGCGTCGCTTGACGATGCGGCCGGTGTCGTCCTGGTAGCACGTTTCAGCGGCGGTCGCGGTCGTCGCCAGCAGGAACAGGGCCAGTGTCATGAATGTGCGATTGGTGTTCATGTCACTTCCCTTCGCACACGTTGTCATCGGTGTTGTCGATGAACGGCGCCTGCGGGCATTGCACGTAGCGCAAGCGCACGCCCTGTGCGATCACGGTGTCGGCGCGTCGATCCGCGGGCGCGTTGCCGAGTCCGCCGCCGAGCGACTGGCCGGCGTTGTGCAGGCCGAGGAAGGCGATCATGTCGTCCTGATCGACACCGTCGCCCGAGACGCCGACCGCACCGACCAGCGCGCCGTTGCGATAGATCGGCATGCTGCCAGGGAAGATCTGCAGACCGTTGCCGAGCCGCACGCCGGTGATCGTCTGCCCTACGCTGCTGAGATCGTTTGCGAGCGCGACGCCCGCACAACCGGATGTGACATCGGGAACGCCCGCGCCGGCGACGAACAGGACGTGCTGCAGGATTGCGTTGATCGTCACGTCGAGCTGCAGTCCGGTGGAGAACGGACTCCACTCCCCTGCCGGCTTGCTCAACGGGCCCGCAGCTTCGTTGTCGATTCCGTCCGGGAAGAAGGGCCGCGACAGGTTGCCGTTGGCGCGATCGGAATAGGCAATGCGCCCGTCCGCGAGCGCATTGCTGTCATTCAGGAATGTGCGCAGCGCCGTAGCGTAGCCGCCCAGCGCGATCTCGCGCGTGACCGTGACCGACGCGTCGCTCGTCGCGAGATACTTCGCATTCGGCAGCGCGGCGAGAAATGCGCCGGCAGTGCTCGACGACATGAACGCCGCCGTACGCGCCTTCTGCAACGACACGTCGGTGCCGAACACCGGCGCATCGCGCGTGCGCGCAATCCCGAGAATCTCGCCCTGCGTATCGACGACCGAAATCGTCACGCGGGCCTGCGAGTTGAGTGGTCGGCGGATCTGCGCACGCGCGTGATTCGCGACGTCGAGCGCCGACTGCAGGATCGTGCGCACCTCGCTCTGCGTGAGCACTGCGCCGCCGAGAGACGCACCATCGGTTCCGGCCCGCGGCGGGTAACGCAATGCATTCGCCGCGTCGACGAGCACGAAGGCGTCGCGGCCCGGATAGTCGACGTCGCCGTCCGCGCGGATGCCGGACGCAGCCTGTCCGAACGACGTGCCCGCTTTCACGGTGCCGTCGGAATAGCCGGCCACTGCGATCAGCGCACCGACTGCCGGCGCGATCGAACCGAATGCCGGCGCAGCAGCCGGATTGGAGCGCAGCTGATTGAAGTCGACGTCGCTGAAGCGCAGCGTCTTGCCGTCGGCCGTGATTCGATCGCCGCGCCGGTCGACGGGCGCCGCGAAATTGAACGTCGCGGCATAGGCGATCGCCTCGTCGACGTCCTGGTCGCTGTCCGCGATATTCTTGTCGATCGTGTAGAAGCCGTCGGCAATCACGCCGACGCCGCCGACGACGGCGCCACTCTTATATAGAGGGAAGCCGCCGGGGTCGGCCGAGAGTCCCAGCGGCGAGCGCTGCGGACCGACGCTCGGGCCCACGCCGTCGAACGCCCGCACCAGGTCGGAGCACGCGAGCTGGCTGAACTGCACGCCGAACAGCGGCCCGGCCGGCTGAAACTGTTCGCCTGGATTGAAGTGCTCCTGCACGATCTGACTCGCGGTGCGGGACGAGAACGCGTTGCCTTCGGAGGAGAGATAGGCGCCGGTGACCGCCTTCGCGATCGCAGCGGCATGATCGATGGTCGCCGTCGGCACCACAGCGACCGGCAGGCGAATGCCTTCGAGCCCGCCGCTGACGGTGGCACTGCCGGGCGTCGCGGTGATCGTCACGGACTGACCGGCAGCGCCCATGCGAAAGACCGCGAGAACGTTGCCCACTCTGTCGACGACGGCGATCGTCGCGTTGACGCCGCGCGCCTGCGCTTCGCCGACCGCCTGCGCGATGACTTGCTGGACGTCCGCAATCGTCAGGGCGGTCGTCGATCCGCCGCAGCCGCCGTTGCACCCGCCGGTGTTGTCGGTGCCCTCGGTTCTCGCTACGGGATCGCCGCCCGAGCACGCGGCGACGAGGCCCGCCGCCATGCACAGCAACGCGCTGAACGCCTTCTTCTTCATTGTTTCGGCGCCTCGACGATGAGTGTCGGTTGCGGATGATAAGAGTGACAGCTCACGCATTGCACGGCCACTCTTTCGACGGCCGGACGATCGCCATGACACTCCTCGCACTTGCCCATCGCCGGCAGCAACAGATCTTTGCTGTCCTGCGATTCCTTCGCCTTGTGGCAGGACAGGCAGGCGGCGTCACCGGTGAGCTTGCCCTGGATCTGGTGGCTGCGGTGATCGAACCGGCCCGCCGGGAAGTAGTCGCGCGCGAAGCGGATCGGCTGCACCTGGAAACGATCGAAGTCGCTCTCGCTCTGGGTGTCGACGACCCTGTGGCAGCCAACACAGCCGCGACGCGTGAACTGATTCTGGATCTCGGCGTGCGCGCTGCGCATCGCGCAATCGAACGGCGCGCCGGTGCACGTCTGCTCTTCCTCTTCGTGACCCGGCAGTCGACGCCGCTCGCGCGTCGGCTTGCCCGCGTTCGGATCGGAGAACTTGCGCGTGAAGTAGTCCTGCAGGGTCAGCACCACTTCGCGTGGCTTGCCGTGCGGCAACTGCCGGTCCGGCGCACCCGGATCGAAGGTCAGCTCGTGACACTCGGCGCAGCGGTTCTCCATCGTGATCGGCTCGAAGTGCTCGCCGTCGGGCTCGACCCGATGACAGTCGGCGCAGTTCAGCGGCTTGCTGTCGCTGCGGCGCAGGACGCGATCCGGATCGAGATGCTGGTTGTGCGAGAACTTCACGTTCGACTGCTCGACCGCCTTGTCGAGCGTCGTGACCTCGGTCTTCCATTCGAACAGGAAGCCCGAGCCCGCCTCGACGGCCGTCGGCTTGAGCAGATGCGGCTTGAACTGCGGATGATGCCCGGCGCTGAAGCCGCTCACCGGATCGACGTGCAGCTGACCGAACTTCGTCTGCGAGCTCTCGTGACAGTCGACGCACATGGAGTCGCTGCTGTTGACGAGGAAGCTCGCCGGCTCGTTGTGCTCGCGATGGCAGGTCGCACAGCGCTGCGTGGCCTTGAGTTGCGTGAGCGCGAGATGCTCGGGCGACACGTGGTCGTGAATCGTCTTGTGGCAGCTCAGACACGTTTCGTCCTGCACGCGGACGAATGGCTCCTTGTGGCACGTGTCGCAGCGTCCGCCCGCTGCCTGCTGATGCGCCGGACTGAGCGGACCGCTGTTCCAGAACTCATCGCCCGGCACCCATGTCGGTGTTTGCCGCTCAGCGTGATGCATGAACATCACCGTGACCGGTAAGGCGACGCCAAGAATCATCACGACGGCGATCAGCAGCCACGCGGCCGGGCGCTTCGACAGCCACGTCTGGTTCAGGTCGGTGCGGAACGCGCTCTCGAACTCGCTGGCATCGATGTTTTCGTTCGGCCGCAGCTCGATCGCGACGTCGAAGCCGCCCGGCGGCTCGGCGATCGTCAGCTTGTGGCCGGCAAGCTCGATGACGTCGCCGGTCTCGAGCTTCGCGGATGAGACCTCCTCGTCGTTGACGCGGATGCGCTCGCCGCTGCGACAGGTCACTTCGAGCTTCGAGCCCGACTTGCGGATGACGGCGTGCTCGGGCGCGACCGCGCTGCCCAGCAGCTGGATGCGCTGATCCGCGGCGCTGCCGATCGTCAGGTCGTCGGCCGAGATCTCGGTGTCCCGATATTCCGGGATGCCGTCCGGACCTTCATGGAGCTCGCGCAGCAGTGCTTCCATGCATCACCAGTAGACGAACGTCGACACGATGTGCAGCACGAGTGCAACCAGCAACGCGAACGTCACCGGAATATGAAAGTACAGCCAGATCTTCAGCCAGCCGCGCAGCCGGATGTCACGGCGGATGCGCCGCAGGACGGCCTGACGACGGCACAGCAGCACGATGAGCTGCTGCAGATTCGCGGCTTCGATGCCCTTCTGTGCGCGCGGCAGACGTTCAGCGACGAAGTCGATCACGGCCTGCTGATCCGTGTTGCGCACCGGCGCACCGGCGCCGCGCACGAAGAACGAATTGTCGCCGCTGAAGAGCTGCGCATACACGCCGCCTCCCAGCGTCGTGCGCTCGATGCTGCTCGCCACGGCGAGACCGACTTCGGGCGCGCACTTCTGCGCGAGCGAGCGCGACTGCTTGTCGAGCTCGAACAACTCCGCGAACAGCTCGGCGCGCCCGCCGCCTTCGCGGTTCTTCGAAATCAGCACGGGATGGTTGAGGTAGCTGAACAGCCCGAAGAGGCCGCTCGCAATCACGACGATCATCAGGACGTACGCGAGTGTGTGCAGATTCCAGCCGACCTGAAAGCCGCTGTGCAGCGTCGCGATGATCAGCAGCGCGGTGCCGAGATACACATGCGCCGAAGTCCAGCCCTGCACGCTGCCGAGCGTCGAGTTGTAGCTGCGTTTGCGGACGCCGAGAGAGGTGAGCCAGACGATGAGCACCGCGCCGAGCGTGCCGAGCACGTAACCCTGCCAGGTGCCGCCGTTCGGCGGCTGCACCGTGCCCTGCGTCTCGTAGATCACTGCCGATACGAGAAGCAGAATCAGCGACAACCAGAGGTACCGCGCTCCGCGAAACAGCAGGAGGTTGCGGTGAATCAACGCTTCCGCTCCTCGACCAGGTCGACGAACTGCTCCGGCCCGATGCGGATCGCCGCGCCGGTCGGACAAGAGCGCACGCACGCGGGACCGCCGTCGAGTCCGACGCACGCGTCGCACTTCACGGCCTTCTTGCCCTTCTCTTTCGCGGTCGCGCTCGGCTGGTAGTTCGCTTGCTCGCCCGGGCCGCTGCCGCCGAGCAACAGCCACGACAACAGGCCGGGCTTCTTCGGCGCGTCGTACACCATCCGAATGACGTCGTACGGACAGTTCGCCTGGCAATTGCCGCAGCCGATGCACGAATCGTTGATGTAGACCTCGCCGCTTTCCGAGCGCCGGATCGCGTTCGGCGGGCAGTCCTTCATGCAGTGCGGCTGCTCGCAATGGCGGCATGCGGTCGGGATGTGCACGTTCGCGTAGGTCGCGCCGGCTTCGCGATCGAGCCGCGACACGCCGCCATGCGTTTCGGCGCACGCCTTCTCGCAGTTGTCGCAGCCGACGCAGAGCGACTCGTCGATGACCAGCACGTTGGTCGCTTCGCCGAGCCCCTCGGCCATCAGGAAATTCATCAGCGTGCCCGCCTCGGGCCGCACCTGCATGCGCGCGTTGTCGACTACGCGCTTACTCACGTCTTTCTGCAGCGGATCGAGCCGCGCATCTTCGCGACGCGCCAGCTCCAGGAATTCCTTGCGCCTGATCTCGATTGCGTCGGCGGCGACGGTCGCCGTGGCAGTCTCGCGCCGCACCGGATCGCCCATCAGCGCCATCTCGCCGACCAGGTGACCGGAGCGAACCTCGGCGACGAGCATCTGCTCCGCGCCTTTCTTGCGCGCCAGGGCGACGCCGCCCGAGCGCAGCACGAACAGCGAATCGCCGACCTCGCCTTCCTTGAACAGCACCTCGCCCGCCTTGAATCGACGCAGCGTCACGCGCGCCGCGACGGTCCGCAGATCTTTCAGCGTCGCGAACGGCGTGAAATGCCGCTGCAGCTCGCGCACGACGAAGATCCAGTCGATGCCGCTGCGCACCTCCTCGTTGGAGTTCATCAGCTTGACCATCGTCCGGCGCGGCGTCTCGACCAGGATGCAGCCCGGACCGGCGATCGCCTTGTCGGAGCGCGGCCGGCCCGACAGCAGGCTCATCTCGCCGAAGAACTCGCCGCGGCCGAGCCGCGTGCGGATGTGCGGCGGCTGCGCGCCTTCGAGCGTCACTTCGCCGTCGACGATCGTGAAGAAGGAGGTGCCGAACTCGCCCGGCTCGTAGATCGCCTCGCCCTCGCGCACGATGCGGGTCGCGCGCGGCTGCGGATCCTTCGCAGCGAGTTTCTGGTTCAACTCCTCCATCTTGCGCTGCGCGTCCTTGGCCTCGGCGCCTTCCGGGTACGCGACGATCACGTCGCTCTCGATGATCAGCTCGCGGAACTGCAGGCCGTTCATCTGCCGGAACATCGGGATCAGCGTCTGGAAGCGCTCGACCATCTCGTCGACCGGCCGCTCGAACGGCAGGCCGTGGAACTGGTACTCGAGCAGCGGGTGATCGGCAGGCTTGAGGTCGTTGCCGTTGATGAATTCGACGACGTCGTAGCCCTGGTTCATCGCCTGCTTGATCAGCGGGTAGCCGGCGAGCGAGCCGATCACGTACACGCCGGGAACGTTGCTCTCGTAGTGGCGCGACAGCTCGGGAATGGCGTCGTTGCGCTCGTTCGGAAACTTGATGCCGACCGACTCGACGAACTTGCGCGGCGGGATCGCGCCGAGGCGCGCGATGATGCGATGACATTGCGCGGTCTTGTCGCCGGTCGCGGTCTGCACTACGACGGTCAGCGTCCCGTTCGCACCCTCGACGACGCTCTTGATGCTCGCTTCGTAATAGCAGTTCAGGCGGCGCCGCTGGTCGGCGATGGCCGCGACCACGGCGTTGAGGTTGGCGTCCTTGGCGCGGCTGAATTCCTTGCCGCGGTTGATGATCCACACGTCGTTCTGCTCGGCCAGCGCCAGCGCGTTTTCGATCGCCGAGTCGCCGGCGCCGACGACCAGGATCGTCTCGTCGCGGTACTCCTTGGGATCGTCCAGCTGGTACTGCACGCGCTCCAGGTCTTCGCCGGGCGCGCCGAGCTTGCGGGGGTTGCCTTCCAGGCCGATCGCGAGCACGACGTGCGCGGCCTGAATCGTTTCGCCGTTCGCGAGCTGCAGGTTGAAGGCATGCTTGTTGCCGGTGATCTTGCGAACCTCCGCGCCGTAACGGATGTTCACGCCGCCCTTCTGCAGTCCTTCGCCCCACTTGGAGAGCACCCGCTCGCGGCTGCCGGCGTCGAACTCCAGGTCGCTGCGCAGATCCAGGAATCCTGGCTCTGCCATGACGTGCTTGCCCTTCTGGTAGCGCTGGATCGTCTTGGCGTGGGCGTTGAAGCCTTCGAGCAGCACGAAGCTGGGCGTGCTGCCCTTTCCATCAATACGGGCGCGCCGGTCGCGGTCCGCCGCCCGGGCGGCAGCGCTCAACCCGGCGGGACCCGCGCCGACGATAGCGATCTGGTACATGCAGGTTCCCCGTCCCCGGCCCCGCTACCCGCACTCATCCGATGAGTATTGTTAAATTGTTGGCGGGCGATGCTACAGAGGGGAGTGATGGGGCCGCAAGGTCCTAAAGGTGCGCCAGATCACGAAAAATGGCTTCAGCCCGACAACTCACTTCCCCTTGAACGCCGGCGCGCGCTTTTCGAGGAACGCCTTCGCCGCTTCCGCATGGTCCTGCGTCATTCGGGTGCGCGTCAGGTTCGTCGCCTCCATGTCGAACAGCGCTTCGAGCCCGCCTTCCTCGGCGGCGTTGAGGTTCTGCTTGATGTAGCGGTTCGCGATGCGCGGGCCGTTGGCGATCTGGCGCGCGAGCGCCGCCGTCTGCGCTTCCAGCGCGTCGTCGGCGACCACGCGGTTGACCAGCCCGATCCGCAGCGCTTCCGTCGCCTCGATCTTGTCGCTCAGGAACATGAGCTCGCGCGCTTTCGCGGTGCCGACCAGGCGCGTCAGGAAATACGTGATGCCGAAGTCGCCGGAGAAGCCGACCTTCACGAACGCCGTCGTGAAGATCGCAGTTGTCGAGGCAACGCGCAGATCGCACGCCGTCGCCAGCGACAGGCCGGCCCCGGCCGCCGGGCCGCGGATCATCGCAATCGTCGGCTTCGGGATCTGATGCAGCAGCCGTGAGGCTTCCATCGCGCCGCGCAGCGAGTCGCGCCATTCCTCGTGAGCGTTGGCGGCGTCGCCATGCCAGCGCGGCGTCGCGCCTTCGCGGAGATCTCCGCCGGCGCTGAAACCGCGCCCTGCGCCGCGCAGCACGATCGCGCCGACTTCGGCGTCGCGGGCCGCTGCTTCGAGCGCAGCGCGCAGCTCGATCACCAGCGGTGCGTTCAGCGCGTTCAGGGAATCCGGCCGGTTGAGCGTCAGGGTGAGCACGCCCTGATCCAGATTGCGAAGCACCAGTGCGCTGTCGTTCATGGCGAACCCCTGACTGCAGTCAGTCATAACAGATGACGGTCGGCAGAAACCCCGGGGGCGATTGTGCGGACAAATGGTGAGGATTTCATCGAAAAAACGGTCGTCCCGTGCCGTGGAATGCCGGCCGCCTGTCGCGGGCCGCCGACGCGGCCGGCAAGCGTGAACTACGCACGCGCGACCTTTTTGCAGCCAGAGGCATCATTGGAACGCTTATGAGAATCGCGTCTGCACTAGTCTTGCTGATCGCTCTCGCCCCGGCCGCCTTCGGGCAGTCGCGCGAGGACAATGGCAGCGCGCGACACGCGCACGCTCAGCCCCCTACTGATCAGATCATCGTCAAATGGCGAGACGGCACGACAGCAGCCGGCACGCGCATGCAGAAGCTCGGCGCGTCCTCGGGGATACGCTTACAGCACAAGCAACAGCTCGACGACGACACCGAAGTGCTGCAGCTGGACCGCGCACGCAGCTCGCAGGAAATGAGCGCGGTGCTCGAGCGGCTGGCGGCCGATCCGAACGTCGAATACGCGGTTGCGGACGAACGTCGCTGGATCCACGCAACGCCGGGCGACCCGCTGTTCGCCGATCAGTGGTACTTCCAGAGCACTGAAGTTTCCGCCACGCACGCCCAGCAGGCGTGGGACGTCACGGTCGGCAGCAACACGACGGTCGTCGCCGTGCTCGATACCGGCGTGCGTTTCGAGCATCCGGACCTGTTGCGGCTCTCGCAGGCCGGCAAGCTCCTCGACGGGTTCGATTTCGTTTCGCAGACGCCGTACGCGAACGACGGGGACGGCCGCGACACCGATGCCTCCGATCCCGGCGACTTCGTGACGGCCGCGGACAAGACGCAGGCGGCCTTCACGACCTGCGATGAGTCAAACAGCTCCTGGCATGGCACGCGCGTCTCCAGCCTGATCGCCGCTCTGACCAACAACGCGGAAGGCATTGCAGGCACGGGGTGGAACACGCTGCTCTTGCCGGTGCGCGTGCTCGGCAAGTGCGGCGGAACGGACAGCGACATCATCGCGGGCATGCGCTGGGCCGCCGGCATCGCCGTGACCGGCGCGCCGGTGAATCCGACTCCGGCGCAGGTCATCAACCTCAGCCTGGGCGGGACGGGCGCGTGCTCCGCCGCGTACCAGTCGGCGGTGAACGAGATCCTCGCGCGCGGCGTGCTCATCGTGGCATCGGTCGGCAACGACGGCAGCAATGTCGCCGCGCCTGCGAACTGCGCTGGCGTTCTCGGCGTGACGGGCATCCGGCACGCGGGCACGAAGGTGGGATTCAGCAATCTCGGTCCCGGTGCCGGTATCGGCGCGCCGGGCGGCAACTGCGTGAATACGACGATCACGCCGTCGACGCCCTGCCTGTTCTCGATCACGGCGGCGGTGAACACCGGCACGACGATCCCGGGCGCATCCGCCTACACCGATCACGTCCTGAACTTCAACGTCGGGACCAGCTTCTCGGCGCCGCTGGTCGCGGGCGCCGCCGCGCTGATGCATTCGCTGAACTCGCGATTGACGCCGGCTCAGTTCATCGCACTGCTGAAAGAATCGGCCGCGCCCTTCCCGACGACGAGTTCGACGCCGACGACGACATTCTGCCACGTACCAGCCGGCGACCTGCAACAGGAAGAGTGCATCTGCACGACGGCGACGTGCGGCGCGGGCATGCTGAACACGCAAGGCGCCGTGCTCGCGGCACAACGACCGTTCGCGATTTCCGCGGCGCCGACGACGATCAACACCGGGACCGCGGTGAACATCGATGCGCGCGACAGCTTCGCGTCGAACGGCCGCACGATCGCATCGTTTCAGTGGACTGCGCTCGGAGTGACGGGCGCGACACCGACTTTCGGCAACGCCACTCAGGCGCTCACGACACTGCAGGTGGCCGACGCCAGCACGTTTACGTTGCGGCTGACCGTGACGGACGATCAGGGATCGCAGGACACCGCGGACATCGCAGTCGCGACGGCAACTCCGCCGGTTTCCCCACCCGCGACGCCACCGGCCTCGGGCGGGGGCGGTGGCGGTGGCGGTGGCAGCCTCGACTGGCTGATGCTGCTGCTGCTATCGGCTATTTCAATTTCGCGGCGAGCGCGACCAGGTACTCGCTGAACTTCTCGCCGAGCGCCTCGTGCTTCAGGCCGTACTCGACAGTCGCTTGCAGATAGCCGAGCTTGCTGCCGCAGTCGTAGCGCTTGCCTTCGAATTCGTACGCATACACCGGCTCGTCCGCGAGCAGATCCGCGATGGCGTCGGTGAGCTGAATCTCGCCGCCCGCGCCGCGACCCGTCTGCTCCAGCTTCGCGAAGATCGTCGGCGACAGCAGATAGCGTCCCACGACGGCAAGCGTTGACGGCGCGTTCTGCGGCCGCGGCTTCTCGACGATCTGCTTCACGCGACTGATGCGGCCCTCGCGCTCATCGGTCGCGACGATGCCGTACTTGTCCGTCTCCGCACGCGGCACCGTCTCGACGCCGAGCACGCTGCCGCCGCGCTGCGCGTGCACCGCGGCCATCTGCCGCAGGCACGCCGTGGGAGCATCGATGAGATCGTCGGCGAGATGCACGAAGAACGGCTCGTCGCCGACAACCGGCTTCGCGCACCACACCGCGTGACCGAGACCGAGCGGCGACGGCTGGCGGATATAGATGCAGCTCGCCCACGCCGGCACGATGTCCTTCAGCGCCTGCAGCAGGTCGGTCTTACCCTGCGCCTCCAGCGCCTGCTCCAGCTCGACGTCGGTGTCGAAGTGATCTTCGATCGCGCGCTTCGAGCTGCCCGTGATGAACACGAGCTTGCGGGCGCCGGCGGCGAGCGCTTCTTCCGCGGCGTACTGGATCAGCGGCTTGTCGACGATCGGCAGCATCTCCTTCGGGCTCGCCTTGGTCGCGGGCAAAAATCGCGTACCGCGGCCGGCGACCGGAAACACCGCCGTTCGGATCTCTTGCGCCTGGGTCACCGCACACCTCCGTCGAATTCGCAGGAGCGCGATGATACCCGGAAGCAGGGGCGCTGGGCTCGGACCAGCGCCCCGCCGGGCTATTTCTTCGGCGCGCCGTCCAGCTTTATGTTCGCTCGGTTGCGCTCCAGCACCTTGGCGCCGATGCCCTTGATCTTGCGCAGATCCTCGACGCTGCGGAACGCGCCGTTCTTCTCGCGGTAGGCAACGATCGCCTGCGCCCGGCTCAGACCGATGCCCTGCAGCTCCTTGGCGATCGTCGCAGCATCCGCAGTGTTGATGTCGACCGGCCCGGCCCAGACCAGCGCCGGCATGAGCGAGACGATGAGCGCCTGAACCGCGCGGCGCAGGTGCGATGAGATGAACTTGGACATGAAGCCCTCCTTGGCTGTTGGCAGTGGCGTGTTGAAAGAATTGCCGGGTTCGGCGACGAGAATGCGCCGCCGGCGACCGGCGCTGTTCGCGAATTACTACGCGCTTTGCAGAGAAATCACCGCGTCAGCGTCGCTGCATGCCCGGCGTCACATCGAGCAACGCGACTGGGGCGAAGGCGTCCCAGCTGCGGCAACCGGGGCATTGCCAGAAGTGCGATGCACTCGCGAAGCCACAATCGACGCAGCGATAGCGCTGCGTCCGGCGAAGAATGCGCGCGAGGGCCGAGGCCAGGTCCGTGCGCTGCTGCTGCGTGAGCTGCCCGGGATCGCCCGCGACCGAACGCACGATCTCGCCGAGACTCGGATCTTCGCGCAACAGATCCGGGAGGCAATCGCGAACGAACAGCTCCTGCTCGAGGCCGGCGACGATCGCAGCGTATGCCAGCTCGGCGCGCGCCGACGGCTCGGGACGAATCCATGCGTTGAAACGGCGCTCGATCTCCCGCGGGGTAGCCTCGCCCTGCGCTCCCTCCTGTTGCGCAAGGCGCGGGGCATCTTCCGCGTCGCTGCCACGAACCGCACGTAACACGCGCGGCAAGGCGAGCGCGAGCAGCCGCGGATGCAGCTCGACGACGCGCTGACACAGCGTCGCCGCCAGCTCGGGCTCGTTCATGTCGAGCGCGATATCGGCGCGAATCAGTGCGCCGCGAGGGAAGTTGCGCTGCGCCTCGCGCGCGCGATGCAGATGCTCGCGGGCCGCGTCGACATCGCCGCGATCGCGCGCCTGCTCGGCAAGCTCGCAGTGATAGTGAGCGATCGCCGTGGGCTGCTCGGGAGACGCCAGCGCCGTCAGCTCGTTGTGAACCGTGATCGCCTGATCCCAGTCGCGCTGCTGCTCGTAGATCCGCAACAGGTAGCGCAGCGCCGGCACGCGGCGCGATTCGCTTTCGACGAGCTGACGAAACGAGCGCTCGGCGCGATCGAACAAGCCGGCGCGGAAGTAGTCCTCGGCCAGCGCGAACATCGCTTCCAGCCGATGCTCGTTGCTGAGCGACGGCCGCGCCATGATGTTCTCGTGAATGCGGATCGCGCGCTCGACCTCGCCGCGCCGCCGATAGATGCTGCCGAGCGCGAAGTGCGTTTCGACCGTCTCGTTGTCGACGTCGACCATCCGCAGGAACACTTCGAGCGCCTTGTCCGGCTCTTCGTTGAGCAGGAATCCGAGGCCCTTGAGATAGTCCTCGTTCAGCCGGCGCGGCGGCTCCTGGCTGCGCGGCAAGCTGTTCGGGCGCTCGGTGCGCTCGGGCACGCTCGACTGCGGCGTGCGGTCGCGCAGGCGAAACTGCGCGACCAGCCAGCCCGCGGCGGCAGCGACGAAGAGCGCAACGACCAGGTCGAGCGACAGGTCAAGCGACATTTTCGTCGGCAGCTGCCAGCGCCCGTGCGCGAGTTTCGGCTGCACGCAACGCGCGGCGCAGCCGGCCACGCTCGTCGAGCAGCTCCGCGACCCAGTAGACGCGCCAGAACAGTCCCGCGAGCAGGCCGATCACGAACGCGACCACGAGCGCGAGGCCGAGTGGCGTGCCGATGCGCAGGAACGCGAGCTCGACGTCGACGCGTCCGGCGTTCATGGCGCTGACGAGCAGCGCAACCAGTGCGGCGAGGGCGACGGTGAAGTAGAAGAGGATTCGAGCCATGGAAGAGAGTCTAAACCTCTCTTCGCCCGGCTTCAGTCTCGGATCGGGCTGCCGGCGCCGTCGTTGACGCGCTCGCGCAGATCCTTGCCGGGCTTGAAGTGCGGCACGTACTTGCCCGACAGCGCGACGGTCTCGCCGGTCTTCGGGTTACGGCCCTGGCGCGGCGGGCGGAAGTGCAGCGAAAAGCTGCCGAAGCCGCGGATCTCGATGCGACCGCCTTGCGCCAGCGCGTCGCTCATGATCTCGAGGATCTGCTTGACCGCCAGCTCGACGTCCTTGGCCGGCAGGTGCTTCTGCTTCGCTGCAATGAGCTCGATGAGTTCCGATTTGGTCATGCTCGGGCCCGTTGTTCTTGTTCGAAAGGCGCCAGCCGCAGGTTCCCCTGCGGCCGGCCGCTTCCGGTCAGGTGTCCCCGCCTCCGATGTGCTCCTTCAGCAGGTCGCCGAGACTCGTGCCGCTGGAGGTCTCGCCGGTGCGGTAATTCTGCACCGCCTCGTTCTCTTCGTGGATCTCCTTCGCCTTGATCGACAGCGCGATCGTGCGGCTCTTGCGATCCACGTTGGTGAACTTGGCCTCGACCTCGTCGCCGACCTTGAGCACCGTGCGCGCGTCTTCGACGCGGTCACGCGACAGCTCGGAAGCGCGCAAGTGGCCTTCCACGCCGCCGCCCAGGTCGATGATCGCGCCCTTGGCGTCGACCTCGCGCACCGAGCCCTTGACGATCGAGTTCTTCGGATGCTCGGCGATCCAGGCCGAGAACGGATCCTTCGCCAGCTGCTTGATGCCCAGCGAAATGCGCTCGCGCTCGGGGTCGATCGACAGCACCATCGCCTCGACCTGCTGGGCCTTCTGGTAGTTGCGCACGGCTTCCTCGCCGGGCACGTCCCAGGAGATGTCCGACAGATGCACGAGACCGTCGATGCCGCCCGTCAGGCCGATGAAGATGCCGAAGTCGGTGATCGACTTGATCTGGCCGGCGACGCGGTCGCCGCGATTGAAGTTGTCCGAGAACTCCTTCCACGGATTCGCCTGGCACTGCTTGATGCCCAGCGAAATGCGGCGGCGCTCTTCGTCGATGTCGAGCACCATCACCTCGACTTCCTGGCCGATGTGCACGACCTTCGAGGGGTTCACGTTCTTGTTGGTCCAGTCCATCTCGGAGACGTGCACCAGGCCTTCGACGCCTTCCTCGATCTCGACGAAGCAGCCGTAGTCGGCAATGTTCGTCACCTTGCCGAACAGGCGCGTGCCGGTCGGATAGCGGCGGCCGATCTGCTGCCACGGGTCGTTGCCGAGCTGCTTGATGCCCAGCGACACGCGCTGGCGCTCGCGATCGAACTTCAGGATGCGCACATCGATCTCGTCGCCGACGTTGACGACTTCCGACGGATGCTTGACGCGCTTCCACGCCATGTCGGTGATGTGCAGCAGGCCGTCGATGCCGCCGAGGTCGACGAACGCGCCGTAGTCGGTGAGGTTCTTGACCGTGCCCTTGATGACCGCGCCTTCCTGCAGCTTCTCGAGCAGCTCAGTGCGCTCCGCGCTGTACTCCTGCTCCACCACCGCGCGGCGCGAGACCACGACGTTGTTGCGCTTCTGGTCGAGCTTGATGACCTTGAACTCGAGCGTCTTGCCTTCGAGGTAGGAGGGATCGCGCACCGGCCGCACGTCGACCAGCGAGCCGGGCAGGAATGCCCGCACGAAGTCGATCTCGACGGTGAAGCCGCCCTTGACGCGGCCGTTGATGATGCCCTTGACGATCTCCTGCTTCTCGAACGCCTGCTCCAGGCGCGACCAGGTGCGGGCCCGCTTGGCCTTCTCGCGCGACAGGCGCGTCTCGCCCGAGCCGTCCTCGACGCTGTCGAGCGCGACTTCGACGTCATCGCCGACGGCGACTTCGATTTCGCCGCGGTCGTTCTTGAACTGCTCGACGGGGATGACGGCTTCGCTCTTCAGACCGGCGTTGACGAGCACTACGTCGGGGCCGATATCCACGATGCGTCCCATGAGGATCGCGCCGGGCTTGATCTTCTGGGAGGCCAGGCTTTCTTCGAAGAGTTGCGCAAAACTTTCGGTCATGAGTACTTCCGGGACCCACTGGGCCCACGCTGATCCCTCACAGTCGTCCTGACGGGCGAGGGGCTGTTACATCGAACCGCGCGTCCGGCGCGGCGCCCAAAAAACGAAACGATCCAACCCAAAAAAACAGATATGACTCGAGGCGAAGATCAGCCTGCGTGGATGCGCGCTGCTGCCAGCTCCAGCACTCGCGCCACGACCGCATCGATCGTCATCGCGGTGGAATCCACGATCACGGCGTCGTCGGCGGGCCGCAGCGGAGCTACCGCGCGGGTCGCGTCGCGCCTGTCGCGCTCGGCTATCTCCAGCGAAAGGGCGGCGAGGTTAGCACCTAGCCCCTTGTCTTTCAACTGGTTATAGCGGCGGCGGGCGCGCTCTTCGGCGCTTGCCGTCAGGAAGATCTTGAGGGCCGCCGCCGGGAAAACCACCGTCCCCATGTCCCGGCCGTCCGCGACCAATCCCGGGGGCCCGGCAAAGGCCCGCTGGCGGTCCATGAGCGCCGCCCGGACGGCCGGCATCGCGGCCACTCGCGAGGCCCCCTCGCCCGCCTGCTCGGTCCTGATGGAACGGCTGACCTCCGTGCCCGCCAGCCAGATCTGCTCGCCCCCATGCGGTCCGAGGCCGAACTGCACGTCCAGCTGCTGGGCGACGTCAGCGTGCCCCGCTTCGTCGTAGGCGGCCACGCCGCGCTGTTGTCCCGCATAGGCCACGAGGCGATAGAGGGCGCCGCTGTCCAGCAGCCTCCAGCCGAGGCGGTCGGCGACCAGGCGCGAGATCGTGCCTTTGCCGGACCCGCTCGGGCCGTCGATGGTGATGATGGGGCTGGTCAATCCTGTACCCGCACGTTGATCCCGGCGGCCTGCGCGACGCCCGGGAAGTCCGGAAACGAGGTCGCGACGTTCGCCACGTCGAGGATGCGGATCGGGGCCTGCGAGCGCGCGCTGGCGACGGCGAATGACATCGCGATCCGGTGATCGCCGTGGCTGTCGACCGTGCCGCCCGAGAACACCTGCTGTTCCGGCCGGCCCTGGATGCGGATGCCGTCCGGCAGCACTTCGCAGGCAACGCCCATCGCCGCCAGGCCTTCGGCCATCACGGCGATGCGATCGCTTTCTTTCACGCGCAGCTCTTCGGCGCCGGTCACGACGGTCTCGCCCTCTGCGCACGCCGCCGCGACGAACAGCGCCGGGAACTCGTCGATCGCCAGCGGCACGAGGTGCTCGGGCACGCGAATGCCCTTGAGCCGCGCCGGCCGCACTTCGATGTCGGCGACCGGCTCGGCGCCGGCCGAGCGGTGATTGACGACGCGCAGGTCCGCGCCCATCAGCCCGAGGATGTCCAGCAGGCCGGTGCGCGTCGGGTTGACGCCGACGCCGGCGATCGTGAGCGTTGCCGCGCCGATCGAGCCGGCGACCATGAAGAACGCAGACGACGAGAAATCTCCCGGCACTTCCAGCGAGCACGCGTCCAGCCGTTGCGGCGGCGTGAGGCGGATCTCGCCGTGCACCGAGTCGACGCGGCAACCGAAGCTCAGCAGCATGCGCTCGGTGTGATCGCGCGTGACGGCCGGCTCGATCACGGTCGTCTGACCCTGCGCATACAGGCCGGCGAGCAGCACGCAAGACTTCACCTGCGCGCTCGCGACAGGCAGCTCGTAGCGAATGCCCTTGAGCGAAGCGCCGCCGCGGATCCGCACCGGCGGCTTGCCCGCAGCTGTTTCGATGCGCGCGCCCATTTGCCGCAGCGGCGTCCCGACGCGCTCCATCGGCCGCTGCATCAGCGACGAGTCGCCGATCAGCTCGCTGTCGAATCCCTGCCCCGCCAGCAGGCCCGTCATCAGGCGCATTGCGGTGCCGGAGTTACCCATGTCGAGCGCGTGCGCGGCGGCCTTGAGACCGGCACGCCCGACGCCACGCACGCGGATTTCGCGGGCACTGGTCTGCTCGATCTGCACGCCGAGCGCGCGCATCGCGCGCATCGTCGCGAGGCAGTCCTCGCTTTCGAGGAAGCCGCGGACTTCGGTGATGCCTTCGGCGATGCCGCCGAGCATGAGCGCGCGATGCGAGATGGACTTGTCGCCGGGAACGCGGATCGTTCCGGAGACGTGCGCGGCGGGTTCAACCAGATACGCGGTCATGGAAGCGGCAGGCCGTCAGCGCAGGGCCTGTTTCAGGGCCGCGAGCATACGCTCATTCTGCTCGCGGGTTCCGATGGTGATCCGCAGATGATTCGGCAACCGGTAGTTGCCGACCGGCCGCACGATCACGCCCTGGCGCAGCATCGCTTCGTACACGGCCGCCGCGGGGCGCGCACAGTCGATCATGACGAAATTACCCGCCGACGGCAGATGGCGCACGCCGAGCGCAGCGAAGCCCGCCCGCAGCTGCGCCATGCCGGCACGATTGGTCTCGATCGAGCGACGCAAATGCTCGGTGTCTTCGAGCGCCGCCAGCGACGCGGCGAGCGCAATCGAGTTGACGTTGAAGGGCTGGCGCACGCGATTGAGCATGTCCGCCACCGCCGGATGCGACAGCGCGTAACCGACGCGCAGGCCGGCGAGGCCATACACCTTCGAGAACGTGCGGGTGACGACGAGGTTCGGGAACTCACTCAGCCAGCGGCTCGCATCGGGGAAGTCCGGCTCGCTGACGTATTCGATATACGCCTCGTCGACGACGACCAGCGTCTGCTCCGGTACTGCGGCGATGAACCGCTTCAATGCGTCGGCCGAGACCCAGGTGCCCGTCGGATTGTTCGGATTCGCCACGAACACCAGGCGCGTGCGCTCATTGATGAGCCGCGCCATTGCAGCCAGGTCATGGCCCAGCGGCATCGCGTGGTTGTCGGGATTTGCCGGCGCGACGCGGGCTGTCGCGCCGGTCGCCTGCACGGCGATCGGATAGACAGCGAACGTGTATTGCGAATAGACCGCTTCGCTCTGCGGCGACAGGAACGCCTCGGCGATCAGCACGAGCACGTCGTTCGAGCCGTTCCCGAGCGTGATGCAGTCGGCGCCACAGCCATGCTTGCGCGCGAGCGCCTGTTTCAGCTTGAAGCCGCTGCCATCCGGATACAGGCCGACCTCGCGCGACGCCTGCGCGATCGCCGCGAGCGCGCGCGACCCGGGACCTAGCGGATTCTCGTTGGAGGCGAGCTTGATGCTGTCGCGGATCCCGTATTCACGCTCCAGCTCCTCGAGCGGCTTGCCGGGGATGTAGGGAGCGAGCGTGCGGACGCCGTCCGGAGCGAGCTTGGCGGGATCGATGGGCATACGCTCATAGTACCGCGCACGGATACGAACCCAACACCCGGAACAGCGAGGTCTGTTCCTTGAGCTCTTCCAGCGCCGTGCTCAACGGATGCTGGTCGGCGTGTCCGACGACGTCGATGAAGAACACGTAGTCCCACTTGCGGCGACGCGACGGCCGCGACTCGATGCGCGTCATGCTGATGCCGTGCTGCGCCAGCGGACCGAGCAAGCGGTGCAATGCGCCGGGCGACTGCGTGTCGCCGGCCGACACGAGCAGCGTCGTCTTGTCGTTGCCGCTCGCGCTGAACAGCTTACGACCGATCACGAGAAAGCGCGTCGTGTTGTCGGGCGCGTCCTCGATCTCGGGGACGATGATGTTGAGGCCATACACCTCTGCGGCTGCCTGCCCGGCGATCGCAGCGGTGCCGTCCTCATCGCGCGCTCGTCGCGCTGCTTCGGCATTGCTGCTCACCGGGACGCGCTCGGCATTCGGCAGGTACTCGTCGAGCCATTGCCGGCACTGCGCCAGCGACTGCTGGTGCGAGCAGACGCGCACGATCTTCTCGAGCCCGTGCATGCGGCCCATCACGTGCTGATGGATCCGCAGCTCGACTTCGCCGCAGATCTTGAGCGGCGACGTCAGGAACATGTCGAGCGTGTTGTTGACGGTGCCCTCGGTCGAGTTCTCGATCGGCACGACGCCGAAGTCCGCGTGGCCCGCCTGCACTTCCTCGAACACCTCGCCGATCGAGCCGAGCGGCAGCGCGCGCACCGAGTGGCCGAAATGCTTGAGCACCGCCTGTTGCGAGAACGTGCCTTCGGGACCGAGGAACGTGACCTTCAGCGGCTCCTGCTGCGCCAGGCACGCGGACATGATCTCGCGGAACAGCCGCGCGATCTCCTCGTTGCGCAGCGGGCCCTTGTTGCGCTCCAGCGCCCGGCGCAACACCTGCGCCTCGCGCTCGGGCTTGTAGAAGTCGGCGGTGCCGAGGCCGGCGGAGCGCTTCGAGGTGCCGACCTGCTGCGCAAACTTCGCGCGCTCGTTCAGCAGCTCGTGGATGCGCCGGTCGATGTCGTCGATGCTCTCGCGAATCGAATCCAGCGCGGGTGAAGTTTGGTGCGGGTCAGGCTTCGGCCTGACTCCTTTCTTTTTTTTCTTCATGCAGCGACGACGACGCGCACCGCGAGCACGCCTTCGATCTGCCCGAGCTTGCCGAGCACGCTCTGCGGCACGTTGCCGTCGATGTCGATCAGCGTGTACGCGAGCTCGCCGCGCGACTTGTTGAGCAGGTCGGCGATGTTGAGATTCGCAGCCGCGAGCGCGGTGGAGATCTGGCCGACCATGTTCGGCACGTTCTCGTTCGCGATCGACAGGCGCGTCGCGCTGCTGGTGCGCGGCAGGACTGCTTCGGGGAAGTTCACCGAGTTGCGGATGTTCCCCTGCTCCAGAAAGTCGCGCAGCGTATCGGCGACCATGATGGCGCAGTTCTCCTCCGCCTCGCCGGTCGACGCGCCGAGGTGCGGCAGCGCCACGACTTTAGGATGATCCTTGAGCTGCGCAGTCGGAAAGTCGCAGACGTAACCGCTGAGCTTGCCGCTGCCGAGCGCTTCCAGCACTGCCGCTTCGTCGACGATGCCGCTGCGCGCGAAGTTCATCACGACGCCGCCGTTGCGCATCAGACGCAGGCGGTTCGCGTTGACGAGATTGCGCGTGCCTTCGAGCAAGGGCACGTGCACGGTGATCATGTCGGAGCGCGAGAACAGGTCGTCGAGCGACAGCGCCTGCTCGACTCCCGACGACAGCTGCCACGCGCGCTGCACCGTGATCTGCGGATCGAAGCCGAGCACGCGCATGCCGAGCAGGTGCGCCGCGTTCGCGACCTCGACGCCGATCGCGCCGAGCCCGATCACGCCGAGCGTGCGGCCGGGCAGCTCGTAGCCGACGAACTTCTTCTTGCCCTGCTCGACCTCTTCGTCCAGCTGCTCGTCGGTGCCCTTGAGCTTGCGGACGTATTCCCACGCCTGGCAGATGTTGCGCGCGGCCAGGAACATGCTGGCGATGACGAGCTCCTTGACCGCGTTCGCGTTCGCACCCGGCGCATTGAACACCGGAATGCCGCGCTTCGAGAGCTTCGCGACCGGGATGTTGTTGGTGCCGGCGCCCGCGCGCGCCACGGCCTTCACGCTCGCCGGCACGTCCATCGAATGCATGTCCGCCGAGCGCAGCAGGATCGCGTCGGGATGGCCGATCTCGGATGCGACTTCATAACGCTCGCGCGGCAGGCGCTCCAGCCCGCGCAGGGAGATGTTGTTGAGCGTGAGGATCTTGAACGATTCCTTAGCCATGCTGCTTCTCGAACGTCTTCATGAAGTCGATGAGCGCATTCACGCCCTCGATGGGCATCGCGTTGTACAGGCTCGCGCGCATGCCGCCGACGGAGCGGTGGCCTTCGAGCGTCACGAGGCCTGCCTGCTTTGCTTCGGTGGTGAACGTCTTGTCCAGCTCCGGGTTCGCGAGCGTGAACGGCACGTTCATCCACGAGCGCGCGTCCTTCGCGACCGGGTTGCGATAGAACGAGGAGCCGTCGATGGCCGCGTACAGCTTCTCCGCCTTGGCGCGGTTGCGCTCGCCCATCGCCTTCAGCCCGCCGTTGCGCTTCAGCCACTGAAACACGAGACCGGCCATGTACCAGGCGAACGTCGGCGGCGTGTTGAGCATCGAGCCGTCCTTCGCCATCGCCGCGAAGTCCATGAACGCAGGCGTCGCCGGACGCGCGCGGCCGAGCAGATCCTCGCGCACGATCACGAGCGTCAGGCCCGCCGGGCCGATGTTCTTCTGTGCACCGGCGTAGATCAGGCCGAACTTCGCGACATCGAGCGGCCGCGACAGGATCGTCGAAGACATGTCCGCGACCAGCGGCACGCTGCCCCCCGTGTCGATATCGGGAATGAAGTGAAACTCGACGCCGCCGATCGTCTCGTTCGGCGTGTAGTGCAGATACGCCGCATCGGGCGTGCGCTTCCAGCCGCCGACGGGCGGAATCGACACGTACGGCTCGCCCGCATCGGCGACGACGTTGACGCGCGCGTAGTGCTTCGCTTCGCCGATCGCCTTCTTCGACCACGAGCCGGTGTTCACGTAATCGACGACGCTCTCTTGTGTCGTCAGGTTGAGCGGAATGGCCGCGAACTGCCCGGTGGCGCCGCCTTGCAGGAACAGCACCTTGTAGTTCTTCGGCACGGCGAGCAGCTCGCGCAGGTCCGCCTCGGCGGTTTCGGCGATCGAGATGAACGCCTTGCCGCGATGGCTCATCTCCATCACCGACATGCCGGTGCCGCGCCAGTCGAGCAACTCCTCGCGGGCTTGTTCGAGAACTTCCTGCGGCAGAACCGCCGGGCCGGGACTGAAATTGAATACGCGCATGAGCAGAACGTGACCGTGACCCGTGAAAGGGAGGGAGGCTTGTATACCAAGCCTCATGGCCGAACGGAATGAGCTTGGAGGAATATTGATATTCGCAAGGTCGGGCTGACGCCCGACCTACACCGGCTCGTCGCCGCCCTCTTCGCCTTCGCCGCCGTCCGTGCCCTCGGCGAGGATGCGCTCGAGGCCGACCAGCCGATCGCCTTCGTCGAGCCGGATCAACCGCACGCCCTGCGTATTGCGGCCCTGGATCGAGATTTCGCCGACCGGCGTACGCACCAGCGTGCCGCTGGAGCTGATCAGCATGATCTCGTCGTCGGGCTTCACCAGCAGTGCGCCGACCATCTGGCCGTTGCGCTCGCTGATCTGCAGGGCGATGACGCCCTGGCCGCCGCGGCCGTGGGCCGGGAAATCCTCGACCAGCGTGCGCTTGCCGTAGCCGTTCTGCGAGGCCGTCAGGACCATGCCCTGCTCGTCGACGATGATCAGCGAGATCACTTCCTCGCTGACCGGCAGGCGGATGCCGCGCACGCCCGCAGCGGTGCGACCCATCGGCCGCACGTCGTTCTCGTCGAAGCGGATCGCCTTGCCGCCGCTCGAGCACAGGATGATCTGCCGGTGCCCGTCGGTAATATCCACGCCGACCAGCCGGTCGCCTGCTTCCAGCTCGATCGCGATGATGCCGGCCTGACGCGGCCGCGAGAACGCTTCGAGCGAGGTCTTCTTGACCGTGCCCTGCGCCGTGACCATGAACACGAACTTGTTCTCTTCGAACTCGTGGATCGGCAGCACCGCCGTGATGCGCTCCTCGTCCTGCAGCGGCAGGAGGTTCACGATCGGCTTGCCGCGCGAGCCGCGGCTCGCCTGCGGCAGCTGGTAGACCTTGAGCCAGTAAAGCTTGCCGGAGCTGGAAAAGCACAACAGCGTGTCGTGCGTGTTGGCGACGAACAGCTTGTCGACGAAATCCTCTTCCTTCATCGCCGTCGCAGCCTTGCCGCGCCCGCCGCGCCGCTGCGCCTGGTAGGCCGTCACGGGCTGCGCTTTCGCATAGCCGCCGTGCGACAGCGTCACCACGACGTCCTGCTGCTCGATCAGGTCCTCGATCGTCAGGTCGGAATGGTCCTGGATGATCTCGGTGCGGCGCTTGTCCGCGTACTTCGCACGGATGTCTTCCAGCTCGGCGCGAATGACCGTGAGCAGACGCTCCGGGCGCGCCAGGATGTCGCTGAGGTCGCTGATCTGCACCAGCAGCTCCTGGAACTCGGTGACGATCTTGTCCTGCTCCAGCGCCGTGAGGCGATTCAGGCGCAGGTCGAGAATGGCCTGGGCTTGGTGCTCGGACAGGCGATAGCCGTCCGCCTTGAGACCGAACTCGTCCGCCAGGTCGTCGGGGCGGGTCACGACTTCGCCGGCCCGCGCCAGCATCTCGGGCACGGCTCCGGACGTCCACGCGCGACCCATCAGCGCGACCTTGGCCTCCGCCGGCGAAGGCGAAGCCTTGATGACTGCGATGACGTCGTCGATGTTCGCGAGCGCGATCGCCTGGCCTTCCAGGATGTGGGCGCGCTCGCGCGCCTTGCGCAGATCGTAGACCGTGCGCCGCGTGACGACCTCGCGGCGGTGGCGCACGAACTGCTCGATCATCTCCTTGAGATTGAACAGCTTCGGCTGGCCGTCCTGCAGCGCGACCATGTTGATGCCGAACACCGACTCCATCGGCGTGTGCTTGAACAGGTTGTTCAGCACGATGTCGGCGACCTCGCCGCGCTTCAGCTCGACGACCACGCGCATGCCGTCTTTATCCGATTCGTCGCGCAGACCGTCGCTGGCGATGCCGTCGATGATCTTCTCGCGCACCAGCTCGGCGATGCGCTCGAGCAGCCGCGCCTTGTTCACCTGGTACGGCAGCTCGGTGATGACGATCGTCTGGCGTCCCTTGTCGTCTTCCTCGATCGCGGTGCGCGCGCGCACGTCCAGGCGGCCGCGGCCGGTCACGTAAGCGGCGGCGATCCCCTGCGACCCGTTGATGATGCCGGCCGTCGGAAAATCCGGGCCGGGGATGATCTGCATCAGCGCGGCGATCGAGATGTTCGGATCGTCCATCAGAGCGATGCAGGCAGTGACGACTTCACCCAGGTTGTGCGGCGGGATGTTGGTGGCCATGCCCACCGCGATGCCGGAAGAACCGTTGATCAGCAGGTTCGGCACGCGCGTCGGCAGAACGACCGGCTCCTTCTCCTTGCCGTCGTAGTTGTCGACGAAATCGACCGTCTCCTTGTCGATGTCCGCGAGCAGGTCCGAGGACAGCGCCGTCATGCGGCACTCGGTGTAGCGCTGCGCCGCCGGGGGGTCGCCGTCGACCGAGCCGAAATTGCCCTGCCCGTCCACCAGCAAATAGCGCATCGAGAACGGCTGGGCCAGGCGCACCATGGCGTCGTAGATCGCCGCGTCGCCGTGCGGATGGTATTTGCCCATCACGTCGCCGACGACGCGCGCGCACTTCACGTACGGGCGCGAGGAGACGTTGTTGCTCTCCTGCATGCCGAACAGGATGCGGCGGTGGACCGGTTTCAGGCCGTCGCGCACGTCGGGCAGGGCGCGCCCGACGATGACGCTCATCGCATAGTCGAGATACGACTGGCGCATCTCGTCTTCGAGGTTGACGTGCAGGATTTCGCGCGCGATTTCGGCCATTGAGCGTTAGGTTCAGTGCGAATTTAAGTGGCGAATCTTAGCACAGCGAGCCACTGCGCCGAACCCTTCTGCAGCGTTGCGAGCACGCGCTCGGGCTATACTTCGCGCACCCGCCGCGAGCAATTTTGCTTGCAAATTTTCGGCGGTTTTTCATGGAATCCATCGACACGCTGATCACCGCCCGCTGGGTCGTTCCCATCGAGCCCGCCGGCCTCGTGCTGGACGACCACGCGGTCGCCGTGCATCGCGGGCAGATCGTCGCGGTCCTGCCGTCGGCCCAGGCACGGGCCCGTTTCACCGCTGCCGAGAGCATCGTGCGCCCGGCGCACGTGCTGCTGCCCGGATTCGTCAACGCACACACCCGGGCAGCCATGACGCTGCTGCGGGGCGCGGCGGAAAGCTCCTCGTTCGACTATTGGCTGAATCACCAGGTCCGTCCGCTCGAGCAGCGCTGGATGGACGCCGAGTACGTCCGCGACGGCACGGAGCTCGCGATCGCGGACATGCTGACGAGCGGCACGACGTGCTTCGCCGACATGCACCTCTTTCCGGAAGTGGTGGCGCAGGCGGCGTCGGCCGCGAAGATCCGCGCCTGCGTCGGCCTGCCGGTCGCCGACACGCCGAGCCCGTGGGCCGGCTCGGCCAACGAATGCCTCGCCAAGGGCATCGCCCTGCACGACGAGTATCGTGACGATCCGCTGATCACCACCGCGCTGGCGCCCGATCTCGATGCGAGCGCGGACGAAACGCTGGCGCGCGTGCGTCGCGGCGCCGACGAGCTGGAGCTGCCGGTGACGATCCGGCTGATCGAAGCGCGCGACCTCGGGAGCCTCGGCCGCAGACAGCTGCTCGGCCGGCTCGAACAACTCGGCCTGCTCTCGCCGCTCTTGACGGCCGTGCACGCACCCGAGCTCGACGACAGCGAAATCGCGCAATTGAGCCGCGTTGGCGCCAGCGTCGTGCACTGCTCGCGCTCCGGCCTGAAGCTCGGCCTCAGCGAGTGCCCGGTCGCAACGCTGAAGGCGCAGGCGGTGAACATCGCGCTCGGCACCGACGCCGCTGCGTGCAGCAACGATCTCAGCATGCTCGCCGAGCTACAGAGCGCTGCGCTGACGGCGCGCGGGCTTACTCCGACGCCGTCGCCGATCCCGGCGCACGAGTGGCTGCATGCCGCTACGCTGGGCGGCGCGCGGGCGCTGGGCCTGGCGGAAGTGACCGGATCGCTGGTTCCCGGCAAGTGGGCGGACCTGTGCTGCATCGACCTCGCGCGCGCCCACACCCAACCGGTCTACGACCCCGCGGCCCAGCTGCTGTTCGCGGCTTCGCGCGACCAGGTCAGCGATGTGTGGGTCGCCGGCCGCCAGCTCGTGCAAGAGGGCCGGCTGCTGCATCTCGATCTTGAAGACGTGTTGCGGCGAGCCCAGTACTGGCACGCCCGCATCCAGGAAAGTCTGCACACCTCATGAGCTCGTCAACGGCCAACCACGATCCGCAGGAGATCGCACGTTTCGACGCGATCGCCCAGCGCTGGTGGGACCCGCACGGCGAGTTCCGGCCGCTGCACGCCCTGAACCCGGTCCGGCTCGACTACGTCGACAGCCGCGCAGGCCTGGCCGGCAAGCGCGTGCTCGATGTCGGCTGTGGCGGCGGGCTGCTGAGCGAAGCCATGGCCGGGCGCGGCGCGCAGGTCACCGGCATCGACCTGGGACCGCAGACGATCGAGGTCGCGGAGCTGCATGCGCTCGAAAGCAAGGTGCCGGTGCACTATGCGCGGGAATCCGCCGAAACCCATGCCGCGCAGCACGCGGGCGCCTACGACGTCGCCGTCTGCATGGAAATGCTCGAGCACGTTCCCGAACCCGAGAGCGTGCTCCGTGCGTTACGCACGCTGGTGAAGCCCGGCGGTCACGTGTTCGTCTCGACGCTCAATCGCAACCTCAAGTCGTACCTGCTGGCGATCGTCGGCGCCGAGTACGTCATGAATCTGCTCACGCGCGGGACGCACACCTATGAGCGCTTCATCAAGCCTTCGGAGCTGGCCCGCTGGGCGCGCGCGGCGCAGCTGAGCGTCGAAGACGTCGCGGGGCTCGCCTACGATCCGTTCCAGAACGCCGCGCGACAATCGAGCGACGTGGACGTGAACTACATGATGCATCTGCGGCGACCCGGAGAATCGCAGTGAGCACGGCCGTCGTCACTGCGACGCTCGTCGGGCTGATCATCGGCGTGCTCGTCGGCGTGCTGGCGGCGACGTGGCGCGGCCGGCGCAAGCGCGAGTCGCTGCACCTGGAGCTCGCAGTCGTGCGCGCGCAAGTCAAGACTGACGAGCGGATCGACAGCGAGCGGGAAGAGGCGCTCAACCAGGCGATCGAGCGGCTGCGCACGACATTCGACTCCGTCGCGGGCCAGTCGATGCGCTCGAACAGCGAAGTGTTCCTGAAGCTGGCGCGCGAGCACCTCGGCCAGCACAACCAGAATGCAGCCAGCGCGCTGATGCAGCGTGAGAAGGCGATCGAGACGCTGCTCGCGCCGATCCGCGACGCGCTGAACAAGACCGAACAGCAGATGCAGCGCATCGAGAAGGAGCGCGCCGAGACGTTCGGCAGCCTGAAGAGCTCGATCGAATCGGTCATGGTCGGCCAGCAGGCGCTGCAGAAGGAGACGCGCTCGCTGGTGAACGCACTGCGCCGGCCGGAAGTGCGCGGCCAGTGGGGCGAGCTCACGCTGCGCCGGCTCGCCGAGCTCGCGGGCATGGTCGAGCATTGCGACTTCGCCGAGCAGGTGCACGTGCGCACCGAAGACGGCGCGCTGCGCCCGGACATGGTCGTGCACATGCCGGAGGGCCGCGATCTCGTCGTCGACGTGAAGACGCCGCTCGATGCGTATCTCGAAGCAGTCGAGGCGACCAGCGACGAAGCGCGCGCCGCGGCGCTGCGCCGGCACGCGCAAGCCGTCGCCGAGCGCATCCGGCAACTCAGCGCCAAGAACTACTGGAACCAGTTCGCGAAGAGCCCGGACTTCGTCATCCTGTTCATACCCGGCGATCAATTCCTGTCGGCGGCGCTCGCCGAGCTGCCCTCGCTGATCGAGGACGGCATCCGGCAGAACGTGATCATCACCACTCCGTCGAGCTTCGTCGCGATCCTCAAGACGGTCGCGTATGGCTGGCGGCAGACCGTGCTCGCGCAGAATGCAGAGACCATCCGCTCGCTCGCGGAAGAACTGTACAAGCGCCTCACAGTGTTTACCGGCCACCTCACGAAACTCGGCCGCAACCTCGCCACCAGCGTCGAGACCTTCAACAGCGCTGTCGGCTCGCTCGAGCGCCAGGTGCTGCCCGGCGCGCGCAAATTCACCGAGCTCGGCGTGCGGCCCGACCGCGAGATCGAGTCGCTCGATCCGGTCGACAAGCTGGCGCGCGAGCCGCAGTGGAGCGAGGACTACGACCTGTTCGCTGCCGTGCCGGAACCGGAACAGACGCCCCCACCCTCCGCTCCCCCGCAAGGCGGGGGAGGGTAAGGGAGGGGGAAGCGAAGCGTGTCGCGCCTGGACGATTCGCAGATCAACCGCGCCGCGCCGCCGGGCTCCATGCGCTATTTCTCGCTCCTGTACGCGCCCGACGACAAGCGCGATCGGCTGTGCGCGCTGTACGTCATCGACGCGGAGATCCGCGAGTCGGCGCAGAGCCCAAACCACGACGTGGCCCACACGCGCCTGCAATGGTGGCGCGCCGAGATCGATCGCCTCGTCAACGGCAACCCGCAGCATCCCGCGACGCGACTGCTGAACGATGCGCAGCCCGGCGACCGGATGATCTTCAGCAAGCTGCACGAGACCGCGGTCGCGGCAGACATGGACCTCGCCCGCATGACGTACTCGAACCTGCGCGAGCTGCGCGCCTACTGCTCGCGCAGCGGCGGCGCGATCCAGGAATTGATGGCGGCGCAGCTCGTCGCGCCGGCGCCGCTCGACGACGCGAACCGTGCGATCGCCAACCGCCTCGGCAGCGGCGTGCGACAGAGCGAGATCCTGCGCGACCTGCGCCAGGACGCTGTCGCCGGCCGCGTCTACCTGCCGCAGGATCGGCTCGCCGAGCACAAGGTGACGCTCGAAGATCTGCGCAGCCGCGAAATCGCGCCTCGTCTCAAGACTGCGCTGCGCGAATACCGGGATGCGGTGCAGGACGAGCTGCAATCGGCGCTCGCTTCGACGAGCAGGCAGCTGCGTCCGCTCGGGGTGCTGGCTGCCCTCCACCGCCGCCTGCTCGACCGCATCGCATCCAATAACTTCGACGTCGCGACCGCGCGCATCGATCTGGGCCCGATCGAGAAGCCCTGGGTCGCGTGGCGGACGGCGAGAAACCTTTCGTAACTTTGCTGCATCCGATCGGGAATGGCCATGCGCTGCATGATCGTTGCGTTACTCCTGCTGAGCGGCTGCGCCGGACATCCGCGCGTGAGCCAGGTCCCGGCCGCCGACTGGCAGCCGAAAGTCTCATCGCCGCAGTTCGAGCGCAGCGCCGGGCCACGTGTGCTGGTCGACGCCGCGCATGGCAACTTCCACACGATCGACGGACGATTCGCTGCGTTCGCAACGCTGCTGCGTGCGGATGGCTATCGCGTTGCCGGCGCAGACCAGCCGATATCGCCGGCGCTACTGGCCAATGCAGACGTGTTCGTCATCGCGAATGCAGTCAAGGGCGGCGAGAATGCCGAGTGGGTGTTGCCGACGCCGCCCGCCTTCGAGCATGCCGAAGTCGCGGCGCTCGCCCAGTGGGTGCATGACGGCGGCTCGCTGCTGCTGATCGCCGATCACATGCCGTTCCCGGGATCGGTCGCGGAGCTCGCGGACGCGTTCGGCGTCGTGTTCCTCAATGGCTATGCCATGAAGTCTGGCAACGAAGGGGGCACGCTGATCTTCACGCGCGCGGGCGGCCTCGCGGACCATGCAATCACTCGCGGTCGTAACGCGGCCGAGGAGATTGCGGCGCTCAAGGCGTTTACCGGCCAGGCGTTCCGCGCTGTCGTCCCCGTTGCACCGCTGATGCGCATGCCGCCGGACTGGTCCGTGTACTTTCCCCACGAAGCGGGCGAGTTCACTGCGACTACGCCGTCGGAGTCCGCGCGCGGCTTGCTGCAAGGCGCAGTGCTGCGACATGGGCAAGGTCGCGTCGCCGTGTTCGGTGAAGCCGCGATGTTCAGCGCGCAGACGCAAGTGCTCGGCGACCAGGTCGTCGGACGCATGGGCATGAACGACCCCGAGGCGCCGCAGAACGCGCAGTTCGTCCTGAACGTGCTGCATTGGCTATCGGGTCTGCTGCCGGACTGACCGCGTACAATGACGGCATGACCGATCCTCGCACCTATAAACCCGCCGCCGACGCGCTGTCTGGAAGAGTTGTTCTCGTCACTGGAGCGAGCGACGGCATCGGCAAAGCCGTCGCGCAGGCCGCTGCTGCTCACGGTGCGACAGTGCTCCTGCACGGCCGTAACGTGCGCAAACTCGAAGCCGTCTACGACGCCATCGTCGCCGCGAAGCAGCCGCGTCCGTCGATCGTGCCGCTGGATTTCGAGAAGGCCGGGCCTGAGGAATACGAGAAGCTTGCGACGGCGCTGGAGCAGGAGTTCGGTCGGCTCGACGCGCTGCTGCACAACGCCGGCATGCTCGGCGAGCGCGCGCCGATCGAGCATCACGACATTCCCAAGTGGATGCGCACGATGCACGTCAACGTCACCGCGCCGTTCATCCTCACGCGCTATTGCCTGCCGTTGCTGAAGCGCTCCGCAGACCCGTCGATCGTGTTCACGTCGAGCGGCGTCGTGGCGCGCCCGCGCGCGTACTGGGGCGCGTACCTCGCGTCGAAGTGGGCGAGCGAAGGCTTGATGCGCATGCTGGCCGACGAGCTCGAGCAGCCGCAGATCCGGGTCAACAGCATCGATCCCGGGAAGGTGCGCACGCGCATGCGGCTCGCGGCTTATCCGGCAGAGGATCCGCAAACGTTGCCGACGCCGGAGTCGATCGTCGCGCCGTACCTGTTCCTGCTCGGTCCGGAGAGTCGCGGCGTCAGCGGCGAGGCTTTTTCCTGCCAGTAGCTTTCTTGCGATCGGGCGCGCGGCGGTGAGCGCGCTGGGGCTTCGTCTCGACCTGCGGCAGCTCCAGCTCCGCGAGCGCGTAGAGCGCCTCGACCCGATCCTGCGGCAGCGCGCGATGCCGGCCACGCGGCAGCTCGCGCGGCAACTCGATGTCGCCGAACTGCACCTGGATCACGCGACTCACTTTCAGTCCGCGGCTTTCGAACAACGCGCGCACGGCGGCACGGCGATGCGCGCGACGCGACTCGACGCGGAACCAGCGGTTCGTCCCCTCGCCGCCCGCCGGCTCGATCTTCTCGAACTCGATCGTCTCCTCGTCGTACCGCACCACGCGCGGCAGCGTTTCCGGATCGAACTCCGGAGTCGGCACGAGCACGCGCGCGACATAGGCTGCAGGGATCGTCTCAGCGCGACGGCGCAGCGCGTCTGCGAGTCGGCCGTCGCTCGTGACCAGCATCAGTCCGCTGTCGCCAGCCTGCATGGTGTTGATGACGAGCCAGCGCGCGCCGCGCACGGATGGCAGCGACTCCATCACCGACTTGCCGGACTCGGGATCCTCGCCGGCGGACGTGATCGGCTGACCTTGCGCCTTGTTGTAGAGGAGAACGCTCGGACCAGCGGCCGAGACTTTGAGGCGGCCGGTGATGTCGCGGCCGTCGATCGCGACGCGATCGCCGCTCGCATAGCGGTCGCCGGGTTGCGCGGCGCGGCCGTTGAGCTCGACGCGCCCTTCGAGCATCCACTTCTCGAGCTCGCGCCGCGAGCCGAACCCGTGCTGAGCCAGCAGCTTGTGAAGGCGCATCGGAGCAGTCGGGCCGGAAGCCCGACCTACACTTATTCCGCTTCCGCGGGCGGCTCGCCGAGCCGGTGGCCCGGCTCTTCGTCGTCGGCCGACGCGACCAGCGACGGCGACGCAGCGTCCTCCGCATCCTCGGGCGCGGCTTCGACCGGCACGTCCGACTCGTCGGTCGCGAGCTCGGAGGTCGCTTCGGTCTCTTCCGCGAGCGCATCCGCCGGCGCTTCGCCGCCCGGCAGCTCGAGCTGCACGCCGATCGTCTCGACGTCGCGCAGCTCCGCCAGCGTCGGCAGCTGGTCCAGGCTTCTCAGGCCGAAGTAGTCGAGAAACTCGCGCGTCGTGCCGAGCAGCTCCGGGTGGCCCGGCACTTCGCGATGGCCGACGACGCGGATCCAGTTGCGCTCCTGCAGCGTGCGCATGATCGTCGAGGCGATCGTCACGCCGCGGATCTCCTCGATCTCGCTGCGGGTGATCGGCTGCCGGTATGCGATGAGCGCGAGCGTCTCGAGCAAAGCACGCGAGTAGCGCGACGGACGCTCCTGCCACAGGCGCGAAACGACATCGGCGAAACGCGCACGGACCTGCACGCGCCAGCCGCTCGCGACCTCGATCAGCTCGATGCCGCGCGACTCGTATTCGGCCGCGAGCAGCTCGAGCGCCACGCGCAGCTGCTCGGTCGTCGGCCGCTCGCGCTCGTCGAACAGCTCGAGCAGCTGATCGGTGGTGACCGGCCGGCCGGCCGCCAGCAGCGTCGCTTCGATGAGAGCTTTGAGTTCGTGCTCGTTCATTTCGATGCTTCCGGATCCGGATTATCGGATTGAGGGACCGCGGGCGTCACGCTGTCTTCGTTCGTCGACACAGCATGATCGTCCGGGTCTTCTTCTTCGGGTTGCGCCGGCTGTGCGAGCGCCGCTTCGTTCTCCGCGTCGGCGTCGACACCTTCGAGCGCACCGCCTTCGACCAGCTTGAGATGGCGTGCAGCCGTTGCGGTGCGCACGTGGATCTGGCCATAGGCTTCGCTCTGCACGATCTCGATCAGGCCCTCGCGCATCAGCTCGAGGACCGCCACGAACGTCACGGTCACGCCCATCCGCCCTTCTTCGGGCCGGAACAGCTGCGTGAAATTCATGAAGGCCGCTTCGCGCAGCCCGCTCAGAATGTCCGACATGCGCTGGCGCACCGACAACCGCTCGCGGTTGACGTGATGGTGCGAAAACATCTCGGCGCGCGCCAGCACGTCCTTGAATGCCGTCAGCATCTCCTGCAGCGACACCTGCGGCAGGATCTTTACGACCTTGCGCTCGACCAGATCCGCCGACGCCGGCAACGTGTCGCGCTCCATGCGCGTCAGCCGGTCGATGTCCTCGGCCGCCTTCTTGAAGCGCTCGTACTCCTGCAGGCGCCGCACCAGTTCGGCGCGCGGGTCGTCCTCTTCATGATCGTCGCCGCTCGGCCGCGGCAGCAGCATGCGCGACTTGATCTCCGCGAGCATCGCGGCCATCAGCAGGTATTCGCCCGCCAGCTCCAGCTGCAGATCGGCCATCACCTCGATGTACTGCATGTACTGGCGCGTGATCTCGGCGATCGGAATGTCGAGGATGTCGAGGTTCTGCTTTCTGATGAGGTACAGCAGCAGGTCGAGCGGGCCCTCGAACGCCTCGAGGAACACCTGCAGCGCGTCGGGCGGGATGTACAGGTCGCGCGGCAGCTCGGTGACCGGCTCGCCATCGACGACGGCGAACGGCATCTCCGCCTGCCGCGGCGGCGGCTCGGCCGGCAGCAACTCGGCGTCCAGCTGCGAGCCGGTGTTCTCCACCAGCTTGAGCTCGGGCTTCATCGGTATTTCATCCCCATCGCCTGATGCACTTCTTCGAGCGTCTGGCGCGCCACGTCGCGGGCCTTCTCGCAGCCCTCGGCGACGATGCCGCGCACGAGGTCGCGATTCTCCTCGAACTCCTGCGCGCGCGCGCGCATCGCGCCGATCTCGGCCACGATGACGTCCGACACGCGCTTCTTGCAGTCGAGGCAGCCGATGCCCGCCGTGCGGCAGCCTTGTTGCACCCAGGCCTGAGTGTCCGCGTCCGAGTAGATCTTGTGAAGATCCCAGACCGGACATTTGTCGGGATCGCCGACGTCCGTGCGCCGCACGCGCGCCGGGTCGGTCTGCATGGTCTTCAGCTTCTTCGCGACCGAGTCGGGGTCCTCGCGCAGGCCGATGGTGTTGCCGTAGGACTTCGACATCTTGCGGCCGTCGAGGCCGGGCACTTTCGGCGTGGCGGTCAGCAGGACGTCGGGCTCCACCAGGATGCTGCGGCCGGTGCCTTCGAGGAAACCGAGCAGGCGCTCGCGATCCGCCAGCGTCAGCCGCGCATTGCCTTCGAGCATTGCACGCGCGGTGGCGATCGCCTCTTCATTGCCCGCTTCCTGATATTGCCGGCGCAACTCCTTGTAGCGCGTACCGTTGCGGCTGCCGAGGCTCTTGATCGCCTTCTCGACTTTCGCCTCGAAGTCCGGCTCGCGTCCGTAGACGTGGTTGAAGCGCCGCGCGACTTCGCGCGTGATCTCGACGTGCGCAACCTGGTCTTCGCCGACCGGCACGTATGCGGCCTTGTACAGCAGGATGTCGGCCGCCTGCAGCAGCGGGTAGCCGAGGAAGCCGTACGTCGCGAGGTCTTTGTCCTTCAGCTGCTCCTGCTGATCCTTGTACGTCGGCACGCGCTCCAGCCAGCCGAGCGGCGTGATCATCGACAGCAGCAGATGCAGCTCGGAATGCTCGGGCACGCGCGACTGGATGAAGATCGTCGCCGCCGCCGGGTTCAAGCCCGCGGCGAGCCAGTCGATCACGACTTCCCAGAGGTTGTGCTCGAGCTCGTGGGTATCGTCGTAGCCGGTCGTCAGCGCGTGGATGTCCGCGATGAAGAAGTAGCACTCGTACTGGTACTGCAGCTCCGTCCAGTTCTTGAGCGCTCCGTGATAGTTGCCCAGATGCAGCGCGCCGGTGGGGCGCATCCCGGACAGGACACGGCGGTTGGTTGCAGTATTCGCGCTCAATTCAGGCCAAAAAAATCAGATTGAAAATCAATTTATTGGGCACGTTTGTTGAACGGCACGCAGGGGGCGCGCCGCGGCGGACCGATTATACGCAGCTTGACAGGCCCTCATTCAAACGCGCTGACATCGCCCTTGCCGCGTCGGGCGACGACCGGTGCCGGGCCCTCCAAGTCGATGACCGTGGTCGGCTCCAGGCCGCAGTTGCCGCCGTCGATGACGGCGTCCACGACGTGATACAGCCGCTCCTGGATCTCGCGCGCATCGGTCATCGGCAGCTCGTCTCCCGGCAGCAGCAGCGTCGAGCTCATGAGCGGCTCGCCGAGATCCAGCAGGATCGCGCGCGGCACGGGATGGTCGGGCACGCGGATGCCGATCGTGCGGCGGCGCGGGTTCTGCAGGCGCTTCGGCGTCTGCCGCGTCGCGGGCAGGATGAACGTGTACGGCCCGGGCGTGAACGCCTTGAGCGTGCGGTACTGCTGGTTGTTGACCCGCGCGTAGTGCGCGATCTCCGACAGGTCGCTGCAGACCAGCGTGAAGTGATGGTGCTTGTCGGTCTGGCGGATTCGCGAGATGCGCTCCATCGCCTCCTTGTCGCCGATGTGGCAGCCGAGCGCATAGCAGGAGTCCGTCGGGTACACCACGATGCCGCCCTCGCGGATCAGCGCCACGGCCTGCCGGATCAGGCGCGGCTGCGGGTCCTTCGGGTGGATTTCGAGGTAACGGCTAGGCATCCGGGCGAGGCGCTGTCAGAGAATCTTGTTCTTCGGAAGACTTGTTCTACGCAGAGGGGGGCTGGCCGGGCAGGCTCTCAAGTATCATACCCGCCCTGTTCGACCGCCCCACCCGCCGCATGCAGCCGCTTCTCGACCTCGCGCCCGTCATCCTCTTCTTCGTTACCTACCGGTTCACGGACATTTTCGTGGCCACCGGCGTGTTGATCGTGGCGGTGATCGTGCAGACGGCGGTCCAGTGGATCCGTCATCGCAAGGTGAGCTCGGTCGCGCTGATCTCCGCCGCCCTGGTGCTGGTTTTCGGCGGGCTGACGCTGATCATCCACGACAAGACGTTCATCCAGTGGAAGGTCTCGGTGCTCAATTGGCTGCTGGCTGCCGGTCTCCTCGCCAGCCACTACTTCGGCGAGCAGCCCCTGACACAGCGGCTGCTTGGCGAGCAGCTGGTTGCCGATCGCGCCTCGTGGCTGAAGCTGAGTCACTCCTGGATCGCGTTCCTGATCGCCATGGGTGGGCTGAACCTCTACGTCGCATACAACTACCCGGAAAGCACCTGGGTGACGTTCAAGCTCGTCGCGATCGGCATCCAGTTCGCCTACATGCTGGCGACACTTTTCTGGCTGGCATCCAAGGCGCAGCCGACGGAAAGTCAGTGACCGCCGATACCGCACGGGTGGAGAGAATCCGGTCGCAGCTGGCCGAATCGCTGCCCGCCACGGCCGTCGAGCTGATCGACGACAGCCACCGGCACGCCGGCCATGCAGGCGCCCGCGACGGCCGGGGGCACTTCCGCCTGCGGATCGTTTCCGCCGCATTCGCGGGACTGCGACCGTTGCAGCGTCACCAGCTCGTGTATCGTTCGCTCGGCGCGCTGATGCAGACCGACATCCACGCCCTCAGCATTACGGCCCTGACGCCTGACGAAGCGGAACCGTAAGGACCTGCGCGACTCGAACCCCTATCTCCAACACGGGACTGCTCTCACATGACTCATCGCTTGAATCGAAACGCCGCGCTCGGCCTGCTCGCCCCGCTCGTGCTGCTCGCCGCGTGCAACAAGGCCGCGACGCCTGCGCCGGAGGCGCCCGCCGAGCGAGTCGCGACGGTCAACGGCAAGCCGGTGCCGAAGTCCGAGTTCGATCTATACGTCACCAACATGAGCCGGCAGGCCGGCCGGGACGTCACCGCAGAGCAGAAGGGCGAGATGCTCGACCAGTACATCAAGATGCAGCTCGCGGCCGAGGAGGCCGAGAAGGGCGGCATCGAGAAGGATCCGAAGGTGCGCGACCAGCTCGCCCTGGCGCGCCTGCAGGTGCTGCTGGAGGCCGGCATGCAGAAGTACCTGGACTCGCACGCGGTTGCGGATTCCGAGCTGCGGCCCGAGTACGACCGGCAGGTGGCTGCCCTGCCCCGCGAATATCACGCGCGCCACATCCTGGTCGACGACCAGGCGGCGGCCGAGGGGATCACCAAGGAGCTGGAGAAAGGCGCCGACTTCGCGAAGCTCGCGGCGAAGCGCTCGAAGGACTCCACCAGCAAGAACGGCGGCGATCTCGGCTGGTTCACGCTCGACAGCATGGTGAAGCCGTTCTCCGACGCGGTGCGCACGCTCGCGCCGGGCGAGCTCACCAAGCAGCCGGTGCGCAGCGAGTTCGGCTGGCACGTGATCAAGCTCGAGGAGTCGCGCGCCAGCAGCGCGCCGCCGTTCGAGGAAGTGAAGGATCGCGTGAAGACGATCGTTCAGCGCAAGAAGCTGCAGGCGCACCTGGACGAGCTGGTCAAGGCCGCAAAGATCGAGAAGACCGGTGCGGCGGCGGCGCCGGCGGCGAAGGCCGAGGATAAGAAAGAGTCGGGCTGAAGCTACTCGATCAGCTTCAGGAACGCTTTCTCGTCGAGCACTGCGACGCCGAGCTCCTGCGCCTTGGCGAGCTTCGAGCCCGCCTCGGCGCCGGCGACGACATACGACGTCTTCTTCGAAACGCTGCCGGAGACCTTGCCGCCGAGCGCGGCGATGCGATCGCTCGCATCGTCGCGACTCATGCTGTCGAGGCTCCCCGTGAGCACGAAGGTCTTGCCGGCCAGCGGGCCTTCGCCCTGCGCGGCCTTGCGCGCCTGCGATTGCAGATGGACGTGCTTGACCAGCGCGGCGATGACGTCGCGGTTGTGCTTCTCCTGAAAGAACTTGTGCACGTGGGCCGCGACCACCGGCCCGACGTCGGGCACTTCCTGGATCTGCTCCTCGCTCGCCGACTGCAACTCCTGCAGCGAGCCGAAATGGTTCGCCAGCGCAGCGGCCGTCGCCTCACCGACGTCGCGAATGCCGAGTGCATACAGGAAGCGCGGCAAGGTCGCGTGCTGCTTGCTGTCCTCGATCGCGCTGACCAGGTTCTCCGCGGACTTCTCGCCCATTCGATCGAGCGCCGCGAGCTGCTCGGCAGTCAGCGTGTAGAGGTCGGCCGGGCTGTGCACCAGCGGCGGATCGCTCTCGACCAGCTGATCGATGATCTTCGTGCCGAGCCCGTCGATATCGAGCGCGCGGCGGCTCGCAAAGTGACGGATCGCCTCCTTGCGCTGCGCCGCGCAGACCAGACCGCCGGTGCAACGCGCGACCGCTTCTCCTTCTTCGCGCTCCACCGCCGAGTCGCACACCGGGCACTTCGCCGGCAGCTGGACCTCCGGCGGCGCGGGTTGCGGACGCCGCTCGACGATGACTTTCACGACCTCGGGGATGACGTCGCCGGCGCGACGGATCACGACGGTGTCGCCGATGCGCACATCCTTGCGCCGCACCTCGTCCATGTTGTGGAGCGTCGCATTGCTGACCGTGACGCCGCCGACGAACACCGGCTCGAGCCGCGCGACGGGCGTCAGCGCGCCCGTGCGTCCGACCTGGAATTCCACGCCTTTGACGATCGTGTTCTCTTCGTGGGCCGGGAATTTGTGCGCGATCGCCCACCGCGGCGCACGTGCCACGAAGCCCAGCTCGCGCTGCTGCACGAAGCGATTGACCTTGTAGACGACGCCGTCGATCTCGTACGGCAGCCCGGCGCGCTTCGCGCCGACGTCGCGGTAGTACTGCAGACACCCTGCGGCACCCTGCACGATTCTCAGCAGCGGCGAAATCTTCAGGCCCCACTCACGCAGCTGCTGCAGGGCTTCGCTGTGTTTCGCCGGCAGCTTCCAGCCTTCCGTCTCGCCGACGTTGTAGAAGAACACGTCGAACGGCTTGCCTTCGGCCTGGCGCGGATCGAGCTGACGGATACTGCCGGCGGCCGCGTTGCGCGGATTCACGAACGTCCGCTCGCCGCGCTCCACGGCACGCTGGTTCATCGCCTTGAAGCCGGCGATCAGCATGAACACTTCGCCGCGCACTTCGAGCAGCTTCGGCGGAGCGCCGCGTAGAACCGTGGGTACCGCCTTGATCGTGCGCACGTTGTGCGTGACGTCCTCGCCGCGCAGCCCGTCGCCGCGCGTCGCGGCCTGCACCAGCCGCCCCGATTCGTAGCGGAAGCTGATCGCCAGACCGTCGAGCTTCGGCTCCGCGGAGTATTCGACTTGCTCGACGTCCTCGAGCCGCTCGCGCACCCGCCGGTCGAACGCGACGACGTCTTCGTCCGCGAAGGCATTGTCGAGCGACAGCATCGGCCGCGCGTGCACGACCTCCTGCAGCTCGCTGACAGGCGTCGCGCCGACACGCTGCGTCGGCGAATCGGGCGTGACGAGATCCGGGTATTGCTCTTCGAGCGCCTTGAGCTCGCGCATCAACCGGTCGTATTCCGCGTCGGAGACTTCCGGGTCGTCGAGCACGTGATAGCGATAGTTGTGGTGCTCGATCTGCTGGCGCAGGTCACGGAGCTTTGCCGCTGCGCTCTTCTTAGCGCCCTGGGCTGCGCTGTTCGCCATGATCGTCTGGCCCGTCAGAGATGCGCGGACTGCAATCCGGCGCCGCGGCCGCCGCCGGTGGGCGGGCGCTCGAACTCGCGCACTTCCTGGCGCATGCGCTCGATGCGGTGGACTGTGAGCGGCACGCCGCGCTCGTCCTGCAGAGTGCCGCCGAGATTTGCCTGCAGGCGCCGCGCGCAGGCGATGACTTCGTTGAGCGCGTGCATGCCGGGCACCGGTCCCGGCAGCTGCGCGAACATCGTGATGCCCGGGTAGAGCGTCTCGCCCACCTTGTCGAGATCGAACGTGCCGGGCTCGACCATGCTCGCGACGCTGAAGATGATGCTGCCGTCGGTGTGCAGGCGATGGAAGATGCTGTACTTGCCATGCTGCAGCGACTCGGCGAGCAACGCTTCCAGGAGCTTCGCGCCCTCGATCCGCTGCGGCGCCATCGCGAGACGCACCGACAGGATCTTGCGCCGCTCGACCCGCCGCGCCTGCGGAGCTTCGCTCGAAGACAAGGTCGGAGCCGCGGCAGCTGTCTGCGACGGCGTCGCCGCAGGTCGCACCTGCATCTCTTCGGTCGGAGCATCGGCAAACGTGGGTTCGAGACGACCGCGCCAGGTGTCCGGCGCGCCGGGCGTCGAGCGTTCGCTGGGGTCCGGTTCGAGCTCCGGGTCGTCGTCCTGCGCGAGCCGCGCCGCTGACATCTCCTCCGCGGAGCGCAGCAGCGTCGACTCGGTGTTCTGCATCGTCGGCTCGGGCCGCGTGCGCAGCAGCGCGTCGTCGGACGCGACCGCGCGATTGCCGCGCCGTCCCCACAAGTAGATCGCTGCGAGCAGGACGATCCCGAAACCGATCAGAATCCAGCGCAGCTCGCTCATTCCATATTCTGCTACTGAGAGGCGGCCATCCGCACGGCTTCGTCGACGTCCACCGCCACCAAGCGCGACACGCCCGGCTCGTTCATGGTCACGCCGATCAGCTGCGAGGCCAGCTCCATCGTGGTCTTGTTGTGCGTGATGAAGATGAACTGCACCCGGCTCGACATGTCCTTGACCGTATCGCAGAAGCGCCCGACGTTGTTGTCGTCGAGCGGCGCGTCGACTTCGTCCAGCAGGCAGAACGGCGCCGGGTTGAGCTCGAAGATCGAGAACACGAGCGCCACCGCCGTCAGCGCCTTCTCGCCGCCGGACAGCTGGCTGATCGTGCTGTTCCGCTTGCCCGGCGGGCGCGCCATGATCGAGACGCCCGCGTTGAGGATGTCCTCGCCGGCCAGCTCGAGATACGCGTGCCCGCCGCCGAACAGGCGCGGGAAGCGCTCCTTCAGGCCGGCGTTGACGCGATCGAACGTGTCCTGGAAGCGCGCGCGCGTCTCGCGATCGATCTTGCGGATCGCCGCTTCGAGCGTCTCGAGCGCATCGGTCAGGTCCTTGAACTGGCGGTCGAGGTATTCCTTGCGCTCGGACTGCTCCTTGAACTCGTCGATCGCCGCCAGGTTGACCTGGCCGAGGCGCTCGATCTTGCCGGCGACTTCCGCGAGGTTCGTCTCCCACGTCGGCACGTCGGCTTCCGGCGCCATCTCCTGGTACACGGTCGCGAGATCGAACTGCGTCGCCTTGAACTGCTCCAGCAGCGTCTCGCGCCGGACCTTCAGCTCCTGCGCCGCCATGCGCACGTCTTCCAGGCCGGCTCGCGCGACGTCGACTGCCGCCTCCGCGTCGACGCGACCCTGATCGAGCGTGCGCATCCGACCTTCGGCGCCTTCGACCGCGGTGCGCGCCGCGGCGAGCTCTTGCTCGACCTGCACGCGCTTGTGCAGAAATTCTTCCAGCGACGTGGCGAGCGCCTGCAGCGGCGCATCGCCTTCAGCCAGCTGACGCGTCAACTCGTCGCGACGCTGCTTGAGCTGTTCGAGCTGATTACGCAGGCGTTCGAGACCCGCGGAGATCGACTGCAGCGCCGAGCGCTTCGACTCGACCTTGATCGCGACTTCCTGCGCGCCATCGCGGTCGGTCTGCGCCTGCGAGCGCTTGAACGACAGGTTCTGGCGCAGCTCCTCGCGCTCGTGCTCGAAATCGACGCGCGCGGTCTCGAACTCCGCCATGGCGTCGATGCCTTCCTGCAACCGGCCGCGGGCTTCGGCAAGCGCGCCGGCACGGCTGCGGTGATCGCGTTCCAGCTCTTCGGTTTCCGCGCCGATGCGATTGACGCGCTCGGCCGTCTGCTCGGACTTCGTGCGCAACGCGCCCATCTGTGCGTGCGAATCGCCGGCGACGCGATGCAGGCGGTTGACCTCTTCCTGATGGACGTCGCGACGCTGCTCGTGCTCGGCGAGCTTCGCGCGCGAATCGACGAGCTCGGCCTGCGCGGCGTCGCGTTGCCTCTGCGCGTCCGCAACGACATCGCGCAACGAGCGCATCTCTTTCTCACGCCCGATCACGCCGGCGTGCACATCTTTGTCGCGACTGACACGCAGCCACTCGCGACCGATCCAGACGCCGTCGCGCGTGATCACAGACTCGCCGCTCAGCAGCGTGCGTCGCTTCTCCAGCGCTTCCGGAAGTGAGTCGACCGCGATGATGCCGGTCAGCAGCGCAGAGATCGCTGCGGGGCCCTGCACGCGCGCGAGCAAGCGGCCGCCGTCGACCTTCTGCGCGCTGGCGCCGCCGGACGAGAAGAACGACACGGCGCCGACCTGCAGCGATTCGAGGCGGTTGGCGATCGCGTCGATCGTGTCGACCGAGACCGCTTCCAGGTACGAGCCGAGCACTGTCTCGACCGCGCGCTCCCAGCCCGGCTCGACGACGAGCTGCTGACCCAGACGCGGACGCTCGGCCAGCGAATTCGAGCTCAGCCACTCGGTGACCTTGCCTTGCGCGAGACCGAGCGCGGCCTGCTGCAAAGCCTGCAGCGACATCAAACGCCCTTGCGCGTCCTGCAGCTGCTGGCGGCTGCGATCGTCGGCGGCGACGAGCTCGCGCTCGCGCTCACGCAGACGCTGAACTTCGTCGGCGGCTTCACGCAGCTTGTTCGCTGCGTTCTCCGACTGGATGCGGATCTGATCCTGCTCCGCCTGCGCCGTCGCGATGCGCGCGTCGACTTCCGCGGCCGTCAGCTGCGACAGCTCGCCCTGGAGCCGTTCGCGCTGCGAGGCGATTCGCATGAGCTGATGTTCGAGTTGCTCGATACGCGCGCGCTCGACCTGCGTCTTCTCGCTCGCGGCCTGCGAATCGCGATTGTGCTCTTCCCAGCGCTCCTGCCATTCCTGCATCGATTCTTCGGCTCGAGCGAGTGCTGCGGCCGAAGCGCGCTCGCGCTCGCGCGCAGCGCTCAGGCCCGGCTCGAGTTGCTCGAGCTCGGCGCGCAGCTCGTCGGTCTGGGTCTGGTCGCGGGTCAGGTGCAGGTTCGCCTCGGTGGCGCCCTGCTCCGCCTGCTCCAGGTCCTGGCGCTGCCGCTGACGCAGCTCGCGTCCATGCTGAATCGACTGTTCGGTGCGCGAGATTTCGGCGCCGATCTGATAGTACCGGCCCTGCACCCCGTTCAGCGCTTCGGATTTCTCCGTGAAGTCTTCGCGCGCCGACTCGATCGACGCTTCGATGGCACGCAGATCGGCGATGAGTGCCTGCATCGCAGTGTCGCGCTCGCGCAGGATGCCTTCCTTCGACTGCGAGTCCTGCTCGATCACGCGCAGGCGCAGCGCCAGCACCTCGGCGGTGAGCTTGCGCTCCTCCTGCTTGAGCGTCTGGTAGCGGCGTGCAGTGGCGGCCTGGCGCTGCAGGCGGCCCAGCTGCTTGTCGACTTCCTCGCGCACGTCGCTGAGGCGCTCGAGGTTTTCCTTGGTGTGCGCGATGCGATTTTCGGTCTCGCGGCGGCGCTCCTTGTACTTGGAGATGCCGGCAGCCTCTTCGAGGAAGGCGCGCAGCTCTTCGGGGCGCGCTTCGATCACGCGCGAGATCATGCCCTGCTCGATGATCGCGTAGCTGCGCGAGCCGAGGCCGGTGCCGAGGAACAGCTGGGTGATGTCCTTGCGGCGGCAACGCGCGCCGTTGAGGAAATACGCCGAGGTTCCGTCGCGCGACACGACGCGTTTGAGCGCGACCTCCGAATAGCCGGCGTACTGACCCGCGAGCTGGCCGTCCGAGTTGTCGAACACCAGCTCGACCGAGGCCGTGCCGACCGGCTTGCGCGAGCTGGAGCCGTTGAAGACGACGTCGGCCATCGAGTCGCCGCGCAGGTGTTTCGCGGAGATCTCGCCCATCACCCAGCGGACGGCGTCGATGATGTTGGACTTGCCGCAACCGTTGGGACCGACGACACCGATCAGGTTACTGGGGAAATTGACGGCCGTCGGATCGACGAAGGACTTGAAACCGGCCAGCTTGATCTTATTGAGTCGCATCGCGCGTCAGAGGGGCCTTTTGTCTATGAAATGTGTAGGAGCGGTTCCCGTGCCGCGCGGTAGTGTATGTGAAACACCAACTCATGTGGACGTGATGCGCGTGGCTGCGAAGAGCGGGCCCTGTTGTTGTCCTGTACCCGCCAAGCGCCGTCTGTATAATCGCGCCCCTCTTTTAAGATACCGTCCGCAACAGCCCGACGTTCGGACAGCGCCCGGAGGCTCCTGAAGATGGCCGCCAAGAAACCTGCGAAGGCGACGAAGGCCAAGAAGACCATCGCCAAGAAAGCTGATTCTGCTAAGAAAGCAGCGCCGGCGAAGAAGGCCGCACCCCTCGCCAAGGTCAAGCCTGCGCCGGCCCCGAAAGCTGTAGCGAAACCTGCGGCCAAGCCGGCGGCTCCGCCGCCGAGTCCGAAGCCCGCCGCCGCCAAGGCGCCGACGCCGGCAACTGCCGCTGCGTCGAAGCCCGCCAAGGCGGCGTCCACGATCCCAGCCAAGCCCACGATTCCAGCCAGACCCGTGACACCCCTGAACCTCAACGATCTCGACGCGGCGGGCGGCAGCGACGCCGACGAGGGCGACAGCCCGGACGTCCCCAACACCAACCTGCTCGCCGGCCCGCGCAACGTTAAGCCGTACATCCCCCGGCGCGGCGAGCAGTACATGAACAAGGAGCAGCTGGAGCATTTCCGGCTGATCCTCAACACCTGGAAGCGCGACCTGATGCACGAGGTCGATCGCACCGTGCTTCACATGAAGGACGAGGCGGCGAACTTCCCGGACCCGAACGACCGCGCGACGCAGGAGTCCGAGTTCAGCCTCGAGCTGCGCACGCGCGACCGCGAGCGCAAGCTGATCCGCAAGATCGACGAAGCGATCAAGCGCATCGAGGACGGCACTTACGGTTACTGCATCGAGACCGGCGAAGAGATCGGCATCAAGCGGCTCGAAGCACGCCCGGTCGCGACTCTCTGCGTCGAGGCGCAGGAGCGCCGCGAACGTCGGGAAAAGCAGTACGGTGACCGAGACGACCGCTACCGCTGAAAGGCCTCTCGCCTATCGCGGTCGTTTCGCTCCTTCGCCCACCGGGCCGCTGCATTTCGGTTCGCTCGTCGCAGCGACCGCCAGCTATCTCGACGCACGCCGCGCCGGCGGCGCATGGCTGCTGCGAATCGAAGATCTCGATCCGCCGCGCGAAGTCCCCGGCAGCTCAGAGCAGATCGTCGCCGCGCTCGACGCGCTCGGCTTCCAATGGAATGAGTCCATAGTCAGACAGAGCGAGCGCGCCGCTCTCTACCAGGCGGCGCTCGACCGCCTGCTCGCCAACGATCGCGCCTTCCCCTGCTCCTGCAGCCGGACCGAGCTGCAGGCAGCGCAGCCACCCGGCCGCGTGTCCGACGAGTTGTACTACCCCGGTTGGTGTAGCAACGGCGTGCGGGCGCCGGACCGTCCGCTCGCCATCCGCTTCCGGGTCGCGCCCGGCACGATCGCATTCGACGACCGGCTGCAGGGTCGGCAGACGACGCAGCTCGCGAGCGACACCGGCGACTTCGTCATCCGCCGGCGCGACGGCCTGTTCGCATATCAGCTCGCGGTCGTCGTCGACGACGCGGCCCAGAACATCACGCACGTCGTGCGCGGCGCCGACCTCTTGGGCAGCACCGCGCGCCAGATCGCCGTGCAGGGCGCCTTGGGTCTGACCACTCCCGAGTACGCACATTTGCCGGTAGCCATCGATGCCAATGGGATCAAACTGTCGAAGTCGACGGGCGCCGCGGCGGTCGATGTCCGCCAGCCGGCGCACGAGTTGTGGCGTACGCTGCACTTTCTGAAACAGGGACCGCCGCCGGACCTGCGTCGAGGCCCGCTGGCAACGATGTGGGAATGGGCGATAGAGAACTGGCAGGCGCGGCCGCTCGCCGGCCTGCGCCAGATGGAGTTAACATGAACGCCATAGAAACACGACCGGTTCAAGGGTCAGAGCTGCCCCGGGCAGCCACCATGGGAGCGTCTATGAGCGAGCCCAAGACTGAATCGAGAGTGATCAAGAAGTATCCCAACCGGCGTCTGTACGACACCGTCGAGAGCCGCTACATCACGCTCGCGGACATCCGGCGCCTGGTGATGGACAAAGTCGACTTTCTCGTCATCGACAAGAAAACCCAGGAAGACATCACGCGCTCGATCCTGCTGCAGGTGATCGCCGAGCAGGAACACGCGGGCGAGCCGCTGATGAGCCAGGATTTCCTGTCGCAGGTGATCCGCTCGTACGGCGGGGCCATGCAGAACGTGGTCGGCAGCTATCTCGAGCAGAGCCTGAAGATGCTGTCGACTCAGCAACAGCAGATCCGCGAGCACCTGCGCAACTCGATGGGGACCGACGCCTACGACGCGATCAGCTCGCTCACGCAGAAGAACATCGAGCGCTGGCGCTCGGTGCAGGACGACATCTTCAAAGCGATGTGCGGCGGCGCCAAGCGCGACGAAGGCGCCGACAACGAACGCCGAACCTGACCGAAGTAGAACGCGGCGCGGCCGTCAGGCCGCGTCGACGTTCCGCATGCTCAAGCGGACGCGGCCCTGCCGGTCGACTTCCAGCACCTTCACGCGCACCACGTCGCCTTCCTTCAGCTTGTCGCTGACGCGCTCGACGCGCTCGTCGGAGATCTGCGAGATGTGCACCAGGCCGTCCTTGCCCGGCAGGATGGTCACGAACGCGCCGAAGTCCATCAGGCGCGCGACCTTGCCCTCGTAGATCCGGCCGACTTCGACTTCGGCGGTGATCAGCTCGATGCGCCGCTGCGCTTCGCGGCCGGAGAGGCCGTCCACGGAGGCGATCTTCACGGTGCCGTCGTTCTCGATGTCGATCGACGTGCCGGTCTCTTCGGTGATTGCGCGAATGACTGCGCCGCCCTTGCCGATGACCTCGCGGATCTTCTCCGGGTCGATCTTGATCGTGATGATCGAGGGCGCCCACTCCGACATCTTGGCGCGCGGCTCGGCCAGCACCTTGTCCATCTGCTCGAGGATGTGCAGGCGGCCGGCCTTCGCCTGGTCGAGCGCGACCTGCATGATCTCGCGCGTGATGCTGTCGATCTTCAGGTCCATCTGCAGCGCGGTGACGCCGGTGCGCGTGCCCGCGACCTTGAAGTCCATGTCGCCGAGGTGATCTTCGTCGCCGAGGATGTCGGTGAGCACCTGGAAGCGGTCGCCCTCCTTCACCAGGCCCATCGCCACGCCGGCGACAGCGCCCTTGATCGGCACGCCCGCGTCCATCAGCGCCAGGCTGGTGCCGCACACGCTCGCCATCGAGCTCGAGCCGTTCGACTCGAGGATTTCGGAGACGACGCGGATGACGTACGGGAAGGTCGTCATGTCCGGCATGACGGCGGAGATGCCGCGGCGTGCGAGGTTGCCGTGGCCGATCTCGCGGCGCTTCGGCGAGCCCATCATGCCGGTCTCGCCGGTGCTGAACGGCGGGAAGTTGTAGTGGAGCATGAACGGCTCTTTGCGCTCGCCGGCCAACGCATCGATGATCTGCGCGTCACGGCCAGTGCCGAGCGTCGTCACGACCAGCGCCTGCGTCTCGCCGCGGGTGAACAGCGCCGAGCCATGCGTGCGCGGCAGGACACCGGTGCGGATCGAGATCGGACGCACGGTCTTGAAGTCGCGGCCGTCGATGCGCGGCTCGCCAGCCAGCACGCGGCGGCGAACGATGCGGTATTCCAGATTGGCGAGCTCGGTCTCGACGTGATCGGGATCGAACTGCGGCGAGTCGCCGCTGGCCAGCGCCGCCAGCGCGGCTTCTTTGATCTTTTTCAGACGCTCGCTGCGCGACGCCTTCGTGGTGATCTTGTACGCCTCCGAAAGCGCAGCTTCGGCGTTCGCCGCGAGCGCGGATTCGAGCTGTGCGTGGACCGCGGCGGGCTGCCAGTTCCACGACGGCTTGCCGGCCTCGGCCTTCAGCTCGTTGATCGCCTGGATCGCGACCTGCATCTGCTGGTGACCGAACGTCACCGCGCCGAGCATCACTTCCTCGGACAGGCTGTCTGCCTGGGACTCGACCATCAGCACGCCTTCGCGCGTGCCGGCGACGACCAGCTCCAGCTTGGAGTCCTTCAGCTGCGTGGCCGTCGGATTGAGGATGTACTGGCCATCCTTGTAGCCGACCTTCGCCGCCGCGATCGGACCGCGGAACGGCACGCCCGAGAGCACCAGCGCCGCGGAGGCGCCGAGCATCGCCGGGATGTCGGAGTCGACGTCGGGATTCAGCGAGACGACGGTGGCGACGACCTGCACTTCGTTGAAGAAGCCTTCCGGGAACAGCGGCCGGATCGGCCGGTCGATCAGCCGCGAGGTCAGCGTCTCTTTCTCGGACGGACGGCCTTCGCGCTTGAAGAAGCCGCCGGGGATGCGGCCCGCGGCATAGGTCTTCTCGACGTAGTTGACGGTCAGCGGGAAGAAGTCCTTGTTCGGATCGGCCTCCTTGCGAGCGACGGCGGTGCAGATCACCACTGTGTCGCCCATGGTGACGAGGACTGCGCCGTCGGCCTGACGGGCGACCTCGCCGGTCTCGAGAGTGACTGAGTGCTGGCCGTAGGAGAACGTTTTCTTGATGGAGCTCACGATGCGTACCTGACCCGGGCGAGCGGAAGATGCGAGCGCCTCACCGGGTGGAGTGGGAAGAGAGAGGGGTGCAATGACCCGCTGACGAAGCGGGTCTTCCGGCCTGGCTCAGCGCCGCAGGCCGAGGCGCGCGACCACGTCCTGGTAGCGCTCGGGTGCAGTGCTCTTGAGATAGTCGAGGAGCTTGCGACGCTGGTTCACCATCTTGAGCAGCCCGCGACGCGAAGCGTGATCGCGCTTGTGGGTGGTGAAGTGCTCGCCGAGCTCGTTGATGCGCGCCGAGAGCAGTGCGATCTGCACTTCCGGCGAGCCCGTGTCGTTCGGGTTGCGACGATATTGCTGGACGATTCCGCCCTTTGCGTCGGTCGACAATGACATCTGCCCTTTTCCTCTGAACTAGGCCTTTGAAACGAGGCCTCGGGATCTGACCCGGTGTGTGCCGTTTTGCGAGCCGCGCATTGTACTCGCGCGGCCGATAATCTCAAGCAAAACCACGGAATTAGGCCGGAGAATCAGGTTTGCGCGCGCGCGCCGTGTCGACGTCCACGAACAGCCTGATGGGCCGGACCCGCCCAACGCCCGCGCCCAGCACGATCCCGAGGAATCGCCCCTGGGCGTCGTAGGCCCGCAACTCGCCCGTCGCACCCGGGTGCGCAGTGGCGACCGTCCTTCCCTGCAGCAGACCTTCTACGGCAGCCGTTCCCAACTCCACCTGCGGCAGGTCCAGAAATGCCCGATCCGGCGGCAGCAGCAGCGCGTCCCGCTCGGCCGGCGGCCGCTCGGCCAGCTGCTCCAGCGTGTAGCTGGGCAGATCGCCGAACGGATCGAGCGTCAGGCGGCGCAGGCCACGGACGTAGCCGAGCGTGCCGAGCCGATCGGCAATGTCGGCAGCCAGGGTCCGGATGTAGGTGCCCTTCGAGCAGTAGACGTCGAACTCGAGCTCGTCCCGGTCGAGCCGTACGCGCGCGATGCGATGGATCGCGATCCGGCGCGGCTCGCGCTCGACCGACTCCCCGCGACGCGCCAGCTCGTACAGGCGCTTGCCTTCGAACTTCAGCGCCGAGTGCATCGGCGGGATCTGATCCTGCTCGCCGACGAACGACGCCAGCACGGCGTCGACGGCTCGATCGTCGAGAGGCGGCACGGCGGCACGCTCGATCACCTCGGTCTCGCCGTCGCCCGACTCGGTGCGCGCGCCCAGCTGGACCAGCACGCGGTAGGTCTTGCCGGAATTCAGCAACCGGCCGCAAACCTTGGTCGCCTGTCCGAAGCAGACCGGTAGCAAGCCGGACGCCAGCGGATCGAGGCTGCCGGCATGCCCGGCCTTGGCGGCGTTGAACAGCGCGCGCACCTGCTGAAGCGCGGCGTTGGAAGAAACGCCGAGCGCCTTGTCGAGCAGCAGGATGCCGTCGACGGCGCGATAGAACCGACCAGCCATATCTTTCAGACGTGGGACACGGGGCTGCTAGGGTTTGTCTTCGTCGTCGACGTGACGCTCGGTGTCATCCTTGACCGCCTTCGTGATGAGGGCCGACAGACGCGCGCCGCTCTCGATCAGCTCGTCCTGCACGAAGCGCAGCTCCGGGCTGTGGCGCGTGCCGAGCGCGCGGCCGAGCGGCCCGCGCAGCAGCGGCGCTGCAGCGTCGAGAATCTCCTGCGCCTGCTGCGGCGAAGCGCCGAGCACCGAGAAGTACACCTTCGCGGAGCCGAGATCGGGCGCGACGCGCACTTCGGTGAGCGTCACCATGCCGAGGCGCGGATCGCGCAGCTCGCGCCGGATCAGCTCGCTCAACGTCTGCTGGATCTGCTGCGCGATGCGCTTGGCGCGTGGAAAGCCTTTGCTGGTCATGTCTATGGATCAGGCCACCGTTCTCGCCACTTCGATGCGCGAATAGCACTCGATCTGGTCGCCGACGCGCACGTCGTTGTAGTTCTTCACGCCGATGCCGCATTCGGTGCCGGCGCGCACTTCATTGACGTCGTCCTTGAAGCGACGCAGCGACTCGAGGCCGCCCTCGAAGATCACGACGTTGTCGCGCAGCACGCGGATCGGATTGTTGCGGCGGACGTAGCCGTCCGCGACGATGCAGCCCGCCACGGTGCCGAACTTGCTGGAGCGGAACACCTCGCGCACCTGCGCCAGGCCGACGATCTGCTCCTTGACCTCCGGCGCCAGCATGCCCGACAGCACCAGCTTCACGTCGTCGATCGCTTCGTAAATGATGCTGTAGTAGCGCACGTCGGTGCCGGATTCCTTGATCATCGTGCGCGCCGAGCCGTCCGCGCGCACGTTGAAGCCGATGATCCGGGCATTCGAAGCCATCGCCAGCGTCACGTCCGACTCGGTGATGCCGCCGACGCCGCTCGAGACGACCTTGACCGCGACCTCGTCGGTCGACAGTTTCGACAGCGCGTCGCGCAGCGCCTCGGCGCTGCCCTGCACATCCGCCTTGATGACCACTTGCATGGTCGCCGCTTTGCCATCGCCCATCTGCGACAGCATGTCTTCCAGCTTCGTCGGGCCCTGCCTCGCGAGCTTGGTGTCGCGGAACTTGCCCTGGCGATACAGCGCGACCTCGCGCGCCTTGCGCTCGCTTTCGACGACGAGCAACTCGTCGCCGGCGTTCGGCGCGGCCGACAGGCCGAGCACGACGACCGGCATCGAGGGACCTGCTTCCGTCACCGGCTGGCCGGTCTCGTCGAACATCGCGCGAACGCGGCCGTATTCCTGGCCGGCGATGATCTGATCGCCCGGCTTCAGCGTGCCGCGCTTCACCAGTACCGTGGCCACAGCGCCGCGGCCTTTCTCCATGCTGGACTCGATCACGACACCGGCGGCGAGGCCGTCGCGCGCAGCCTTCAGTTCGAGCACGTCCGCCTGCAGCAGGATCGTATCGAGCAGCTCGTCGATGCCCTGGCCCGTGCGTGCGGACACGTTCGCGAACATCGTGTCGCCGCCCCACGCTTCCGGCAGCACGTTGTGCTTGGCCAGGTCGTTCCTGACCTTCTCCGGATCGGCATCGCCCTTATCGATCTTGGTGATCGCGACGACGATCGGCACTTCGGCCGCGCGTGCGTGCTCGATTGCCTCGACGGTCTGCGGCATGACGCTGTCATCCGCCGCCACCACCAGCACCACGATGTCCGTCACCTGCGCGCCGCGGGCACGCATGGCCGTGAACGCCGCGTGGCCGGGCGTATCGAGGAAGGTGACCACGCCCTTCGCCGTCTTCACCTGGTACGCGCCGATGTGCTGCGTGATTCCGCCCGCTTCGCCCGCAGCGACCTTGGTGCTGCGGATGTAATCGAGCAGCGAGGTCTTGCCGTGGTCGACGTGGCCCATGACGGTGACGACCGGCGGACGCGACTCGAGCGCGTGCGTCGTATCGGTGCTCTGCAACTCGTCCTCGATCGCGTTTTCCTTGACGACGACGGCGCTGTGGCCGAGCTCCTCGACCACGAGCACCGCGGTGTCCTGGTCGATCGGCTGGTTGATCGTCGCCATGACGCCCATGTTCATCATGACCTTGATGACTTCGTTGGCCTTCACGGCCATGCGCTGCGCCAGCTCGGCGACCGTGACGGTCTCGCCGATCTGCACGTCGCGCTTGACGGGCGCGGCCGGACGCTCGAAGCCGTGCTGCGTCGAGACGTTGACCTGCACCGGACGGCGCGACCTCGAAGCCTGGTGCTGCTTCTTTTTCTTGAAGCGCGCACTCGCGTCGCTCGACACGTGCAGCTCGGCGCGCTGCGTGCGTGCGGGTTCGTTGCGCTCGGGCTCGCGGACCTTCGCTGCGGTTTCCTGCTCGCGACGGCGCTCGGCTTCCTGGCGCTCGCGCGCCTCGGCCTGACGACGCGCTTCTTCCTCGGCGAGCACGCGCGCTTCCTCGTCGGCGCGACGCTTCGCTTCTTCTTCCAGCTGCTGGCGCTGCCGCACTTCGGCTTCGCGCTGCTCCGCTTCGAGTTGCTGCTGCTTCAGACGGTCCTCTTCCTGGACCTCGCGCGCGTGCTCGACGTCGTGTTTCTGGCGCTCGACTTCGTGTTTGTGCCGGTCGACTTCCTGCTGCTGCACGCGCGCCTGCTCTTCGAGCACGCTGCGATTGAGGTAAGTCTTCTTGCTGCGCACCTCGACGTTGACCATGCGCGCGCGGCCCTGGGACGAAGCGACCTTGAGCTCGCCCTGCGACTTGCGTTGCAAGGTGATCTTGCGCGGCGCCGCCGAATCCTGCGTGCGGCCATGCGCACGCCGCAGGAACGTCAGCAGCTCCATCTTGGCGTCGTCGGTAATGGTGTCCTCGGCGCCGGAAACGCGAATGCCCGCTTCGTCGAGCTGCGTCAGCAGACGCTCGACAGGTACCTTCAGTACCTCGGCAAACTGGCTAACTGTGACATCCGCCATGAAACCTCCGACCGCGCTCAGGCCTGGCCTGCAGCTGTCTCGAACCAATGCTTGCGTGCCGCCATGATGAGCGCGCCGGCGCGCTCGGCATCCACGCCTTCGATTTCCAACAGATCGTCGACTGCCTGCTCGGCGAGATCCTCGCGCGTCAGGATGCCGCGGCTCGCGAGCACCGACGCCAGCTCCTCGTCCATGCCGTCGACGCCCAGCAGGTCTTCGGCCGGCCCGGCGCCGTCGATCTTCTCCTCGGTCGCGATCGCCTGCGTCAGCAGCACGTCGCGCGCGCGATTGCGCAGCTCCTTGACGATCTCCTCGTCGAACTCCTCGATCCCGCTCAGCTCGGAAGCCGGCACGTAGGCGATCTCCTCGATCGTCGAGAAGCCTTCCTGCACCAGGATCTGCGCCACGTCCTCGTCGACGTCCAGCTGCGTCTTGAACTGCTCGATCAGCTTGCGCTGCTCGCCCTCGCTCTTGGCCTCGGCGGCCTGCTGCGTCATGACGTTCAGCTCCCAGCCGGTCAGCTCGCTCGCGAGGCGGATGTTCTGGCCGCCGCGGCCGATCGCCTGCGACAGCTTCTCTTCCGTCACCGCGATGTCCATCGAGTGCGAGTCTTCGTCGACCACGATCGACACGACTTCCGCCGGCGCCATCGCGTTGATGACGAACTGCGCGGCGTTGTCGTCGTACGGGATGATGTCGACGCGCTCGCCCGCGATCTCGTTGGACACGGCCTGCACGCGCGAGCCGCGCATGCCGACGCAGGCGCCGACCGGGTCGATGCGGCTGTCGTTGCTCTTTACCGCGATCTTGGCGCGCACGCCGGCGTCGCGCGCCGCGCCGAGAATGTTGATCAGGCCCTGGCCGACTTCCGGCACTTCCAGCTTGAACAGCTCGATCAGGAATTCCGGCGCCGTGCGCGTCAGGAACAGCTGCGGACCGCGCTGCTCGGAGCGCACGTCCTGCAGGTAAGCCTTGATGCGATCCTGCGAGCGCACCGGCTCGCGCGGAATCATCTGGTCGCGCGGCACGAAGCCTTCGGCGTTGCCCCCGAGATCGACGTACACGCCGTTACGGTCGACGCGCTTGACGATGCCGGACACGAGCGTGCCGATGCGGCCATGGTATTCGTTCACGACCATCTCGCGCTCGGCCTCGCGCACCTTCTGCACGATGACCTGCTTCGCGGTCTGCGCCGCGATGCGGCCGAAATCGATCGGCGGCAGCACGTCGACGAACGTGTCGCCGACTTTCTTCGCCGGATCCTTCTTCTGGGCCTGGGCGAGCGTGAGCTGATTGTGCTCGTCCTCGACCGTCTCGACGACCGTCTGGTAGCGCGCCAGCATCACCTCGCCGTTGGCGCGGTTGATCTTGGCGCGGATATCGAGCAGCGGCCCGTATTTGGAGCGGCCGGCCTTCTGGATGGCCTGCTCCATGGCTTCGAGAACTTC